>JAVHWW010000053.1:0-27332 GCA_032159235.1 Acidobacteriota bacterium
GGCGGCGATAACAATCAGGCGTTCTTCTCTGAAGAGCGCGGACGCACGCGCATCGGCTATGTGATTAGTCAGGCCGCGATCCGCGAGTATCAGGTCAACACTTCTAACTACTCGGCTGAGTACGGGCGCTCCGCCGGTGGCGTGATTAACGCCATCACTAAGAGCGGCACCAATGAATTTCATGGCTCAGGCTTCTTGTTTGACCGCAACAACAAACTGGGCGCGCGCAATCCGCGCAGTTTCGTGACGCAGCTTGTTAATGGAGTAGCAACGACAGTTGCTTACAAGGCTCCAGATGTGCGCTATCAATTTGGCGGCACTATCGGCGGGCCAATCGTCAAGAACAAGGCTTTCTTCTTCTTCAGCTACGATCAGCAAAAACGCAACTTCCCCGGCATTGCTGCCTTCAGCAGTCCAACCTATCTCAGCACATATAACACGTGTGCTTCGGCTGCTGCTCCTGGATGCTCTGCCACGCTCTTCACTCAGTCACTGAAGAATCCATCGCGTAATATAAGCGATGCCCAGATCGCCGCGACGACCGCATTCCTCAACAACCTGACGGGAGTCACGCCGCGTCGTGGCGATCAGAAACTCTTTCTCCCGAAGTTTGACTGGAACATTACTCCGAATAACACGTTCACAGCGACCTACAACCGATTGCGCTGGGTTTCGCCCGCCGGAGTTCAAACGGCGGCGACAGTTGCGCGCGACCGTACCGGTTTTGGCGATGACTTTGTGACCGCTGATTCACTTAATCTTCGTCTCTCTTCAACCTTGTCAAGCAGACTGATTAATGAGGGGCGCTTCCAGTGGGCCAAGGAACTTGATTCCCAATTTGCTCAACCACCGCTGGC
The DNA here is from genome assembly GCA_032159235.1 of Acidobacteriota bacterium. Taxonomy (GTDB): domain Bacteria; phylum Acidobacteriota; class Blastocatellia; order Pyrinomonadales; family Pyrinomonadaceae; genus QHXM01. The sequence continues at coordinate 858 of JAVHWW010000053.1, forward strand.
GGGACTGCCAACTACGGCTGGCGGATTTTCCCCGCAGGTGGCTCTGACAAATGGTCTAACTTTCGGCAAATCAACGGGCTTAGACCGGCGCGCGCTGCCGGATGAGAGACGCCTGCAATTCGCCGACACGATGACCTACTCTAAAGGCAACCACACCTTCAAGTGGGGCACGGATATAAATCGCGTGCATGATATCTATGACGAACTGTTCACTGAGGCTGGTTCTTACGCTTACAACAACATCAGTGATTTTACCATTGACTATTTGAACTTCACCTCGAACGGAGCCTTGAGAGCAGCAAACATTCCATGCTCCAGCACCACGCGCATCGCAGGCAAGTGCTACACCAGCAACTACCAGCAGGGCTTTGGTCCGCCGCGCTTTGAATTTTCGACCATTGACTATGCTTTCTTTGGTCAGGACGACTGGCGCGTAACACCGCGTTTGACTCTGAACCTCGGCCTCCGTTATGAGTACGAGCAGTTTCCGCAACCATTCGCGGCTCTGATTAACCCTGCCTTGCCACAAACAGCGAACAGGCCGAGTGATAAAAACAACTTCGGCCCGCGCGTCGGTTTCGCTTTAGACGTGTATGGTAATGGCAAGATGAGCATTCGCGGAGGCTATGGAATCTACTACGGGCGCATCAATGGTTCAGCCATTATTCAAGCGCTGATTAATACGAGCGTTCCAGGCCAAAGCCAGATCGTCGCTTCGGTGAACCCGGCTTCCAGCCCTGCGACGGCTGCGGGTAATCTAGCGGCACCCATCTTCCCGAACATTTTGCCGAGCGCACCTTTGGGCACGGCAACTGTTAACTACTTTGCGAGCGACTTTCAAAACCCGATGATCCATCAAGGTGATTTGGTCGTCGAGCGTCAAGTGTCGCGCAATACTGTTGTCTCGGCCTCTTATCTCTTCAGCTTCGGGAAGTATCTCCCGAACTTCGTGGATGTTAATCTGAGTCCGCCGACAGCAACTAAAACCATCAACATCCTGGATGGTCCGTTTGCAGGACAACAATGGTCATTCCCTTACTACTTAGGGGCTGCTCGGCCAAATCCAAATTTCGGTCAAATCCAGGAGCTTCGTAGTAACATCTCCACCAAGTACCATGCGCTGGTGTTACAGGCCAATCGTCGTTTGACGAACGGGCTGCAATTCCAGGCCAGCTACACGCTCTCAAGAGCACAGGATAACGGACAAAATTCGCAAACCTTTACACCTGGCTTCTCGGCTCCCTTCGATCCTCTCGACCAGTCTGGCGAATCTGGCTATTCAGCCTTTGACCGTCGGCACAAGTTTGTCGCCAGTGTGGTTTACAACACGAACTTCGCCGGCCTCAAAGATAACAAAGTCGGACGAGCAATCCTTAACGGCTGGACGATTGCGCCAGTCGTCAATATGTTCTCAGGGGCGCGCTATACCGGAGTCACGAACAGCTTTAGCCCCAGCACTGTCTTTGGCTTTAGCCAGGCTGGGGGTATTAACGGCTCGAACGGTTCGCTCCGGTTCGCGCTCGTGCCGCCTAACTACTTCAAGCAACCGCCGATCAAGTACGTTGATCTGCGTCTCTCTCGTCGTTTCGCTATTAAGGAAAAGGCGCACGTGGAAGTGATAGCGGAAGGCTTCAACATCTTCAATCGCACGCAGGTGACGAGCGTGAACAATCGTATTTACGTGGTCTCGCAAACTGGCAATGCCGCGACCGGTAGTGTGAATGCGACTTTCGATCCGACATTCGGCACCACTGCTGGCGCTGACGGATTTTTCTTCAAGGAGCGTCAGGTTCAACTTGCCGTGCGCTTCGAGTTCTAAGCAAATTTGAAGGCACATCTTTCGGGTGCGCTCCTGAGTAATCAGGAGCGCACCCTTTTTATCGCTCGCTGTTAAAGTTTTGCTATTCAAGATAGCTCATCCACGCTCCTCAAAAAGATAATTTCCATACGCACGCGGTTATCTGCTAAGATTATTTTGCCCCTCGTGGCGGCTCTTCCTTGCGGCCACCTGAAGCCACGCGAGTTTTAATGTCATGGAAAACAGAGATTTCTCTCCAAGAGATTTAATCGTTAATGCTCTGCTTCCTGCCGAAGCGGAGTCCGCTGAAGTCTTGAGCGCGGCCTTCGCGGCGCTGCCGGATGCGTGCTATCTCTTCGATACCGAGCGCCGTTTGAGCCGGGTCAATGACGCTGGCGTGCGCCTGGAGAACGCGGAGGCTTCGATGCTCGTCGGTCTTCGCTGTTGTGAGATGTTCTGGCGCGTCGAGGGCGCAAAAGTGTGTTTGGTCGAACGCGCGCTCGCCGGTGGTGAAAAACTTGAAGTGGAAGTTTTGGCGGGTGAGAAGGCTGACCGCCCGACGCTCGTGATCGTCGTTCCCATTCGCAATGCGGAAGGCTCTTTAACGGGTAGTGTGCTGGTCATTGCGCGCGACATCTCAGAACTGCGCCGCGCCGAAGCCGAAGCCTTCGAGCATAAGTCTTTCATGGCGAGCTTCGCCGATGTGCTTCCAGATGAAATCTACACGCTCGACCTTCAGGGTTGCATCACCTGGATGAACGAGCGCGCCGAAGCCGCCAACGGTTTGATGCCGACCGCACTCTACGGCAGACACTTCACTGAGATCGTCGCAACCGAATCAAAAGAAGCGACTAGCGCGAACATCAAAAGCACGCTCGCCGGTGAAGACACACGAGTCGAGATTCAGGCCGTGCGCGAAGATGGAAGCGTGCGTTTCGTCGAAGCTCATCTCTCGCCGCGCTGGAAAGACGGTGCGGTCGCGGGCGCGCTTGTTTTTCTGCGCGATCTAACGGAACGCAGGCGCACACATGAACGCATGGCGCAATCGGATAAACTCCGCGCCGTCGGCGAACTCGCCGCAGGCGTCGCTCACAATCTCAACAACTCTCTGACGGTCATTCAAGGCCGCGCGCAACTCCTGCAAAGACGCGCGACCGATGAAGCCACGTCGAAGAGTCTGGAAGTGATCGTCAATGCCGTCAGCGACGGCACACAGACGCTGCGTCGCATTCTCGACTTCGCGCGGCGCGAGGCGACGAAAGAGTTCGTGCCCGTTGATTTGGCGGAGCTAATCAGTTCGAGCGTCGAGATCGCGCGACCGAAATGGCAGCGCAAGTCTGCGACTCTACGTGGCAGCATCAACGTCAACATCGAAACTCGCGGCGCGGTCTATGTGCTCGGCGAAAAGGCTGAGTTGCGCGAGGTCGTGCTCAATCTACTCTTCAACGCTGTGGATGCGATGCCCGACGGCGGCGAGATTGAAACGGGAACACGCGCCGAACTCGACAGCGCCTGCTTCTGGGTCGCGGACACAGGCAGCGGCATGTCGCCCGAAACGGTCGCGCGCATCTTCGAGCCTTTCTACACCACCAAAGGCGAAGGCGGTACGGGGCTTGGCCTCTCAGCCTCGCACGGCATCATCACACGCCACAACGGACGCATCATGGTCGTCAGCGAACCCGGACTCGGCACACGCTTCGAGATCAGACTTCCGATCTATGAGAAGCAGAGGCCAGAAGGTGGAAAACAGAATCCAGAATAATAAGGCGGAAGCCACATCTACAGATTTGGTTCTTCTTTTCTTCTGAATTCTGGATTCTGGATTCTGCCTTTCGAGCTTTGTCCGAGGATCACGCAATCTCTGAACTCAAGCCATACGGTAAGGCGCTCGCCTGCGCGCTGGCACGCTGCTGTGCATTCTCCTCGCGGCGCTTTCTCTTCAACACTTTGCTGGCGGCAAACAGCAACCTGTTTGCTTTTTCCCTGCTGGCACATCACTTGCCATTAACGACAATGGCACGAGCTACACCGCGTTTTGCTTCGCTCGCGCTTAATCATCAAGGAGAGGTGAAAGGGGAGGATTGAATCATGGGTTTACCAAACAAAGATGAAGTGAAAGGCAAATTCGATCAAGCCAAAGGCGCTGTCAAAGAGAGCGCCGGTCGAGCGTTCAATGATCGAGAGCTGGAGTCTGACGGAGCAGCCGACCGCGCTGGCGGCAATCTGCGTGAAGGTTTCGGGACGGCCAAACGTAAAGTCGGCGAAGCGATTGAAGACGTAGGCGACGCGATCAAGAGATAGTTTTCAGAGTCAGCAACCACAAGAGCCTCAGAGCAAACTGAACGGTTTGCTCTGAGGCTCTGGACGTTGAGAGTGCGACATCAAACTCGCGTTAGACCTGTCCGGTTCGACCCGTGAGCGTTGCCACCAACGCAATCAACTCGGTTGGCTCAACCGGCTTGGACAAGTGAGACTGATAGCCAGCCAGGAGTGATTGCATCCGGTCTTCAGCCCTTGTATATCCTGTCAAAGCGATGGCCGGAATTCTTTTTGTTCCTTCCATGGCCCGCGCCTTGCGGATCAACTCGTATCCATCCATCTCCGGCATCTGAATATCTGAAATCAGAATATCTATCTCCGACTGCCGGAGCGCGTCCAGGGCTTCGGCGGAGGAGGCTACCGCCAGCACTTCAGCCTGGTGCTGTTTGAGCGCCATCGAGAATAACTCGCGCGTATCAGCTTCATCTTCGACGATGAGCACACGCAGGCCATTGAGCTTGGGAGAAGCCATGCGTGCAGCGCCTTGATCGGCCACTGTCAACTCTGCTCTTCTCCGCTTTTCAAAATCAGCGCGCATCAATGGCAGTCTGACAGTGAACGCTGCTCCCCGCCCCAGCCCTCGACTGTCTGCGGTAATCGTCCCGCCATGCAGTTCGATGAGATGACGGACGATTGCCAAGCCCAGTCCCAGGCCACCGTGCGCTCGCGTGTTCGAACCGTCGGCCTGGCGGAAGCGATCAAAGACAAAGGGAAGAAACTCCGCGCTGATTCCCTCGCCCGTGTCGCTGACGGTGATTTGAGCATGAGAGTCAATGCGCTCAAGTTGCGCCGTGACGCGACCGCCCTGCGGTGTGAACTTGATAGCGTTGGACAGAAGATTCCAGACCACCTGCTGTAAACGATCAGGATCAGCCAAAATCAGAACTGCTTCTGGATCAACCGCCGTTTGCAGTTCGATCTGCTTGGCGGCGGCGGCAGGACGCACAACATCAACGGCTGCCTCAATCACTCCGGCGAGTTCAATCTGCCGCACCTCCAGGCGGAGTTTGCCCGTGATGATGCGCGAGATGTCCAACAGGTCTTCGATCAATTGTGTTTGTGACCGCGCATTGCGCTCGATGGTTTCCAGCGCACGCTCGGCGTCGTCTGGCTCAAGCATCCCGACGCGGAGCAGGTGAGTCCAGCCGATGATCGCAGTCATCGGCGTGCGTAGTTCGTGCGAGACCGTGGCGAGAAATTCGTCCTTGAGGCGATTAGCTTCTTCAGCCTGCTTGCGCGCCGCCTGCTCGCGTGCCAAAACTTCGGCGCGCTCTTGTTCCGCGCGCTGGCGCTCAACAATCTCCGATTGCAGCTCGGCATTCGTTTCGACCAACTCGCGCGTTCGTTGCTGCACACGCAGTTCTAATTCGTCGTGAGCTTTACGCAGCGCTTCCTCAGTCTGCTTGAGTTCAGTGATGTCAAACGCCACGCCGTGAATGAACCAGGGTCGGCCATCATCACGCCGCACCATCTTCGCCTCGCAGTGAAACCACACTACCTGTCCACTGCGCGCGATCACACGATAGACCGAGCGCAACGGCTGGCCTGAGAGAAACATCTCGGCGGCCTCGATGCTCCAACGCGCTTTGTCGTCGGGATGAATCTGTTGATACCAGAGCACGGGATCATTCAGCCACTCCTCCTGTTTGAAACCGAGGACGGCTTCGATCTGTGGACTGACGTAGGCTTCGCCGATGCCTTGATCCAGATAAGCCATAAAGACGACCGCCGGGATTTGCTCGACGAGAGTTCGGTATCTGGCTTCGAGGTTGAGCGGTTCGGGAACCTGGCTGGTCTCGCCCCTTTGCTTTCCAGTTGCATCGCCGCTTGATTGTTGCGCGGCGTAATCCGTTTGAAAGAAAACACTCGCCAGCTCAATCAGCAGACCTTCCGCCTCCGCCAGACCGATAGTGGGCGCTGCCTCAGAGGACTGCTCTTCACTGGCGGCGGTCTTAATTTCCTTCTCGGAGGTCTGCATCTCGCGTCTCTTCTCGTCTTCAGTAGGCGCTGTTCTCTCTCTGCGTATCCCGTTTCTGAGATGATTTCACCGCCGACGCCAATGCGGTTCTTTATTAAGCGACGCCTGTGTGAATCTACGCAGTGCATGAATCGCTTTGCCGTAAGTCATCACGGCTGCTGAAGAGAGGAGCGAACCCGGCGGCTGATCCATAAACGGCATGAACTTGTCTGGAAATCCGGGCATCGTACAACCGATGCAGATGCCACCAACATTCGGGCAACCGCCAATGCCTCCCATCCAACCACGCTTCGCCACGTTGCACTGCACGACAGGCCCCCAGCATCCGAGTTTCACAATGCACGTCCGCTCGCCGTACTCTTCCGCAAACTGTCCCTGCTCGTAATAGCCTCCGCGATCACAACCCTCATGGACAGTCTGCCCAAAGAGCCAGACGGGACGCATGGCTTCATCAAGTGGAATCATGGGCGCGCGCCCCGCCGCTTGATAAAGCAGGTAGAGCAACGTCTCCATGAAATTATCCGGCTGCACCGGACAGCCCGGCACGCACACGATTGGAATGTCCGCTTTCGATCTCCATTTCCAGCCGAGATAGTCTGCGAGTCCCATGCAGCCCGTCGGATTGCCAGCCATCGCGTGAATGCCGCCGTAGGTCGCGCAAGTTCCGGCGGCGATGACCGCCCACGCTTTCGGAGCCAGCCGATCAATCCACTCGCAGGTCTTGATGGGCTGGCCTGTCTCATGATCTGTGCCGAAGCCTGCCCAGTAACCCTCCGTCTTATTCTTTTCGTTAGGAATCGAGCCTTCGATGACGAGAATGAACGGATCAATCTCACCTGCGGCGGCACGGTAAAAATAGCGCATGAAGTCATCGCCGGTTTCGTAGGCGAGACACGGGTTGTGAAAGTTGACTTTGGGGATTCCCGGAATGCCGCCGAGGACAACCTCTTCGAGACTCGGTTGCGTCGCGGCGGTCATCGCAATCGTATCGCCATCGCAACCGAGTCCCGCCGTGATCCAGAGCACGTCGAGTTCCTTGATCGGTTGCAGACTGTGGCTACTGCCTTCTACGCTCACGTCTCCGTCCACCATCAAACTCCCCTGCCTTACGACCACACTTCGCAGATAGTCACCGAGACAATCTAACTACCATCACATTTCGAATATTGTTTCAAAGGGAACTGTTCCTCAACTGAAGCCCGGCTGATTATAGTGCGAGAGCGCACATTTTCGTCAAAAAAGAATCTTCGGTGCGCGTCAGCTCTGGTGTTTAATGAGGCTGCTATCTGATGAGCGTTTGAATCAGCGCGAAGAGATGATCCATATCAATCGGCTTGGCAACGTGCGCAGAAAAGCCAGCGTTCTGGGCGCGCTCACGATCCTCTTCCATCGCGTAACCGGAGATCGCGATGGCCGGAATCTTTTCCAATCCGGGCAAGCGACGCAGTTCGGCCAGCAACTCATAGCCATCAATATCCGGCATCCCAATATCTGAGATGATGATCGCGGGTGGATACTTCGTGGCAACCGTGATGGCTTCTCTGGCAGAGGTGGCGGTCATGACGTGACTGCCTTTCTGCTCAAAGAAAGCACGCAACAGCGTCAGGGTATCGGGTGAATCATCCACGATCAGCACCCGGTGTTTGACTTTCGTTTGCGCTTGGCGCGGACTTTTTTCGCTGGCGGTCTGAGCCTGCTCTGAAAAGGGAAGCACGAGAGTAAAGCGCGCCCCCTTGCCGAGACCTTCCGACTCCGCTATGACATGACCCCCATGCGTCTTCGCCAGCGCGTCAACTATTGCGAGGCCGAGTCCTAATCCGCCGTAGCGTCGCGTGGTCGAGCCGTCTGCCTGACGAAAGCGGTCGAAGACGTGTGGGAGGAAATCCGGCGCAATGCCGCTGCCTGTATCCTCAACACGGAGGCGTGCTTCGTGACCATTCACTTCAGTGTCCAGAGAGACACGCCCGCCCGGCTCTGTAAATTTAATCGCGTTTGAAAGTAGATTCAGAATGATCTGCTGCAAGCGCTCAAGCTCGCCCATCACGATGGGCGGCCTCTCAGAGAGTGAGAGTTCCAGGGTGATATTCCGCGCCGAGGCAGAAGCGTTCACGGTTTCAATGGCGGCTTTGACGATAGTGTTCAGGTCTATGGGCTGAGGCTCGAAACGCAGTTTGCCCGTTGCGATGCGCGAAATATCCAGGAGGTCATCAATCAAACGCGACTGAAGCAGCGCATTACGTTCGATAGTATCGAGAGCTTGTGTGACTCCCTTTTCATCCAGATTGCCTGTCTTCAGGAGATTGATCCAGCCGAGAACAGGCGTCAGCGGCGTGCGCAGTTCATGTGAGAGGGTGGCGAGAAAAATGTCTTTGGCGCGATTGGCCGCCGCGAGGTCTTCGTTGAGTCCTGTCAATTCCGCAGTCCGCTCTTCGACGCGGCGCTCAAGATCACGATTGAGGCGTTCGAGATTGGCGCGCGCCTCAGCTTCGGCGAGCATCAAGCGGCGGTGTTCTATGCCGCGCTTGATAGTGTGCTTCATCTCCTCGATGTCGCACGGCTTGACGAGAAAATCGTATGCGCCTTTCTGCAAGGCAGCAATCGCGGATTCGACGGAAGCGAAGCCGGTTAAGACGACGGAGATAGTCAGCGGCGCGCGGCGCTTAATTTCCGTGAGCACGGAAAGACCATCGCCGCCTTCCATGTGCAGGTCTGTGAGGATTAAGTCGAACTCCGCACCTTCAAGCAACACGATGGCCTCATCGCCGCTCGCAGCCGTTTCAACCTGGTAACCTTCCTGTTCGAGGATCGCGGCAGTCGTGATCCGCAAGCTCTCTTCATCATCAATAATGAGCACGCGCCGCACCACGCTGCCCGGCACTGAGTCCACGCTGGTCTCAGGCTGCTCTTCGTGCTGTTCGATAGTTAAACGATCCATCGCGTTTGAGCGGCTCTCAGACCGCTATTGCTTACCGGCTTCTTCCAAAGCAGGAGAGTCAACCATCAGCGTGATGCTGAAGGTCGTGCCATGCTCTCTTTCGCTTGTGACCTCGATGCGTCCGCCATGCTGCCGCACCAGATCATGCGTCACCCACAGTCCCAGCCCCGTTCCCTTCTTCCGGGTCGAGTAAAACGGCTCGAAGATGCGCGGTAATTCATCTTCGCTGATGCCGACTCCGGTGTCGCTAATCTGGACGAGGATCGCTGGCTGGAGCGTCTGCTCGTATCGTGAAGTCCTGATGCGTATTTCACCGTCGCCTTCGATGGCCTGCTGCGCGTTTAAGATTAGATTGAGGAAGACCTGTCGCAACTGGTCTGCACGCGCGCGGACTTGCGGCAGTTGCGGATCAAGCCGGATCACGGCGCGCACGCCCGACTGCTTCAGCTTCTTCTCGACGAGAACGACTGTCTCTTCCAGCAGTTGATTTACATCAACCCACCCGACTTCACCGACGCGCCGCGCAAAGCCGAGCATCTGGCTGATAATGTGCGAAACGCGCTCCGTCTCTTTGCGAGCAATCTCAAGGAAGCGCGCGCTCTTTTCTGTGTCCCTGTTCGTCTGCATCAGGTAGAGAGAGTTCTTGATGGCTTCGAGCGGGTTGTTGACCTCGTGCGCGATGGAGGCCGCGAGGCGACCGACCGCCGCGAGCTTCTCCGACTCGAAAAGCTGCTGCTCGACGCGCCGTCGCTCAAGCTCGCGTATCTCCGTCAGATCATGCAGAATTGAAACGACAGCCGTCACCTGTCCCTTCGTGTCTATCACTTCGCCCGCCGTAATCTCCATCGGCAGCGTCTCGCCCGTCTCCGGGTCAATCAACTCTATGTCTGCCTGCCTGTCGGTTTCGGATGCGGAAGCGAGAGCCGAGATAAATGAAGTGAGCTTGACGGAATTGGCGCGCACGGCGACGGTTGCACTCTTGGTGAAAGCATCTTCCTGTTGAAAGAGAAGTTCCGCGCGACGATTGAAGAGGATGAAATTGCCGCTCGCGTCACAGACGACAACCGGATGGCCGACGTTTTCGATGATGAGATCAAGACGGTCGCGCTCGCGTCGCGCTTCAGACTCAGCCTGTTGCAACTTGGTGAAGTTGCGCGCCAACTCTTCATTCGCTTCGCGCAGGTCAGTCACGTCGCGGAAGATCGAGACGAGACCGATGCGCTCGCCGCGCGCGTTCAAGGCAGGTGTCGAGATAACCTCGAAGTGCAGGTCAGAGCCTTCCAACGGATCAACGAGCGTGATGTCACGCTGCAAGACCTCTTCTGATGAGACGGCGGCGCTCGAAAGATAAGCGGAGAAGAGCAGGTCGTTCATCTCCAGCGCACGGCGCTTGCCTTCGCCCGCTTGCTGCGAGCCGCTGAAAAGTTCCTCCGCGCGGCGATTCTGCAAGAGGATTTCGTTGTCGAGGTTGGTAAGCACAATCGGGTCTGCGACAGACTTCATGATTGACTCGACCCACTGTCGCTCTCTCTGCAACTTGCTGACGGTCGCTCTCAGCCGCTCGCTACGGATCGCGCCGACGGCGACGACGCCGACCAAATCTGCGAAGCGTGTCAGGAAGCTGAGCGATGACGTATCTAAATCGTCCTGTTCGAGACCGATGTAGAGCACGCCCAGACACGACGTTGATTCGGACGCCCAGTCGTCATTAAAACGCGGCTTGCGAATCAACTCGCCTTCGATCTTTTCCGTTGTCCCCTCTCTTCCGAAGAGCGGAAGCGCGACGATGTTCGGCCTCCATGAATCAATATTGAGCAGCGAGGCGGAAGCTCTATCGTTCGGAAGTGAGAGACGGACGGGGCGGCCTTCGTGAAAGGCTGCGACGCAGGGCGCGCCGGAATCGAGCGGAAGCTCTGTGCGCGCAATCTCACCTTCGCTCGTGAAGCCGATAGCGGCGCGCACGCGCAGCAACTTGTGGCGTTCATCTATTAAAGCAATCGCCGCTTGCGGAAATCCAAGCCCGGTCGTGACCGCTTCGAGCGCCAGCAGCAGGCGCTCGTGCAACTTCGGCGTCGCCAGCATCTGCGTCGTCGTGTCGAGCAGGAGGTCGTACTGGCGGGCAAGAGAATCAGCCGCGCTCGCAGCGGAGGTCGTGGGAGTTAAAAGAGATGTCAACCCTGATGGGATATTCTCCATAGCTAAAGAATGCAAAATGCAAAATTAAAAATGAAAAATTGAAGGCGGAGCGCCACTTTTAATCTGATGTGGTTTCAGCCTCACTTTTGCATTTTACATTTTTAATTTTTCATTTTTCTATCCTCTTTCGACTTCGACAGAGACTCGACGCCGTGTCTCATCTTCTAAGGGTTCGGCAGCCCCCGGCGTCAGAGCCGGACGCGAGACGGCAGGCGTCAGGCCGACGGCCTCAGCGTACTTCAGGTAAGTGTCAATCGAAGCGACGACGACGCGCGCTTCGATAGTGATGAGATCAATGCCGACGAGCGAGATGCGAACCCAGGCATCAATGACGATGCCCTTATCAAGCACGCGGTCAAGTACGTCAATTAAACTGGTGCCGCCTGGTGCTCTTTCAACAGCCATCTGATTTTTTCCTTTTCTTCAAGTTGATGTTATGCGCGCGAAAGCGCCAGCCGCGAGGTCTTTATCCTCTTCCCTTTTTGGTTGTGCTGCGCGTCTTCGCACGTCGCTTTGAAGTCCCGGCCTTGCTCTTCGATGCTCCGCCGCCCGCGTTCAACTGCCGCACTTCGCGCTCAAGTTCCAGCAGCCGCTCGCGCAACTCCACGTTCTCGGCCTCGGCGCGTTCGGCGCGCGTCGTCAAATTCGTGTCGTAGCGCCACCAGTTCAATCCGATCTGCTCGGCCTTATCAATCGAACAGATGAGAAGACGAATTTGCAGCGTCAGCAGTTCGACGTTCGCCAGCGACACCTTGATGTCACCGGCAATCACCAAACCTTTATCAAGAATCCGGTCCAGCACGTCAACCAGACCGGGCGGACGCGACGTGATTAAAGATGTTCGCTCGCTCGACAATTGCTCGCCCCTTCCCTTTAAGAGGGCGGCTTCATGCGTAAGACTCTCTTGAAGGCCGCCTGAGATGCTTCATTGTTCCCAAGACGCTCGCACCTCAAATCAAACGGCCCACCGGCCCCAGATCGAGATTGAGGTCTTCATCGGCTAATCCGAACTGTGCCTTCAACTCCTGCATCTTCGCTTCCAACTTCATCAAAGCGAGACCTAATTCCTCCACCTGCTCAGGCGTTAATCCGCCACCCTCCATGCGCCTGACCGCCTGCTTCTCAAGCAGCCGACGAATGAGTTCGATCAAAGTTAAGACGAGCTTGGCTAAACCCTGTTCGACAGATTGCGCATCAATGTTGATGTGCGCGGGGAGACTATCGGTTACGCGCCTGAGTTCCTCAACAAACTCTGCGGCGTGCGCCGTCTCAATCTCCGGTTCAACCGGCGGGGGAATTTCGGGGGAAGGCTTCAACAGCTTACTCCGAATGCTGCTTGTTATTCAAGAGCTAAGATCACTGAAACTGTAAGGCGGCCAAGGCCCGCTCGTCAAGAAATGAATTTCGCGCCGCTCATCGCGCGCACGGCGCAGCCTTTCACGATACTCTTCAAGCCGCGCTACCTCGACCAGATAAGCCGCCGCCACAATCAACATCTCCTTCGGACGCACGCTCACAACAGACTCCCGAACCGTACTTGCTAATCGCTCCGCCAGCCAGCCCGCAATCTCTTCCGCGCGTTCCTTCAGCAACTCGTCGCCCATCATCTCGCGCCTCTTCTTGTGCAGATAGATTGTGCCTGCGCCGCCTGACAAATCTGCTGCGACCTGATGTTCCTCGCGTGTCGTCGAATCCTGTGCGGTTGATTCACTCTCGAACGCCTCTGTGCCTCGGATCACCTTCACGCTCATCTCCACGCAGCCGCGCACGCGCGCGAGTTGCGTACAGAGCGCGCTCTTTTGCGTTGCCAGATAATTCCGCAGCCTTGCTTCACTCGCCAATGTTCCGAAGCGAAACGGAAGCGGGGTGGTTTGCGCGAGCACCTGCTGCACCACGCGCTCGTGCGCCAGCACATTCTCGCGCGTGACGCTCACAGCATCATTTTCATAATCACTCACGACCGCCGCGAGTCCTTCATGCTCAATCAAAATCGGCGTCGCGCCCGCCACGCCTCTGATTGTTTCGAGCGCGAGCGCTGTCACTTCATCGCTCAGGCAGTAAGCGTAAAGGCTCATTCATTACTGCCCTCCGATGGCAGCGCACCACCATCAATCGCGCGTTGCTCCAACCCTTGTGTGCGCGTCTGACGCTCTCCCAAAACTTCCCGCGCCGTCTCAGTTGAAGTGAGCAGCACATTCAAGCCGACGAAGATCAGATCAACATCTGCCACCGAGATCGTAATCTCGCCCGCAATCACCAGCCCGCGAGCGAGGACGTGATCGAGCGTTTCGAGCAACGATAGCTCGCTCTGCTCCAATATCTCTAACTCTTCTTCAGCCATAAGCAAAAAATTTCTGATTTAAGAGTCTGAAAAATCGCTTCAAAACTCAAGAGACTGAATGAGACGACGCTTTGCGCCTTGAGTTCCTCTTCGCGCCTTTGCGTGAACAGTTTGCGGGTCTCGCAAAGGCGCAAAGAAATACTAAAGGCGCAAAGAACTGTTGCAAGTTTTGAAACGCATTTAAGTGAAATTATAAGCGGGCCACGGCCCCGTCAGTTCCAATCTGTAACCCGCCGTAGCGTGCTCGTCCGCGAGTCGCTCTGCCGCAGCGCGAAACTCTTCGTAATGCTCACGCTCTACGAGAAAGGCGAACTTCGCCACCACGCTGCCGTGTTCCGACGCCTCATCTTTCAACACGCGCAGACGCGCTGCGCCGTCGCTCAAACTTGCGAGATGGCCCTCAATCTCTGCGGCCACACGCTTCATCTCAACGCGCGCTTCGTCCGCGCGCAAGGCTTCAATCTTTTTTCGCAGTAAATAGGCTTGACCCGGACTTGCTTGCGTGGCCTGCTTACTTAATTCGCGCAACTTTGCGCTCAACGTCTCAATCTTCTCCAACAACTTCACTCGATCACAATAAACATTGACACCCCATTCTTCTCGCCCGCGCAGACGGTTAATAATAGCCAGGAGGTCAGCCCGGCGTTCTTCAAGCATCTGCTGAATGCTCTCTCGCTCAAGATAGATCGTGCCGAAGCGCAAAGGAACGATACTCGCCCGCTTGCCGAAATGCTCGACGACTCTTTCATGCCGCATGGCGCGCAAGGCTGTCCACGTCGGGTCCATTAGATTGGACTGCAAGGCGTCTTCACCAAACTCGTCGAGAGACACTGCGCTCACGACGGCAGCCAAATCTTCAACGTCAACCATCTCAAGCGAAGAGTCGGGTTCAATCGGCGTCGGTAACTTCTCTTCAAAGATGGAGGCCAGAGCCGCGCGCTCGCCCAAACAATAAACGTAGAAGCCGCGAGAGCTTTCCGCGCCGATGGTCTCTCGTCGTTCCTTTTCTTCTCGCCGCTTATCTTTTGGCTCACGCTTCATGCTCATACGTCGTTCATCTTCTGCCAGCTTCTTGCGAAGCGCTCTTTCTCTTCTGAGCGGCGCGAGAGGCGGCGCGCGATTTTTGGTTGAGACGCTGCCACGCTGCGAAGTGTTCTTGTAAACTTTCGACTCCGCGTATCTCGTGCGACTGCTGCGGCGCGATGAAGAGTTCATACTTGCCTTTGAAGCGGCGCGCGAATTCTTCGAGCGTGCCAGTTTGCGCCTCGCGCCGCGCGCGACAAAAATCGCAATGGGCGGCAGCGCGCTCAGGCACCACAGAGTTGACGAGCAGGCGACGCATTGGAACTTTGAGCCGTTCGACTGTTTCTGTCAATCTTATTGTCTCTTCCAGACTCATGCGTTCGGGAATTGCGACGCCGATAAACTCGCAGCCTTCGGTGTCAGTCAACAAAGCGATCACACGCTTGATGGCTTTCGAGAGCGCGATCAACTCTTCGGCCACACCGCTTGAGCGCACAACTGCTTTGTACTTCAACAGGAGTTTGATAAAAGTGCGAACCCATGAGAGCGCTACGTCCGGCAATTCCAGAAAGCGTATCAGATGGCCGGTCGGCGCGGTGTCGAGCACGATTGCAGAGTAGCGGTTCTGATCCACAAGATCGCTGATGGCGCTCAGAGCGGCGATCTCGTCAATGCCGGGCGGCGCGAGTTGGACAATCTCGCGCATGGCTTCACGCTCGAACTGAATCTCGAAGCGCGAGTTGCCGGAGAGCGTCTCGAACAGCTCGTCAATCCACGCGCGATAACGATTCTTCAACTCCTCGAAGCGTCGCGCCGGATCAATCTCCATCGCGTCCAGGTTCTTCATTCCGCCGACGCCTTGCCTGAATTCTCCGATGCGCTCGTCGAAGCCATCGGACAAAGAATGCGCGGGGTCTGTCGAAAAGATCAGCACGCGCGAACCCGCGTCGCGTTCGGCCAGAGCGAGCGCAGCAGCAGCAGCCGAAGTCGTCTTGCCAACGCCGCCCTTGCCACCGAAGATAAGCAAGCGTCTTGGCTCTAAAGCAAACCTTTCACTTTCTTTCGCAACCGATACGCCTTCTTGTTTCTGTCCTTTTCCCTTTTCAGAAATCTTTTTACTCGCCGCGTCGCCGTGTCTCCCACTCTCCGCGTCTTTCTGCTCATGCCAGACCAGCGAACCGAAGTGGCGGAGCGCTTCAAGACCGCGCACTTCTCCGGCGAGAAGCGGCACTTGATGAAGGCGCAGAGAGTTGAACTCGCGCGCGATTCTTTTGAGCCAGAGCTTCTGGCTGGCGACACGCGCGCGACAGTAACGGCAAGCGTCGTGTTCCTGCTCGACGCGATTGATAATTAAGTCTGTGACGGGCACGCCTTCATCTTTGAGCAGAGCGAAGTAGCGCGCGGTCTCTTCGACAGCCATCGCTTCGGGGATCGTGACGAGAGTAAAGCTCGTGCGTTTCTCGTCATCAAGCATCGAACGCACGCGCTCGATTCTCTCGCTGAGGTCACGCAGAAAGAGATCAACCTCGTCAACGCGCGCCCGCGCGCCGCGCGCAAACTGCGCCATGATGTAACGATGCTTGTCCGACATGTGATCGAGAGCGCGGATCATGTGCGAGAAAACTTCCGGCAGACGCAGCAGGCGAGAGGTATGTCCCGATGGAGCCGTGTCAATGATAAGGCGCGTGTATGCACCCGAAGCGTCCAACTCGCCCAACTCGAAGAGCGCCATCACTTCATCCATGCCCGGCAGCGAGAGTGTGAGCAGCTCGTTGATGTCGCTTTCGTCCAGTAGTGTTCCGCGCTCCGCGATCTCCGCGAGGACGCGATAGTGTTTTATCTTGAACGTCTCAAGCGCCGCTCCCGCATCCATCTCAAACGCGAAGAGACGCGCGCGACCGTGCCGCGCAACCTCCGTCAGACGGTCGCCGATTTTTACTTCGAGGCTGTCGGAGAGAGAATGCGCGGGGTCTGTTGAGAAGAGAAGAATCTGCTCGTCGCTTGTCGCGGAGTCTAATAAATAGAGCGCGGCGGCAGAGGCTGCGGTTGTTTTACCGACGCCGCCTTTGCCGCCGAAGAAAAGATAACGCGAAGCAGAGAGAGTTGTGGCTGGCGAAGTTTGTGCGGTCAGAGATTCGCTCGCGCGCCGCGTCTTTGCCACACTCTTCGCACGCTTCACGCCTCAATCCCTTTCGCCCGGTTCCCAGAATCCGCCCTCTTCGTCGCCGCCAGATTCGACTATCATCGAGGACGACTCAGCAGTGTGAACTTCATGCAGCAAGTCAAGCTGGCGCGCGCGGATGACACGCAGCCGCGCGAAGAGTTCGGCCTCGCGCTCCTTGTACTCTTCTTCCGAAATCTCATCCAGTTCGAGCCGCATCTGCAATTCGAGAAGCTGCTCTTTGATGACCGTGTCGTCGTTCAACTCACTATCGGCCATCTTCTGAATCTGGTTGAGAATGAACTTGAAGCCGTTGACGGGCGCGAGCAATAGATCATCTATGAAGAACATCTCGACAACTCACCTCTTGATCGCTCAGGCAGTGCCTTCGCCGCGCTCTAATTTGAGGCGAATGTGCACGAAGTTGTAAGGCGGCCAGGGGCCTGTGTATTTGAAGGAGCACTTGCCTTCATACTTGGCCGCCAGTTCATTAACCTTGCTGTCGAACTCAGCCTCGCGGTCACGCTCGACGAGGAACGCCGCGTTCATAATCATCTTGTCGCCGATGGGCTTATTGGCGCGTGAGGCGACAGCCGTGTCGCGCAGGACGGAATACACGTCGCGGATGTAGGCGTCGGCCTGTTCCGAAAGGGCCGCATCAATCAGGCGACCGAGTTGCATTCGGGCAAAGTAGGTTGAGCCTGTAGTGCGCGAAGTGATCTGCTCTTTGAGATGGCGTATCTCTTCGTTCTGCTCCTCAAGCTCCGCGATGACGCGATCCCTGTCCCAGTTGACCTTGAGGCCGAACTCCACCTTGCCCTCCATCTTCGCCAGCACATCGCGCAAGGCATCGTAAGTTCCGCGTATCAACTCGACGATGTCGTTCTCCGTGCGGAAGAGCGCGCCGAAAGCCATCGGCAGCACAGTGAACTCGCGCATCACGGTCTCGTTCACCTGCTCGTGAGCGAAGACGTTTTCGCGCGTCGGGTCATAGACGACGATGGGCGTGTTGGAGACGACTGCGGCGAGGCCGTTGTAATGCACGGTGTAAACATCGTCGCCGCGCCCGCCGATGCCCATCGGCCCGAACGAGCGCGCTTCATCGGTCTCAATGATGCAATAGACGTATTTACCTTCGGCGGTCGTCTCCGCTAACGTTTGTTCTGTTTCAAGCACCATAGATTTTTAAGACTGCCCCGCAGAAGAATGTCGGACTGAATGTCAGATTGAAAATCAGATCAACTAAATGTACCACCGAAATATTTGCTAATTCAATTGTCACATAGCATTTTCAAGGCTACCCGGATAGTGCGCCTGGCGTCCAGACCTCACAACTGGCGAACTCAAAATGCCGAAGTTAGATTAAACGGAGCGCGATGCTGAATTGATAAAGGAGAGATTGATGACTGATGTTTCAAGTCACCAATCTCTCTTAATGTCACTGGAAGACCTTGGTCGAGCAGTTATCACTTAGGGGCGTTAGCAATGCACTGCTTTCTATCTGCTTTGGCCTTAGCCAGAGCCTCATTTCTCTCTTTGCCCTTCAGCGACTTGACCGCCTTGGCGGCTGCCGTGTAATCAGCATTGCACTTCTTGATCGCGGCGATGTGTTCCGCGCTGTGCTTCTTCTTCTTGCTTGCAGCCAACGTAGCGGGGGAAGCCACGAAGAAAGCCAACGACAGCGCGAGCGCGCCATTAATTAAAGTACGTCTCATCATCTTTGCTCCTTAGAATCATGGTTTTCCATTAACTTAATGAATCTTCCGAAATGGTGTTCCGCATCGTGAGGACCGGGCGCGGCTTCCGGGTGGTATTGAACTGAGAAGATGGGCAGTGTGCGATGGCGCATCCCTTCGACGCAGTTGTCGTTGAGATTGATATGCGTGACGACGATTTCTGCGGGCAGGCTCTCGGCTTGGACAGCGAAGCCGTGATTATGCGAAGTGATTTCGACTGCACCTTTGTGTAAATCCTTGACGGGCTGATTGCCGCCGCGATGACCGAACTGCAATTTGTAGGTCGTCCCGCCAAACGCGCGTCCCAGGAGTTGATGCCCGAAGCAGATGCCGAACGTCGGCACGCCCGATTGCGCGATGTGCCGCACTTCCCCAATCACCTTCGTCATCGAAGCGGGATCGCCCGGCCCGTTCGAGAGGTAGATGCCGTCGGGCTTCAAGGCCAGAACTTCCGAAGCAGCAGTGTTGGCAGGCACGACCGTCACACGACAACCCTTGCGCGCCAGTTCGCGCAACGAATTCATCTTTACGCCGAAGTCGTAGCAGACAACGTGAAACTGCTCAACGCCTTCTGACGGAACTTCGTAAGCGCGCTCACAGGTAACGACGCTCGCAAGCTCCCTATTCTCCATCGGCGGCGACTCACGCGCTTTCTCGACGAGGCTTGCTTCGTCCAGATCAACGCTCGAAAGACAGGCACGCATCGCACCCTTGTCGCGGATGTGACGAACGAGAGCGCGCGTGTCCATGCCTTCAATCGCCACGATCTTCCAACGCTTGAGATAAGCATCCAACGTCTCTTCCGCGCGCCAGTTTGACGCCACACGGCTCGCCTCGCGCACGACGAAGCCCTCGACCCAGGGACGCGACGATTCAGCATCCGCGCTCGTCACGCCGTAGTTACCGATGAGCGGATACGTCATGCAGACGATCTGTCCGGCGTAAGAAGGATCGGTCAGCACCTCCTGATAGCCGGACATCGAAGTATTGAAGACCATCTCGCCGCACGCCTCGCCCTCCGCGCCCCACGCGCGACCGCGAAACGTGCGCCCGTCTTCGAGCGCGAGCAGTGCTGGTTTTGAATCAGTGCTTATCATTCCTGAAAGACCTTGCTAAATCTGGATAACCTCTATCATAATTTGCCTGGAGGAGAAAGTGAAACTACTCAAGAAGCAGATCAAAATCGAGCGACCTCAAAAAGAGAAGGTTACTCGTGAACAAGCGTTGAAGCGAGTAAAATCGTTCGCCAAGCGCAAGGAGAAACTCATTGCCGCTATCCGAGAAGATACGCATCGAGATTTTCGTTCCTGACCTGCCAGACCCAATCTACAGTCGCATCCTCGAAGAATTTGGCGACGAACTCAGTTATGCCTTCGGCGGCTGCACGGTCACGCCTAGCTCTGGAAAGTTTAGTTCGGCGTCCGGTCTAATACTTCCAGACAAGATTAATATTCTCTTCACCGACACTCCTTTTGAGTGGAAGAAAGATCGCGCCGTTATCGAGAAGTATGCAGAAGAACTTCAAGATGTGATTCAGCAGTCATTAAGAAATGAAGAAACAATCCTTGTTGCCGTCCATAATCGTTATCACCTAAACATCTTCACGCCTGCGAACGCAAGAACTGTTGCGCTTCGTTGAGCCAGCGTTTCTCTGTTCGATATTTGTAGGCGGGCGCGGTCTTGACGGCTTCGATGCAGGCTTGCATGGAGTCGGCGGCTTCGCGCTGGCGTCCGAGTCCTGCGAGCGCGCGTCCCATCAAATACAAGCCCTGCGGGTCCATGTTGCGATGCTCAAGAAAACGTTCGAGCGTTTCGCGCGCGTCTTCAAACTGTCCGGCGGCTAAATACGTTGCGCCGATCTCGCGCCAGATTTCGTGCTGTGCGTGGGTCTGGTCGCGTGCGACGACCTGCTCGAAGTGTTGGATGGCGTCGGAGAGTCTTCCTTGCTCGCGTGCGATGCGTCCGAGTTGATAGTGCGCGTCCACTTCGTCGGCGTCTATCTCGACGGCTCGCTCAAATCGCTTGCGTGCTTCTTCGAGTTCGCCGCGCTGTTGATGGATCAGGCCGAGATTGTAGTGGGCGGAAGCGTCCGCCGGATTGAGCGTCGCGGCTTCTAAATTCTGTTTGAACGAAGCGCGCGCGCGATGGCCGCGCCCTACTTCAGCGAAGTAACCCCGCAGAAAGATGAACAGGATAATCAACCAGAAGGGCGAGAAGGCCACCATATTAAAGAGCGGCAACACGAACGGCGCGATGACGAACATGAGAATGCCGCTCACCAGCGTGACCAGCACGGAGCGCGCCGCCGAGAGCTTGAACACTTCGCGCACAGCCAGCACAGTCCCGATGGCGAAGAGGGGCAGAACCAGCAGCGCAGCGAATGTCAGAGACATGGCTGGCCGTCCGATTAATGCCTGCCTGACTGCTACCGAAATAGTTCCTTGCTGAACGGCTTCGTTCAGATAGTCTCTGAACTGTGCGAAGAATTGATTCTCAACTCCGGTCGCCCGCGCGAGCCGCGTGAGCGGGATGGCGACGATGAAGGCCACCGTCCATGCGTAGAAGGTCGTGGAGGCAAGAGACGCATACTCCTGCTGAATAATCAGTCCGAAACCCGCGCGTCGCTCGAACAGGTTGGCAAGGAGGATGAGCGTCGGCACAAAGAAGATGGCGATGAAGAGCAGCGGCACTATCGCTTGAAACAGGATGAGAAAAAGAATTGAGGGGCCTGGGACGATGTGCACTAAATCCAGGACTTGCCACTGCGTAAAGAACACATACGCAATCTCTGCCAGCAGCGCGAGCAGGATTGAGACGGCCAGCGGCGCACGGTCGCGCACCTCGCTCATGGCGCGCGCGGGCGCGTAGAACATCATCAACAGCGGACGCAACCAGTTCATCTCTTCTTCACAATTCGCACTTCAAATATCTACTCGCTCGTCACAATCTACATCCTCACGGCTCATCTTCCGTGTCCGTCTGTTCCGTTCCACTCGTCGCGCTCGGCGAGGGAACATTGTAGGTCGGATCGCGTGAGATCAAGCTCATGCGTCCCAACGGCCAGTAGCGAAAGAGCGCCTTGCCGTAAATATATTTTTCGGGGACGAGTCCCCATGCGCGCGAGTCGCTCGAAGCGTCGCGGTTGTCGCCCATCACGAAGTAGTAGTGATTAGGCACGGGCGGCGGCGGCGCGGTGGTTGCGCTCGAACCGTTCTCACAATATTTGTAGAACGCCTGGCCGAGTGTCGTCGGATTCGGTGTCGGGGTCGGATAGTTCGGATTGGCGAAACTCATGTTCCGCTTCGGGTCAATGTACGGCTCGTCCAAGGCCACGCCGTTGATGAAGACCTTACCGCTACAGAGCATGACCGTTTCACCGGGCAGCCCGATGATGCGCTTAACATAACTCTTCGATGGATTGTCTGGAAACCAGAAGACGATGATGTCGCCGCGCGCGAGCTTCGGCAAGCCGTAGTAGATCAGCTTGTTGACGAAAATTCTCTCGCCGTTGTGCAGGTTCGGCTCCATCGAAGTGCCTTCGACCTTGACGGGCTGCACGACGAAGACGACCAGGAGCGCCGCGAACATCAGCGCGAACAACAGGTCGCGCGCCAGCAGACGCGCTTCCGCCCAGAAGCTATGACGCGCGAGGTCGCGCGGCTTCTGCACCTCAATATCTTTATCGTCTTCGGCGGCGACGCTCCCAAACAACGGCGCGCGGCGTCTTTTGAATCCGAGCATGATGAAAAGCAGGAGTCAGGAGCCAGGAGTCAGGAGCCAGAAGGAAAGCGTTTTGCTTCTTCTGTATCTTGAACTCTGTGCTTCATCGTTCCGATTGAGGTTATCTGTGCATCGTGCGCTTTGTCAACGAGAGAGAAAAAAAGGTGGTCAGTGGTCAGTGGTCGGTGGTCTGTTGAAAAGCTGAAACAACTGACCACTGACCACTGACCACTGACCACTATCTTTCCTTGACAGTCTTCGCAAGCCGTCTCTATCATCGCAGTTGACAGTGTACCGCCTGGCACACCAGTTCAATTTCCAGAAGCAACTGAAAGACGGAGGCCGCTAGCTGTGATTAAACTCGATATTGTGAACCGTGTGGCCGACCGCACGGGCGTTCCTAAAATGAAGGCTGAACAGGCCGTTGAAGCTCTGTTCCATTCGATGAAAGAAGCGCTCATGCGCGGCGAGCGGATCGAACTGCGCGGCTTCGGCGTCTTCGTCGTCAAGCCACGCAAGCGCGGTGTCGGACGCAACCCGCGCACAGGCGAAGAGGTCGCCATCCCTTCCGGCAAGACCATCCGCTTCAAACCCGGCAAAGAACTGCAAGCGCATGACGGCGAAGAAGCGTCGGCCACCGATGCAAACGCCACGCGCTTGCCCGACGCAACGTATTAAAGAAGTGGTCAGTGGTCAGTGGCCGGTGGTCAGTTAATAGCTTTCACTGACCACCGACCACTGACCACTGACCACTGCCTTATGTCCGAATCCGTTCAAGCCATACCGCCGTTTGTTGATTCGCCCGTGCCGTACACGGGGCGCAGGGCTGTGCGTCCGACTGCGCGCGAGTGGACGAAGCACGGCGTACTCTTTTTTCTGACGGTGTTGACGACGACGCTGGCGGGCGTGATGAACGTCAGTCCTAACATCGGCGAGCCTGCGATTCGTCAGCCGTCGTCGTGGGTCGGCTACATTATTTATGTTCCCGAATATTTTTTCAAAGCCATCGGCATGTCTGTCCAGTACGCCTTCGCGCATCCATCTGTGCTCGCGCAGGGCGGGATGTTCGCGGGCGCGCTGCTCGCTATCCTGACGGCGCATGAGTTCGGTCACTACATCGCGTGCCGACGCTACGACGTGAATGCGACGCTGCCCTTCTTCATCCCTGCGCCGCCGCTTTTTCTGGCGGGAACGTTCGGCGCGTTCATCAAGATCAAGTCGCCCATCCCGACGCGCCGCGCGCTCTTTGACATTGGCGTGGCCGGGCCGCTCGCGGGCTTTGTCGTCGCCGTGCCGATTGCTTTCATTGGAATTCTGACTTTGCAGCCCGCGCCGCCGGTCATTGGCGATGGTATCATCTTCAATGACCCGTTACTGTTTCGCATCTTCGCCCGCATTCTTGGAGTTGATCTTGCGAACACAGTGACGAACCCCTTTTTCTTGGCTGCGTGGATAGGGCTGCTCGTCACGAGTTTGAACCTGATGACAGTCGGTCAGCTCGACGGCGGACATGCGACCTATGCTTGGTTCGGCGCACGGCTGCACAAGTGGCTCGGTCGCGCCGCATTCGTCCTGATGTCAACGCTGGCTGTTCTCGGTTGGTTCTGGTACAGCAGTCCGAGCGGATTTCTCTACGCCGTTCTGCTCGGCGTCATGCTCCGCATCAGGCACCCGCACGTCGAAGACGACAGCGTGCGGCTTGATCGTTCGCGCATCATCGTCGCTGTTGTCACGCTTCTGGTCTTCGCGCTTTCGTTCCTTCCGTTCCCGATCAAGATCATCTAGCACACGTTGACCGCCAGGCAGCGCAGAGTGTTGCGCCGCTCGCTGGCGGTCAGAGAATTCAGGTCGCTCGATCTCGAATTAACGCAACTTCTGCGGCGGACTCGGCGGGAGAGGCGCATCCGCAAGCGGCGCAGGCGGTGGAGTCATTTCACCAAGTCGCGCTCGTGATTTAGCGGGGCATGAGAGATAGAGTGCCGAATCTGCTCCGTGTACTGTCTCGAATGAAGGAGGCGGAGGCGACCAGCTACGATAAGCGCCGCCGCAATGACCGTGCCTGTAAGATGGCGAGTTTGAAAAACGCTCGAAAGGTTTGAAGCCGGTGAAGAGCATCGCTGCGCCGACGCCGATCACGAATGCCAGCACTCCGACCATGAGACGAAGAATGAAACGCCTGATTCCTGTTTCCATAATTGACCTTCCTTTATCCAGCACAGATGCGCGCCGGAGCTACTGGGTTGACTGCCGCTTTCAAATTAACTTTTACGCGGCCTCCCCGGCTGGCAGCAATGCCCTGATCTCGCGCACGACGCGCGCCACATCTTCCTGCCCTGCCAATGCAATCATAAAGAATTTATAGCCCTGATGGAAGCAGAGGACGCCGTTTGCGAAGAGCCAGATGCCGTCAAGGAATGGATTGCCGCCGAGTATCCAACTAATCGGCGCGCCCGTGATTGCGCCGGGCTGAAAAATCTGTGCCCACATCGCCACGCCCGCCGCGCAACTGAACGCGCCCAACAGCGGCGCACCGACGTGCTTCACAATCCGACGCTCAAACTCAACGCGCTTTCGTTCGGCTGCCGTCAACTCGCCCTCCGCGATGAGCGTCTCACGCTGGCGCAAGTAGCCATCATACTTTTCGCTGATCTTCCGCAGGCCGTAAACAGGCAGCGCGGAGTGTGTGAACCAGTGCGGGTGCGATCCCAACAGCACGGCATCGAGACTTGGGAAAGATGCGCCGAGACGCGCGCCCGCGACGAGCGAGAAGGTGACGAGCGCGGCCTTGCCCGGATTCTCTTTCACCCACGCACGCGCTTTGAGCAGACTCGCGCTCGAAGCGACCGAAGCGCGTGTGAAGCGTGCGGTCGTGCTGGCGAAACTCGAAGCGCGCTCGTAATAGTATTTCGCTCCGTCGAGGACTTCTCCGGCCTTCTCTCCGGCTGTCCCGGCGACATTGCGCAGAGCGTCTCCGGCTTCGCGTGCACGCCGCGCGGCTTCTTCGGCAGCATGGCGCGCTCGCTCACGCACTTCATATTCTTCACTCAAGCGTTCGGCTTCGGCGCGCACATGATCCGCGCCCGTTGCAAAAGTCTCAGCGCCGCGCCGCGCCGCATCCTGAGCAGCACGCGCGCTTCCTTCGACCCGATCCTTAATCCCGAACTTCTCATCAAGCTCACGCGCCTTGCGCCGCGCCGCTTTCTGCCACTCGTCCAGCTTGTCCTTGTAATCAGCCATCAATCGCTCCTTAAAAGCAGGAGTCAGGAGTCAGGAGCCAGAAGCCAGAATGATAAGGCGGCAACCCGCTTCTACAGATTTGTCTTCTCTTCTGAATCCTGACTCCTGCATTCTGCTTTTTATTCTGGCTCCTGACTCCTGGCTTCTGACTTCTGCTTTTCCCATTATACGTCCAATGTCGGCTGCTGGTTCGCCTCAGTTGTGGTTGCGCGTTCCACGCGGTCGCGTCCCTTGTGTTTCGCTTCGTAGAGCGCAGCGTCTGCGGCAGCCCTCAACTCGTGATCCGTCGCCGCGCATAAAGGGAATGCGGCCACGCCGAAGCTCGCCGTGATCTGCCCGACGCCTGGAATCTTCGTTTCTCTGATGGCGATCCGCAGGCGCTCTGCGACATCAACGCCGCCCTCTAAATCTGTCTCCGGCAGAATCACCGCAAACTCCTCGCCGCCGATCCGCGCCGCTAAATCAATGCCGCGCGTTCCGGCCTGAAGTGTGACAGCGAGAAGGTGGATCGCTTCATCTCCGGCCCCGTGTCCGTAAGTGTCGTTGACTGCCTTGAAATTGTCTATATCGAGCAGGAGCAGACAGAACGGACGGCTGTAGCGCAGGGTGCGCGAGACTTCGCGCACAAGCTGGCGCTCGAAGCGGCGACGATTGGCGAGTCCCGTCAAGTGATCCGTGAAAGCCTCTTCCTCGCAGGCGTCGAGGTAGTGTTTGAAGTCGAGCAAGGTGCGCGCGCGCGCTAAGAGCAGATCAATGTCGGTCGGGTCTGTGATGTAGCCTAAAGCGCCGACCTCCGAGCCGCGTCGGTGATCTTGCGCATCACCCCGCGCGGCGGTCTGGATGATGATCGGCACGAAGCGCGTCTGCGGATTGGCGCGCACGCGACGCGCTAACTCATAGCCGTCCATCTTCGGCATCATCACGTCCGTGATAATCAGATCGGGCTGGTAAGACTCGACTGCCGCCAAGCCCTCTGCGCCATCGTTAGCCGTGCGAACTTCGTAACCCGCCATTTGGAGGGCGACGGTCAG
>JAVHWW010000090.1:0-47503 GCA_032159235.1 Acidobacteriota bacterium
GAACCCATCTCGCCGCAACCACCGAGCACGATCACTTTCATAGATACTCCCGAACAGAACAATCAGATAA
Organism: Acidobacteriota bacterium; assembly: GCA_032159235.1. Taxonomy (GTDB): domain Bacteria; phylum Acidobacteriota; class Blastocatellia; order Pyrinomonadales; family Pyrinomonadaceae; genus QHXM01. The sequence continues at coordinate 71 of JAVHWW010000090.1, forward strand.
AAACATTTCACGCAAAGGCGCGAAGAAAAGCCAAAGCACGCTAAGAAGAGATCATCAGAGCAGAGTTGCACGATAAACCTTCGCGCTTTTAGTCCCTCTTTGCGCCTTTGCGCGAAACGTCCGCTTTGACCTGCTGCCACATTCGCTTGAACGCTCAACCAATCCCCGCCAACACATCCTCAATCACATCCAACCCAAATTCCAACTCCTCATCAGTCATCACCAACGGCATCAGCGTGCGAATGACGTTGCCGAATGTTCCGGCTGTGATGGTGATGAGTCCACGCTCAAGCGCGCGTCGAGTGAAGAGTTCGGTCGCTTCTCTCGCGGGCTGCTTCGTCCCGCGATCTTTGACGAGTTCCAGCGCGCACATCGCGCCAAGCCCGCGCACGTCGCCGATGATCGGATACTTTTCCTGAAAGAGACGAAACCGCTCCATGACTTTCGCTCCAATCTCGACCGCGCGCTGGCAGAGATTCTCACGCTCGATTAAATCAAGCACGGCCAACGCCGCGCGACAGGCCAGAGGATTACCGCCGAACGTGCCGCCCAATCCTCCGACCATCGGATGATCCATCACCTCTGCGCGTCCGGTGATTGAAGAGATCGGCAGACCGCCGCCGAGAGATTTCGCAGCGATAATCAAATCCGGCTCAAGTCCGAACTGCTCACAGGCGAAGAGTGTGCCCGTGCGTCCCATTCCTGTTTGCACTTCGTCGGCGATGAGCAGGATACCGTTGGCGCGACAGACTCGTTGCAGCGTGGTTAAAAATTCTGCGGGCGGCACGACGAAACCGCCCTCGCCTAAGATCGGCTCGACGATGACTGCCGCCACCGTTTCGGCTGCAACGTAACGCTTGAAAAAATCTTCAATCTCGCGTTCCGCGCATTTCATCTCGCAAGCCGGATACTGCGCGTTGTACGGACAGCGATAACAGTAAGCGTAAGGCAGGCGATAGACTTCCGGCGCGAACGGGCCGAAGCCGAACTTGTACGGCTTGACCTTGCTGGTCAACGTCATCGCCAGCAATGTGCGCCCATGAAAAGCATCCTCAAAAGCGATGACAGCCGGACGACCCGTAAACTCGCGCGCGATCTTGACAGCGTTCTCGACCGCCTCCGCACCACTGTTGGCGAAGAAAGTCTTTTTCGGAAACGCGCCGGGCGTGAGTTGATTCAAACGTTCGGCGAGTTCGATATACGGCTCGTGCATCGCCACGTGGAAACAAGTGTGCGTGAAATCATTCGCCTGCTCTCTGACGGCATCAACCACTGCGTCCGCGCACGCGCCGACGTTCAGACAACCGAGACCGCCAGCGAAATCTATGTAAGTGTTCCCGTCAACATCCTCGACCACAGCACCGCGCGCAGACTTCACAAACACCGGCGCAACATTGAACGTCCCGCGCGGCACGGCGCTCTGCCTGCGCTCAAGCAGAGCGCGCGATTGCGGGCCGGGAATATCTGTCACTCGTTTAATCATGTGGGATAGCGAAGGATTGATTTCATCTCAAATCTTCATACGGATTGAACTGGTTTTTTCGTAGCGACATCTTTCGGGTAGAGGGTTTCAACACGATATGAACGCTAAAAGGACTCTTCGCATCAGGGATTGATCTATAATCTCGAACCGGCTCCCCACCCATACGTAACGCGCGAATCAAGCCGAGATTGCCATGAAGAAAATAAGAGTTACGGTCGGCGGCTTCCTCGAATCCGGGTTTTGCATCTGCCTCTAACCCTTCTGGTGTATATCCGCTATTACGTCTTTCAATAACTGCAAGTGCCGCATTCCGCAATTTAGTATTGGAACTCTTCGCGGCATCCTCTAAAGCTGGCAGGTCTTTATTCTGTATTTGTACGAACGCCTCAGCCGACACTCCGCTTACTATTTTGTCATCGTCGGCCAGAGCCGAAGCTAACGCGGGCAGAGAATTGTATAAGGGCTGTATTGAAGCTGGAGGTAAAAAATACCCATTCTCATTCAACTCTTCTAAAGCAAAGGCCGCGCTACGCCTGACAAAAACATCTTCATCCTTCAGCATTCCGGCGAGTGTATTTATACCTGAGCTAAACAGAACCATCACGTAAGAAGCGTACCGCCGAACCTCTTTCCGTTCCTGTTTGTTTCTGGCAATTTCGGCAAGAGTTTTTAAGGCGAGTTGATTTTCAGGCTCAACGTTAAGCAACACTCTCGCTGCATAGACTTGCCCGTACCCATTTTCTTTTTTTAGGTTTTCACTAACTTGCGGAATCACACCCTGTCCGAATTTTGTTAAGGACTGTAAAGCCTCATATCGCGCAGAGTCATCGTTGCTTCGGAGTTGATCTAGTAAGCGCTGGATTTCCGTAGAATCAAGTTTGCCCTTCTCTTGTGAGTAGCTAACACGAAATGTCGGGAGTAACAGAGTGACTGTGAGAGCAATAACTAGAATTTTCATATCATACCTCCAACGCATGATCCAGCCATCCAATTCTTAATTGAATCTCAGCAACTGAGCAAGCCTCAATCCGTCTTCCTGCCTTTGCTCCAATCGTAAGGATACCAGTAAGGCTTCGCTTCGAGTTTGGTTACCGTCTGCGAAGATCGGCGAGATGGGAAAAACAGAGCAACATGAAAGGGAAGCTATCGGGTGGTCAGGTTAGGTGAGTCGTTCGGCACGGCGTTTATTTTGACGCTTGCAGCTTTTCGGCTAACCACAAGTTGACTAATGTTTCAGGCACCACACCGCGCAGACGCGCTTCGGCTTCAAGTTGCTTGTAAATGTGCGGCTCAACTGTGATCCGCTTCCTTTGTTTAGCTCTCACTTCAAACTCAACCTCATGGGTTTCGTCCCAGTAGTCATCCAGGCTGTGCGTGTCCCAAAACTCGCCGATTTCTTCTAATGTCTGAGCCTGGGAAATGCTCGTCGTGTCTTTCTTTTTATTTTCGCTCATAACGCCTGCGCTCTTTTGTATCCATCTCTCGCGCACTCAAAATCAAAGCGGTGCTTGATGATTTGTGGATAAAGAATACGATGAGATAGCGACCTGCTTCAGTTTGCCCGCTTGCCGCATAGACATCTTCGCCTTCACGGTGCCCCGATTCAACGAAGCGATAGCGCGGACGATCAAAGAAAACTTCCTCAACTTCATCTTGCGAAACCTGATGCTTAATCTCTACTTTATCAAGAATGCTCGGCAGCCAGATAAAGTCATCAATATACATAAAGCAGTTGCAGGTTCAGCATCATGAGTTCAACGACTTGACTGTAAAATGTTAAAAACACGATGTCAAACAATTTCCGCCGTCATCAAACTTCGATAGAATTGACCGCCTGCTCGCTACCGCGTGCGATACTGACTTGCCATCAATCTGTCTTCCTGCCTTTGCTCCAATCGTAAGGATACCAGTACGGCTTCGCTTCGAGTTTGTAATCGAGATGAATGTGAACATGAAAGGGAAGCTATCGGGCGGTCAGGTTGATTGAATTGTGCGGCGCGGCGTTACCATGATTCGATCAACAATCCATCTACACTATGGAAATGACCGTCGCGCGTTATCAAGATCAGTTGATGCTGTTTAGCTATCGCCGCAATCCATATATCATTCTCTGGAATAGGTCGCCCTTTCGCCCGTAACTCACTCTTGATCTCTCCATATTGGCGCGCCGTTTCCGTATCACAGACCAGCACAGAATTGTTTGCCGCGAATTCCTCCACTCGCGCCACATTAGGGGCGATCCGTGCTGATTTCTGCGCCCCATAATAAAGTTCGCCTAACACAATGCTTGGGACAAAGACCTCTCCTGCTCCGGCCAATTGCTGACGCACCATAACTTCATCAGCGAAGAGTGCAATCACAATATTCGTATCAAGCAGATACCTACCATTCATTCAGGTTTACCTTCTCACAATCTTCTTCAATTACCTGTGACATGATTTGAAGGTCGCCGGGTTTTATCGCTCCTGCGAAACGAAGCAACTCTTGACCCGGAATCCCAAGCGGCCTGGCGGTGCTCAAAGCGCGGGCAAAATGAAGTACCTGTTGCTGTTTTTCAAGCGGCAGCTTATTCAATTGCGAAATTATCTCTTTCTCAATAGATGGATTCAGCATCATGTCTCTCCTTATCCTCACCAGAAGGACTTGTTGGGCGGGCGACGATGGCACAACCTCAAGCGACGATTTTCAAAGCCTCACCTTGATTATGCAAGACAGCCATCTGATCGGCTCGGACCGCAAGCTCCACATACGTCCGACCTTCCTCGTCACAGAATTCTACTTCATAAACATCCGGCGCAAGAATCTCGACCACCGTGCCGACTTCGCCACGCTTCAGATTCCGCTCCGGTAAACCATCGAGCAATGCTACTGCGTCAAGCAGATCAATTTTCTCAGCCATCAGTCACCTCTTCATTTCACATAGCAGATTGTCAAACGCCGAGCAGTTTCGTGATGCAGGATAATCCAACCGCTACGCACAACTGCCTTACCGATTTCCGTCTCCATTCTAATCTGTCTTCCTGCCTTTGCTCCAATCGTAAGGATACCAGTATGGCTTCGCTTCGAGTTTGTAATCGAGATGAATGTGCTTCGTCTCGCGGAACTCTTCGATGCCTTCGGCGCCCAGTTCACGCCCGCCGCCCGAAAGACGCATTCCGCCGAAGGGGCCGGCGTCGTTGTCTGTCAACGGGTCGTTGATCCAGAACGTTCCGGCTTTGATTCTTTCGGCGGCGGTCATCGCATATTCGAGATTGTTCGTCAGAATGTTTGCGCCGAGTCCGTATTCTGAATCGTTGGCGAGCGCGATGGCTTCGTTGATGTCGCGTACGACCATGATCGGCGCGATTGGCCCGAAGGTCTCTTCGCGCATGAGCGGCATCGTGTGGTCAACACCTGTGACGACTGTCGGCTCGAAGAAGTAGCCGCGCGCGAGTTTTTCGGGACGCTTGCCGCCGCACAAAATGCGCGCTCCCATCTCGCGCACTTGCTCGAGTTTGCGCTCGACTTTCTCGCGCTGCGTGGCGGAGATCATCGGCCCCAAATCAACGTCCGGCCCCATCGGATTGCCGAGCCTGAGCGTCTGCGCGAACTCAACAAAGCCGTCAATGAATTTTTCGGAGATTGATTCAAAGACGTAGAACCTCTCGCCAGACGTGCAGACCTGTCCCATGTTGAGGAAGGCCGCCCACACAGCGCCGCGCACGGCTACATCCACGTCTGCATCATCGCAGACGATGAAAGGATCGTTGCCGCCGAGTTCCAGATTGACGCGCTTGATACGTTCCGCCGCGAGTGTTGCGATGCGTCGCCCCGTAGCCACGCTTCCGGTAAACGCGATGACAGGAGTCAGAGGATGCTTGACGAGCGGCTCTCCGACTTCCTGTCCATATCCCGTCAGGATGTTGACGACGCCCGGCGGCAAGTCTTGAAAAGCAACTTCGGCGAGCATCAGTGTGGAGAGCGGCGTGTGCTCCGAAGGCTTGATGATGACCGTGTTGCCAGCCATCAAAGCGGGCGCGACCTTCCAAGACATCAAAAGCAAAGGATAGTTCCAGGGCACTATGCAGACGACGACGCCGTAAGGCTCTTTGACGACGAAGTTCATCTGATGACGCTGCACGGGCGGGATGACGCGACCCGCTTCATGTCGCCCGACCTCCGCGTAATAATCGAAGCACGCCGCGACCCACTCGACTTCATCCATGTTCTCGATGAGCGGCTTGCCGCCTTCCAGCGTCAAGAGCCGTGCGAGTTCTTCTCGATGCTCGCGCATCTGCCGCGCGGACTCGTGCAGCATCTCGCACTTCTCAATGCCGGGCGTGAAGCGCCAATCATCCCAAGCGGCGTGTGCGGCACGAACGGCAGCTTCGGCATCTTCGGCGCGAGCGCGCGGAACTTCGTCAATTCGTTCTTCCGTTGCGGGATTCTCGACGGCGAAAGTTTCTCCCGCCAGGCTCGTGACAAATTCACCGTTGATGAACATTTTCCTCATTGCTCAACCTTGATTGCGCCGGAGGCGCTGTTGAAAATCAGCATTGATGCTCCCACCCTGATTCAAAAGATTGTACGGTGATGATGCCCTTGCGCCGAAGGCGCATTCGGAAATTAGCCGGTGGTGCAGCCACCGGATTGATGCACAACAAAAAATTGAATCGCGCGCTGGCAGGCGCGCGGGATCACCACAAATATTTTTCATTGAACTCAACGCCACTTGATTTTAGAAATTCAAGATACTCTTCCTGAAACGTCTTTCGACGATGATGCTCTTCCTGATGTTCAATGTACATCTTGACTTTTTCGAGTTGAGAAGAGCTAACGGTGAATGCGCCATATCCTTCCTGCCACCAGAAATCTTTCGTTCCAATCTCTTGATGAACCCACAGTGATGATGCGGACTTAATATCTTCCAGAACATCTGCCAGACGATGCGTCGCGCGCAGCCCAATCAGCAAATGGACATGGTCGCTGGTGCCGCCGACGCTTTCGGCCACGCCGCCAATCTTGCGAATAGCGCCTCCGAGATATGCGTGAAGGCGATCACGCCAAGTTGTGTCAATAACAGGCGCGCGGTTCTTCGTGCTGAAGACCAGATGATAATGAAGACTGAGATGTGTGGACGGCATCTGCGATCTTCCGGCGCGCCTTCAGCGCGCGTCACAATTTCACAATCATGATTTTCCGGTGGCTACACCATTTCCGGTGGCTACACCACCGGCTAATTTCCGCTCGCGCCTCCGGCGCTCTCTTCAGTCAACGCATCCTCGAATCTTTCAAGCGCCGTATCTATCAACTCACGTGTGATGATGAGCGGCGGCTCGATGCGAATCACTTCGGGCTTGTTGAGAGTGTAGGCGACGAGCAGGTTGCGCTCGAACATGCGCGCGGCGATTGATTCGCCTCTTTCCGCGTTAATGATTTCCACTCCGATTAACAAGCCGCGCCCGCGCACGTCACGAATCAAATCGGGATACTGCTCGTGCAATTTCTTGAGGCCAGCGAGAAAGTATCGTCCCATCTCGGCGGAGTTCTCAACCAGATTCTCTTCCTGCAAAGTTTCAATCGTCGCGGCGGCGGCAGTCGTCGCCATCGGATTCGAGCCGAAGGTCGAGGTGTGATAGAACGGGTTCGGATGAAAGACGCGCCAGATTTCGTCGGTCGAATGAAAGGCCGCGCAGGGGATGACTCCACCTGAAAGAGCTTTGCCCAGACACATAATGTCCGGCACAACGTCAGTATGATTACAGCCGAACATCTTGCCTGTTCGTCCCAAGCCTGTTTGCACTTCATCGAAGATGAGCAGGACATTGCGCTTCGTGCAAAGCTCGCGCACGGCGGGCAGGTAGTCGTCTGGCGGAATGCGGATGCCGCCTTCACCCTGAATAGGCTCAAGAATGACAGCCGCTGTTTCACCATCAATAGCATTCTCCATCGCTTCAATCTCGCCGTAAGGCACGAAGGTCGTTTCGAGCAGAGGCTCGAAGGGTTTGCGGAAGAGGTCGCGCCCCGTGACGGAGAGCGCGCCCATCGTTTTTCCGTGAAAGGAGTTGATGGTCGAGATGTATTTCTTCTTGCCGGTGTAGAGGCGCGCGAGTTTCAACCCGCCTTCGACGGCTTCTGTGCCCGACGAGCACCAGAAAGTTTTACGTAAGTTTCCGGGCGTGATTTCGGCGAGACGGCGCGCGGCGTCCGCCGCCATCGGGTTGAGCATCCACTGTGAATGGAGCGCGAGGCGGTCGAGTTGGGCTTTGATCGCATTGATGACTTTCGGGTGGCGATGTCCCAGCGCGAAGATGCCGAAGCCGCCGAGACAATCAAGAAACTCGCGCCCGTTGATGTCGCGCACGAAGCAGCCTTCGCCCTCCCATTCGACGACCGCGCCTTCCACCGCGCGCTCTTCAGGCCAGCGATTTTGATAGAGATTGAAATTCTCGACGCACTCACGAATGAGTTCTCTTTTTTCTTCAGGCGAAAGTGGAGCGTTATTGCCAAGCTTCATTGGGTGATCCTGTGTTTAATTGTCAGTCATTGGTTGAGAGCGACGGCGCACTCGGTATATTGTAGTAGCAGAATAAAGTCAGCGAACATTTCTGAGGGCAGCTAGTGTAACAGCTTCACGGCTGAAGCGTGAAGTTTTGTCTTGGCGATTGAGCCAGTCAGTACCGCCTGCGGTAGCGGGCGGGTCATCGCATCAACACCCGCTACCGCAGGCGGTACTGACACTCAGGTTGAACTGGAGGAACAAAGGATGGCTAATCTAAATGTCTTTTACGCGAAGTGGACGCCGCGCCTCTTGAGCGTGATGCGGATCGTGGTCGCATTTCTCTTCATGGCATACGGCGCGCAAAAACTATTCGGTTTTCCTGCGCCGATGAAAGGGATGTCGCCATTGATGTCGCAGGCTGGAACGGAAGGTCTGAAACCATTGCTGTCGTTGATCGGTGTGGCCGCAGTGCTGGAACTTGTCGGAGGACTGTTCGTCTTTCTGGGACTGTTCACACGGCCAGTCGCGTTCATTCTCGCAGGCGAGATGGCAGTGGCCTACTTTATACAGCACGCGCCGAATGGGTTCTGGCCGCGACTCAACGGTGGTGAACCGGCAGTGCTTTTCTGCTTCGTCTTTCTGTTCCTCTCAGTCGCAGGCGGCGGCGCGTGGAGCTTAGATCGTTTGATACGACGCGGTGTTTCATAAAGCCGTCTGGTAGCAGCTTGCAGTTGAGAATCAAGGTTCAGAGTTCAGCCTTCAGGCTCTTCTCACCGAACATGCTCAAGCGTGAACTCTCCGGCGCAGGCCACAGGATGAAAGTGCGCCGATCACGACTCAAGGGCGCGTCGAGAGTCGCAGTGGAGCTTCTGGATTAAGTCTGCATGGATCGGTGCTGATTGTATTCGTTCGCTTGCGCGCGTCGCGCAGGGCGGGCGTGGTCGTCCTTTCATCTAACTTCACCAAACCGCATTCGACCTCCGCCAGACGACGCTGCAACAATTCGAGTTGACTGCTCAAGACACGAATCTCAAGGTCGCGCCCGCTCGTAGATGGCGTCGGCACGCTCTGTGAAAGTCTTGATTGCTGGTCGAGGCGATTGAGCGTCGCTTCGACAGAGTAGAAGCGTTGTTCGAGTTGGCTGATGCGCCGCTCAAGGCTCGTGACATCCTGCGGGTCGGCGACCGTCTTCGATTTCTTATCTCGATAGACGCTGGCCGCCACGCCGACGGCTGTCAACAGAATCAAGATTAAAGGCCAGCGCCATGTTTTCAAGATGCTCATTTCTGATAACTCCCTGTCGTTCACAATCGTGAGGGGAAAACGAGCGCGACGACCGTGACCACGAGAGCAGTGATGATCGCGCGCCGGTTAATCTGTCTGGCCTTATCGCGCAGTTGTCGGATTAATCCCTCATCCTCGATCTTCTCTTCGCCCGTGTCCATGTTGCGCGTCCCGCGCGCGGCCATCGAGATTCAAGTCTTCTCGCGCGCCTGAAATAATCCGAGACCCGCGATCCAGACGGGAAAGAAGACGATCACGCGCGTCCAGCGCGGCGTGCCCAGCACGACCGACAGAAACGCCAACCCGACGCCCGCAGCCAGCGCGACGTATCCCATCAGACGACGTTTGCGTACTTCGCGCGGCCCAAGATTGATAACAGTTTTTTCCATCGCGTTTCTTTCAGATGTGCTCGAATGTTCTCTTTACGGCGCGTCTGCCCTGAGCGTTGCCAGAGGCTGACCGTTCGTCACACGATTACCGACGTGCGTGCTGATGACGGCGACTGTCCCGCCGGAAGTTGCGCGGGCGACGATGATCTGTTCGCGCGGCGCGGATTGTTGTGTGGTGATGCCCTGCGCTCCCGGCTGACGCGCGACACGAAGCTGCACTTCAGCCTGCTGTTCCGCAGACTGCGCTTTTTGCAGACGCTGTTGCGCTCTCTCATACAACGCGCGCTCGCCGTCGAGTTGCGGTTGACTCGCCTGCCCCGCAGCGACGAGCGGTGTCAAGCGATCAACTTCGGCTTGATGTTTGATGACTTCGGTTCGCGCGGCGTCAATCTCGCCCTGCGATGAACGGACTCCGACCACCGCTTTCGATTCTGCCGTTTCGCCCGGATTCGGCGCTGCCGTTTGCGTCTGATCCTGGACGGCAATCTCGACGATGGGCGTGCCCGCGCTCACCTGCGCGCCCTCGCTGACGAGGATGCGGCGCACCTCGCCTGCCGCCGGAGCGTTGACGACGACCACGCCGTACTGTTGATCCTCTACAGTTTTTTTCGATGAACAGGCTGCAAGCAGGCAGACGCAAGAGATGGCTACGACTTTAAGAGTTTGATTGGCGGATGATGATGAACGCATCGAAGATGTACGGGTCAGTACCACCTGCGGTACTGACTTGAAAGCATCATGGTTGAACGTTCGAGCCGGAAGTTCCTGACGATGATTCCGAGTTTGCAGAACTGCTGGCCCCGTTCGTATCCGGCGCACGTTGCTCAAGCTCACGCATCGGCGTGTCTGTTCGCACAGCAACATTGTTGACGGTCAAAGTAGTTCCGGTAGAGCGCTGAAATTGTGCGATGGCCTTGTTGAGATCGGTCTGCGCCTGCAACTCATTGGCGTGCGCGGCGAGCAGCGTGGTCTGGCTCTGCAAGACCAGAAAGACGGTCGTCGTGCCCGCGCGAAACTGCCGTTGCTGGCTCTCGTACTGCTGCTCGGCAGATGAGCGCGACGCTGCCGCAGACGCGAGGCGCGCTTCGCCGGAACGCACGGCCTGAAGAGAGTTGCGCACGTCTGCTTCAATCAACTGTTCGGCCTGCCTGATTTGATCGCCGAGGCGACTGCCCTGCGCGAGTGCACCGCCGAGGTTCGCTTTGGCAACGCGGTTTCTGATCGGGAGCGAGATGCGAACGCCGATGCGCGCCGTTGGATAGTTCTGGGCAAACAGATCGCGCAGAGATTGAGTGTAGCCGCCGACGAGATTGGGCGCAACGGTTGAAGTTGTCGTTGCCGGAAGAGGCTGCAAGCCCGCGAGCACGGAGAGATCGTTGACGCGCTCAGTCAGCACACTGGTTGTGCTCGGGGTCGTGGACGGCGTGACGAGCGTTCCGGCCAGACCCTGAGTTGTGTATGTGCCGACGAGATCAACCTGCGGTTTCGTCTGCTCGCGGAAGTAGCGCACATTCAAGCCGTTGATGTCGGCACTCGTTCTCAGTTGCGCCAAATCCTGACGATTATCGAGCGCGGCTTTAACTGCTGTTTCCAGAGGAACGCGCGGCGCATCCAGATTAACAGGCGTGACGGGCGTGATGGCGCGCGACCACATCGCTTGCGTGCGATCAGGCAGAATCAGCGTCTTCAAAATATTCTCGGCTGTTGTGACGCTGGCTTGCGCCGTATAAACATTCTGCTCGAAGGTCGTCACCTGTGTCGTCGCCGCGACGATGTCAATCGGAGCCAGCACGCCCTTTTCAACGAGGCGCTTATTACTTTCGACCTGAATGCGCGCCTGCTTCACGGCGTCAATCTGGACTTGCAGATTCCGTAGCGCGAAGGCCAAATCCCAGTAAGACTGCTCGACCTGCGTGATGACATCAATGGCGCGCTGGCGAAACTGCGCGTCGGAGAGCGAGAGATTCTTTTTCGCAATCTCAATGTTGCGCCGGTTGATGTCGAAACGAAAACCTCTGAGCAGCGGTTGCGTGTAGGTCAAGGTCGCGGCGGTCGGAAACTGCGGATTGAGACGGACGTTTTGATTAGTGGTCGTCAGTCGCGTCGAAGAGAAATCGAACTCGTAAGAGCCGCCGCCCCAGGGCGAGAAGCCGCCGAGACGCATGGAGCCGACTTCATCCGTCTGCGTGACAGCGCCGCTTGAACCCGCACCGCCGAGAGTCGAACTGGTCGGAGTGGTCGCGCGCTCGTAGTAGTCTTCTGATGAGAGGAGCGGATCGTAAACGCCGCGCGCCGCTCTCAAATTAAATTCCGCGATCTGCACGTCTATGCGCGACTCGTCAATGTCGTTGCTGCTCTTGAGCGCCATTCTGATGGCATCGTTGAGCGTGAGCGGCAATTGATCGCTGACATCAACGCCGACGCGCTCGGCTGAGGGAAGCGGACGCTGTGGAGCTTGATAATCGGGCGAGATGGGCGGCGGTTCCTGCGGTAGCTCGGCAGGAGCAACGCCGCTTGAGACGCCGACGTTTTGTCCGGGCGTGAGTTGCACGCCTGATTGCGTGTTACCCGTCGCCGGATTCGCTTGATTAGTTTGCTGCGGAGCGGTTGTTCCGACAGGATTAGCTGTGGTCGGCAAACCTGACGAAGGCGCGGACTGTCCGGGCGTTTGCGGAGTTGGCGGCAGCGGCCCCTGCGTGTTCGGCGTAGTTTGCTGCTGCTGTTGTTGCTGCACGGTTCGCGGCTGTGTGCTTTGTTGTGTCTCGTTGCTGGGACTCACGATAGAACCGGGAGCGTTGGGCGGCGTCTGAGTTGGCGAAGGCTGTGGCGACGTTGTGGGCGGCGCAGGAGTGGGAGATGTTTGCTGCGCTGTGACATTGATGGATGCAAGTGAGAGCATCAAAAAAATGAGCGAGCAAAAGGATATGACACATGAACGATCCACGAAACTACACGAACCCACACGAAACGAAATCATCGGAAGAGCACTCAATCTGTTTCGTGTTCTTTCGTGCGCTTGCGTGAAGGGCATCTCTTTCTTTCTCTGTAAGATCATAGTCTCCAATTCAATCTCCCGATGCTTGATCCACATACTTATCCTTCTGAGCTTTTCGATCCTTAGTTCGTGAGCGAGAAAAGAGATTCGCAAACGCTGTCCAACCGCCAGCGAAGCGACGCCTGACACCGCCCGCGAATGTGCCGTACTTGCCGCCGACATAACCCCACACGCGCGACTCGCTCAAATCTTCAAAGAGCGAATAGAAGACCGGCACGGCCAACAATGTCAGCAACAAGCAGAGCGATTGCCCGCCGACGACCAGCACACCGATAGAGCGATTGGTCGCAGCGCCCGCGCCCTTCCCTACGATGAGCGGGATCATGCCTGCAACCAGCGCGATGGTCGTCATCAAAATCGGACGCAGGCGGTCGCGGTTCCCCTGAATGATCGCGCTGTGGCGTTCCATGCCGTGCGAGCGTAAATCGTTGGTGTGTGAAATCTGCAAGATGGCGTTCTTCTTGACGATGCCGAAGAGCACGAGAATACCGAGCGCGGAGAAGATGTTGAGCTTTTGCCCGGCGATGAAAGTCGAGAGCAGCGCGAACGGAATCGAAAGCGGCAGCGTTAAGAGAATCGTGACAGGATGGATGAAAGATTCAAACTGCGCCGCGAGCACCAAATACATGAAGATGAATGACAGGATGAAGGCGAGCATGAAGTAGTAGTTGGCCTGCCCTAACTGCTTCGATTGTCCCGTCACACCTGTCGTGTAGCCAGCATCCATGCCGATTTCAGAGGCTGCCGTCTGGATCGCCTTGAGAGCTTCCGTCTCCGAGCCAGTCGGCGAAACGCTGGCCGAGATGGTCACCTGTCGCTGACGATTGATGCGGTCAATGGAGGTCGGACTCGTGCCTTCTTCCAAATGCACGACCTTTGATAGCTCAATCGGGCTGCCATTCGACGAAGGCACCATCAACTGATTGAGCAAATCCGTGTTCTGCCGATACTGTTCTTCCGCCATCAACACAACATCATACTGATCCGAACCTTCGCTGTAAGTGGTCACGCGCTGTCCGGCCACCATCGTGCTCAAGGCTTGCGCGATGTCTCCGGCTTTAACGCCGAGGTCTGCTGCCTTCTGGCGGTCAATGATGACGCGCGTCTCCGGGTTGCCAAGCACGAGCGAGCGATCCGCGTCCTGAAGGTTCGGGTTAGTTTTGATCTTGTCAATGATCTTTTGCGAATACTCGTCCAGCTTTTGCAGGTCTGGGCCGCTGAGGAAGAAGGCCAGCGAACCGGAGCGACCGCCGCCGATGGCGCTGGAGATTGATGAGATAGCCGACGCACCGATCACCAATTCCTTCGGATAACTTCTGGCGATCTGGCGCGTGCGTTGGATGATGTCGGCCTGCGCTAAAGAACGCTGCTCCGGCGGTTTCAAACGCACGGTGATCGAGCCGGTGTTCGGAGATGCCTGCCCGCCGAAGCCAGCGATGGCGAGCGTGGCTTCAACACCGGGAATCTTCTCGCGGATGTCGCGTGCGAGATGATCCAGGATGGATTGCGTGGCGGCGAGACTCGTGCCCTGCGGCGCGCGCAAAGAGACTTGATACGAAGACTCGTCTTCATCAGGCAGGAAGTTAATCCCCGCCAGCTTGAACATGGGGTAGATCGAGATGATGACGACAAGACTGACCAACACGATCACCCAGCGATGCGCCATAGACCATTCGAGCAGCCACTTGTACGTGCGATCAATCGGACGATAGAAGCGCGACTCTTTCGACGATTGTTCGTGCGCCTTCTCCTGATGCTCTTCAGGCTTCTCATCATCCGGCCCTGTGCCTCCGCCCGAAGCGGCGACGGCTGTCGGGCCAGCCGGGAGCGGCTCCTCTTTCTTCGTTTTAATCCAGCGCGCCGCGAGCATCGGCGTCAACGTAAACGAGACGATCAACGAGACGGCGATGGCCGCAGCCGATGTCAGGCCGAACGATGACATGAAGCGCCCGACGATGCCGCCCATGAAGCCGACGGGCAGGAAGACCGCCAGCAGTGAAAGCGTCGTGGCAAGCACGGCGAGGCCGATTTCGCGTGTTCCTTCAATCGCCGCTTGAAACGGATGCATTCCCTTCTCTTCAACGAAGCGATAGATGTTTTCAAGGACGACAATCGCGTCGTCAATCACGATGCCGACCATCAACGTCAACGCCAGCATCGTCATCTGATTCAACGAATAGCCGACCGCCGCGAGGAAGGCGAAGGCGGCGATGATTGATGTCGGAATCGCAATGGCGGCGATGATCGTCGAGCGAAAATTCCAGAGGAAGATGAAGACGACGAGGGCGGCGAGGAGGCCGCCGATAATCAAGTGCTCTTCAATCGCGTGCAGAGAGTTTTCGATGAACTCCGATTGATCGCGGATGATCGAGAATTGGAGATCGTGCGGCAGAGTCGGGATGACTTCGGCCATGCGCTGCTTGACTGCTTTGATGACAGCGACGGTGTTAGAACCTGATTGCTTGCGAATCGCCAGTGTGACCGCCGGGCCGCCGTTCAGACTTGAGATTGAGCTTGGATCAACGCCGCTGTCTTCAGCCTTTCCAACGTCGCCGATCTTGACCGCGTAGCCTTTCCTGTCAGCGATGACGAGGTTATTAAAATCTTCGACCTTCGTCACACGGCTCATCGTGCGCAGCGTCACGGTCTTCGAGCCTTCATTGACACGACCGCCCGGCAGTTCAAGATTCTGAGACCGCAAGGCATTCGCCACGTCAACTGTCGAAAGGTTGTAGGCGCGCAGGCGTGTCGGGTCGAGATGGATGTTGATCTGGCGCAGGCGCGCGCCGTAGATGAAAACATCGCCGACGCCGTAAGCCGATTGGATACGCTTGCTGATCTGATTCTGCGCGATGTCCGTTAATTGCAGGACGGAATACGGGCCGGTCATCGAATAGAGGATGATCGGCGTTGCGTCCGGGTCTGACTTCTGAATGATCGGCGGGTCGGCTGTCTGCGGCAGACGATTGAGCACCGTGTTGACCTTGTCGCGCACCTCTTGGGTCGCCACGTCAGGGTCTTTCGAGAGGTCGAAGGTGATGGTAATGGACGAGCGTCCGGTGCTCGAACTGGAGCGCAACTCGTCAATGCCGGTCGCGGTATTGACTGCGCCTTCGAGCACGTCAGTGATTTCCGATTCGATCTCGGCGGGCGCAGCGCCCTGATTCGTCGTCGAAACGGAGACGGTCGGAATATCAATCTTCGGAAAGCGATCAACGCCCAGCGAGAAGAAGGAGAATCCGCCGATGACCGTCAACGCCAGAATCAGCACGGTGGCGAAGACCGGACGGCGCACGCAAATTTCTGCTAATCTTTGCATAACTCAGTGGTCAGTGGTCGGTGGTCAGTGGTCAGACGCAATCAGTTTTTAACTGACCACCGACCACTGACCCCTGCTTTTATTTCGCTGTCGGCTGCACCTTAGCTCCCTCGTAGAGCTGTTCTAAGTTGCTCGTCGCCAGTTCATCATCGCCCTTGACGCCGGAGAGAATTTGTATCCAGCCATTCTCTTCATCGCCGATCTGGACGACCTGCAAGTGCGCTGAAGTTCCTTTAATGATGAAGACGCGGTACGAGTTCGTATTCTGATCGCTAACCACCGCTTCACGCGGAACGAAGACGCCCTGATTGCCGCCCGGAAGGACAAGGCGTGCGGTGGCGAACATGCCCGAACGCAGCGCGTTGTCTGGATTTTCAACTTCAGCTTCGACAGTGAAAGCGCGCGAGGTCGGATCAATGGCCGGGTTGATGGCCGAGACGCGCCCGCCAAACTTTCGATCCGGGTAAGCATCAATCGTCAACGCGACAGCCATGCCGACGCGCACGTTCGGCGCTTCCAATTCAGGCACTTGCAACTGTAGTTTCAGGGGATTGGTCAGAAGGATTGTAGCGATGATGGAGGCTGGCGTCACGTACTCGCCGATAGCGATGGGACGCGCGCTGACGTAACCGGAATAGGGCGCGCGGATGTTCGTGTCCTCCACAGCCTTCTGGGCAATCGCCGTTGACGCGCGCGCGCCTGCGACTGCCGCCTGTGCTGTTTGAATCGCCTGATTATTCTGCTTCGCTAAATTGATGGCCGTATCGAGCGCCTGTCGCGCGTTGTTGGCTTGGGCGCGCGCCGTGTCGGCCTGCGTGCGATATTGATCGTAAACGCTGCGTGCCACGTCGCCCGTTTCGACCAGACCTGCGTAGCGGCGCGCGTTGGCTTCGGCGAGTCGCTGCTGCGCGAGCGCGGCGTCGTAAGCGGCGGCGGCGCTTCTCACTTCTGGAATCGTGCTGGCATCGAAGTGGCTATTGGGTCCGAGACCTAAACGCGCGGCGGCTTGCAGGACTGCGGCGGACGCCTGTTGCTCTGCGGCTTTCGATTGTTGCAATCGGAGACGAGCATCACGCTGGTTCAAAGTTGCTATCACTTGTCCCTGGCGCACGAACGCGCCGACGTTGACCGGAGTCGAAGCGACCTGGCCGGAGGTCTGCGGTGCGACATTGGAAGTCTCATTGGCGGCGAGACTGCCCGTCGCTTCGATGGTGGATGGAACTTCGCGCGACTGCGCATGAGCGGTCGTGACAGGGACTGGCGCACCTTCGGCAAACTGCGTCGTGCCCGCTTCGCCTTTAGCACTACTTCGATTACTCGAAGTAGAGTTTGAATTTGAGCTTGAGCCTGAGCAAGCCGCTGCTAAGAACGCGACGGCAATGAGCGCACAGCTCATTAATATTTGATGGCGGAGTTTGTAGAAGCGAGAGATAAATGGCATAAGTTGATCTATGATGTCTCGTTGCTCAATGAAAGACGCCTCGTCGCGGCGCACGGTTACAGACTTTGCGGCTCACGCACACAGTTCTTGACAGATGACTCAGAGTTAGCTTTCAGATGTCTGCCTATAAAGCATAAAATAACTTGGATGACAAAGAAATGAAAAGCATTCGAGCACGCAAACGGTTAATATCGCCTGATAGTCTTGCGAATTTCTTGCTATCTCTTATCAATTGTGACACGGAATAAGGATCAGACACAGATGGATAACTGGCTTGAAGAGAGGAAGAGCAAGCTGCGCGAAGCCTTCAAACTCGCGCCCGATGCGCAGTTGCTTGGCAGTGATGCTGCGAAACCGGAGGCGTTTTCACACGCCGTCGAGCAGTTGTCGTACTTCAACATCGAGTGGCACATCATCCCCACAGACGAGGCAGTGCCGCTTGACGAGGCGTACATGAAGCGTTTCTACGCGATGGCTCCGCGCGGATTCACAGAAGCCCGCGAACATCAGCCGAGCTACTATGACTCAATCGTCAACGGCCACAAGAAACATCAGGGACAGATCATCGGCGTGGAGACCATCCAGAAGCCGCGTTACCTTCCCGGCAATCGCCAATTTTACGGCACGCCTTACGGCTTCGACGCGAGCGTTGACCCTCTCGCCTTTTACATCGGACGTGCCGGGATGACGAACGCCACGCGCTACAATCACAACTATCTTTCTCTGCGCGAATTCGTGCGCGTCGTGAATGAAGATTGGCGTGCGCGCAAAATCCTGCCTGACGGCTATCGCGTGACGGTCTGCCCGCCTGCGATCTTTAATCTCATCGGCGCGCTCTTTCATCCTGAGTGGAGCGAGACAGAGACGCTCGAACTCGGCTTCTATCGTGATGAGGCGGGCAACGCCACCTGCTACGGCGTCGGCTCGAATGCGCCGGGAGATTTTTCCTACATCAACGAAGTCGAACTCGAAACCGACTGGACGCTGCTGGGCTTTCGCATCGCGCTCGTGCCTGAGTAAGGAGGGTTGATTAAGAAAACTTTACTTCTATGCAAGACCTTATTGATAATGCGCTAGGAAAGTCCCGGAGGGACGGAATAACAGTAGCCCGGCACGTCAGTGCCGGGTCGAGAGCGAGAGCACGAATCGAGTCCCGTCAGGGACGGCATCACGGCATGTCGTCCCTGACGGGACTCCGCAGATACTTATCTCTGACACCCAGCACTGACGTGCTGGGCTACTGCTCTCTCGTCCCTGACGGGACTTCTCAAACAGCTTGTTAGATATGATGGTCGCAGCAGAATGAAAAAGCTCAGCTTGTCTCAATGGTTGTTAATCGGGTTGTTTCTGGTAGCACTTTTCGCCACCGGATTCTTCGGATTCCGCGCCATCCGCCGGGCTGTCTATTGGAGCAACCACAAGGACGAGCAGATCAAACCCTGGATGAGTGTGCGCTACGTGGCGCACTCTTATCGCGTGCCGCCGCCAGTGCTCTTTCAGGCTCTCGAACTTGAGCCGACGCCGCGCGACAAACGTCCGCTCCGAATCATCGCGCGCGAGCAGAACAAGCCCGTCGAAATTCTGATCTCAAAACTGGACGAAGCCATCAAGCGCTTTCGTCAATCGCCTCGTCCACCGCCTCCACCCGCAACTGATGGAGGCACGCCTCCGTGAGCTTCAGCGATTACCTCTTGAGCACGCTCGGAGTCTATGGCCTGCCCGTGCTGTTTGGAGTTCTGTTCGTTGGCTCGATAGGGCTGCCCATGCCTTCAAGTCTGCTGTTGCTCGTCGCCGGTTCATTCGTCGAACAGGGCGACATGAGCCTCTGGCCTGTGCTCGTGGTCTCGGCTACGGGAGCGATCCTCGGTGATAACATCGGCTACGCACTCGGACGCTGGGGCGGTCGTCGCGTCAACAACAGAATCAGCCGCTTGATCGGCGGCGAGGCGCGACTCACGAGAGCTAAGAACTGGTTGAAGAAACGCGAGGGCATGACCATCTTTCTCACACGCTGGCTGCTGACTCCGCTCGGCCCCATCATCAACATCACATCGGGACTGACGAATTACTCATGGCCGCGCTTTCTTCTCTACGACGTGCTGGGCGAAGCATTGTGGGTGACGCTCTACGTCCTGCTCGGAAAATTCTTCAGCGACAGCGTGCAGGAGATGAGCGCCCTGCTCGGCGATTTCACATGGATGATCGTCGCGCTCGTCGTGGTCGCCATCATCGGCTGGAAACTCCTTTCGCATCTGCGCTCGCCCACGCCAGCGAAGACGAAGACGAAGGCACACGACCATCTCGCTGACGAGACGCCCTGACGCTTCATTCAAAACAGTTCCCACTCTGCCTCGCGCAGAAATATACTCATATTATTGTTCGCCAATATGTAATTGGATAGTTATACTGCGCTTTTGCAGTATAATGCCGACTGAGATATACCGTACCAAACTGACTTCTAAGTACAGGGTTCTTTATCAACTCAAAGCCAATTTATTCTGGTTTGGTTGAGCAAAATAAATCATCTGAGGTTTAAGCATGTCTTCTGCGATAGATAACGAAGAAATAAGTTTTCCAGTAAATCCTCTTGAGAAAGCTTCCCTGAATCGAGAGATTCAGCGACGTACTGTCAAGGGCATATTAGAAAGCTATAACAATAACTATGATGTCTTAGCAGAGTTAATTCAAAACTCAGTGGATGCTCTTGAAGATGCATTTCTGCTTGATCTGCCAGAACCTTTTCTTTTAGAGGTTCATATAAACCTGCAAGACAACTGGATTAGCATCTTAGATACAGGTATTGGAATGACACCGGCTCAAGCTGTTGAAGCCTTCGCTCCAAACGCATCTTTTAAGGCCAATAGCGAGGCAACACCGAAACGCGCTAAACATAAATATCGTGGATATAAAGGCGTTGGGCTTACTTTCCTAGCATATGGCACGGATGATATTACTCTACATACAAAGACTAAAGATGGAGATTTTACTAAAGGGCAAATGCAATACGCTCGCTCATGGACTGATGGTGATCGTGATGAACCTGCTCTTATTGTAGAAGATGAAGAGCCAAGTCCTCTTGATTCATATGATCGCGGGACTTACATTAAAGTTCAATTATCACCTAAAACTCGACCAAAGAAACTATCTATGTTATCTGCACGCCCAGAAGCATGGAATGTTATTCTGAGAACCCGGACGGCCATTGGTCAGATTTCGCTCTTGGATGATCCATTACTAAATATAGAAGTCTCCCTGCGTGTAACCGATACTGACGGGCAAACTCATGACTTTTCACCTGATTCCTCATTTCTATTACCTCATCTTGTAAAACGCAATCCTGAATTTAGATTCTTAGACATACCAGCTTATTACGCAAACAATCCTGAACGCACGGGAGTGCCTATCGAATCAAGTAGGCAGGATGGTATCTATTTAATCTGGGAGAAAGACAAGATTTATTCGGAGTTGACGGATGAACAAAAAAGTATGTTCAAAGATGAGATCGAGCAATACAATCCTGTCTTATATGCATTCTTTCCATATAATGCGACTGTCTGGAAAGAAATTAATGAGGCATTGGTTAAAACGGCGAGGCCAAAATTTCTATCACCAGGTTTGATGATAGCTGTAAATAAACAGAGATTGGCAGATTTGTTTGACATTGAGGCCACACGCTATACCAATCTTGCAGAAAGACTGTTTGTGCTAGTCCACTTCGACAATGCAAAACCAGATCAAGGACGAAAAACAGTTCAAGATGAAATTATCGATTTAGCGAAACGTGCGGCTGATCGCGTATTACAATATATTGCAAAACAAAGGGACTTTCTCAAAGCTGCGGGAGATGCCCCAACTCCTGGTCAGCGGGAGGTGGAAAAAAATCATGAAGAGTGGAAGTTTAATGTCCAAGACCATGCCAAATATAATCCTCTAAATATTCCTCCAATTACATATCAAAGCAAGCCACTTCGCGAGCAAGATGTAATCGGATTATTTCATCAACTATCTGCACATGGAATTTTCCCCGGTTTTCAAGTATATGCCACAAGCCAAAGCCAAACCTATGATTCCCTCATTAAATATGATTGCTCTGTAGATACACCAGGATTGCGATACAAAACTTCCGACGATAATCCATTGGGAGTCTCACCGTATATCTTGGGCGAAAAAGATAGATTCAGTACACGCTACTTGACATTAGAATTTAAGAATAATTTGGATGCACTAATCGCTGACTTAGGAAAGCCAGAAGGAGAAAGACGCAAAGATTTCGGCCATATAGACATATGTGTATGTTGGGGAATGGTCAATGATTCCTTTCGTGGATATACATTAGAGGAGATAATTGGGCACAACATAGACGAGCGTAAATATCCTGGTGCTACTCACATTCTTCGTCGTGATGGAGATGCTCATGTTATTCAAATTATTTTTCTCCAAAAAGTTGCTGAGATGATAAGTACAGGTCGCATCTCTATTGGTTAAATACAAGCTGCTCTCATAAGGTGGCGTGATGCTCATGAGAACACGTATAGAAGCAGACGCAATAGCATCCATTTAAATGTAAGCGGCTAAGATTGCGTTGGAAGTTGGCGTGCTTCCAATGGAAGATGGCTTGCTTGTAACGCAAGCAGGAGAAATTCCTTTAGAGTCAGGCGTGATTGCGTTGGAGTCAGATGAAACTCCAATGGAATCACAGCTGATTGCATTGGAATCACGGCTGACTCCGTTAGAATCACGCTTGATTGCATCGGAGTCACGGCTGATTGCGTTGGAGTTTTGCCTGATTGCGTTGGAGTTTCGTCTGATTGCATTGGAATCAAGCGTGATTGCGTTGGAGTCAGGCGTGATTATCAGGCTGGCGAGGGCGCTGTCATCGCCGTAAATGCAGATTTTCAATGATTTAACCTGAGTTGCCGGTTAATCAAGTCATCCCGGAGGGATGGCAGGATATTAGCCGGTGGTGCAGCCACCGGAAAAGGCGTGAATGTTGATTGTTGAGTCCCGGCAGGGACGCCGGAGATTCCGCCGCCCCTCGCGGGGCTGGGCTGGTGAGAGACGCTCATGTTCCGGTGGCTGCACCACCGGCTAATTTCCGTTGCCCCTGACGGGGCATCTATCGTGGTGAGTGCATCAGGGTCGCCGAATTTTGTTGTTGCATGAAGTGTGGCACGGGTATAGAATGCGCCCGTTCTCACGGGGTTTGTTATCCGCAAGGGCGTTCTTTCGGCATTATCGTTCCATTAACTTCCACATCCCCAAAAGGAGAACGCAACCAATGGCAAAAGACGAAACCAGACGATTGAATCCCTCCGTGCTCACCCAAGATGAAGAGGTGTATGCGGCGGTCAAGGGTATGAAGGATTACGCGCCCGCGAATCCTGCTTACTCACAGGCGGCGCTTGACACGGCGCACGATGAACTCGAAGAGGCACACCACGCATCCGTGCAGGCTGACGGAGCCGCTGCTGCTGCGCGCGACATACTGGTTGCCAAGCAGTGGCAGTTTCATAACATGGCGTTGGGAGCGAAGGATCAGGTGACGGCGCAGTACGGCCCGAACTCGGATCAGGTGCAGTCGGTCAAGCGTAAGAAAAAGATTGAGTACAATTCGCCGAAGCGCACAAAGAAGAACAACGGGACGAAATGAAGTAAAGCAGGAGTCAGAATCCAGAATTCAGAATCCAGAATACTAAGGCGGAAACCACTTCGACAGATTTTGTCTTTCTTTTCTTCTGGCTTCTGGCTTCTGACTCCTGACTCCTGGCTTCTGCTCTTCAGTTCATCGTTCATCATTCATCATTCATCGTTTGAAAGAATTCTGTAACCGCACGCTCCTCCGGCTCGTCTTGCATACTGAACGGCGGCATTGAATCGTTATGCTCCCCCTCGCGTGTCCGATGCTGCTCAGATAAATTCAGTAATGGGAGATAAGATAAATGCAAGCAACTCGTTCGAGTAAAATTATCAGTGGACTGGCGCTGGCCGGAGCTTTACTGCTGGCCGGAATCGTCGGCTTCGCGCAACAGCCAACCGCTCCGGGACAGGGACGCGGCGGTGATCGCGGATGGCAACGCGGCGATGGACAGGGACGCGCTGGCAGAGACGGCAACTCTGAGGGCGCTGGTCCTTTCGAGAAACTCAACCTGACAGACGCGCAGAAGCAGCAGATGCAGCAGATTCGCGCTCGCTATGAGCAGACCTTCAAGGCCGCGCGCCAGAATGAACGCGGTCAACGCGGCGGCGAATCCAGCCTCTTCACCGGCGGCACGTTCGACGAAGCAGCCGTGCGCGCGGCGGCACAGGCCAGAGCCAACGCACAGGTCGAGATGGAAGTGGCACGCGCACACATGATGTACGAGATGTACAACGTGCTGACGGCGGATCAGAAAGCGCAACTCGCCACTGAACGCCAGCAGCGCGAACAGAAGCGTCAGGAGTTTCGCACGCGCCAGAAAAGCAATCCGGGACAGAACTAAATCCACATCATTACTCTGAAGAGGCGTGGCCGACGGCCACGCCTCTTCAGAGCCATCAGCGCGCACGTCTTTTGAGAAGTCAGACTCTCCCCTGTTTCTTACGACGAGCGCGCTGATTGTCTGGATAGGCCGCTCATGAGCAGGCAGCTCTCCAACAAAAGGGCTGCCGCTTTCTTTTGCTCTCAAGAGGAAAATAGTTTTTGAGTTGACGCTCCTGAGGAAGACAAGAGGCACGCGGGCGGTTAATAATCCAGAGACGTGATGGCAGATAACTCCGACCCGGCGAGCCGACAATCAGCAGAGCCTTCAACGACCGAGCCGTCGGACGTTGAGCTTGTTAAGAGCGTCCGTGCCGGTGACGAGTCGGCATTCGAGGAACTCTTTCTCCGTCACCGGCGGCGCGTCTCGCTCATCGCCAGCCGTTTCTTTCGCCAGCGCGAACAGATCGAAGAGGTCGTGCAGGAGAGTTTCACCAAAGCCTACTTCGCCCTCGACGCTTTCTCCAACCAGCAGGAATCTTCCTTTGCCGCGTGGCTCGCGCGCATCGCCTTCAACTCCTGCTACGACGAACTGCGGCGGCTCAAGCGTCGTCCCGAAAGTTCGTTGAGCAACGTCTCCGATGAAGAGGCCGCGTGGTTGAAAGAGCAGGTGCGGGACGTTGGAGCGGGTCACGATATAGAGGTCGCCACTATCGCGCGCGACCTCGCCGGCAAGTTGCTCGCGCGCCTCAGCGTGGAAGACCGGATGGTTCTCGTGATGATGGATGTCGAGGGCTTGTCTGTTGCCGAAATCGCCAAATCAATCAATTGGTCAACCTCCAAAGTCAAAGTGCGCGCGCATCGTGCTCGCGTGAGTTTGCGCCGCGTCTTGCAGAGATTCCTGTAACCGTCCGGCGCAGACGCGCGTTTTTAGTGATGAAAGGTCGTCAGTGAAACCGGCGGCAGGGGAGCAGATGAAAGACTATGCTCAAAAGAAATAAAGATCGCAGATTAAATGAACAGATTGACAGGCTTGGACGCGAAATGGTTCGCGTCTCGGCGGCGAATGAGGCGGTGGCAAAAGATGCCTCTTCGTCGCCTTATCTTTACACGCGCGTGCGCTCGCGGATCAGGCAAGAGCGCGAGCGGCGCGAAGCAGGTGAGAGTTGGCTGACGATGCTCTCAGTCGTCTGGCGCACAGTGCCCGCGATGGCGCTGGTCGCCGTCTTCGCTTTAATTCTGTTCCTGTCCGCAGGCCAGAGCGCGCGTAGTTCGAGCGGCTTTAGTGATGAGGCGCTTTTGGACGCGCGCGACGTGGGAGTTGAACAGGTAGTTTTCGCCGACAGTCAACCGCTCTCCACAGATGAAGTGCTGGCGACGGTTTTGGGTACGGATGAACAGGGAGCTTCAAAATGACGCCGCGCGGTAATACTCGACTCAAAATCTGGCTGGTGATCGTGGGCGTGTTCGTCCTCGGCGCTGCGACCGGCGTGCTACTTGACAGTGTGTATCGTCTGCGAGCGAGCGGCAACGCACGTCAAGAGAATCGTGGCGCGCGGCACGGCGAAGAAGTGATTGAGCACATGAAGAGCGACCTCAGCTTGAGTGATCAACAGGTGACGCAGATTCGCTCGATCCTCGATCAAACGCGCAATGACTATCGCGCGCTGCGTGCTGAAGTGCGCCCGCGCTACGACACCGTGCGACAGACGGCGCGCACCAAGATACGCGCGTTGCTGACGCCGGAGCAGCAACAGAAGTTCGACGCTAAAGTTGCCGAGATAGATGCGAAACATGACCGGGACGACAAATAATAGTTTTGAGTTTTGAGTTTTGAGTTTTGAGTTAAAAGCGGGAATTCAAAACTCATAATTATTCTGAGGGTGTGAAGAGATGAAAAAGATTTCCTTGATTCTGGCGTTGACTCTGTGCGCGCTCGCGCTCGGAGCGCAGGCGTCTGCACAAACAACACAGGGCGCTGCTTCGACGAAGCCGAGCACAGGCGTCACCGCCAATCGTGTCATCGGCGAAGTCACGGCCATTGATGCGACGGCGAAGCAGGTCACGGTGAAGACGGATGCTGGCGCGTCTGTCGTAGTTGCGCTTGATGATAAGTCTGCTTATCTACGGACGCGACCCGGCGCGACGAATCTTGACGGCGCTTCCACGATTGCGCTCGCCGACATCCGCATCGGCGACCGCATCTATGCGCGCGGCACTTTGACTGCCGATCAAAAAATTATCACGACGCGGCAATTGATCGTGATGGCGAAGGCTGACATCGCCGAGAAGAATGATCGTGAGCGCGAAGAGTGGCGCAGGCGCGGCATCGTCGGCACGGTCTCGGCGGTTAATCCAGACACCAAAGAGATCACACTTCAGGTGCGCTCATTCATGGGCGCGCAACCAATCACTATCGCGGCGGGCACAGGCAACGTGAAGTTTCGCCGCTACGCTCCAGACTCTGTCAAATTCAGCGACGCTAAAACGAGTTCCTTCGGTGAAATCAAGGTCGGCGATCAGCTTCGCGCGAAAGGCAACAAGAGTGAAGATGGAACACATTTCACTCCCGAAGAGGTCGTCACCGGCTCGTTCCGCTCGATTCGCGGCACGGTCGTCAGCACTGACCCGCAAGCCAACGAGATCAAGGTCAAAGATATGACGAGCGGGCAGACGTTGACCGTCGTCATCAGCAAAGATTCAACCCTCCGCAATGCGGCTGAGTTGGCGCAGAGAATGGCGATGCGCGGCCAGGGCACTGGCGACGCACAGGGCAATGCGCAGGGCAACGCGCAAGGCAATGCTGCCGGTACGCAGCAACGACCACAAGGCGAAGGCGGTGCTCGTCGTCGCCCGGATGGAGCGGGCGGCGATCAAACGGGCGGCGGTCAGAGACGCATGGGAGGCGCGCCGGACATGCAGGATATGTTGGAGAGAATGCCCGCCGTTACGGTCGCTGATTTGAAGCCCGGCGCGCTGGTCATCGTCTCAAGCACGGTCGGCGTAGACCCGACCCGCGCGACAGCCATCGCGCTCGTCACCGGCCTTGACGCACTGCTGCAAAATGCTGCCGCAGGACAACGTGCCGGGAGAGGCGCGCAAGGCGCATCTCTCGGACTTCCGAGCGGCGCGCTCGACATCGGCATCGGCTTGCCATAATAGATTGACTGATATTGTTCACGGAGAGAATGACAGATGTATTCATGGTTACGATTGATAAAGCAGAGCGTGATCTTGGCGCTCACATTAGTTCTGGTTTCCACAGTCGCATTTGCGCAGCAGGGTGCTAACGGCACGTTGCGCGGTCGCACCGCAGATCAATTCGGCGGCATCATTATTGGCGCGACCGTCTCGGCAGTTGACGCGAGCGGCGCAGCGAAGACTGCCACGACGAGTGATGACGGCACGTATGCTATCAACGGACTCGCTCCCGGCACATACACCGTCCGCGCGCAAGCCACCGGCTTCGCTCCCTTTGAGAAGACGAGCGTCGAGGTTACTGCGGCACGCAGCCAGTCTCTGGACATCACGCTCAACGTCACGATTGAGAAAACTGAGGTGACGGTTGCCAGCGAGCCGCCCGTCAGCACAGACCCGGAGAATAACGCGGGCGCGATTGTCCTGCGCGGCACGGACATTGAGTCTCTGCCGGAAGACCCGGATGAGTTAGCCGATGCGCTGCAAGCTCTGGCTGGCCCGTCTGCCGGGCCGAATGGTGGACAAATCTTCATTGACGGCTTCACGGGCGGGCGGCTTCCTCCACGCGATTCGATCCGCGAGATTCGCATCAACTCGAATCCTTTCTCCGCCGAATACGACCGGCTCGGCTTCGGTCGCATAGAGATTCTGACCAAGCCCGGCACGGACAAACTGCGCGGGCAGGCATCGCTCAGTTTCAACGACGAGAGCATGAACTCGCGCAATCCGTTTACGCCGAACCGCGCGTCGTTTCAATCGCGTCAATACGGCGTCGAACTCGGCGGCCCGATTATTAAGAAGAAGGCTTCGTTCTTCCTCGATTTCGAGCGCCGCGCGGTTGAGGATAATGCCATCATCAACGCGACTATTCTCGACCCGTCGCTCAACATCACGCCGTTCAATCTGGCGGTGCTGACACCCAATACGCGCACGACCTTCAGCCCGCGTATTGATTACCAGTTGAATAAGAGCAACACGCTCGTTGCGCGCTACACTTACGCTCGCAGTTCCAACGAGAACGCTGGTCTCAGAGGTTTCGATCTGTTGTCGCGCGCCTTCAACACGGCTTCGACGCAGCATACCGTTCAACTGACGGAGACGGCTATCTTGACTCCGAAGATCGTCAACGAGACGCGCTTTCAGTTCATCCACAATAACAACACGCAAAACGGCGATAACTCGATTCCGACAATCAACGTGCAAGAAGCCTTCACAGGCGGCGGCTCGCAAATCGGACTCGCTTTCTCACGCGAGAATCGCTGGGAGCTATCGAACAACACTTCATGGGCGCTCGGTCTTCATGCTTTGAAATTCGGCGTGCGTGTGCGCGGCGTTTCGCTCACGAATGATTCACCGAATAACTTCGGAGGCACGTTCACCTTCGCAGGCGGTTTTGCGCCTCAGCTTGATGCGAACAATCAAGTGGTGCTCAATGCCGGACAGCCCGTGCTCATTCCGATCACGAGTATCGAACGCTATCGCCGCACGCTCCTTTTCCAACAGCAGGGACTTAGCCCCGCGCAGATCAGTGCGCTCGGCGGCGGCCCCACTCAATTCACCATCGCGGGCGGCAACCCGCTCATCAACATCAGCCAGGTTGACTTCGGCGCCTTCGTGCAGGACGACTGGCGCGTGCGTCCAGACCTGACGCTGAGTCTGGGCTTGCGCTATGAAAACCAGACGAACATCAGCAGCAATCTGAATTTCGCGCCGCGCCTGTCGTTCGCCTGGTCTCCGCTTAAGGACAGCAAAGGTCAGGCCACGACGGTGATTCGCGGCGGCTTCGGTATCTTCTACGACCGCATCAGCGAAAGCCTCAGCCTCACGGCTGACCGCTTCAACGGGATCAACCAGCAACAGTTTCTCATCACCGACCCGACAGTCTTAGGTCTCGCGCGTTTCACACTCAACGGCGTCACCAACGTCCCGACGGCGGCAAGTCTGACTGCGCTGCCGCAGACCACCTATCGTCTGGCTAACGATCTGCAAGCTCCCTACACCGTTCAATCGTCCATCAGCCTTGAGCGGCAGATTCCCGGCAACTGGACATTCACCGCAACCTACATCAATTCGCGTGCGCTTCATCTGCTGCGCGCGCGCAACGTCAACGCGCCGTTGCCCGGAACTTTCGTGCCCGGCGTGGCGAACAGTGGTGTGCGTCCTTTCGGAAACGTGGGCAACATCTACGAGTATGAATCGAGCGGGCGGCTCAATCAGAATCAACTGCTCTTCGGCCTCCGCAACCGGCTCAACCGTCGCTTCTCGCTCTTCCTGCAATATATTTTCAACGATGCCAAGAGCGATACGGAGGGAGCGGGCACGTTCCCGTCAAACCAGTATGACCTGAGCAATGAGTACGGACGCGCAGGCGGCCAACTCGGCGTTCGTCATCGTTTCATCGTTACTGGAACGATCAACGCGCCCTGGGGCTTGCGCTTCAATCCTTTCATCATCGCCTCGTCAGGCCAGCCCTTCAATATCACGCTCGGTCGTGACCTTAACGGCGACTCTCTGTTTACAGAGCGCCCCGCCTTTGCGACATCCGCGACGCTCCCGCAAAATTTGAGAGTGACGCCTTACGGCAGTTTTGACATCAACCCACAACCGGGCGCACAGCTCATCCCGCGCAACTACGGCATTGGCCCGGCCTTCTTCACCGTGAACCTGAGCATGAGCCGGACGTTCGGCTTCGGCGGCAAGCGTGGCGATGTGGCTGCTGGCTCAACGCCACAACAGAATGGCGGCGGGCGCGGAGGAGCAGGTGCAGGCGGTGATCGTGGAGGCCCCGGCGGCGGTCGTGGCGGTGGCGGCTTCGGTGGTGGCGGCGGAGGTGAGCGCGGCGGATTTGGCGGCGGCGCTTCGTCGGATAGCCGTTATAATTTAACCTTCACGCTGCGTGGCGAGAATCTCTTTAACAGAGTCAATGCCAGCAATCCTGTCGGCAATCTCAGTTCGCAACTCTTCGGCCAATCGCTCTCGTCGGCGGGTGGATTTGGTTTCGGACCGAGTGGTGGCAACGCGGCAGCGGGCAACCGGCGCATCGTCGCTTCTCTCAGATTTAGCTTCTGAGAGCCTGCCACATTAAGCTATCTCCTCAGCAAACGGCTGTCATTCGTGGCAGCCGTTTTTGTCTCTCCGGCTCTCTTCAATGAAGACCTTGAGGCGCTCTTTCTGCGAGGTTTGACGAAAAAGAAACAAATTAGTTAAGGGGTTGACAATTAGCTTATTAACTATGCTCCTCAATCTTTGTGTGAAGGAATCAGCATTGGAAGTGAATCCAGAGACGGATAAACGTGAGCATCACTATCTCAAACGGATGCACCATCATCGAGGCCGGTATGCGGAATTCCACTGGCCTTCGGTCGAGTTGCTCGTCAATCTGGCCTACACGTATGACGTGATCTACTCTCATCTCTCGCGCCGGATCGAGTCGCACGGACTCTCATTGGGAGCTTTCAACGTACTGATGATTTTGAGCCGGGGCGAGGATGAAGGTTGCCCGATGCACGAGCTTGGAGAGCTTTTGCTGGTCAGCCGTGCCAACGTCACGGGTCTCGTTGATTGTCTCGCGCGCCGAAGGTTGGTCAAGCGCACACAGGACGAGAGAGACCGCCGCGTGCGTCTGGTGCGCTTGACGAAGGCTGGCGAGAAGCTGCTGGAATCAATCCTGCCGGGCCACTATGCCAGAGTGCGCGAGATGCTCAAGAGCGTCAGCAACAAGGACAAAGAACTCTTGAGCAAGCTCCTGCTGAAACTCCGCCACAGCACTCAACGAGCGTTGCGCGGGCAGCCTGAGAAGAAGCTGGCCTGAGTTGTCGGAGGGGAAGGGACAAGCGAGGTTTCTATTGTGAATTTTCGTGGCCTTGGACGGATAATTATTTTCACGCTCATCAGTGCCCTTGCGGTCGTCGCGCAGCAGACTAACGGAACTGGTCAGAGCGGTACTGGACAGAGTTCAGGACCGGGCAGTGCTTCCAGTCCGAACGCGAGCGGAACGAGTAGCGGCGGAAGCGCTGGCGTGCAAACCGGAAGGACGAATGTTCCGGGAAGTCAGCCGAGCGCAGCCGGGCCGAGCGGTCAAATCGGAGCGCCGCCTTCCACACGCCTTGGAGCATCGAGCGTTCTCACAGGAGGCCCGCAACAGATTCCCGGCGCGGCGAAAGTTACGCCCGCGCCAACCACGCTCAGTCTTGAGCAGGCGATTCAACTTGCGGTTCAGAATAATCTGGCGACGCTCCTGGCGCGCGAGCGTCGCCGCGAGGCCGAAGGCATCAAACAAGAGTCGCTCTCCGGTCTCTTGCCAAACATCAGCGGCACGGCTTATCAGGCGAACCTGACGCAGAACATTGCCGCGCTCGGTTTTCAACCCGGAATTTTCCCCGGCATCACTTCGACCTTCATCGGCCCCTTCAACAACTTCGACGCCCGCGCGCGCCTCGTGCAAACGATCTTCAACTTGAGCGCGATACGGAATTACCAGGCCGGACGTGCCGGAGTGCGCGTCGCCGAATTGCAGGAGGAACTCGCGCGCGAGCAGGTCGCCAGCTTCACGGCGCTTAACTATCTCGAAGTGTTGCGCGCGGATCGCGCAGTCGCAGCCGCGCAAGCCAACGTCGAACTGGCGCAAGCATTGCTCAAGCTCGCGCAGGATCAGCGCAACGCGGGCGTGGCAACCGGAGTTGATGTCACACGCGCGCAAGTCCGGCTCGCGCAGGAACAGGTGCGTCTGGCTCAGGCTCAAACAAATTCAGAGCAGGCGCGAATCAACTTGCAGCGCATCATCGGCGTCCCGCTCGAAAGTCCTTTGACATTGACAGACCAGTTGCGATTTACAGACGAGCCTCTGCCTGCCGTTGACACGCTCGTCACACAGGCCGGGCAGAGTCGCCGCGAAATTCGGATCGCGGAAGAGCAGCTCAGAACAACCGATCTCGAACGCAAGGCCGTGCGCGATGAGTATCTGCCATCCATAGAGTTCGTCGGCGATTACGGCGTCAGCGGCATCACGCCGACCAACACAGACCTGCCCACACGCCGCGCCGCGATTCAACTCAACGTGCCGATCTTTAATGGCGGTTTGACGCGCGGGCGACTTTCTGTTGCCACGAGCCGCCAACGTCAGGCTGAATTAGAACTCGGCAACGTGCGCGGGCAGGTTGAAGCGGATGTCCGTCTGGCGCTTTCCACATTGCGGACGGCTGCGGCGCAGGTGCGCGCGGCTGACGAGAGCGTGCAATTAGCAGAGCGCGAGTTGGAGATGTCGCGCGACCGTTTCCGCGCGGGCGTGGCAGACAACCTCGAAGTCGTCAACGCGCAGACCTCGCTCTCGGACGCGCGCGATGCGCAGATCGCTGCCCTTGCGCAATACAACGCCGCGCGTCTGAACCTGGCCGCCGCGCTTGGACGCGCCGAAAGTTTTCGTTGGTGAAGTTTGATAGGAATTATCGGAATTGCGGAATGCGGATTGAGAAGAACAGAAGGCAGAAAGCGGAAGGCAACCACAGCGAAAGCTCTTAGCCTTGTTTGCCGACTGCCCTGTGCCTTCTGCCTTCTCTCTTTCATCACTCCGCATTCCGCAATCCGCAATTGGTAGGTGGAGAGATAATCATGGCGGAAGGTTTAGACCAGACAGCAGACAAAGATCAGCGCGAACGCGAAGCGCAGGCGGAAGCCGCAGGCCCGACACCTGTCGTAGAAGCAACTGGCGAGAATGAAACCGAAGATGAAGTTGTTGATACCGACGGCGTGCACGTTGAGACGGAAAGGCAGATTAGAAAGAGACCGCTTTATAAACGTCCGGCGTTTCTCGTCATCGCTGCCATCGTGCTTATCGTCGCCGCGATCTTCGTCATCCGTTACTGGCTCTACGCGCGCTCGCACGAATCTACAGACGATGCCTTTATTGACGGCCACATCATTCAACTCAGCCCGAAGGTCTCCGGCTACGTGAAAAAGGTTTATGTCGCGGATAATCAGGAAGTGAAAAAGGATGATCTGCTGGTTGAGATAGACCCCAGCGATTACGAGACGCGGCTGGAGCAGGCGCAGGCCGCTTTGGACGCAGGACTGGCGCGTTTGCGGGAAGCGCGCACGGGTGTGGAACTGACGCGCGCCAACACGCGAGCGAGTATGCAGCAGGCAACGGCGACAGTGCAGCAGGCGCGCTCAGGTGTCGCGTCGTCGAGAGCCGCAGCCGCAGCCGAACGCAGCCGCATCAATCAGGCGGGCGCAGGCGTGACAACGGCGCAGGCAAACGTCGCGCAGGCGCAATCGCAGGTCGCGGCTGCCGAAGCCGAAGCGACGCGCGCCAACGCGGATGTCGAGCGCTATCAAACGCTCTTCTCGAAAGACGAGATTTCACGCCAGCAACTCGATCAGGCCATCGCCACAGCGCACACTGCAAACGCTCAAGTCGAAGCCGCACGCGGAAGAGTCGCCGCCGCCGAAGCGCAGGTCAGCGAAGCACGCGCCGCCGAAACCACCGCCGCCGAGAACGCGCGTCGCGCACAGACACAGATCGGCGGCGCGCAGGCAGGAGTCAACGAAGCGTTGGGGCGCGTGGCGCAAGCCAACACCGCGCCCCAACAGGTCGCCGTCAGTCAGGCTCAAGCAGAGACAGCGGGCGCGTCCATCGAGCAACTACGCGCCGCCGTCGAGCAGGCCAAGCTCGAACTCTCCTACACGAAGATTTACGCGCCCGAAGCGGGTCGTGTGACGCGCAAGGCGATTGAAGAAGGAGTGCTCGTTCAAGTCGGTCAACCGTTGATGGCGGTCGTGCCGGGAGAGGTCTGGGTCACGGCCAACTTCAAAGAGAGCCAGCTTGGTCAATTGAAAACGGGACAGCCTGTTGAAATCAAGGTTGATGCCTATCCCGATAAAGTTTTCAAAGCGCACGTGGACAGCATTCAGGCCGGAACGGGCGCGCGCTTCAGCCTGTTACCACCGGAGAATGCGGCGGGCAATTACGTCAAGGTTGTGCAGCGTGTTCCCGTCAAGATCGTTTTCGACGAGCAGCCTGATCCGCAACACATGCTCGCGCCGGGGATGTCCGTCGAGCCAGAGGTGCAGGTGAAATGAGCAGCACTACTGCACCATCGGATTTGACGAAAGCTCCGGGACGAAAACTCGTGGGCGCTGTCGTCAAGCCACCGGCTCAGAAGGAATGGACGCCGAGTTTCAATCCGTGGCTGATCGCGGCGGCGGTGATGCTCGCTACCTTCATGGAGGTGCTCGACACCTCTGTTGCCAACGTCGCGCTGCCACACATCGCGGGCAATCTCTCTGCGACGCCGGAAGAATCAACCTGGGTGCTGACGAGTTATCTGGTCTCGAACGCGATCATCCTTCCGGCGACCAACTGGCTCAGTCGTTACTTCGGTCGGAAGCGTTTCCTGATTACCTGCATCATCATCTTCACGCTCTCCTCTGCGTTGTGCGGCGCGGCGGCGAGTCTCGGCATGTTGATCTTCGCGCGCATCCTGCAAGGCGCGGGCGGCGGAGCGTTGCAGCCGATTGCGCAGTCGGTTCTCTTAGAGAGCTTTCCGCCTGAGAAGCGTGGCTCGGCGATGGCCGTCTTCGGCATGGGCATCGTCGTC
The DNA here is from genome assembly GCA_032159235.1 of Acidobacteriota bacterium. Taxonomy (GTDB): domain Bacteria; phylum Acidobacteriota; class Blastocatellia; order Pyrinomonadales; family Pyrinomonadaceae; genus QHXM01. Next base: position 34,773 of record JAVHWW010000090.1, read on the forward strand.
GCACCGATTATTGGCCCGACGCTCGGCGGTTGGATTACGGACAATTATTCTTGGCGCTGGATTTTTTACATCAACGTGCCTATCGGCATCCTCGCCATCTTTATGGCGAACACTTTCATCGAAGACCCGCCGTACATCAAGAATCAGAGGCCGGGTCGCATTGATTACATCGGCTTCGGCCTGATGGCTCTCGGACTCGCGGCGCTCCAACTCGTTTTAGACAAAGGACAGGAAGAGGATTGGTTCTCATCTTCGTTCATCACACTGACAACGGCCTTGGCGGTCGTGACGATCATCGCGTTCGTGATCTGGGAGCTACGCAGTTCGGAGCCGATTGTCAACCTGCGTATTTTAGGCAATCGCAACTTCGCCGTCGGGACGATGTTGATGACGATCATGGGCATCGTGCTTTACGCGACGATTGCGCTCCTGCCTCTCTTCCTACAGACGCTGATGGGTTATCCGGCGGTGCAGAGCGGAATGGCCGTCAGTCCGCGCGGCATTGGCTCCATTATCTCGATGATTATTATTGGCCGACTCATCGGCAAGATAGACAGCCGTTATCTCATCATGTTCGGCTTCAGCGTGCTCGCCTTCTCGACATATTTATTCAGCGACATCAATCTACAGATTTCGATGGGCAGCATCGTCTGGCCGAGTATCATCAGCGGTCTGGCGATGGGATTCGTCTTCGTGCCGTTGACGACCACCGCGATGGGCACACTCGCCAACGAGCAGATGGGCAACGCTTCCGGCGTCTTCAACCTGATGCGCAACACCGGCGGCAGCATCGGCATCGCTGCGGTGACCACCTTCCTCGCGCGCGGAGCGCAAACGCATCAGGCATTGCTCATGTCGCATCTGACGCCTTACGATCCAGCATTCCAACAGAGATTCCAACAGATACAACATGGCATGGCCGCGCAGTCCGGCGCGGTCGTCTCGGCACAACAAGCCTACGGCTCGATTTACGGCATAGCAGCGAAGCAGGCGATGGTCATGTCGTATATTGATAACTTCCGCTTGCTGGCCTTTCTATGCGTGCTCTGTGTTCCTGCCACACTTCTCTTCAAGCGAGTCAGAGCGCGCAAAGGGCCTGTGGCAGTGCACTAGAGAAATGGCAGATAGCTTTCCTAAAAAAGAATGGTTGATGCTTCGTCCGTTATCTTTCTATAACGAGGCGTGCAGGCGCGTTCTGGTGAACTTAATTATCATGCTCGCGCTCATCTTCACGACAACAGAAGTTTGCATCCGCGCCCAAAGCAGGAAAAAGCAGACGGTTCATCAAACACAGAGCAAGCAAACTGAGGCCGCCGATGAACTCGCCAAAACCAGAGCGGAATTTTCCAGGCTCACGGAAGAATACAAGAAGAGTCTTCAGCAACTGATCGCAATCTATGAGAAAGAACAGAAAAATGCAGAAGACAAGCTGGTACAGTTGAAAGAACTTTACGCCGAAGGGCTGCTCTCCAAACACAATCTTGAAGAGGGCGAGGGCAAAGTGGCAGAAGCCAAAGCGAAGATCGCCGAAGCTCAACGACAGATGCGCGTGGCTGATGAGCGGGTTGCGGAAACGCTCGTCGAATCTGAGGCCATTGAGCAGATGGCGAAAGCGCCTCCACTCGCGCCCGGTAAATTAGTCACAACCACATCATTCATCCGCTATAGTGGCGCGGGTGCGTGGTCGCTCTCCGAAGCATGGAAGGTGCAGAGCTTTTTCCAGCAAAGATTCGGCAGGCAATTGCCCGTCAGCGCGTTCGGTCAGTCGGCACTACATGATCGCTGGGGTTTGGATCATCGCAATGCGATGGATGTCGGCGTCAATCCCGAGAGCGTCGAAGGACAGGCGCTGATGGCATTCCTCAGAAGCAACGGAATTCCCTTCTCCGCTTTTCATCACGCGATAGCGGGTTCGGCCACCGGCCCGCACATCCACATCGGCACGCCTTCGCATAGATTTCGCGCGCCTATTTTATGATAATGGTAACTCTCACCATTTTAATTTGAGAGAAAGGAGCGTCCGGCCTTGAAAGCGACAATCACTATCGCGCGACAGATGGGAAGCGGCGGCTCTTACGTCGGCCAACTGATCGCCACGCAGCTCGGCGTCAAGTATGTTGACAGAGAGGTCTTGCGTCTCGCTGCCGAAGAGTTTGGTTGTGATGAAGAGACGGTTGCCGCACGCGCCGAAAGAGTCTCCTCTTTCTGGGAAAGAATTTTGAGCGGCCTCACGCTTGGCCCACCCGAAACGCACTACGCGCCGCCTCCGCTACGCAACTTCTCCGACAAACAACTTTTCGAGAAACAGACAGAGATACTGAGGAAGATCGCCGTGAAGAACGATTGCGTCATCGTCGGCTGGGGCGGCTGTCACGTGCTGCCGCGTCATCGCGGCAAGCTCAACATCTTCTGTCACGCGCCCTTGAGCTTTCGCGTCAAGCGCGTGCTGGAGGTTTATCATCCCCGAAGCGAAGCAGAGGCGCGCGAGATGATCTTAGAGTCCGACGAGATGCGGAAGCGTTACATCTTCGAGATGACCGGCAAGGACTGGGCTTGCGCCGAAAATTATCATCTCTCAATTAACACGAGCTTGCTTCCGCTTCAGAAAACCGCAGAGCTAATCATCAAAGTCCTCAAAGATAAGAGTATTATTCGATAAACCTAAGGATTTCGCTGATAAACGGAGCATTTCCCAGTGGCGTTGCCCGACATAAAGTTTCTGCCCGAAAAGTAGTTTGACAGTCAGGATGGCCTGACACGAGAAGTATTGATTTCCCAAGAAGTAGGTGAAGGCGTCACAAAAGTCGTACTGAGCTAGCTAAGACTTCTTCGCCACTAAGAAAGACATGAGCGGTGGCTTCGCCTAATAAGTCACCTTTCGAGGGTATCATCAAACGACTTTTGGGCAGACCTCCTACTTTTGGGTATCTCGCTCTGACAACCACGAACTTCCAAATGCCGCGGTCAGCCCCGATCAAGCAGTGAAGATGAGGCACGCCATCCGCCTATTACGATTAGGCTGCCATTCCCATAAAACCATAGAGAGATGACAATGGCGGGTGGCTTTACCCTGCCTTGCTTTTTTATTTGCATGAAGCCTAACGATAGTGCATAATCCGAATCACGCAAGCCAGCCATTATCCGGCGCGCCTCAGATTTCGTGAACATCGGAAAGGGTAAATGCTATGCTAAATGTTGTAATCGACATCTCGCACCATCAAGCTAATGTAGACTTCAATGCGGTCGCTGCGGCTGGCATTGTGGGAGTAATTCATAAGGCCACGGCAGGAACGAGCTTTGTTGATAACCGTTACGCCGAGCGAAAGCCCAGAGCACTCGCCGCAGGACTTCTGTGGGGTGCGTATCATTGGGGCGTGGGCGACGCTACGGCTGCCGCCCAGGCGGCGCACTTTTTGGCGGTAGCTCAACCAGACGCCCAGACCTTGCTCGCGCTCGACTACGAGCCGAACGTCGCGGGATCACATCGCCTTGGCCCGGATATGACGACGCAGCAGGCATCACAGTTTGTTGAGGCGATCAATACCGCGCACGGTCGGTATCCGTTGCTTTACACGGGATTGGCAATGGCCGGGCACATTCCTGACTTGCCTCAATGCCCTCTTTGGTGGGCAGGTTACAGCCATGCGCCGCACGGGATTCCGGCAACGTGGCCGACTTGGACTCTCTGGCAATACACGGGAGATGGTCTTGGCCCTCAACCACACACTGTAGATGGCATTGCTGGCCCAATAGACCGCGATCAGTTCAATGGGGATTTGGACGGACTGAAGAAGCTGTGGGTTCCTTAACCCTCTGCCAGCGTCACGAGTAGCACTGAGGGCAAATTCTACTTTTCTCGCTGTAAATTTGTCTCCAACAGTCCGTTGGAGACTACTTCAGGCTGAATCTATCACTTGGAGTTCAATCGCCCCGTTGCCAGCAAAAGCTCTGCGTTGAGGATGGCTGCGCCCGCCGCGCCGCGAATCGTGTTGTGGCTGAGTGCGACGAAGCGATAGTCCATCACGGCATCCTCTTTAACTCGCCCAATCGTGATGCTCATCCCTCGTCCAGCATCTCTATCAAGACGCGGCTGCGGGCGATCCGCTTCATCCCGCAAGATGATGGGCCGCTCCGGCGCTGAATGTAAACGCAACTCCTGCGGCAACGAGGTGAAAGAAACGAAGGCGTCACGAAGCTCCATCAGTTCCGCAGCCTTCGACAGCTTCACGCGCACGGCTGCCAGATGGCCGTCCGTCACATTCACGCGATGACACTGCGCGCTGACCAACATCGGCGCATCTTTAACCTTCGAGCCATCGAAGCGTCCCAGTATCTTCAACGTCTCGCTCTCAATCTTCTCCTCTTCGCTCTCGATGAAAGGCAACACATTATCGTTGACATCCAGCGAGGCCACGCCCGGATAGCCCGCGCCTGAGAGCGCCTGCATCGTCGTTGCCACGACCGCTTCGACTCCGAAGCGCGCATGAAGCGGAGCAAGCGCCAGCGCCAGCATCACAGTCGAGCAGTTCGGATTGGTGACGATGAAGCCGCCGCGCTCGTTGCGCTGCTTGTCCAGCAGGCTCAGATGCTCGTGATTGATTTCGGGAATCAGGAGAGGGACATCTTCATCCATCCGGTACGCAGATGAATTACTGATGACCGGAAAACCAGCACGCGCAAAATCACCTTCCACTTCGCGCGCCATCTCACCCGGCAAACTCGAAAAGACCAGATCGCATTCAAGCGGCGGGTGCGGCGCTTCAACCGTGAGAGAGCGCACGCGCGCAGGCATGTCGCCCGGCAGACGCCACTTGCAAGCCTCCGCATAAGATTTGCCCTGCGAACGGTCAGAAGCCGCGAGCGCCGTCACTTCAAATTGCGGGTGCTCTGCAAGAAGCTGTATGAATCGCTGCCCGACCGTGCCCGTCGCACCGAGAATGCCGACGCGAAGTTTCCGTTCCATTAATGCTCTCTCCTCTTTTCTGAAAGACTCTGCAATGCTCTTTTCATTCGTGCGACACCTTCTGCGAGCTTGTCTTCATCGGCGCAAAATGAAACTCGCAGATAACCTTCGCCCTCGCTGCCGAACGCGACGCCCGGAACAGTTATCACACCATGCTCCAACATCTCTTCCGCGACCATCATCGAGCTAACTTGAGCGCCGACTCTGACCATCGTATAAAAAGCGCCGTCGGGCACGACGGCTTGCAAGTTAAGCTCACGCTCGAAGAGCGTGAGCAAATAATCGCGCCGCTTGCGAAACCTTTCTCTAAAACCAGCACGCGCCTCTTCAGCTTCCTTTGTCCACGCTGCAAGTGAAGCCTTTTGTGAGACTGTCGAAGCGCACGTCGTGACGTATCCGTGCAACACCAACGCGCTTCGCACCACCGCCTCGTCACCACACAACCAACCGATACGCCAGCCCGTCATGCTCATTGCTTTCGAGAGACCACCGATGACGAGTGTGCGCTCTCGGTAAAATTCAGAGATCGTCGCAGGCATCTGCGGCGTGTAATAAAGCTCTCGATAAATCTCATCGCTGATGACGTAGGCGTTTGTTCCTTCAAGCGCAGATGACATCGCTCTCAAATCTTCTGTCGAGAGCGTGCGCCCCGTCGGATTAGAAGGACTGATGCAGACGACCAACTTCGTGCGCGGAGTCAGAGCGCGCCGAAACTCATCCGCATCGAAACTAAATCCGCGCGCGGCTGGCATTCTGTAGAAGCGAGGCACACCACCAGCCATTCGCACGATGGTCGGATAAGCGACGAAGCCCGGATCAGGCAACAGCACCTCATCACCTTCATCTACCAGAGTCATCAACACAAGATAGAGAGCCTCCTGCGAACCCGCTGTGATGATGACGCGCTCCGGCTTCGATTCGAGATACGGATAATCAGAGACAACGCGCTCGCGCAATGCAGGCAGTCCGGCGTGTATCGTGTAGCCGTTCTGTTCCTCAAGGATCGCGCGCACGGCTGCCTGCCGGATACCTTCCGGCGTCGGAAGATCAGGCTCGCCCAAGCCTAGATTGATACTGCCCGGAAGCGCGCGGTCGAATACCTGTCGAATCAAACTCTTCTCGATACCACGCAATCGCGTCGCGGGTTGAAAGTCGCTCAACGCAGGTAGTCCTCCAACTGCACAGCGCGGCTCGTCTTCTCATCACGATACTTAACGATGACGGGCGCGTAGAGTGAGAGTCCCCATTCGCGTCCACGCTCGCTTGTGACGGCGCGTGCTCCCGGCACAACGACCGCGCCCGCAGGAATCTCAAGCGGCGCATCTTCCGTGCGACGATAGACCGCTTCGCGCACCAGATCGTAAACAGGCGTCGAGCCTGTCAGGATCGTGCCCGACGCGAGCACCGCGCCCGCTCTCACAATCGTCCCTTCATAAATACCGCAGTTGCCGCCGACCAACACATCGTCCTCGATAATCACAGGCACTGCGCCGACAGGCTCAAGCACGCCGCCCACCTGCGCCGCAGCAGAGAGATGCACGCGCTTGCCCACTTGCGCGCATGAGCCGACGAGCGCGTGGCTGTCAATCATCGTTCCCTCATCAACATAAGCTCCGACGTTGACATAACAAGGCGGCATACAGACGACACCCGGAGCGAGATACACGCCATCGCGGATGCTCGAGCCGCCCGGCACGATTCTTACGCGCTCTTCCAACTTCGTCGCGCGCACCGGATAAGTATCTTTATCGAAGAAGACGAGGCTCGCGTCTGTCGGCGACATGTCCGTTATCTCGCCCATGCGAAAGCCCAGCAAGATGCCGCTCTTCACCCACGAGTTAACATTCCACTTGCCAGACTCATCACGCTCCGCCGCGCGAATCAAACCACGATTGAGCGCCTTCTTGAAATCGTTGAAGACAGCGCGGTCTTTCAGTGTAAACCTGGTCTTACCTTGCGCGATGAGTTCCTCAATCCATTCACGCAGCATGTGTGCTCCCCTTCATCAGTCCAAGTGCGCTGAGCACTTCGCGCACACGCTGTCGGCTCTGCTCCTGAACGGGAACGAGCGGGAGACGGAAGTTCTCTTCAATCAACCCCAACATCGCCATCGCCGCCTTCACAGGCCCCGGACTCGACTCGATGAAGTTCACTTCCATCAATGGCAGCAAGCGATAGTGCAACTCACGCGCACGCTGCCAATCACCATCGAGCGCAAGGTTCGTCATCTGTGACATCAGGTCTGGAATCTCATTTGAAGCAACTGAGACGATGCCATCCGCGCCGAGCGCGATCAACGGCAGCGTCACGGCATCATCGCCCGACAGGACGCGGAAATTCTCCGGTCGCTCACGCAAAATCGCCATGATCTGTGCGAGGTCGCCCGATGCTTCTTTCACCGCGACGATGTTCTCACAGTCGCGCGCGAGTTTGAGCACGGTCGCCGCCGCGATATTCGATGAAGTGCGACCCGGCACGTTATACAACATGACCGGAAGATCGCTCACAGCTTCGGCAATCGTCCGAAAATGTTCGTAGAGTCCGGCCTGCGTCGGCTTGTTGTAGTAGGGCGCGACGACCAGCACGGCGTCTGCGCCCAAGTCGCGCGCGGCGCTTGAATACTCGACGGTGGCGGCGGTCGAGTTGCTTCCCGTTCCGGCGATCACGCGCGCGCGCCCACGCGCCGTCTCGACCGTGAGTTTGATAACCTTGCGGTCTTCCTCTTCCGTCATCGTCACGCTCTCGCCCGTCGTGCCGCACGGCACCAGAAGCTGGACGCCGCCCGCAATCTGTCTTTCGACGAGCGCGCGAAAACGCTCCGTGTCAACCGCGCCATCGGACGTAAAAGGCGTGACGAGCGCCGTCGCGCAGCCACGCATCCATTCAATGTTCATCGTCATCTTCTTCTTTATCCTTTCCGAAAGAGCAGTGATAAGTGATGCGTGATAAGTGATAAGAAAGAGCGTTCGTCTTATCACTTATCACTCATCACTTATCACTTAAAATATCATCTATCACCTGCGAGAATTCATAGACACCTTTGCGCCCGACAATCCAACGCGCGGCCAGCAACGCTCCGGCAGCGAAGCCTTCACGCGAGCGCGCTTCGTGCGTGAGAAGAATTTGATCGGCAGCACTGTCGAAGCCGACGCGATGCGTGCCCGGAATATAACCGGCGCGCGTCGCGGCAACGGAGATTTCACCCGCCGCGAAATGCTCTGACACGAGGTCGCGCAAACGCAGCGCAGTCCCCGATGGCGCATCGCGTTTGCGCGAGTGATGCGCTTCTTCGATGAAGGGGGCGTAAATTTCTGTCGCGCGAAACAGTCCGGCAGCATACGAGATGATGCGATAGAACAAATTGACGCCGATGGAAAAGTTTGCCCCGTAAACAAGCGCACCGTTGTGTTCCTCAACTAGCTTGCGCGCACGCTCCTCATCTTCTCGCCATCCGGTCGTGCCTTCAACGAGCGGGACGCCTGCACGCGCACACGCTTCTACGTTCGTCAGCACCGCGCCCGCGACAGAGAAATCTATCGCCGCGTCGTGTCCGGCCAGTCGCTCTGACAGCTCTTCGACGCTGCGTGCTATATCCTTTGAAGTCAGAACGAGCGCGACTTCATGATCTTCCTGACGCGCAAGTGTGCCGACCATGCTATTCATCGCGCCGTAACCGATGAGGGCAAGTTTCATCTGCCTGCTCCTTCCGCGTTCACGTGCCCTGCTGTCTTGCGCTCGCGCGCAAATAATGTATGAACCAGACGAACGTATAGTTCAACTGCTTCCGTCAACTCGCGCTTGGCGACTCGCTCATGCTCGGTGTGCGCGTCGAAGATAGAACCGGGGCCGAGCAGGAGCGGCGTGCCCCAGTTCGTCAGGTACGGGATGTCTGTCGTAAAGCGCACGACCGTTTGCGCGAAGCCTTCAACCTCAAGCATCCGCACCGGCTCCGAAATTGAAAGAGTCTCGACTTGCGCGCCGCTTCCATCAACTGCGCGATTGAGAATCTCGTGCACGACCTTTGATTCTTTCGTCAGTCGGATGTGTAGCTGTGCTTCAGCCGCCGCCGGGATGATGTTGGAGCGCGTGCCGCCATTGATGACCCCGATATTGCAAGTCGTTTCGCCAAGAAACGAATCAACAGGCCACTCGATCTCGCGTATCTTCGCCAGCACGTCGAGCAACTTCTCAATCGCCGACTCTCCTTTTTCCGGGTAAGCCGAATGCGCGGCGCGCCCCATCGTTTTGACTCGCACGCGCAGAGAGCCTTTCGAGCCTGTCGCCAACAGATTGTCCGTCGGCTCGCCGTTTATCAGATAGAGGCATTCAGATGCAAGTGTGTGCTGGTTCGCCGCTCGCGCGCCGAGGCTCGCAATCTCTTCGTCAACGGTGAAGAGTAATCCAATCTCCTCGATACCTTCGGCGCGCAAATGTTCGGCGGCGGCGATTTGAGTGGCGATGATGCCTTTCGCGTCACACGCGCCGCGCCCGTAAATGTATTCGTCATCTTCACTCGAAGCGATGAAGGGTGGCACGGTATCCAGATGCGTCGAAAGCACAACGCGCGGCGGCTTGTCAGTCGTCGCAATCAGGTTCGCGCGATTCGTCGTGACCTCTTGCATCTCGACTCTGTAGTTCAGACCTTCGAGATACGCAGCGAGGAAGCGCGCGGCTTGCGCTTCATCACCGCTGATGGATGGAATGTCTATTAGCTGACGTGTGAATTTAGTTGAATCCATCTCTGCTTCAATCGCTCGAAGACTCAAGTCAGTACCGCCTGCGGTAGCGGGCGGGTCTGAGTGCATCTCACACCCGCCCGCTACCGCAGGCGGTACTGACCTCCTCGTGCTGCTCAAATAACCCGTTGTGCAAGCGCTCGACTGCTTCCGCCACGCGATCTTCGTCAATCGCAAAAGTCAGATTAATTTGCGAAGCTCCCTGCGAGATGAGCGAGATATTGATGTTGCCGATGAGGCTGAAGACGCGCGCCGCGATGCCGGGCGTGCCGCGCAAGCCTTCACCAACAACGCAGACGATAGCGCGCTCTGTTTCAATGTTCACCGAGCCGAGTGTTTCCAACTCTGCGATGATGGCAGAAAGATCATTCGTGTTGTCGAGCGATAAGGAGACGCTGACTTCCGAAGTCGTGACGACATCAACGACGGTGCGATGGCGGTCAAAGATGTCAAAGATGGAGCGCAGGAAACCGTAAGCTCCGAGCATCCGTGCGGACGTGACTTGAATAGTGGTGACGCCCGTCTTATGCGCGATGGCTTTGACAGTGTGCGGAGATGTTTCCGTTTCGGCGCAGACGAGCGTGCTGCGGGAATCTGCCGCGCGTGAGTTGCAGATACGCACGGGGATGTTCTGCTCAATTGCCGGTTGAATGGTTTTAGGATGCAGAACCTTCGCGCCGAAATAAGCGAGTTCGGCAGCTTCGGCATAAGAGAGGCGCGGAATTGTGCGCGCAGCGTGGACGATGCGCGGATCGGCAGTTAAAACGCCGGGCACGTCCGTCCAGATTTGTATCTCACGTGCTGACAGCGCCGCGCCGATGATGGCCGCAGTGTAGTCCGAGCCGCCGCGTCCGAGCGTGGTGGTTTCACCGTTCAAGGATGAAGCGATGAAGCCGCCAAGCACGGGGATGACAGACTTCTCGACGAGCGGGAGAGCTTCCGCTCGTGTGCGCTTGATAGTCTCATCGAATAACGGCGCGGCGCATCCATGCTCATTATCAGTGGTGACACATCGCCTCGCATCAACATACTGTGCGGCCAGATCATCAGCGCGAAGAATCTCGGCGAGCAAGGAGGCTGAGAGGCGCTCGCCATACGAAACAACCACATCCTGCAACAAAGGAAGCGGCTGCGAACGTGCCGACACCTCTCGCAGTAATTCTGCGATCTCGCCTTGCGCGCGCTCCAGCACCAGCTCATAGCTCTTCGCTGCTTCCGCAGTCAGCAATGCACGCGCGACTTTTCGATGTCGCTCAAAATGCTCGTCAAGCGCGCGGCGTGCCGTCTCAACACTGCCGTTTGCCGCAACCTGCACGCTGGTGAGCAAAGCGTCCGTCACGCGGCTCATCGCGGAAAGGACGACGACGGGACGCGCGTCGCGGTGAGCACGGACGATTTGCCGCACGCGCTTGAAAGCGTCTTCATCGGCGACGGATGTGCCGCCAAACTTCATAATTATCGGGCGCATGTTCATTCTGCAAATGCAGTGATGAGTGATAAGTGATAAGTGATAAGAAAGAGCGTTCGTCTCATCACTTATCACTCATCACTTATCACTGCCATAAAGTAAAAAGGTCGGTCATGGAGTAGTTCCACGACCGACCCTTTAAGTCTCAACTCGAATGCACGCCGAAGCGGGCACATCCATAGTCACGCCGTAGCTCTCCACCTTGTTTACAGGTGACAGTCCTGCGGATTTAGCCGCAGCGACCAACTCGCCGGGTCTATGAAGGATGGACGCGGGCGAGCTTCGGCGACCTGCCCCTTTCATCCGTCCCCATCGTGCTCCTTCAGTCTGCGGGCCGGTTACTCTTGGAGGTCGCGCCTCTACTTCCGAATTTTCAAAAGAACTGCTTAACTCTGACGGTCAACCTTAACGACAGATGATCGCCTTGTCAAGCAAACGCTCACCGAGGTCGCCCGCCAACTTGCAACGGCACTGCATGTTAGTGCATCATAGTGCCCGGTTACTCCTTCTCTCTAGCATCAACGGTGATGCGCCCTCCGCCTGGCAGAATTGGCGGCGGCGTTTTGGATGGTTCGAGAGCAGGCCGATTTCAACTTTCAGAAGCCGCTCGCTAACAGAGCACACGAACCAAGCGCCTTCGCTGCCGACCGTTACTTCGGAAGCCAACTTCGATTCGCAGCTTCTTTCATTCCTCCTACAGAGGAGAGGTACAACTACAGTTATGTCTATGAAACTATATGTCGGCAATCTCGCGTTCCAGACTTCGAGTGATGATCTGCAACAACTATTCTCTCAGGCAGGCACGGTCGAATCGGCTTCAGTCGTGGAAGATCGTGAGACGGGACGTTCGCGTGGCTTCGGCTTCGTCGAGATGGCAACTGCGGAAGACGGCGCGAAAGCTATTGAGCAATTCAATGGCAAAGAGTTCAACGGTCGCAACCTGAACGTCAACGAAGCACGCCCGCGCGAAGATCGCGGTGGTCGTGGCGGCGGCGGTGGTCGCGGCGGCGGCTACGGCGGTGGTCGTGGCGGTGGCGGCGGCGGTCGCAGTGGCGGTTACGGCGGCAATCGCAGTGGTGGCGGTGGCGGTCGTAGTGGCGGTGGCGGCTACGGCGGCGGCGGTGGTGATCGTGAACCGCGCTGGTAAGTTGTTTTCCGACTCTCAGCGTCGGCACGTTAATTTCAAGCACCCCAGGTGATGCTTGTCATCACCTGGGGTGCTTAGTTTTTTAGTTCGTAGCGCGGCTCGCGCCCGTAGCGGCGAATGAAGTTTTCCAGAAAGACTGCGCGTGAACGTGTGCTATTCAGCTTGCGTTTCACAGAGGAGAAACAAGTTTGGCTAAAGAAGACCTGATTCCGGCTGAGGGCGTCGTTATTGATAAGTTGCCCAATGCCTTTTTCAAAGTGCGACTTGACGGTGGCGAGCATCTGGTGCTGGCCCAAATCTCTGGCAAGATGCGCAAGAATTATATACGCATTCTGGCCGGTGATCGCGTCAGCGTCGAACTATCGCCATACGACTTGACCAGAGGACGAATTACTTACAGGTACAAATAACAGTCTG
>JAVHWW010000052.1:0-183268 GCA_032159235.1 Acidobacteriota bacterium
GAAATCGCGCCCGCGTTTCATCTATGTGAACGGACACGGAGGCGCGGTTGTCTATGCTAAGATGGCTGGTAAGTTTTGTTGCATCCCCCCGCAGTGGTCGGGTCAAACTTATGCGGCGCATCAGAAGCGCCGGATGACTGCTGCTTCCCCTTATCAAGCTTTTGGTCTCATGCGGGCAGACGCTGAGAATAGTGTTTGAAGAAGTTACCATGTTTTGAGTTTTCGCACCCTGACCCTTTGGCACCGGAATTAGGGAGGAAAGTCAATGTTCGATCAATTAGTCGAATCAACCGCGCACCATACAGACAGTGCGCGAAAGGGCTGGTTCTTGCTGGGTACGTTGGCGCTCTACTTTGTACTGTTCGCGGGCCTCCTGGTCTTCGCTATAGATCAGTACGATAGGTCTTTGACGGCGCAGAATCTAGCGGACATGAAGCTCATCACCACTGTCATCACCAACGAGCCGGTGGTTAAGCAGGAGCAGAAGCAGGAACAGCCGAAGCAGACCGCTGCTAAGGTGGAGCAGCAGGTAGCGACCTATAAAGATCAGCCTACCAGCGCTCGTCCAGAGGCGGTGCAGCAAAATGTTCGCACCTCAGCCTCGCTGCCGACGCCCGCCAATGCTGTCAAGGGCAACCGAGATTTCACCCCGCCGGGTGGCAGCACATTTGGAGACCCGAATGGAACCGGCAGCGTAGCGAGCAGTGCGCCGCCGCCGGTTATATCGGAGGCACCGCCGCCGCCGCCGCCGCAACCGACCCCGAAGCCTGTGCCCAAAGCGCCGATCTCCGGCGGAGTGCTGAATGGTAAGGCAATCAGTTTGCCGAAGCCGCCCTATCCGCCGATTGCCAAAGCTGCTCATGCTGCGGGCACTGTCACCGTGCAGGTTACGATTGACGAGTCGGGCAAGGTGATTTCGGCGCACGCTGTCGGTGGTCATCCGTTGTTGCAGCAAGCAGCCGTGCAGGCCGCCTATCAGGCGCGATTTACGCCGACGCAGCTTTCCGGCCAGCCCGTGAAAGTGACAGGCGTCATTCAATACAATTTCGTTGCTCAGTAGCAAAGGGAGTGCGACGCGGGAGCCGTCGGCTTGAGACACATAGCCAAGGCCGGTTGCTCTCGCGTCGCAGCCTCGGTCGTCATCAATTTCTATTGAAACCTAATTGGAGGGGTTTACCGTGACTATTCTAACAAGCCTTCTCGGAACGAAAGCCTTTGGCCTCTACATGTTTTTGCAGGACGCGAATACAGCCGCCAGTCCGGCAGCCAGTCCGGGAGCAAGTCCGGCAGCCAGCCCGGGCGCTGAGGGTGGCGGATTCTCGATGTACGAGATTTTCAAGAAGCTGGACTGGATCGCTTTAACGGTAGTTGGCATTCTGCTTCTGATGTCAGTCTATTCAATTGCAATCATGATCGAACGCTACTTGACCTTCTCGGCGGCCAAAAAGCAGTCGCGCGAATTCGCGCCGCGCGTCGCGCAGGCTCTCAAGAACGACCGCATCGAAGAAGCCATCAACATCAGCGACAAGCACAGAAGGTCGCACCTGGCGATGGTCGTCAACTCCGGTCTTCAGGAATTTCGCGCGCACGAGCAGTCGTCTGATATTTCGGGCGATGAGATCGAGGCGAGTAAGCGCGCTTTACAACGCGCCATTGCGATTAAGACGGCTGAGTTTCGACGCGGGCTGTCGGGGTTGGCGACTATCGGCTCGACCGCTCCGTTCGTCGGCTTGTTCGGCACGGTGTACGGTATTCTGCACGCTTTCCAGAGTATGAAGACGGGCGGGGCCGGCATTGAAACCGTCGCGGGCGGTATTTCTGAAGCGCTGGTGACAACCGCGCTCGGACTGGTCGTCGCGGTGCCTGCTGTGTGGCTCTTCAACTATTTCACGGGCAAGGTTGATAGCTTCATCGTCGAGATGGACAACTCGGCCTCGGAACTGATTGACTACTTCCTGAAGAGTCGCACAAGGCGATTGAATCCGTAATGAACTGGCGTGGTGGCGGGCGCGCAATCGAAACGATTGCCGGGGCTGCGAGCCTTCCGAGGACGCGCCCGCTTGTGCGGGATTGAGTCACAGGAGATTTTATTATGGGAATGACAGCGGGCGGCGGACGGGGCCTTAACTCCGAAATCAATGTCACACCGATGGTGGACATCATGTTGGTGCTGTTAATTATCTTCATCCTGGTCACCCCGACCCTCCAGTCGAAAGTGAGCGTCAACATCCCCTTGGAGACGCGCTTTGCGAAAGAGGATAAGGAAATCTCTTCCAAAGAATCGCTCGTCATCTCCATTAAGAAGGACGGCAGGTATTATCTGGGAGACAAGCCATATCAGATCGCTGATCCAGCTAATACGAAGGATGAAGTAAGGAAGACTCTCTCGCAAGACCTCAAGGCGGCACTCGATAAGAAGAAAGATCAGGAGCATATTGTTTACATCAAAGCCGACGCTGACGCTGATTACGGACAGGTCGTCGGCATGATTGATCTGATTCGTTCTGACGAAGCGGGCGGGACCAAGCTGATCGGGCTTGTTGCGGACAGGAAGAGAGCTGATGCGTCGGGCCAAATGATCGATGACAAAAAAATCCCGGATTAGGCGGAAGCGAAAAGGATCAAACGGATTGCCGGAACAAGTTTTGTTGACCTAAAAAGGAGTTGAGATATGGGAATGGGTGCAGGCGGGTCGAGAGCCGTGCCTTACATTAACGTGACGCCGCTGATTGATGTGCTGCTGGTGTTGTTGATTATTTTTATGGTGGTGACGCCGCTCAAGCCCAAGCGTTTCAAGACGCTGGTCCCTGAGCCGCCGGATAACAACGCCCCGCCGAATCCTGTGGCTAACAAACTTTTGCTCCGTGTGGATATTCAAGATAACAAGCTGATGTTGTACCATGATGCGGGAGGCCAGATGATCGCAGAGCCGGTCGGCACGATTGATCCCAAACCCGAGAAAAGCGACACCAGAAATTTAGGCGCGAAGCTCTCGGACATTTTGAGGGGGCGATCTGAAGTTGACCCTAAAACGGTCTTCATTAAAGCGCCTAAATCGGTGCCGTATGGTGAGGTGGTCCAAGTTATAGACACAATTAAAGGAGCGGGCGCAGACCCCGTCGGATTGCAGATTGACGATCTAGCGACGAAATAAGCTGAATAGGTGGCAGGCGATCAATGATCGGTTGCAACCTGCCTGATATTCGGGAGCTAACTATGAAACTCTCTCATCCCAAAATTGGTCTCTTGCTGCTAGTGATTCTGATCTCTACCTCCGGCTGCGGCTACATCAACAGTATCCGAGCCAAGAGCCAGCTTAACGAGGCTACTTCTGCTTATAAAGATAAAAAATATGAAGACGCGGAGAAGTACGCCAGAAAAGCAATCGAATTGGATCCCAGCTACGAGAATGCGTGGATGAATCTCGCCATCATCCTCCAGACGGAATATCGTCGTGGTGATCCGAGCGATATTAATAGGAAAAGGGCTGAAGAAGCCATTGAGTATTACAGAAAGATTGAGGAGAAAAATCCAAACAGCGAACAGGGCGACGTAGCCTTTGCTGCCGTGACGAAGCTCCTCGATTACCTTGCGCAATCTGCTGGGGACCAGGCAGACAAGGCTGAACAACCAGACCAGAAGAGCAAATTTAAAGAAGAAGAAAAAAAATTGAAGGACGAACTGCTTGACTGGGTCAGGCTGCGCGCCAAGAACGAGAATGTCTCTAAGCCAAAAAGGGCTGAAGCTTATGCTGTTCTGGCTAACAAAGATTGGGAGTGCTCCCTGGCGATCACGGATAAGAACAAACAGAATGTCCAAAAGCCGGATGGTTCTGTCGTTATTCAATATAAGAAACCAGCGGACCCGAAAGACTACGATGACGCACTCAAATGCGTGACAGAGGGTTTGGAGTTGGCTGAAACTGCGATCAGTCTGGACTCTGAGAGCGAAACTGCCTGGTCGCAGAAATATGCTCTGCTGATGGAAGCTGGCAAACTCGCCAAGATGGAAGGAAATGACAGTAAGGCAGCCGATTATGAGAAGCAGGCCACAGCCGCAGGGGAGCAGGGCAAGAAGTTACATGACAAGGCGAAAGCTGCGCCTTCACCATCACCACCACCCGCCGGTTAATAAAAGCGGGTGAAGCGATGTAGCATTCGCACAAATCTAATCCGAACCTACCACATAGGTGATGCTCGCCTCGAAGGTCGAGCATCACCTATTTGTTATAATGCAGTGGTCAGTGGCCGGTGGTCAGTTGATTCAGTCTTTAACTGACCACTGACCACTGACCACTGACCACTGCTTTTATGATTCGCATCGAAGACATTGTTGGGAAGGTCAGCCGGAATCATCCGCAGGCCGATCTTGATTTGCTGCGCCGCGCCTATTTTTTCTCCGCGCGCGAGCACAAAGGGCAGACGCGCGCATCAGGTGAGCCGTATCTCGTCCATCCGCTCGAAGTAGCCAACATTCTGGCAGACATGCGGCTTGACGAAATCTCCGTCTCGACCGGACTGCTGCATGATGTCGTCGAAGACACGCTCGTTGATCTTGACACCATCCGCCAATACTTCGGCGACGAAGTGACGCTGCTCGTTGACGGCCTCACCAAAATCTCGCAGATCAGCAACGTCTCGCACGAAGAGCAGCAGGCCGAAAACGTCCGCAAGATGCTCCTGGCGATGGTCAACGATGTGCGCGTCGTGCTCGTCAAACTCGCCGACCGCCTGCACAACATGCGGACGCTGCAATTCCTCAAGCCCGAAAAACGCAAGCGCATCGCGCAGGAGACGATGGACATCTACGCGCCTATCGCGCACCGCTTGGGCATGGGCAAACTGCGCAGCGAACTGGAAGACCTCGCCTTCCAGCATCTACATCCAGAAGACTATCGTGAGTTGACCGCGCAACTGGAAAAGCGTCGTCCCGTCAACGAAGCCTTTCTCAAAGAAGTGACCGCCAGCATCGAAGAGAAGATGCACGAAGCGGAAGTGCCCTACGTTCGCATTGAAGGTCGCATCAAACGTCTCTACTCGATCTGGAAAAAGTTGAGGCGGCAGAAGATTGATCTCGATCAGGTTTATGATTTAGTTGCCGCGCGGGTCATCACACCGAACGAAGTGCGGCACTGTTACGCCGCGCTCGGCGTCATTCACAACAACTGGCGTCCAGTGCCCGGACGCATCAAAGATTGGATCGCCACGCCGCGCGATAATCTCTATCAATCGCTGCACACCTCTGTCATCGGCCCGAAAGCGCAACCCTTCGAGGTGCAGATTCGCACCGAAGAGATGCACCACATCGCCGAAGAAGGTGTCGCCGCGCACTGGAAGTACAAGGACGACAAGCGCGGGCATCGAGATGACGATAAGGCTTTACAGGCTCTGCGCTCGCTCGTCGAATGGACGCAGGATGTCAAGGACTCGCGCGATTTTCTTGATTCCCTGAAGCTCGATCTCTATCCGAAAGACGTTTACGCTTTCACGCCGATGGGCAAAGTGATTCAGTTGCCGCGCGGCGCAACGACCGTTGACTTCGCCTACGCGATTCACTCGGAAGTCGGTAATACCTGCACGGGCGCGCGCATCAACGGTCGCATGATTCCACTGCGCACGCAGATTCAAAACGGCGATGTCGTCGAGATTCTGACGACTGCGAATTCTCATCCATCGCGCGACTGGCTTAATTTTGTCGTCACCTCGCGCGCCAAGAATCGCGTGCGCCACTGGGTCGCCGAGCAGCAGCGCGCCGAAAGTATTGAAATCGGAAGAAAACTCTTCGAGAAAGAGGCCGCGCGATTCCAACTCTCCGCGAAGAAATTACTGAATGACGGCGACGGCGCGTTCAAGCGCATCGCTGGCGAGTACGGCTACGGGCGCGTTGATGATCTGCTGGCGGCTATCGGCTACGGCAAACTCGTGCCGCGCAATGTCATCGCCAAATATCTCGGCCCGGAAAAGTTTGAAGAACTGGACACGCAGAAAGAGTCGAGATTGCGGAGCGGCGTGCGCGCCGTTAAGCGTCTCATCCGGCTGGGTGACGATGCGATTGTCGTGCGCGGCGTTGACGACCTGATGGTGACGCGGGCGCGTTGCTGCAACCCGCTGCGCGGCGAAGAGATCATCGGCTACATCACGCGCGGCAAGGGCGTCGCCGTCCACTCCACGCGCTGCAAGAACGTCACGCAGTTGATGGTCAACCCCGAACGCATCATCGAAGTCGAGTGGGCCGGCAAATCCGACAATGCGTCTTATGCCGTCAAGCTGCTGGCGATCACGGAAAACCGCACGGGCATGATCGCCGGAATCACCGGAGCTATCTCAGACATGAAGACCGGCATCCGCGACGCACGCGCTTCCATTGAATCGGATGAACGCGGACGCATCGAGGTGACAGTCGAAGTCTTCGATGTCAAGCATCTCGATAAAGTAATCAACTCAATCAAGAGCGTGCCGGGCGTCCTCGACGTGGAGCGCTTGCAGGGCGCGGCCTGAATTAAAAATTCAAAATGAAAAATGCAAAAATCGGATGCTGAGAAACTCACTCGCGCATCTTCCATTTTGCACTTTTCATTTTGAATTTTTAATTCTTTGGTCTTTCTGTTAAAATGTGCAGTTTGTTTGAGAAATAGAAAAAGAGGCTGTTCATATCGTGAGGGAGATCATCAAGACTGAGAGCGCGCCGGCGGCCATCGGGCCGTATTCACAGGCTGTGCGTGCCGGAGGGTTCATCTTCGCTTCGGGACAGATTCCTCTCGATCCGCAGACGGGCGAGTTCGTCGCGGGCGGAGTCGCGGAACAGACTGAACAGGTGATGCGTAATCTCAGTGCCGTGCTCGAAGCAGCCGGAAGCGGCATGGAGCGCATCGTAAAAACAACAGTTTTTCTGGCGGATATGAACGATTTCGCGGCAATGAACGAAGTTTACGGGCGCTACTTCAAGGAGAATCCGCCAGCGCGTGCGACTGTGCAGGCAGCGCGGCTGCCGCGTGATGCGCGTGTGGAGATTGAGGCGATAGCGGAAGGATGAAAGATAATTATGAGTTTTGAATTTTGAGTTTTGAATTAAAAGCCTCAATTCAAAACTCAAAATTCATAATTCATAACTATTCTTCTACGCTGCTTTGGCGATTTTGCCAGCCTTGATGCAACTGGTGCAGACCTTCATGCGCTCGACGCCTCCTTGCGGACGTTGCACGCGGATGGATTGCAGGTTTGGATTGAAGCGACGGCGCGTCCGATTGTTCGCGTGGGAAACATTATTGCCGAACTGCGGGCCTTTGCCGCAGACTTCGCATCTTTTAGCCATGATTATTCAGTACCTCCGAACATTAGAAAATGAATCTACTATCACATAGTTCAGAACAGGCGAATCTAAACACGAGATTCGAAACGAAAATTTATAGCAAACGGTTTTGGTAAACGTCAAGCAGGCACGCTGCGAAGCGCGCACTAAGCACCCGCTATCATCGTCAAATTTGAAGGAGCAGAAAGTGTCCAGAGTAAGCAAACAAACAGTTCTTATCATCGTCCTCGCGCTGGTCGCATTGGCCTTTGCCGGTTGCGGGAAAGCCAGTAGCGGAGGCAGCACAAGTAAAGATAATGTTGCGGCGACCGTCAACGGCAAAGAGATCATGTTGAGTGAGGTTGATACAATTCTCGTTCAACAGATGAAAGAGCAGCAGCAGCAACCGCAACAGCTCTCACCGCTCGAACAGGCGGCGGCACGTCTTCAAGTGCTCGACGACCTCATCAAGCAGGAGGTTCTTTACCAGCGCGCGGACAAAGAAGGGCTGCTGCCGAAAGAAGATGATATTACGAAGGCCATCAACGAGCAGAAGCAGCAGAACGGGATGACCGAAGAGCAGTATCAGAAGATGCTCAAGGATAGTAATCAGACGGAGCAGCAACTACGGGATGTTGCGCGCAAGCAACTCGCGGTCAAAAATTTGCTCGACAAGGTTGGCGGTACTGTCGGCGCTCCGAGTGAGAAAGAGGTTCAGGATTTCTATAACAATAACAAGCAGCGTTATGTCAACGCGCGCGGCGTCGGGCTGGCCGCCATCGTCGTTGATCCGGCGGACAACGGCACACAGGATGATGCGAAGGGCGAAGCTGAAGCCAAACAGAAGATAGATATTATCTACCAGCGACTGAAGAGCGGTGCGGACTTCGCCACCGTTGCGCGCGAGAAGAGCGAAGACCAAAGCGCTTTGCGTGGCGGCGACATCGGTTTCTTCACGGAAGATAAGCTCAAGCAATCAGGGATTCCGCAGGATTTAATCGGCAAGTTCTTCGGCCAGATGCAGAACGGCGACATCACTCAACCGCAGCGCATGAGTAACGGCCAGTGGTTCATCTTCAAGTTGACGGACAAGCGCTTGCAAACCGAAAACCTGACGCTCGACAATCCAGATGTCCGCAAAGACATCACAGACGGCCTGGTCAAGCAGCGTAAAGACATCTTGAACGCGGCCTTGCTTGAAGTGGCGATGAGCGAAGCGAAGATCGAAAATAAGCTCGCCGCAGATATTGTCGCCAGTCCTGATAAGATGAGCGGGATGCGGATGGCTGACTCGACACCGAGCGCTTCTCCTGCGACGAGTCCTACTCCTTCTCCGGTTACTCAAACGACAGTGAGTCCGGCGGCAACAGCTTCGCCGGCAGCGAAAAGCTCACCGGCAGCCAGTAATAAACCGGCGGCTAATACTAAGAAGTGATTGGTCGGCAGTAGTTCAAAAACAGTGAGCAGAGGAGCTATTAACTCTGCTCACTTTTTGTTGTCATGTTATTTCGGCTCTCAGATGTTCATAAATCTTACGGCACGCAGGATGTCTTGCGCGGCGCATCGTTGCAGGTCAATCCGGGCGACCACGTCGGCCTGGTCGGGCGCAACGGGGCAGGGAAGACGACCGTCTTTCGTCTGGTGAGTGGTGAAGAGACGCCTGATCGCGGAGACGTTGTGCGCGCACGCGGCGTGCGTCTCGGACTGCTCGCGCAGCACGTACACTTTGAGCCGGGTTCGACCGTGCATGAGTCCGCGCTCGCGGCCTTCGGTCATCTGCAACAGATCGAGCACGAGATGCACGAGCTTGAGCATCGCATGGCTGAAGCGAGCGCCGATCTCGAGGCGGTGCTTGAGCATTACAGCGAACTACAGCATCAGTTCGAGCGCGAAGGCGGTTTCGAGTACACGGCCAAAGCTGAGGCCATCTTGCAGGGTCTGGGCTTCGAGCGTGAGGGCTGGGATTTAGAGACTGAAAAACTCTCCGGCGGGCAGCAGAATCGGCTCGGTCTTGCACGGCTCCTCCTCGCGGAGCCTGACGTGCTCCTGCTCGACGAGCCGACCAATCATCTGGATGTCAATTCCGTCGAATGGCTCGAAGAATTTTTGAGCACGTACAATTCCGCTTACGTCATCATCAGCCACGACCGTTACTTTCTGGATCGTGCCTGTCGCCGCATCGTCGAGCTTGAGTTGGGGCGCGCAGCGAGCTACACGGGCAACTACTCCGCATTCTTAGTCGAACGCGAGGCGCGCCGCGAGGCTCAACTCCGCGCCTACGAAAACCAGCAACACCTGATTGCCAAGACAGAAGAGTTCATCCGCCGCAACCTCGCCGGACAGAAAACCAAGCAGGCCAAGTCGCGCCGCAAGATGCTCGAAAAACTTGAGCGCGTCGAAGCCGTGCGCCCCGATCAATCATCTGGAGATTTTCGTCTGCAAGGGGTTGAGCGCGCAGGCACGCAGGTTCTGACCGTCAAGGATGCTGCCGTCGGCTATCCGGGCAAAGTCCTTGCGCGCGACATCACCTTCACGCTCCGTCGCGGCGAGTGTCTCGGTATCATCGGCCCGAATGGTTCCGGCAAGACGACGTTCATCAAAACCGTGCTCGGCAAACTCTCACCGCTCGCAGGCGAAATGCGCTGGGGAACGAAAGTGCAGATCGGTTACTACGCGCAGCAGTTGGACGATCTGGACGACCGCAACGAGATCATCATGGAACTGCGCCGCGTCGCGCCTTCAACCGCGACCGCCGGAGAGTTGCGTTCCTTCCTCGCCAAGTTTCTCTTCACCGGCGACGATGTTTACAAGCACGTCCATGATCTTTCGGGCGGCGAGAAAGGCCGTCTCGCTCTCGCCAAGCTAATCTACTCGCGCGTCAATGTGCTTGTGCTCGATGAGCCGACGAACCATCTCGACATCCCTTCACGCGAAGCGCTCGAAGAAGCTCTCGACGCCTATCAGGGCACGATTATCACCATCAGCCATGACCGTTACTTTCTCGACCGCGTCGCCACGCAGATACTCGCGCTCGACGGCGCAGGCGGCGCGGAGCATTACGATGGCGACTACACTGAATATCACGACTGGAGAACTGCGCAGAAGCGCGAGGCGTTGCAGGATAAGTCGGTGAAAGCGGTAGTCGAGGACGTGACGCAGACGACGCCAGCCGCAACTAATAAAAGCAGGAAGCGGCAGCAATCGCTTGTCCGCGATGCTCAGGCAATTGAAGCGGAAATCACTGAAACTGAGAAACGTCTGGCAGAGCTTTCAGAACAACTCGCTCAACCGGAGATCGCACGCGACTCGGAACACCTGCGCGCCGCCAGTGAAAGCTATCAACAGACGGAAGCGCGCCTTCGCGCGCTGTACGATGAATGGGATCGCGTCGCCACGCAAGCGACGAATGTCTGAGACTTGAAGTTGTGGTGTGCGCAAAGAAAGTGTCCTCCTGCCCGCAAGTATGAGCGACAGTATCGCTGAGCAGTTATCTGCGACATTTTCCCTGAGCAGCTACAACCCCACTACCCGTCGTTGACACCCACGCGCTTCGGGTATATATTCCCGCGCGTTAGACACGCTATCCTGCTGGCGATGCCCCTGCCTTACTTCGTCAGCCTCCTGCCCAGAGCCTTTTGCCAACCCGGAGCGTTTACCACGAGCCGAGGTCGTTATGCGGTGCGAATGACTTAACCATTGTAAGCATCAAGCGAGGACGAGGCGGCTATGATTTTACTGGCAGGGTTATATGAGGATGCTGATGCAAGTCGGCGTGATGAGTTTCTCACGTGTCTTCAGCGCAATATAGAGAACAACCGGCTTGACGAAATCCACCTGTTTGTCGAGGAGCCGGTCGGGTTGGACAAACTTTTGTCCACATATCCGCTTCTCGCCGCCGACAAAATCCGCTTGATTGCACACGCCCGGCGTGTGACCTACAGAGACCTGTTCGCTTACGCCAACACTCATCTGCCGGGGCACTGTGTAATCATCGCTAACGCGGACATTTTCTTCGATCACACTCTGGCGCGTCTTGACGGCTATGATCTTTCGGGCAAGCTGTTTTGCCTGTCGCGTTGGGATGTGCAGCCTGATGGCTCCGCATGTTTTTTCGAGCACCCGGCCAGCCAGGATGCCTGGATTTTTCAGGCACCCATCCGCGAATTCTCTTGCGATTTTCATTTGGGCGTGCTGGGCTGCGACAACCGGCTCGCATGGGAGGCAGAACGCGCAGGACTTGTGCTCGCTAACCCGGGTCGTTCGCTAAAGGCTTATCATCTTCATCTGAGCCTCGTTCACCGCTACGGCCCGCAACATCGGCTGGCCGGACCAGGCAGAGAAATCCCGGCGGGGTTTCTCAATACACCTTGGCTTTGGTTTGTCGTCCCGTGTATGGGGTGGCTCAACGATCTGCGCCAGACCATCGGCTCATTACTGGCACAGCCAAAATCGAGTTACGTGCTGGTTGATTACTCTTGTCCTGACGGCGCAGGCAATTGGGCGCGAGAGCAGCACCCGAAAGTGGTCGTGACAGCGGTCAGTGGGCGCACACGTTTTCGCGGAGTCGAGGCGAGAAACCAGGGCGCTGCCGCCGTTGACGATGACGGCTATCTCTGTTTCCTTGATGCCGATATGCAGGTCGCCCCAGGTTTCTCGGAATATGTACTGAGCCATTGCGAAGATGGCATCTTCATGGTTTCAGAGAGGCGCGGGCCAGGCTTTGATTCGGTGCTGGTCTGCCGCAAGGCTGATTTCAACCGCGTCCACGGTTTCGACGAGGTGTTTCCAGACCTTGCGGAAGGCTGCGAGGACATTACAGCATTACTGCGTCGCTCTGGTCTCGTTGGTCGCAGCTTTCCCGACTCCCTCTTGTCTCAACTCGACCACCGCGACGGTGCGGATAGGAGCTTCCAAGTCATTAAGGATCAGGAGATCAACCACGCGATTCACGCCGCTTACCGACGGGCGAAGTCTGCCATTCTTGACGAGACCGGCGGGAACAGCGTATCCAGCGCAACGCTGCGTGAGATTTACTCCGCCATCGCGCGCCGCCACTTAAGCGTGCGAGGGCTAAGCCCTGATTTGTCGTGCGCGTCCGTGTCTTTCCGCGAGACCATGGGTTATACCATCACGCGGCTGGAGGATGGCGTCTCATCGCACAACAACGATCCGAGGCCATTCACGGTGATTCCGGAGCCTCTCAAAGGGCTTCAGTTCACGCAGGTAGTGGCTTCGGTCGTCTCACCTATCGAAGTAGAGTTTCTCACTCCAGGCAAGTTATACGTGCTTGTCGGCAATGACTGGGATGGGTCCCACTCGGCTAAAGCCTGGCTCTGTCAGGCAGGTTTTAGGGAAGGGCTACCGTTGGCTGAAACCAGTCGCGGGAACGCCTTCGAGGTCTGGTCGCTGGTTGGGGAAGCGGGTGAGCGTTTTATTCTCCCGACGCAGGTCATGCTTGTGGCCGACCGCCTGAGCAGGAAATGATGACCGGGTTATCAAAGACTCCATCCATAATAATGAAAGTGAGCGGTTGCCCAAACATTTCATGGCCCGAGAAATTATCTTCGCTTTAACCTCGCTCTCTCCGAGGATGGAGAGCGTACCGCTGACACAGGACTGCATTAAATCCTGGCGTCGAGCGGGGCTTCAGGTGCGAGCATTCAATCACCCGTCAGAGATTGCTGCGCTCGCCAAACTCTATGACGTTGACTTCGTGCCAGTGGAGGAAACTGCGGCACCGGTTTTCGGGAGACATTACATCCCGATCAAAGCTATGCTTGAGTGGGCTGCCGAGCAGGACGTTCCCGTACTCCTGATTAACTCTGACATCAATCTGCGAATGTCGGATTGGGAGATCAAGCGTGTGCGGTGGTTATCCGACGGCGGGTTGTGTTTCTTCGTCCGTTATAACCACAACGGCGATTGCAAGCGTGCTCGTCGTGAACCTCATGGGATAGACGTCTTTCTCTTTCACGGACGAGATGCGACTCAGTTTCCGGGTTCTTTCTTGAGCATGGGGCAACCGTTCTGGGACTACTGGATACCCCACGAGTTCATCTCTCGCCGCCGACCGATCTACGCCGTCAATTTTCCTGCGGCGTACCATCGAAACCATCTGTCTAAAGGTTGGTCGTGGGAGAGTTGGCATCGCTGCGGACTTGAGTTTGCTCGCCTCACAGGGGAGTTGGAGCGCAACCCGTCATTCGAGGCTTGCCGGGAGATGTCCTGGCGCGTGCGGCAGAATATTGAACGACAGGCGCTTTCGGTGGCGCAGTGGCCGTTGCAGATAAAGGAATGGGTTCAACAGACGTTCTGCCACCGCGGGCCTAAGACCTTTCTCGAACTCGGCGCACACCGGGGCACCGATACGGCGTGGATGGCCGAGATTCCAGATGTGACCATCCACGCTTTTGAGCCTGACCCGCGCAACCACCAGTCCCCGCCTCACAACGTTACTCTTCATCGCGCGGCTATCGCCGAACGTGACGGCCCAGGCTCCCTCATCTTGAGCCGAGAAGGGTGGGGGCAGGAATGGACTTACTCTTCTTCGATCAAGCAGCCCAAGAATCACTTGCACCGCTTTCCGGTCACCTTTGGTGAAGCCGTCGAAGTCGAGTTGGTCGCGCTTGATACCTTTTACCGGCAGCGAGGACTCGATGTCATAGACTTTATTTGGGCCGACATTCAGGGAGCTGAAGGCGAGATGATCCGCGGCGGCCAGCAGACGTTGGCGCACACTCGTTACCTTTTCACCGAATATTCTGACGACGAGTTGTACGAGAACCAGGTGACGTTGCGGGAGGTACTGGAGATGCTCCCGGATTTTCGTGTCATAGAACTCTGGTCGGACGATGTGCTGCTGGAGAACCGGAGGTTTCAGGCATGACTGTGAAGAAAATCTGTCTCGGAGTGCATGTTCATGCCGAGCCGAAACGGTTACAGGAGACCTTGGCGAGTTTACGCGCGAACACGGCCCTCAGCTTTGATCTGTTGCTCTTGCCTGATGGGCCAGATGCGGCCACGAAAACTACTCTGGCGAGAATGAGCGAGTTGCCCCAGTCGGCAACGGCAGAGCCAGTTGGTACGGCTGCATGTTTCAACCGTCTTGCCAACTACAACGATGCTGAGATCATCATCCTGCTCGAGAGCGGAGCGCGGACAGCCCCGAATTGGTTGAATCACTTGCTGGCAGCGCTCGATGCCGATCTACGCAACGGTCTGGCTGGCCCTTCCACCAATCAATCCTGGAATGAGCAAAACATCCATCCGCGATGCGGCAACTCAATGCTTGACATTGCGCGCGTCGCAAGCGATGCCGAGCGACGTTTTGGAAACGAGACGCGCTCCCTTGAACCTCTCTACAGCCTCGCGGACTTTTGCTATGCGGTCAAGCGTGAAGTCATCAAGGCCATCGGCGGGGCGGACGAGGGCTATCAGCTCGGTCCGTGTTGGGAAATGGATTACAACATCAGGGCGGCTCGTGCTGGCTTTCGCGGGGTCTGGGCTTGCGCCGCCTATGTTCATCGCGCGCCCTTCACTCTCCGGCGCAAGAGAGAGGAAGGGCAATACTTTGAAGCCAGCAAATATTATTACCAGAACAAATTTTGCGGAGCGCGCCTGAGAGATGAAAAGACCGACTTTCGAGACCACTGTCGCGGAGATGCCTGTTCCAACTTCGCACCGCCTTCGTTGATTCAGATTCGTTCTGAACTCCCGACAACTAGAACCTCTCTCACCTCATTGCCTACGCTCGCGCAGAGTCGAGCAATTACGCAAGCCCGGTTACGAGTATCACGACAACAGTCTACAGTCTCACAAACCAACTGCGCGCCAGCAACCGATTCGCAACCGAGAGCGCAGTTCAACTCAGAAGATGCTCCGTTGGTGAGTTGTATCATGCCGACATTCAATCGGCGCAGCTACGTGCCACAGGCGATCCGCTGTTTTCTCCGGCAGGATTATCCGAATCTGGAGCTTTTGATTGTGGATGACGGCAGTGACCCTGTCGGCGATTGCGTGCCCGACGATGAGCGCCTGCGTTATATTCGTCTTGACGAGAAGCTGAGCCTTGGAGCGAAACGAAACCTGGCCTGCGCTCAAGCGCGAGGCGAGTTCATCGTGCACTGGGATGATGACGATTGGTATCCGCCGCATCGTGTGAGCGCGCAAGTACGGGCGCTCAAAGATCAGGCGGCGGATGTCTGCGGCACGAGCCATCTCTTTTATTACGATGCTGTCGCTGACCGTGCATGGGAATACAGGTATGGTTCGGGAAAAGCATTGTGGGTTGGAGGAAACACGCTCGCTTATCGCAAGAGCTTCTGGCAGCGCAACAAGTTTCCAGACATCAACGTCGGGGAAGACTCGCGCTTCCTCTGGTCTAAAGTATCGAAAAAAGTCTTTGACCTGAAAGACTCCGCGCTCTGTGTCGCTTTAATTCATCCGCATAACATCAGCCGGAAGGTCACGAGCGGCTCATACTGGCACTCACAGCCCATCGCGCGGATTCATGAGTTGCTTGGCGATGACCGGTATTTCTACCGCACCTCTTATTCAACAGCGCAACCTGCCGGGTGGCCCCTCGTGACCTGCATCATGCCGACCTTCAACCGGCGACCGTTCCTGCCGCTCGCTTTACGATTTTTTGCTGACCAGGATTATCCGAACAAAGAATTGGTGATCGTTGACGACGGCAGCGATCCAGTGGGCGATCTGGTCGAGGGACTTCCGAACGTTCGCTACGTTCGTCTGCCGCGCCGGACTTCAATCGGTGCCAAGCGCAATCTCGCCTGCCAGCACGCTCAGGGTGAGATCATAGCGCATTGGGATGATGACGACTGGTATGCTCCAGACCGTTTGCGTTATCAAGCGGCTCCGCTGCTTGACGGCCAGGCTGACATGACGGGGCTGATTAATACTTGTGTGCTTGAATTGCCGGGAGGTGACTTTTGGACAACAAGTCCACAACTTCATCAGAAAATGTTTGTCGGCAACGTCCATGGGGGGACGCTCTGTTATCGCAGGGAATTGCTCACACAGGGCTTACGTTACCCGGAAACTAATCTGGCCGAGGATGCTTCGCTACTCCAACGTGCGGTCAAATCTGGAAAGCGCTTACTGCGACTCATGAACCCCGGACTATTCATCTATGTTCGTCATGGGCGAAACGCCTGGAGACAGTATCAGCCGGGACGCTTCATCAATCCTGCCGGATGGGAGCGTATCGAACGACCTGAAACATTCTCGGCAGAGTTGCTTGATTCTTACAAAGAAGCCGTCGCGCTCATCAGATGAAAGCCTGATCTTCTGTGATGATTAGGCAAGGAAAACTTCCGAACGCACCCAACTTTTGATTTAGTCGCTTCCCCGCAGTCACAAAAATTATTGACACATTAAAATAATTGAATATACTCATGCCACCGTTGCAGAATTAATTGCAGCCTATTGCTTGCGTCTTTTTTCTAGCACTTAATTGATGTCCTTGGCTTCTCTCTTTCGCCGGATGCTTTGTTGCTGAGTTGGCTGCGTCGCCAAGTTCAGCGTATTTACCGTAACCAATCGCAGAAAAAGCAGGTGTAACCCGCCCGCCAAAAAGGAGGCGTTCATGCCAGTCCAGGTAACCTATCCAGGTGTTTACATCGAAGAAATTCCCAGCGGCGTGCAGACTATTACGGGCGTCGCAACGTCAATCACCGCTTTCATGGGCACGGCTCTTTGCGGGCCATTGGGTTATGACCCGGTGACGCATGAGGCCAACCCCATCACGATCTTCAGCTTCACAGATTACCAGCGCATCTTCGGCGGTCTGTGGGTCAACAGCCCGATGAGTTATGCCGTGCGGGACTTCTTCCTGAACGGGGGTAGCCAGGCCATCATCGTGCGACTTTACGAGCCTACACCCGCTTCTCCGGCTGCCAATGAAGGTAAGGCCACCATCTACGTTAATCCTCCGGCTTCGCCGCCCTCTTCACCACCGACAGCAGACGATTGGGTCGCAGCCACTCCAGCTTTGAACAACACGCTGACCTTGGAAGCGTCCAGTCCCGGCACTTGGGGAAATTATGTCCGCGTGATGGCCGACGCTAACGACATCTCGGATAAAGTCGTGCAGCTTTATATCAACAACGGGGTGACGCAAGTCTCAGACTTGTTCAACCTGACGATCTTTTATAATCCGCCGGGCGGTCAGATGCAGATTGAGCGATTCATCAATCTCTCGGTCAAGGATAATCCGAGCAACCCGAATCCGAACCGTGTGGATCGCGTGCTCAACCAGCAGTCGCAATATGTGTACCTTGCCCCTGCGAATTTGCCGACATCGCTCGACCCGAACTGGATTGTCGAGTGGAGCAATTTTTACAACGAACTCCAGGCCGAGGGCTACAACCAGAGTGAGATTTATGAGCTTCTCGAACTCGCCACTGGCGGCGACGACGGTCAGCAATACCCCGAGGCCACGACATATTCGGACGCCGGGATGAAAGCTCTGGACTCGGTTGATCTCTTCAACCTGCTCTGCATTCCTTACGACACGACAGCCATTTATGCGGCAGATGCGGAAAAGCAGGCCATGGAGGCTTATGCAGACCTGGTTGAGTATTGTCAGCTACGACGGGCGATGCTCATCGTTGACCCGCCGATGAGTTGGACGAATGACGCCAAGCAATATGAATGGAGCAAAATCCAGCCGACAGACGTGGACATCAACGGCCTTGTCGAAAGAAATGCCGCCGTCTATTTTCCGCGCGTCGTCGAAGCCGACCCGCTGCTTAAAGGTCTGCCAAGAACGATGCCCGCCTGTGGCATCATCGCGGGCGTGATGGCAAGCACCGATGTCACGCGCGGCGTTTGGAAAGCGCCCGCCGGAATAGATGCGGGCTTGAACGGCATCCTCAGTCTCGAACTCACCATGACGGACGCTCAAAACGGTTTGCTCAACCCGCTCGGCATCAACTGCCTGCGCAGCTTTCCCGTCATCGGCCCCGTCGTCTGGGGCGCGCGCACACTGCGCGGCGCAGACCAGCTCGAAGATGATTACAAGTACATCCCCGTGCGCCGCTTGACTCTCTACATTGAGGAGAGTCTCTATCGCGGAACCAAGTGGGCGGTCTTCGAGCCTAATGCCGACCCGCTCTGGACATCCCTGCGCCTGAGCGTCAACAGCTTTTTGTCGGACTTGCAACGACAAGGCGCTTTCTATTCCTACTTCGTCCAATGCGACAGCAAGACGACGACCGCCGACTACATTGCCCTGGGCATCGTCAACGTCATCGTCGGAATCGCGCCAGTCAAACCCGCTGAATTCGTCATCATCCAGATTCAGCAAACAGCCGGTCAAACATCCTAAGGAGGAACATCCATGCCAGCACCCGAATTTAAGGTCAACGCCTACAGGTACGACCCTTACAAAAACTTTAACTTTCGCGTCAAATGGGACAACCAGTATGTCGCCGGCATTAGCAAGGTCAGCGGCCTGACGCGCACCACACAAGTCGTCACGCATCGTTCGGGAGGAGACCCCAGCACGCCGCGGCGCTCTCCCGGTCAGTCGGAATACGCGCCCATCACGCTTGAGCGCGGAGTGACTCACGACATGAATTTCGAGGAGTGGGCTAACAAGGTCTGGGACTACACCAACTCGCTCAAGGGCGATTTCGCTGCCTCGAACACGGTCGTCTCCCTGAAGGACTTTCGCAAGGACATCATTCTTCAGATGTTCAACGAGGCCGGTCAACTGGCTATCTCCTACAACATCTATCGCTGCTGGGTCTCGGAGTACGAGGCGATGCCCGAACTGGATGCGATGGGTAACGCCACGGCGATCCAGGTCATCAGGCTCGAAAACGAGGGCTGGGAGCGCGATTACAGCGTGACCGAGCCGACCGAGCCGAGCTTCAGTCTCCCGGCGGCAACTCCGTAATCAATGCGCCCCTTAACGGCACAAGCCATCGTTCATATCTGGGAGCGGGGACAGGGCAGGCATACTCTTGATAGAGCACTGCTGCTTCTGTCCCCTGCTTTCCCGAAGATGAATTGGGAAGACCTGGCGACACTGACCGTCGGTCAACGTAACACGTGCCTCTTCGCACTGAGAAGCAGCACGTTCGGCTTCACCCTTCGCGCCTTAGCCGCCTGTCCATCTTGCGCCTGTAGCTTGGAATTCGGCCTCGACTCCAGAGACCTATGCCGCTCGGATCGCATGACCGCGGTGGAGGAGAAACAATCGTTGAGCGTCGGAAGCGTCCACGTGGTTTTCCGCCCGCTCACTAGCCGGGATATGGCAGCCGTCGCACATTCTGGAAGTGTGAGTGCAGCCCGCGCTCTGCTCATCGAGCGTTGTGTGCTGGAGGCGCGCGATGGCGAGCAAAGACTGCATTCATCCGATTTGTCTGAGGACGTGATCGCTGCTCTGGCAGAGCGTGCCGCCGAGGGTGATCCTCAAGCAGAAGTTCTACTCGCGCTTGCTTGCCCGGATTGCGGTCACGAGTGGTCTATGATTTTCGACATCGCTTCATTCTTCTGGACGGAAATCGCGTCGGAAGCCAAGCGTCTCTTGCATGAAGTGCACACCCTCGCCCGCGCCTACGGATGGCCGGAGCAGGACATTCTGTCAATGAGCGCCGTCCGGCGGCAAATATATTTGGAGATGGCATCTTGATGTCAGACTTCTTCACACGACTGGCCGAACTGTCTCTAGGTGATGCTCGCGTCATCCGACCCGAAATCGCCCCTCGATTCGCTCAAGGGCCGGAAGTCGCGCCCGACGTATCTCAGGATTCGTTATGGATTGATCGAGACTCTGAACAAACTTCCGCTCCGAAGTTCTCGCAGATGCCTGCACAATTACAATCGCCGGAGGCTGTGCAGGAGACGCAGCTTTCAAGTCAGCCCACTGAAGCGACCGATGAGGAGACGCTTTCACACACGGCAGCACCCGAACAGCCTCTTAACCCGTCAATCAAGCCGCCTGCTCATCAGACCTTCAGCACTCAAACCGATGCCAAGAGCGCTGTTGAAGCCAATGCTAAACCTGATGCAGCTTCTTCGACTGAAGGAGACTTCGCGCGCAATTCATCTCATGCAGATGTTTCAACCGAGGCGCGCAGCACGACGCAGACTCCCTCTCGCACAGTAGCAGCACCACCTGTGCAGACACGGCAAGAGCAGAACGATCATGCAGAATTGCCCGATGCTGCTGTTTCGCACACTCCTGCGGAAATGGTGCTGCCATCGAAAGAGACCGTGCAGGCAACCGATGCTTCGCCGGAATTGGGCGCGCTCAAGCAGGAGCCATTAGAGACAGACGCTTCGGCTACTGAACCTGCCACGCGCAGAACTCCTCCTCTGCGAAATGAGAACGAAAAGACAAGCCGCCCGGCATCTGAGCAATCGCAGAAAGCGCAGCCGGAAGGATTGCCAACGCACGATCAGATGAAAAGCAGCACATCCAATATCGAGAGTTCCCATGCTGTGATGGCACCGCCGCAGGATGAGTCTCGGAGCACTCTTACGCAACCCCGCGAGACAGATGCTCAAGCACAGGGCGAAGATGTGATGCGCGCTTCAGGCTCGGATGCCGATCTTTCTTCTCACTTACGCGCAGATGCTAAACCTTCAGGCAGTGAGAAACAGGAAAAGAGATTCATCCAGGCATCAACACACTCGCCGGACAGCATAGAGCCAGCGAGCTTGGAACACGTCGGCGACCAGACGTTCGACTCGCCTGAATCTGCCCACAAAGAGTCGGGTGAATTGGTGTTATCCATGCGACAGGATGAAACGAGAGCAGCGCCGACGCGAGATGGAATAACCGCGCCCGGCCAGGCTACTCGTGAGCAGGCCGGTATAGCGCCAGCAGAACCGGCAACGACCGCTCGGAATGCTCATTCTCGTCCTGAAGAGATGCGCGATGAGTCGCAGCAAGAGGGCGAAGCGCCAGCCATTTCCACAAAGGATATGCCCGAGCACCAGCCGCAACGCTCTGCGACGGCTCCTCACGAACCGGAAACCGATCTTCTTAAAACGAGCGTTCACTCCTCAACTCCTGAAGCGAAGACAGAGGGCGCGGCGCGGCAGTCCGCACCGGCTTCGAGCGCAGAACATCTGGAAGCCGCAACAGATGCGACAAACAGAGAGTCGTTCCCTTCGAGAGAGAGAGAAACAGAGGGTCGCACATCTCCTGTCGAGATCGAATCAGGTGCCGAAAACATCTCAGGCGCAGTGCACGACGAGACTCCAGACCAGCGAAGCGCGCCGGATGCTGTGACCTCGAATGCCTTTAGCGCAGATGTCATCGCACCTACGCCTCAACATCTTTTGAAGCAACGAGTGGACGAGAGAACGCCGCAGAAGACAACCGCGCAAGTTGATTCTCCTTATCCTCGTCAACAAGAGGCGAGTGATGCTCTCTCAGAGACGAACTCGCCAAGCAGCAAGGTCAACGTAATACAACTCCACGCGGACTCCACACAACGGCCACCAACGCACGAGACGACGCACACGCCTCCGATGGTTGAGCCAATCGCACAGCCGACCCAACCGGCGACATCAATCGTTGCGAGCGCAGATGAACCGCCCGGCAAATCTACCTCCGAGCCAGGAGACTTTAAGCAAGCGACGGAAGATTCTGCCCGGCATCCCGGAATCGTCAGACGTGAGG
Organism: Acidobacteriota bacterium; assembly: GCA_032159235.1. Lineage (GTDB taxonomy): Bacteria > Acidobacteriota > Blastocatellia > Pyrinomonadales > Pyrinomonadaceae > QHXM01. The sequence continues at coordinate 21,947 of JAVHWW010000052.1, forward strand.
CGGATGCTTCAACAAACCCAATCGTCAATCCGCCCACAGGCAGGCGACCCATCGAACCGAATCCTCTGCACCAAGCGGAGTCATCCGGCGAGGCGTTAGGCACAGAGTCTGATGCTATCGTGCCAGATGTGCCAACGACATCAGAGGGGCAGTATCAGACAAGGATCGGCGCGACTCCGGCGCGAGAATCAAGCGTGCTCGAAAGCTCTTTGAGCCAGCCGCCGCTTTCCGCGCGGTCTCAAGCAACCCAGACATCCATTGCTCCTTCAGCTCGCACGATTGAAAGGAATTCGTCCGCACAGCCGGACTCGAAAGACCCTGTCGCTCAATCAAGCATCAGGGCCGAGGAAGAGCATCACAAAGCGTCTCTGCCAGAGCGCACACAACACCAGGACACAGCGCACGCTGTGCGGCATGAAATATCCGCGAGAGCAAAAGAAGAGCCGAGCGAGATACAGAGAGACGAAAAATCCGGCCCGCATTCAACACAACTATTCGCCGAAAGAAACGCAGGGACAGCCGGGTCGTCGGCAGTTGATCCAGACGATGCCCCGCAGCCGGAGCGAGATCAACATCGAGGCCAGGCACCGGCGTCAGACGGTAACGAAGTTGAGATGCCTGCGACGCCCACGACAGAGAAACCACTCCGTACTCTCGCCTCAACACACAATTCATCAACGGAAGCACCCGTGCGCGCCACTCATCAAGCTTCGCATCCAATCTCCTCCCGACCACAGAACAGAATAGAGAAGGAGATGCGGGAGCGCGTTTCACAGGACTCCCAGTCTTCTGTGGTGTCGCGCGATGCCGATTCAATCCCGCAAAGCCACTCCGAGAGAGTTGAATCCGGCGGGCGGAAAGTAAAACCGGCGGCGGAAAGACCGCAACCGCAAGGAGCGCAAGAACGAGAAAGTCCGTTGAGACGGTTGAGCCAGCAGATGTCTCAACCGTCGAGCGTGTCCGGTGCCGATCAGTCAACAGGGAGTTCGCACCCGACAGAGAGTTCTCGTCGCAACCTCGCGGCGCGAGCGGCGCATCCGCCAATCTCCAGCCGCACGCAACCCAACTCAACCGGACACGAACGCAACGATAGCCTGCACGACGACGACGCCTATCAAACCAATGCCGTGGACGCCCGGTCACTAGAGACCGTAGGGATCGAAGATGTACGAGAAGGGAGAATACAGTCTGAGCGCGCACCCGGCGCTCAAACCATTAAGCCCAGGTCTCGCACGGCGCAACCGCGCTCGCACAGCGAAGAGCCTACGCAGACCATTCTGGATGCGGGGACGCCGTCAGTGATGAAAAGAGACGCGGCAACGCGGTCGTCCCCGATGTGGGGCGTGCCGCAGCAGGGTTCAGAAACAGTCTCTCCCGGTCAACCGGACAAAGTGGAACAATCCAGCCGCGCTCTCGATACGGCGAAAGAATCCGGCGACAACGACTCGATTGCGACTCAATCCAGACGCTTTCAAGAGAGCGCGCTCTCCACAAGTGAAGACGCGAGCAAAGGTCTTCAGGCTCAAGGCTGGAAGCGCCCGGCCATCTCTTTAAGCTCCGAGGCGCACGGGCAACTCCCTCAAACTCCGGCGCTTCAACAAGGCGCGCGCGTGCGTAGCGTCTATGCAGACGAGCAATTGCCCGCTGAAACGGAGAGAACAAGAGATTATCATGACGCCAAGCGGATGACGCGAGACGAAGACGGGACACAAGCTGAAACTGTGAAGCAGGCTGGAACTGTGAAGATGCCCGCTGCCGTCACAGGGCGGTCAGGCGCTCCCGCGACTCCTCCCGAACGTGGCACACCCAAACGTCCTTCCCTTCCGCATATCTTCAGCGCGCCAGCCGCCACGCCCCGCCCGACTGGAAAGTCCATGCACACTGAACGCCGTGAGATGATGGAGGAGACGACGAGTTCTTCAAGACCCATCATTCGTGTCAACATCGGGCGCATAGAAGTGCGTGCGGCGACGCCACAGAAAACTTCAAAGCCTTACCGCAAGCCGCCGCCGCGTCCAGGCCTCTCGCTTGAGGACTATCTCAAGCGGCGTAAAGGAGGACGGCGTTGAGCAACTATCTGGCGGTCGCCGCCGCAACCGCCGCCATCAGGCAGATATTACTGAACGCTTTCAGCAGCGCTACTTATGAATTTATGGGTGCTTCGGTGAAGACGGAGCGGCCTGAAAAGCTGAAGGAAGCAGGCTTCGTGGGTGCTAATCTCTATCTGTATCAGGTCGGCCCCAACGCTGCTTACCGTAATTCAGACCTTGCTACACGGACTTCCAGTGGCAGTTTGATCCAGCGGCCACAGGTGGGGCTTGATCTTAATTACCTGCTCACGTTCTACGGCGACGACGATACGCTTGAGCCGCAGCGCTTGCTTGGCTGCGCAGTGAGCGCGCTCAACGCCCAGCCGGTGCTGACGCGCCCGTTGATTCAGGAAGCAGTTGCGCTGGCTCGTGAATTTGGCGATTACCTGAAAGGCTCTGACCTGACCGATCAAATAGAGTCGGTCAAGATTACTCCTCTTTATCTGAATCTCGATGAGATATCGAAATTGTGGACTGTCTTTTTTCAGACAGCCCATACGCTCTCGATCTTTTATCAAGGCTCAGTGGTTCTCATTGATGCCGACCTCGTTCCCGAGTCTCAGTTGCCCACTCGCGCCGCCAATTTTTACACCAGTCTCATGCCCCCGCCGGTCATCGGGCAAATCAGCCCGCAGCAGGGCGCGAACGAACCCATTGTCGCGGGCACAACCCTGATCGTCTCCGGCGAGCGATTAAGCGCTTACGCGACCCACGCGCTGGCCGATGGAATTGAATTGCCCGTAGATAATCTTGACCCGGACGGAGCGTCTTTTAATGTCACGATTCCCCCGAATCTTCTCATGGCCGGAACGCAAAATCTAAAGGTCGTGCGCGAGACATTGATGGGAACGCCGCCGAAGCCAGTGGCGGTTGAGTCGAACACGGTCTCCTTCGTCCTGCGCCCGACCATCACAAAAGTTTCCGTGCTCCCGCGCGAAGAAGATGGGGACGAGCCACCTGACACGAAGCTTCTCGAAGTGCGGGTCGGGTCGCTAATCGGCGCAACGCAGCAGGCCGTCCTGCTGCTGAACGAGATCGTTAGCCGTCCGCCAGCCTCCTATACTTTTAACGTCAACGCGCGCGCGCGTAACAGCAACAGGATCGTCGTCCCAATTCCAGGCGTCGAGCCGGGGACGTATCTTGTGCGTTTACGGGTGGACGGCGCGGAGAGTTTGCTGGTTGTGGATTCCGACCCGACCAGCCCTAGCTATAATCGTTACATCGCGCCGCAGGTCATCATTCAATGAGCGACATTGAGCAGAAGAACTGGCACGAGGCAAATCAACGTTATCTGATAGCGGCGCTCGGTCGTGTGCTCTGTGCTGTGCAACGATACGCCACAGGGGACGATCAGGATCGCAAAGAGGTCGAAAACGAAGAGCAGAAATACCAACGCGCCTGGGAGGAGCGAGCCGCCGAGCTTCCAGCGCCGTCGGCTCTGGATCACATCTGCACGACCTTTGACCTCTCAGCGTTTGAGCGCGACCTCTTATTGATGTGCGCCGGGATGGAATTGGACGCCGGTTTCGCCTCCCTTTGCGCTACCGCTCAGGGCGACCCACAACATGCTTATCCGACCTTCAGCCTGGCGCTCGCAGTTCTACCCGAACCGGACTGGGATGCCATCTCGCCGCGTTCGACTTTGCGCCGCTGGCATCTGATCGAAGTCGGCCCTGGCCCGGCGCTCACCCATAGCCCGTTGCGCATAGACGAGCGCATCCTGCACTACCTGACCGGCATTAATTATCTTGACGAGCGGTTAGTGGGCATCGTCGAGCCGGTCTCGGAAAGCAGCGAACTAGCACCGTCGCATCGCGCGCTGGCAGAGCGGATGGCAGCCACCTGGATGGAAGCGAGCGATACTGAGGTCGTGCCTATCATTCAGCTCTGCGGCGATGAGATTGCCGGAAAGCGAGCCATCGCCGCCGAAGCCTATAATCTTTTTGGATTGAACCTGAGCGTGCTGGCGGCGCACGCCATTCCCACTAATCCGAATGAACTGGATACGCTCATTAGGCTCTGGGAGCGTGATGCAATTCTCAGCCGGAGCGCGCTCTTTCTGGATTGCGACGAGGTGGAGACGACCGACGATCTACGCGAGGGAGCGATTGCCAGAATCATCGAGAACGTCAGCGGTATGTTGATCGTGAGCAGCCGCCAGCGCCGCCGCCAGCGGCAGCGCCCCATGCTCAACTTCGACGTTAACAAGCCGACGCTCACTGAACAGCGCGCCATCTGGAAGACCGCGCTGGGCGAACGGGCAGCCAGCCTCAACGGACACGTGGATATGCTGGTCTCGCAGTTCAATCTCAATGCGCCCGCCATTCAAGCGGCCTGCGCCGGGGCGATGGGTCGCCTCGCGGAGCACGAGAAAAAGCTTGAGATGGATGCGGAGGCGGCGGGGACGGCGCTCTGGGATACCTGCCGCACACAGGCTCGCCCGCGCCTGGACGATCTGGCGATGCGAATCAAACCGGCAGCCGGTTGGGAAGACCTGGTGTTGCCCGAAGCTCAGAAGAGCATCCTGCGCGAGACCGTCATGCATGTGCGGAATCGTGGAATAGTCTACGAGCGCTGGGGATTCTCCGCGAAGGGAGCGCGCGGCCTCGGCATCAACGCCATGTTCGCGGGCGCGAGCGGAACCGGGAAAACGATGGCAGCCGAAGTGCTGGCTCGTGAACTGCGCCTGGACCTCTATCGGATTGATCTCAGCTCGGTCGTCAGCAAGTACATCGGCGAGACTGAAAAGAACCTGCGGCGCGTCTTCGACGCGGCTGAAGAAGGCGGAGTGATCCTGCTGTTCGACGAAGCCGATGCGCTCTTCGGTAAACGCAGCGAGGTCAAGGACAGCCACGACCGTCACGCCAACATAGAGGTCAGCTACCTGCTCCAGCGCATGGAAGCTTATCGCGGGCTGGCTATCTTGACCACCAACATGAAGGATGCGCTCGACAGTGCGTTTCTGCGTCGCTTGCGCTTCATCGTCCAGTTCCCTTTCCCTGATACGGCGCAGCGCGAGGAGATTTGGCGGCACATCTTTCCCGCCGAGACTCCGACCGAAGGGTTGGACGCACGCAAGCTGGCGCAACTCAACATAGCCGGAGGCAGTATTCGCAACATCGCACTGAACGCTGCATTCCTGGCCGCAGACGCCCGTGAGCCTGTCCGCATGACGCACATCCTGCGCGCCGCGCGCCACGAGTATCTCAAGCTGGACAAGCCCTTGACCGATACGGAGACGAGAGGGTGGGTATGAGAAACCGCAGGATAGAGATTGCCATCGAAGAACTGGTGCTGCACGGGCTTGATCCGAGCGACCGCGACGGCATACGCGAAGTCATCGAGCGCGAGATGGAGCGACTATTCGCAGAGCGCGGGGTGCCGCCGCAGCTTTCGCGCGGTGGTAAAATTGCTCATCTGGATAACGCCGGGATTGAAGTGCAGGCGGGAAGCCGCGCCGTGGAGATTGGCTCGCAGGTGGCGCGCTCGCTGTATCAGCGAGTGGCCGATTCTTCCGGTCATGAAAAGTGAGGCTCAGTGATTCATGAAATCCATGAGTCAATGAGGAACGCGTTAACCCATACATAAATCCCTTGTGGTTTGTGTGTTGATTTTTTGGAGGATGAAGCTATGTTGACGACTTCTTTAAACCAAATGAGAAGACGTTTAATGTCGAGTAGCTTAAGCATGATGGACCGCCCGTTCACGCACAGCCTTTCTAGCATATCTCCTCTCAGCACCAGTTTGTTAGCAAGTCGGCTGTTTAGTTCCAAGAGCACGGCATCTTCCACATCATCTTCGGCATCTTCTACTTCATCTTCCAAATCATCTGCGACAGCTTCTAAAAAATTGTTTCGCCTGGATGACTTCCCATTCTTTGACATACAGCCCAAGTACAATACGCCAAAGTCCAGTATCAATCAGAATCTGGAGCTTGAAGACATAGCTTCGCGTCGCCGCATACCCTCGAAGCAACAAAGTAAACCTTGGCAGCAGGTGATGGGAAAGCCCCCGTACAAGGCTAAATCTCCGTTCACCTCTATGACCGTACACAAAAAAGGGATGTCATTTCACTCGCCTTACGGTAAAGACCTGATCACAATCAACGAGTCGGCTTTAAGCCCAAAGGAAGGCTCGAAAAGGAAGGTTCTGCATCAACGCCAGATTAAGCAGAACATCCGGCGGGCAAAGGATCCAAAGCTTGGTGAAGTAGCAAGGAATGTCACTGAGCCGGGACAACCGCTCTGGCAGCCCGAGCCAAGTCAGATCAAACGAATGAAGCTTTTAAGAATACGGCAGGGAAAACCATACTTAATGCTGCACCGTGATCTGCTCAACACCGACAGGGACAGGGAGGCTCTGGTGCGCGGGAAAGTTCCCTTCGGACAATACAACTTTCATAAATTCGTCCGGCTGCCGAAACCGCCAGGCGGGAAGGACTGGGCTCAAATAGGCAGAGAGCAGGGACGCCCTGAGGAATCTCTACACCCGGAGGGCTTCCGTATGCCTATCACCGATAAGGGCGAGATGGAGTGGCTTCGCAACTACCGACTGAGTCGGGAAAAAATCAGGCGGGAGCAAGAGGAGGAGCACATGGTAGATGAATGATCGGAGTCTCTGAAGATGACCCAAGTCAACTCCAGACCGGCAGCCAAAAAATCAGGAGTTGTGCGTATCAGGATCAGGCAATGAGAATTAAATAACGAATGCAGGTTCAAGCCCCGGGCGATTAAAAGCGAGACTCTGTGGCTCACAAAACTAACGAGCCATCGAGAAATCATTAACCCCTACAGGAATCCTTCAGATTACTATTTTGATTCCGGGAGGCCGAGAAGATGAAAGTATACAAGGAATTAAAAAAAATTCCTGTGACGAAGATCAACATTCAACCCAAGGAAAAGCCTAAGATTCGATTTGAGAAGCCCAAGGTCTCGCCCTCTATGTCCCTTGTTCCTAAGAAGGCACCCGTAAACATAAAATTTAGGAAGGCCGCTGCGTTTCCTTCCTCAAAGACGACCCGCTCCCGCGCGAAAAGCACAGCCTCTCCGAAGCCACCGGTGGACACTGCGAAGAAAGAGGGGTTCTTGAGTCAATTCTATAAAAAGTACATTTATGGGCCGCATAAATACGACACGCGCAATTTAGTATATAGAGCCAATATGGGCGAGAACCTATCTCCGATTATTCAAGCGGCATTTGAATCATTAAAACAGCACGCCGCGCCGGGACGGGGTCAGCCCTCCACAGAGAAAGGAGCGGAGCGCTTTGCGCTTCCCGTCGGAACCGTTACCTCGAAAGCTATCCCGAAAAAAATGCAGGTCAAAAATGTGACCATGCCATGGCGTCACCTCCTGCACCCGGGTGTAGTTACTCGTGGCATAGAAACGGATAAAGAGGGTATTCACGTCCGATCCATAGGGACTGGTCATGGAATATTCCCCCGACTTAATGAAATTATGTCCGGCCCGCTGTGGAGATCCGTTGATAGGAATATACATAAAGAGCTTAATCCCCATTTATATCCTGAGCCGGAAGATCCGATGGGAATATATCCTCCAAGGGACAGGAAAATAGATGATGTGGACTGACCATGAGTTCCTGCGCCACCAAAAAGTGGTTTTGAATGCTCGATAGCTTTCATTTTTTCATCATGACGGCAGGCTCGTAGAAACATCGGTTAGGTTTGCGGGAGATGTAGAAATGGGCATTAAGGAACGCATCAAGGCTAAAGCTTCGACCAGGACTTCGGATGCGGCAAAGCAGAGTTTGCTGCCGTCGCGTCCTTTCTCGGAGACGAAGCCGAGAGTCTCGCCGCCCGGCAAACCACAAGCGCCGGACTCGGAGGCTAAACACAAACGCGCCGAAGCTAAAGGCTTTCGCTTTGGCGATGTGCGTGTGCTGGCCGGGAGATTGAAGTCCGGTGCTATGGGTCGCTCGCTGCCAGAGATCATACGCCGAAAGATGGAGGCCGCTTTCCAGACGGACTTCTCTGCTGTGCGCGTGCACGCAGACGGCAAGGCTGAATCAATCGGGGCGAATGCCTTCACGAAAGGCAATGAGATTCACTTTGCGCGCGGCAAGTATCAACCGGGCAGCGGGAGCGGGCAGGCGTTAATCGGACACGAGCTGACGCACGTTGTGCAGCAGCGCACAGGCCAAACACTTGCGCCTCAGGGTCAGGGAACGCCCATCAATCGTGACCGCGCCCTTGAAGCGGAAGCGGATGCGCAGGGACACAGGGCGGCGATGGGCAAAGTTGTGACGGCGCGGGGCGCTGGACTGAATGCCGTGTCGCACGCTGTAGTCGGCGGAGGCCGCGTCGTGCAATGTCAGGACAGTGAGGATGAGGACGATCCCTCGTTCGTGATGCCCGAACCGAAAGGGAAAAAAAGAAAGGCTGACCCGCAGGCAGAGATCAAAACGGGGACTAAAAAAACTTCGACCGACCCTGTCTCCAAGAAGAAGAAGCTGTCATACGAGACAGTAGGTGGGATTAAACATGAAGAGACTTTCGATCCTTCGACAAACAGCTCAACAGTAGTCACATCAGGTCTGGGATATGGCGGAGGTTTCCGAAATAAAACGATCAGGGAAAAGCCACTGGTCTTCAATAAGTATGGATTGTCGCCAGGGCAAAGCGGTCGAAATCAGCCAGTCATCGGTCATAAATCGCCAAGCTGGATGGGGATGCCAGCAGGCGGGCAATTCTCAAACTATGATCTGACTTCTCCGGTTTACAACTCTAAAGTCGAGAAAAAAGAGAAAAAATGGAGAGACGATGTCAGCACCACTACGGACAAGTTTTCCTATCAAACCGAGACCCAGACGGAACCTCTCGTAGATGATGATCGAATCAAGGAGATTGCTAAAGAAACAAAGAAAGCCAATCCCAAGTGGGATGAAAAAAGGATCAAACAACGGCTCGAAAGAGTCAAGAAAAAGAAGCCTGAACTGCAAAGAGTCGCCAGCCAAAAAAGAGTTCTAACGAATGAGCGAACCAAGAAGAAGAAGACTTCCGGTGAATTAGGCACTGACCTGTTTCTGGGTCTCCCGGCCCGCGCATATGACCCGAACGCGCACAAGGAATATAAGGATGCGCGTAGAAAAAAATTCAAAGGGAAGCGTACCAGTGATTCTGAAGGAAGCGACGAAGAGCTTGAGGAGATAAAGAGGAAAAAGAAGAAATGAGCGACACTATACTTCAATCAGGGCAGATATCTCATCAAGCGCGTCTCAAGCTTTAATTTCAAATCAGGATTTACTTCTTTGGTGAAAGGACAGAGCCATGAGTTCCTTTGCGAGCGGGCCGCAGTTGTTCAAAGGCGCACTCGTCACCGTCAACTCGACGGGCGGCGGCCAGCCCAGCGTCATCCTGTTTCAATATAACCCGGAACGGCTGCGCCGCTCCTTGCAGCCGCAGAGCGTGAGCGGCGATTCGGGCAATCGCTCCGATACAGTGATCTACACGGGCGCGCCCGTCGAGACCATCAACATTGACATCGAGATTGATGCCACAGACCAGTTGGAGAAGGGCGATCAGACGACCGTTCAGATGGGCGTTTACCCGCAACTGGCCGCCCTCGAACTGCTCATCTATCCGACGAGCGCCGATGTCAGTAAACAGGCCAACCTGCTGGCGAGCGGCACCATCGAGGTCGGCCCGTTCATTGCGCCCTTAACGCTCTTTCTCTGGGGACAGAATCGCGTTCTGCCCGTGCGCGTGATGGAGATGACGATCAGCGAAGATGCCTTCGGCGGCTATCTCAATCCGATCCGTGCGACCGTCTCTCTGAGCCTGCGCGCGCTCAGCTATTCAGACCTGACGCAGACGAGCCAGGGCTACAGCGTCTTCATGCAGTACCAACAGATTAAAGAGCAGATTGCAGCCGTGAGCCACAGCCTGCAAGGCACGGGAGTCACTCTCAATCAACTTTAAGAAAGTGTGAGCAGAATATGTTTGAGCCAACAAGCCGCTATAGCGGAATCCAGAGTGCGACTTTCAGTGAGGACGGAAAGCAGATCATCTATAAGCTGCGCCGCTTTCTGCCGCAAGGTGAGAAATTGCCTCTCCTGGTCAACATCGTCGTCGCCGACCATGATCGTCTGGATTTGATTGCCGCGCGAACATTAGGCGACCCGGAGTTGTTCTGGCGTGTGTGCGATGCCAACAACGCGATGAACCCTGTCAGTCTGACCATCGAACCCGGCACGAAGCTGCGCGTGCCCATCCCGCAGGCTTGATGAAACATTAGATGAGCTTACTCGGACTCAATCTCTCTTTATCAATCGGGAGCATGGTGCCCTCTCCGGCTCCGCTGCTCCTGACGCAGGCTCTGCAAAGCGTCGAGGTGACGCGCAGCGACGAAGGCCCATCGGCCTTTCAACTCTCTTTCTACGCTGATCGCAGCGGCCCTTTCAGCACGGATTATCCGATTGTCAGCAGTTCGCTACTGAAGCCTTTTAATCGTGTTCTCCTGACCGTGACTTTTAATGGAACGCCGCGCGTCCTGATGGACGGCTTCATCACGCATCAGCAGTTGATGCCGGGCGATGCGACGAGAGGCTCGACCTTTGTGGTAACGGGCGAGGACGTGAGCGTGTTGATGGATTTGATTGACCTGCCGATGGAATATCCTTCGATGAGCGATGCGATGATCGTCCTCTTCATCCTGGCAAAATACTCGGTCATCGGCATCTATCCGGTCATCGTCCCGCCCTTGACGACTTTCCTACGACTGCCGTTTGAGGGCACCTGGCAACAGTCCGGCACGGATCGCGCCAACCTGACGAAGCTCGCGGCCAATCACGCTTACGTCTTCTACGTCGAACCGGGGCCGGCCTCGCTCACCAATAAAGCCTACTGGGGGCCGCCCATTCGCACAGCCTCGCCGCAGAAAGCGCTGACGGTCAACATGGGGCCAGCGACAAACATCAACTCCATCAGCTTCAATTACGATGGGCTGGCCGCAACGGGCGTCTTCGGCGCGATTCAAGACCCGGATACCAACATTGACATCCCGATAGCGCTTCAGGTCAGCACTCGTCTGCCGTTACTGGCAAGCCAGCCGGTTCTTCCGACTCAACTGCCATACGTGCGGCAGACTCTCTTCACAACAGCCCTCGAATGCAGCAAAGGCTACAACCGGGCTATCAGCTACATAGACGCACTCTCCTCCGCACAATCCGTCGTAGATCAGTCAACCGATAAAGTCGTCACGGTGGAGGGCGAGTTGGATGCTATTCGTTATGGCGATCTGCTCAGCGCTCCGGGCATTGTGGGCTTGCGCGGCGCGGGCATGAGCTATGACGGAAACTACTACGTCAAAAGCGTCACGCACTCGATCAGCAAAGAGAAGTACATCCAAAAGTTCACGCTCACCCGCGAGGGCTTGGGCAGCACGGTCAGCGAGGTGCAACCATGAACGATCAACAGGACTGCAAAGGCGAAGGGAAAAAATTTTACGGGAAGTATCGCGGCAAGGTTGTTGACAACCTAGACCCGGAGGTTCTCGGTCGCATCATGGCAGAGGTCGCCGCCGTTCCGCTCTCGGAGTTGAACTGGGCGATGCCGTGCACACCATACGCTGGCCCGCAAGTCGGTTTCTATACGATTCCGCCCATCGGGGCCAACGTCTGGATCGAGTATGAAGGCGGTGATCCGAACTTCCCGATCTGGAGCGGCTGCTTCTGGGGCGAGTTGGAAGTGCCGATGCAGGCTCCGCCGACCATCAAGATTTTTAAGACCCAATTCATCACCATGATTCTCAACGACGTGCCGGAAATCGGCGGGTTTACGTTGGAGTGCATAGACCCTGCGGTGACGACGCCGCTCAGCATGACATTCAACTCCGAAGGCATCACGCTCACGTGCCCGGAGTCAGTCGTCACGATGACGCCGGAGAGCATCACGCTGACCGTGCCTGAATCAGTCATCTCGATGACGGCGGAAACCATTGAGACGACCGTACCGCCATCCACAGTGACGATGACGGCTGAATCAATCGTCACCAACAGCCCGGCGATTAATGTGACGGCTGATGCAGACATCACGGAGGAGGCGGGAGCTGCCGTCTCAATCAAAGCTGGGGGCGACGCCGACATCGCAGCCGGTGGAGCGGCAGGGCTATCAGCCGGAGGTGATGTGTCGGTTAAAGGTGGAGGAGGCGCACAGGTCTTGGGCGGAGGTGATGCAGCAGTGATTGCTGGCGGAGCGGTGACTGTTGAAGCGGCAGCCGTCACAATCACAGCCGAGGGCGGAATAGTGACGACCGCTCCGGGGACGCTGATGAACGGCGCGGTCAACGTGGACGGCGTTTTGACGATGGACTTCAACCCCGTGCTGGTCATTTAAGTCTCGTCCATGTTGGCGACATAGAGTGCGCGCCGCGTGACTCACAAGGGCTACACGGCGGGTTGTGATTCATTACACACAAACTTTTTGAGTCGGCGAGTTGCGGAAATGAATATAGCTTTTCCCTTTCAAATCTCTGAGGACGGGCGCGTGGCGAGCGCCACTTACGAAGAGCATATTTATCAGCTCATCTATCAGTTGCTCTTCACCAACATCGGCGAGCGAGTCAACCGGCCTACGTTCGGCTGCTCGGTTCCGCAACTTGTCTTCTCGCCCGGCAGCGCCGAACTTGTCACCGCGACTCAAGCCCTGATTCACGGCGCACTGCAACAATGGCTCGGCAACCTGATTAAGGTCGAGGTGGTGAATGTTCAAATGGATGAATCTACGCTGACCGTGACGGTTCAATACATCATCCTGCTCACACAACAGCGACAGGTCTCGCTCTACGAGCAGCAAAGCTGACCATGACTACTCAGAATCAAGACACTCTGTTACTCAGCCAGCGCCGTGTTCGGCTCTATACGAGTCTGCAACAAATAGGCGTTGACTTTATCGAAGTGGGAGATGAGGAGAAACCGGGCGGCGTCTGGCCGTTGACGGTTTACTTCGTCGCGGCGCATCCCGATTCGACATCGTTTGATGTCGCAAAGAAGTATGATGTGTTAGATAACATCACCACCTCGAATATCCTGATTAGAGATGCGGCGGGCATTCCCAGCCAGGAATTAAGTGTCAAATCTATACATACTCTTCCCTTACAGACTGCTCCTTCGGAGACTCCCGGTCGTCAAACTGTACAGGGCGGTTTCGCTCCGACGTTGGCGCTCAAAGTAGGTGTCACAGACCCTAGAGCTTTCAAGCTAAGCGGCAGATATTCGGAGACCTATACGCTTGAGTTCGTCAACGTCCCCAACATTGACAGGTTCTTTAACAGGGCTTCCTTTTCGCTCAATGAAACACCGAGTGAGATTGATCCGAAGCTCATCATTTCATCTGAGACTCCAGCGCAGCCAATCGCGGAGATTGATTATCTGTCAAAGGATTACAGCAGTTTCCGCAAACTCATGCTCGACCAGCTTGCGCTTCTGGTGCCGCAGTGGCAGGAGCGACATGCCGCCGATCTGGGAATCATGCTGGTTGAAGTCATGGCCTATGCCGCAGACTATCTGAGCTATTATCAGGACGCCGTAGCGACTGAAGCATATTTAAGTACGGCGCGACGGCTCATCTCGTTGCGTCGTCATGCGCGGCTGCTCGATTACGAAGTGCATGACGGATGTGACGCGCGCACCTGGGTGCATTTCGAAATCAACTCGGCCACGCAGGTACACCTCGATAAAGGCACGCAGTTGCTGACCAAAATCCCCACGCTCAAGACGGTCATCCCCATCGAGTCTCTAAATATCGCGCTGGCGCTCAACCCGACCGTCTTCGAGACTGTGTCTCAGGCTGAACTGTTCGTAGAGCATAATCGGATGAACATCTATACGTGGGGAGCGAGCGAGTATCGTCTGGAAAAAGGGGCGACCACTGCGGCGCTTGCAGGCCAATTCCAGCACTTGAAGGAGGGCGATGTCTTAATCTTCCAGGAAACAATCGGAGGAGACAGCGTCTCCGAGCGACATCGTTGCCATCCCGCGCGCTTGTCGGAAAATCCGAACCTGACGACCGACCCGCTCTTCGACAATACACTCGTGACAGAGATTCGCTGGCACACAGCAGACGCGCTCCCCTTTCCCCTGCTCGTCAATTCCTCCGGCTCGACGGGGCGGAGCGGCGCGTTCACGGTGGTTCTAGGTAATAACGTGCTGGCCGATCACGGAAGAACCGTTGGGCTGGCCGCTCCAGAAACAACCTTTGAGGCCGAAGAACTGCCGGTGGTTCTGCCCGCCGGGCGCTATTATCCTAAACTCCAGTTTAGCGGCCTGACGTTTGGCGTGCCTTTCAACGAGAGTAAGGCCGAGACGCACAGCGCCACGTCGGCGCTGAAGCAAGACCCGTCGGACGCCATGCCTGCCGTCAAGCTCTACGAAGTGAGCGATGAAAGCCAGGACACGGATCAAGCGGCAACGGATTTCAAAGATGAAATATCCTGGCACGCGCGGCGCGACCTCTTAAGCAGCGGCCCTTTCGCGCGCGACTTCGTCGTCGAGACGGAACAGGACGGGACGATTTATTTGCGCTTCGGAGATGGTGTTTACGGCGCGCGTCCCGCCCCCGGAACTCTTTTTCAAGCAACCTACCGGATCGGTAATGGTCAGATTGGCAACGTCGGACCTGACACTATTAAGCACATCGTGAGCGATGAAGAACTCTTCATGTCTGTCAGCAATCCACTGGCGGCCACTGGCGGCACTGACCCGGAAACACTCGATCAAATTCGTCTGAACGCGCCGGAAGCTTTTCGCGGCCAACTGGAACGCTGCGTGACCGAAAGCGATTACGTGACGGTCGCCGAAAGCTACGAGGATGTGCACAACGCCATGGCGAGAATTTACTGGACGGGTAGCTGGCCTACCGTCTTCATCTATGTGCAGAGAAAAGGCGGGCGCGCCATCACGGATGATTACCGCCGGGAACTGCTTGACTACATGGATGACTTCCGGCTCATCGGCAGCGACATTGAAATCTCCAGCCCGCATTACGTTCCGCTCGACATCGCGCTGACGGTGGATGTGGACGCACACTACTCGAAAAATGTCGTGCGCAGCGAGCTGTACGAGGTTTTCAGTAACGTCATGCTACCCGGCGGTGAAAGCGGCTTCTTTTATCCGGGCAACTTCATCTTCGGCCAGCCTGTCTATCTCAGCCAGATCATCGCCGCGGCAATGAATGTTCCGGGCGTCATCCGTGTTGAAGCCGAAAAGTTCCGAAGGCTGGATCAGGAAGAGCCAGGCAGAGACGCAGTGGCAGCAGGACAGATCAACATTGAGACGCTCGAAATCGCGCGTCTCGATAACGATCCCCAGGCTCCTGAAAACGGCATCATCATCTTCAACATGAGAGGCAGGCTATGAAGAGGATATTTCCCGGCGCGCCGCCGAAGCAGCATAGCCTTCGCATCGAAGGTGAAGAGTTGCAGGCCGGAGAGTATAACCCGCCCGGCCTCTCTCAGATCGCTTACCGTGTCGGAGTCTATTCGACATTTTTGGAAGGGATGCGGGAGCGCCTCAAGACGCAGCAGGTTTATACTGCCTCCGGTCAGACTCAACAACCCCTGGCGCATCTTAATGTGCACGACCCCGGCGATCTCGCCCTCGCCTTGTTAAAGGTTTGGGCGATAGTGGGCGATGTCTTGACCTTTTACCAGGAGCGGATTGCCAATGAAGGCTACCTGCGGACTGCTACCGAGCAGCTTTCCATTATCGCGCTGGTTCGCACCATTGGCTACGAGCCGAGTCCTGGACTTGCCGCCACAACTTACTTAGCGTTCACGCTCGCGGCCACGCCCGGCGCACCGGCGATGATCGGCGTGCCTTCGGGTACAGCAGTGATGAGCACGCCCGTCGGCGGACAGCAGCCACAGACATTTGAAACAACCGAAGCAATCCAGGCACATCTCGCGTGGAATATCCTTGCGCCATTTATTCAAACCATCACAGTCCAACAGAAGCTCACACCGAACGCGACACAACTGCGCCTTGCTGGTATCAACACACGCCTCAAGCCCGGCGACCCTGTGCTTCTCGTCGGCAATGTGGCAGAGGCTACGAACGCAAGCGCAACAGAGACCAAAAGATGGTTTCGTATCATCAAGAGCATCACTCCCAACAAAGGCGCGGGCTATACACTGGTAACTTTGGAGCAAGCGAATGAGATAACCGGCGCAGATGATGAAGAGAAGGAGACGACGATCAGCAATCCGCAACTGTTCTCCTTTCGACAGCAAGCCTCGCTCTTTGGCTTCAACGCTCCTGACTGGAAGACGGTCGCTGACAATCTCAAGAGACAGTACGGCACACTCATCGGCGGCCCGTTTTTCTCACACGATACGGGCCAGAGCTGGCAGTCCGGTAACGCGGGACTTCCGGTGGGCATCGTCCATGCGCTCGTCTTGGGCAGAGACGGGTCTTTCTTCGCAGGGGTCGCCGGAAGCACTGTCTATCGCCTGGCTCCTGGTGCGCCCCGATGGAACTCGGTCTCATCCGGGTTGACCAGAAATGATGTTTATTCTCTGACGGCAAGCGCGCTCGGTCATCTGTTCGTCGGAATGTCCGGGGGCGGCGTCTTTCGCTCGACCGACAATGGCGACACCTGGGTCGCGGTGAGCGGCGGGACTTCCACGACCCAGCCTGCGGAGGAGAACAAGCTGCCTGTTTACGCTCGCCTTCCAACCACGGTCGTGCGCTCGCTTGCAACCTATACTGCTCCGGGAAGCACCACGACTCTTCTGCTGGCCGGGACGGACAACGGCGTCTTCCGCGCTCTGGACAACCTCAGCGGGTGGGAGCCTTTCAACCGCGGCTTACCTAACACAGACCACAAGACATGGTTGACGGGCACGGCTATCAACACTCTTGCTATCACAGACAACGGTGATCACTGGTACGCCGGAACTGACAACGGCGTCTATCGGCGGACGCACCATGTAGCAGGCATCCTGGAAGAGTGGAGGATATTCCATCAAAATTTCCCGTTGGATTCCACGGGTCGCCCGGTAACTGTTTTCAAGCTCATCTCGTACACGAGGAAAAGAGATCACACAGGGCTGTTACACCACTCACCTATCAACTATCTAATGGCCGGGACGCCTGGCGGGGTCTATCTCTACCGTGATGATTGGGGCGAATGGAGACAGGCCAGCAATGGCTTGCCCACCATCTCTACTCAAGGCGGCGCGACAACGCCCGTCCCCGTTGCCGCGCTTGACGCTTGTACGGATACCACCGGAGATGTCACCGCTATTTTCGCAGGGACGAGCCAAGGTCTCTATTTCTCTCAAGACGATGGTGCGAGTTGGACGGTGGTCGAATCGGCTCTCTTCCAAATGCTGTTTACATTGAGCCAGCCCTCTGAGGAGATTATCAATGCTTTGAATCAAGCAGAGATTTCGGATGAACTGAGACTCCAATTCCAACTCAAGAGCTTCGCGCTCTCTGCGAATGCGGTTGTGACGCCCGCAATCGAACCGGATCAGAAGTGGCAAATCTTTGATCCCGGCCTGAAGCGTACCTATGCGCTGTGGATGGAAGAAGAAGACCTCAACATTTATCTGACCAATGCGGATGTGCGCGCGGTGGTCGCAGATTCGAGCGGCAACGTGATGGCGGCGACTCCGCTGGGCGGTGTTGCCGAAACGGAATGGCCTGACTTCACCGTTCAAAGTCCCCGGATTGATCTGGACACAATGCATAAAGGGATTTTACCGGACACCTATCTCGCCTTGAGCCAGCCCGCAAGCATTGCCGCAAATAGTTCCAGCCCTCCCGTAGCTTCTCCTGCCGGAGACGAAGCAGCGCCCGATGTAGTGGTGTGCAAAGTTATGGACAGTGCGATCAGTCCGCTCAACGCATACTCCCGCTTCAGCACTGTGACCACGATTGAGACAGACGCAGAGGATGCCCTCGGCACATTCAACCGGCGCACGACTACCGTCTTTCTACAGAGCGAGCAACTGGCATTGTTCGAGGCGCAAGTACAGCAGCCTACACTCACGAGCGGTGACGCAATTACGCTCGACGGACTGGTTCAGGACTTCGGCCCGAAGCGCAAGATCGTCGTCAATGGAAAACGCGCGAGCGCCATCATCGTGGCCGACCTCGGCGGCGCTATTCGTCTGGGAGAGCCGGAATGCGAGCCGCTTGGCCCAGCCAATATTGATGTGTGCGCGCTCGCCGTTGACTCGCAAAATAATCTATTGGCCGGGACTGAGCAGTCCGGCCTGCTTCAATACGTGGAGGTTCTCGAAGAACCGAAGTGGGTGACTCTCAATCCGGGCGCGACCAAAAGGAACGTCTGTGCACTCGCCGTTGATTCATTCAGCAAAAATATTTACGCGGCATTCGTGGGCGGCGAACTCTTCCGCGCAATTTACGGGCTTGGTAGCTGGACTCGCATCAAGCTGCCTGTCGCAAACGATGTGCGAGCGCTTGCTTTTACGTCGCAAGGGCAGTGCTTTATCGGCACGGATGGCGGCGGCATCTTCCGCTCTAGTGTTGACGATTCATGGGAAGCCGTGCAGACAGGTCTGACCAACCTTCATATTACGAGTCTGGCGTTCAACTCGGCAGGACAGATTTTCGCAGGAACTAAAGGCGGAGGCGTCTTCGTCTCGACAGACGAGGGCGAGCATTGGAAGGCAATCAACAACGGGCTGGACAATCTCAACATCTCGGCTCTCGTCATCGGGCGGACGGGCAGAATCTATGCGGGGACTCACGGCGCTGGAGTCTTCGTTTCGGCAGATGGTGGCGAGCGTTGGACGACTCTTAACAATGGCCTCACCAACAAGAACATCGGCGCGCTGGCCGCTCATCCTTCGAGCGGAAATATCTATGCGGGCACGCGCGGCAACGGCGTCTTTCAACTGACCGAGCCTGAGACTCACTGGAAGCAACTCAATACGGGCGTCTCAAATGATGTTCGCGCGCTCGCAGTCAGCTCGACCGGAATTGCTTATGCCGGAACACGCAAGGTCGCGTTGATGGCGTCCTCTGAGAGCGCTTCTTTCGAGGAACTCGAAAACGTGCTGGCTAATTTTGCGCTGCCCCAAAAGTTTCAGGCCGACTTTGATCTGGGAATCATTCCGAGCGCCGTCCAACAGATATTTGAGACGAACAATGAGGCGCTTGCCAAAGATGCCAGCCTGACGATTCTACAGCCCGGCTCTCTTTGGCTCATCGCAAGCGGCGAGGATGATCTGTACTTGATTAAAAACGAAGCCAATCAACTCAACGTCTATCTGCCGAACTACGCGCTCGAAATCGCAGCACCGCCCTCAACACTGGTCAAGGATATGACGCTTGGCTGGAATCTTCTTGATACTTCCGGCGAGGCTGGCTTTATCACGGCTCGTGTTGGCGAAATTAATTTGGCCCCAGCGCTACGCAGTGGTCAGGCCGTCGGCGAGATGGCTACCGCCGGGAAATCTCAACCTGAGCCGATCAAGAAAAGCACCGTCATCTCTCTTGATGATTCGCTGCAAAACATCTATGACGCGCAGACCGTCCAGGTTTACGGCAACGTGGCCTCCGCCACGCACGGCGAGACCGTTTACCCTTCCGAAGTTCTGGGCAGTGGCAATGCTGCACAACCTCATCAGCGCTTCGTACTGAAGAAACCGCCGCTGACTTATGTTCCGTCAACGAAGCCCGGTCTGGCCGAGAGCACACTCAACGTCTATGTTTCGACCGCCATTCAGGAAGGGACACCCAGAATCGAGCCAGGCGCGCTGACTATCATTGTCCCGGATGAGAGAGTGGCGTGGCAGGAAGTTGACACTTTATTTAACGCGGACAAGAACGACCATGTCTATATGGTGCGGACAAACGAAAAGGGTCAAACCTACGTGATCTTCGGCGATGGCGTGAATGGCGCACGCTTACCGAGCGGGAGAGAAAACGTCTTCGCCAGCTATCGCAGCGGCATCGGAGCGGCGGGAAATCTGAACGCAGGTCAATTATCAATTCTTAAAACCAGGACGGCAGGGCTTCGCTCAGTGACCAACCCTGTCCCTGCGAGCGGCGGCATTGATCCTGAAACTATGGAGTCGGCGCGCGCTCTTGCCCCGCTCACTGTGCGCACGATGGATCGGATCGTCTCGCTCCTTGATTACGAAGACTTCGTTCACACCATGCCCGGCATCGGTAAGGTCAGGGTCAGGGCGCTCTATTATGGAAATCAACCTCTGGCGCACATCACAATCGCGGCCACTGATGGCAGCGCAGTCTCAAAAAATTCCGACTACTTCCTGAATCTGGTCAATACCATCGCCAGGTACGCGGCCTCTGCACAGAAGTTTCAGGTGGATTCCTACGAGCCGCTTCTCTTCAACCTCTCGGCACAAGTGATTTTTGATAAGCAGCAGGATCAAAGCACAGTCAAAGCTCTGATTGAAGCGACACTCTCTCAAACATTCTCTTTTGCTCTGCGCGATTTCGGGCAGGACGTGGAGGATTCTGAGGTGATTACGCTGATTCAAAATATTCCCGGCGTCGTCTCCGTGCAACTCAGAGCCCTTTACGTTGTCGGTTCGAGCGCAAGCCTTCAATCGCATCTTCGTGCGGCAGCGGCACGCTTTGATCCGGCCACGCAAACGATTCGCCCGGCACAGTTGCTCTTGATTAACGCTCCTCACGGCATACAACTGATATTGGAGCCAACGCCTTGAATAATCCGAACGCCGAATATCTTTACAATCTGTTGCCGGTCATCTACCGGCAGCTCGATATCGAGCAGGGCGAGCCGTTGCGTGCGCTGATGGACGTGATAGAGAGCGAGTATCGCGTCCTCGAAGCCGATATTGACGGGCTTTATGACAACTGGTTTATAGAGACCTGCGATGATTGGGTCGTGCCCTACATCGCAGACCTCTTGGGTGTGCGCGGGACGGCAGTTGAAAAAGACCTCACCTCAACTCTGCGCAGTCGCGTCGCCAACACTATTGCCTACCGGCGGCGTAAAGGTGTGGTGACGATTCTCGAACGCGCGGCACAGGACGTGACAGGATGGAAGGCTCACGTCGTGGAGTTCTTCAAGCTGCTCTCGATGACGCAGTTCCTGCGAAACGTGAACCTTGAGCGCGGGCGCACCGCCAACATGCGCAATCCGAAAGCCATGAACGAAGCGGTCACGCCTTTTAATTACCTCGCCCAGACGATAGACGTGCGCTCGCTTCCCATTGATCCGATGGAGCAGTTGAGAAGCGGAGACCCGTTGGAGAGCGCTTCGCTTCAAGGCAAGTATAATCTCGGCAACATGGGACTCTTTTTGTGGCGTCTGCAAAGCTATCCAATAACGCACGGGACACCGAAGCAGATTCAGCCTCTCTGCTATTCGTTTCATCCGCTCGGCGACGAGTGGCAGCCCATCGGACTTGAGCTATTCACGTTGTTCAATCAGCCGCTCACAGAAACTTCCCTTCATCAACCGTCCGATGAGCGCAACATTCCCACAGCTTTGCGCCGCAGCACACTCGCAAGTGAGTTGGAAGCTCGTCGGCAGGGGATGAAGCCGCAGGCAAATTACTTCGGCTCGCAACCTGTCCTGCAAGTCTTCACCAAAACCAATAGCTCGCCGCCTCTTTTTGAAAGTATCCCTCCTGAGAATATGGTCGTGCGTAATCTGCGCTATTGCCGCGGAAGTCTCCTGTTCAGCATGGAAGGAGAGTTCGGCAACCTTTTGGATTCCGGCGGAAAGCTTCATTACGAGATACGCAACCAATTCAAGAGCCACAGGGTCTGGCTCACACAGGACGCCAACGTGATTGTGCAGGAGCGGCGCAGTCAGTGGCTCGTCATCGAAGGGTTCGTGGATCAGCACGGCGACAAGAGAGAGCGAGCCTACGTGCTGACCAGAGTGGGAGACAAAATCGAAGTGTATGACCAATCCCTCTTCGTTCTTTTCGGGATGCCCTTGACTGACGCGAGCTATCTGGAGCAGGGTCAGATTCAGAATGAGATACGCCGTCAATTTATCGAGCAGGGAATCTCGCTTTCCGCCAACGCTCAAGTCACGATTGAGCAGCCGCTCAGACGCTGGCTCATCACGGATGATGCTCTTGATGAGCAGCAATACCTCATCATTAGAGAGGACAGGCAGCTTGAGGTCTATGATCCGTCCATCAGGGTCGCCATTGATCCCGTGCTGGGGCGGCTGGCATTTCCATCATACCAAGCACCGGATGACGTGCGCGTGAGCTACAGCTACGGCTTCAGCGCAGACATCGGAGGCGGCCCGTATGACCGGCGGGAAACACTGGCCGCTGTCGAATCAAACACATGGCGCGCGCTGGTCAGTATAGACAATCCGGCCACACCTCCAGACCCGAACATACCGCGATACGGCTCTCTCTCGGACGCGCTCCAGGATTGGGCCGCGAGCGGCCAGAACGGCCTGATTCAGATTGGCGATAACGGCATCTACGAGCTGGGCACAACCAATCAAAGCGGAGCGGTCACGAGCCTTGTGACGGTCGAGGTGCCAAACGGTCAATGGCTTGTGATAGAAGCGGCCAATGGCGTCGCTCCCTGCTTGAAGGGCGGGTTGCGCTTGGTGGGCGGCGGGCAAAGCGCTGTCGTCAAGCTCAACGGCCTGTTGATGGAAGGTGTAATTTTGCTTGACGGCACTCTGAACCTGGACATCCAGCACTGTACGCTCAAGCCGCGCGTGCCCGGTCTGCTCTCTGAAATCAATCTGCCACTTACCACAGAGGGGCTAAACGAGCCTGGCCTAAACATAACGATCAGGCGCAGTATCGTCGGTCGCATTTGCCTGCCGGAACATGCGCTCGGCCTCTTGATTGAAGACAGCATCGTTGACGGCGGCAAGGGAGCGGCAATCGCCGGAATCTCTCACGAAGATCAAGGCTGCGTGATTACAGCGCTGGACATACCGGGAGAGTTTGGCCCGCCGACCACTCTCTCACGGAGCACGATCTTCGGGCAGGTGTCGGTCAAAGAATTGGCCGCCTCGGATGTTATCTTCACCGATCAGGTCGAAGCACATAACCGGCAGTCCGGCAGCTTACGTTACAGTTATCTTCCCCCCGGCTCAAAGACGCCGCAACGCTATCGGTGTCAGCCCGACCTGGCTTTGCATGGAATTAAAAACTTAACCGAGCGAAAGAGCATTGCTCGACGGATGCGCCCCTCATTCACGTCTGAGGTCTATGGTCATCCGGGTTACGCGCAGCTCGGGCTGCAATGTCCGCGAGAGATTCAGACCGGCGCTGAGGACGGCTCTGAGATGGGAATCTTTAACCAACTTTATCAACCGCAGCGGCGAGCAGAGTTGCGACTCGCGCTGGCGGAATACTTGCCCTTTGGACAAGAGGCAGGGATTTTCTACGCCAATTGAAACTGAGAAATAGAAAAAACTATGAAGGGTGACTTTTCCCGACTGACATTCAATCCGAAGAAGCGTTACAGCGGCGTGCTGATGCAGCAGGGTCGCGTCCAGTTGGACGCGGATTGGAATGAGCAAGTTGACATCACCAGCCATCGAATTGAGACGGAAACGCGCGATCTCATAGGCAACGGTGGAGCGCCATCTGAAAACCCAGGCTTTGAGATCAAAGCGAGCAGTTGGCTGGAATTCGACGGCGACGATGATTACGTCTATGTCGAAGGCCGACACGGTCTATCCTTCAAAGGAAGACGCCCCTTCTCTCTTGAAGCATGGGTCAGTCCTCACCAGAGCGGTTCGGTCGGCACGATTATCAGCAAGTTCAATAATCACGGGACGACAAGATCATTGAGAGGCGAGTATTTCCTCGACATTGAACCGGACGGCTCAGTCTCATTCCACCGTGTCGAGATCATCGAAGATGAGGAGATCGAAGAGGTCATCGAAGAGGAGCCGGATGTTGAAATCGTCGAAGACATCTCTGTGAAAGAGCTTGCGCTGCGCAGCCTGCGCACGGTTCAAAAATTGCCGTTCGACCAATTCAGCCATGTCGCCGCAACCTTTGACGGCGAAGAGAGTCGAATCTATCTCAACGGCCAACTTGCTGCCCACCAAAAACATGAATGGCGAGGAGTCCATACCAGAACCCCTGTGCTCATCGGAGCCAGGATGTTTGACGACGAACCCGCATTATTCTACAGCGGTCTGATGAACGACATCCGTGTCTGGAACGTGGCGCGAACGCAGGAGCAAATTCGGCACGACATGGATCGGAGGCTGGGGGGGCGTGAGCACGGGTTGGTCGCATACTGGCGCGCGGACGAAATCAGAGACAACATCCTGCGCGACTTATCAGGGCATCATCACGATGGCGTACTGGGCAGAGGCGACGAATCGCAAAGCCCGTCTTCTGATTCTCGTGGACTCTGGATCAGCAAAGGGCGCTATTACGTGGACGGCATCCTCTGCGAGAACGAAGACGATCTGTTATATACGGAGCAGCCGGATTACCCGGACACTGTTCTGCCTGAATCGGGAAACTATCTTGCCTACCTTGATGTTTGGCAGCGATTCGTCACGGCCATCGAAGACCCTGCCATCCGCGAGGCGGCTCTCGGTGGGCCGGATACGGCTGGGCGCTCCAAGGTTGTCTCCCAGATCAAGCTCCTGCCAATCAGAGGAGATCAAGATGATACTCCGCACAGAACGTGGCAAGAGTTTGCCGGCAGGTCAATTGATAAAGCGAGACTGCGCGCTCGTCATCAAATGCCGGCATCCTTTCTGGGCAATCAACTCTACCGCGTCGAGGTTCATTCCGGTGGCGGGGTTTATGGGAGGCCGCGCTCCAACAGCATCCGTATCACAAAGGCGCTGCCGATCAAGCAGGAGAAAACGGACGAGAGAGAGGTCGAGGTTGCGGAGTGGATCGTTGACGGCATCGCTTTGCAGGCGGGACAGTGTGTAGAGGTTTTCGGCGAGGCTGACTCCGGGAAAGAGAGCGCGAGCTATCTCATAGTCATCAACCATGCGTCTCACGCGGAGAGAATCATCGCTTTGGGGGTGCAGGGAATCCCGCCCGATTTCCTCAACCAGCATGACCTTCGCCTGCGACCCATCGCAACGATTAAATGGTCGCGGGAAAATGGCTCGGTAATCTTTCCCATCACAAGCGTCGAGCAAAGCACTGTCGCGTTGAACGATCTGGGGCAGGATGAGTATGCATTGAAGGTGGGAGACTGGGTCGAAACTTTGAATGACACCTATGTCTTGCAAGGTCGTTCCGCACCGTTGTTACAGGTGACCAACATCAATCGCACTCCTCCCTCAGTGACTCTGCTTGAATCGCCGCCCGACGATGTGGCCCGCAATCCGGCCACGCATCCACTGATGCGCCGCTGGGATCAGAAGACGATTAATGGAGACGCGCTCATCGGCGGCGTCATTCCTGTTCAGTCATCCTACGATCAAAGCCCCTGGTTGAACCTGGAGAACGGAATTCAAATCTCGTTTGATGGCGGTCTGCTACAAACGGGCGACTACTGGTTGATCCCATCGCGCACCAATACGGGCACTATCGAGTGGCCCGGTGGCGCGGCCAATCCATTGGCAGTCCCGCCGCCCGGTATCGAACACCACTACTCTCTGCTGGCATTGCTGCGCTTCCACGACGGCATGGTTAAGGCGCACGATTATCGCAGAATCTTCGCGCCGCTGACCGAGATCGAATCCGGTGATGGCAAGACTCCATTTGTGAAGAAGTCAGGCGACACGATGTTCGGGTCGCTGACGATTGAGAGATCGCTACACGTCGCCGAAGAGACACACGTCAAGACCTTACACAGCGAGAAGACGCACACGGGCGCTTTGCACGCCGGTGAAACACACCTTGAGACTCTGCGAGCCGATGAGTCACATGTCCGAACGCTGCACGCAGGCGAGGCACATATCAAGGAGTTGCACGCCGAACTCTCCGCCGATTCGGTCGGCGAACGACAGATCATTGATAGGTCCGTCACCCGTGCCAAGCTCGCCGACGATGTCGGAGACCTCTGGTCGTTTCCCTCCGGCTACAGCATACTCGGCAATACACCTTTACCTCCTCTCGATTTCACCTACACGGAATCCTACATCGTGGTGCCGCATCGTCACGCCCGCTGGACTATCAGAGCCGAAGCGCCCATCAAGGGCTTCAACAATTTGGCGAGCGCGGTGGTGAGAGATCGTATCTACACGTTTACGGATTCAGGAGCGGTGTGGGAATTCAATCCTTCAAATGACATCTGGAAACAGAGAACGCTGATCCCGGAGTGTGGTCGAACCAGCGGCGTCGCGGCTGTCAACGATAGAATTTACGTATTCTTCAATTCAGGTGAGGTCTGGGAATACGATCCGGCGGTCGAGCCACAGGAACAGGCGTGGACTCCAAAAGCAAACATGCTCACGCCGCGCCGTAACTTCGGCGTCGCCGCAGTACACGGCAAGATATATGTGATTGGCGGGGAGCGGAAGATTTTATTCGGACTGCTCAGAATAGCTACGAAACGAAACGAGATGTACGACGTGGCCGCCGACTCATGGGAGAGAAAGCGTCACATGTTGGATGCCAGATATGCGTTTGGCATCGGGGTGGTCAACGACAAGATATGTCTCGTCGGAGGAATGGCCGGGGTTCTCTTTGGAATCTTCAAGAGAAGCGCGGCGACGAACGACAAATACAATCCCGCGACGAATAAGTGGTCTGGCGGTCTGCCCGCGACACCTGCACCCAGGAGTCACATCGGCGTCGGCGTCGTTGATAATAAAGTTTACGCTGTTGGCGGCAAGCATCGGGAGCAGTGGACGGCGATCAACGAGGTGCTGGAGCCTTTAACAGGATGGTCGGAGACGACGCCCCTGCCTAGTAGTGTCAGTTCTCCGAATGCTGTGGTAATCAACGGCAAAGTTTACATTATTGGAGGCGACCCCTCTCGCCCGGACACTTGCACCGTCGAGGAATGGCCGGTGAGTTCGATCTATTATATTCACCGAAAAAATTATCCTGTTGATAATGAACAGCGAACGGAAATCTAGGAGGATTGATTATTGAAGAGCATCGCATTATTGACGCTGTCAACTAAAATCGCGTGTCCATAAAAGATGTAGAGGAGCAGGTCATTGTTGGAGGGTGAATACGTGGCGCTGCCGCCGGACGGAGGGGCGAGACTAACATTAATTTGATAGTTGTTGAGGACACCTTGAAAGCTAACTTGAAGAGTGTTTTGCTGGGCGAATACCGGATCGTTAATCGAGGTGGCGTTACTGCGTGGGATGGCTAACCGGGACGGCATGTAATTCCCATTGCCATCAGCGGCACGGGCGAGACCGCGCCCGTAATTAGCTGCGTCGCTCGCATCATCGGGCAATGGATTACCGTTTAAAATTAGTCCGACCTGCTGGTTTGTGGTGTTGAAAACGAAAACCTTTCCGGTCGCTACTGGTGACACGAAATAATCCTCCAATTCCTGATGTCAATCGAGGGCGCGCGAGGTGTGACGCGATATTTTTCAGCACCCCGCGCGCCGCCAAAAGTTTTCTTGACCCGGTGACGCAGATTGGGCGCGAAACCCTCTCCGCTCTACAGCCTCTCGCACGAGGCTCCGGCCTGCCGTGAAATCTCTGAGACAGGCATCCAGCGTGAAATGTCCTGTGCCTATCCTGGCTTTTGGTTGACGATGATCGAATTCGTCGAGAGATCAACTAAAACCATATAACCGTAGAAAAGGTACAGCGCCAGGTTCTTATTGGTCGAATATTGAACGGGATCAATGCCCACCGCAGAGTAATTGTTGGAACTGCCTGAGAACATCACCTGGAGGGTATTCGTTTTAGCGAATACCGGATCATCAATTTCCGTTGCATCGCTGCGTGGAACTTTCAAGGCCTTCGGAGTCCCGTTTTCACCGGCAGGATCTATCTTCTCCAACGGATTGCCATTCAAAGTGACTCTGATTCTGAGGCTGGTGGTATTGAAGACGTAAACGTGTCCTGTTGCGCCTTCTTTGTCTTTAGTTTCTGATGCGCCTTCTTTGTCTCTAGTTTCTGACATGGTGATTCTCCTTTAGTTATTCAACTATTCAATGGCTGGGTGGCAAGAGGTTTTCTCGCCGACCTCAGCCGAGTAAGGTTGCTACTTGAAGCAACTAATGATTCGCTCCCCCTCAAGCGATCCCCATCTGTAGCTGGCGTTTTTTAGGGTGTTGGTACTCACGCCTGAAGAGGTTCTTGAAGATCAGAAAAGCATCCACGACCCGCGCGCGAAAACTATTCAATTTCCCCTCAGGAATGCCCTGCGCTCAAAGTTAGATATGTCTATAAGCTCTATGATGGCTAGCGAGAGCTTTGACGGCGTTCTAATCTATTATTATAAGCGTAAGAAAAGTTTTCAATATCCAGTCAAACAATTTGCAAACGGCTTCGGGTCGGCAATAAGCCCGGTGCTGAACCGAACAATTTCATAATGTTCTATGACTTGTGCACTTCCGGCACGGCTGAGTATCCGTATGAATGATATATGGAGCGCGCCGTGTCAAGAGCCAAAATCAATGGTGGCGGCTCACACGACAGGTAGAAATAGCAAACCTTTTTCTATGAGACCGAAAGTATATCAAAGCCGCAGGCTTGTCAATTAAATTGTGAGCTGGGCAGGCGTCAGGTTGAGCAAAGAACGGAAGTCTGAAGAGTTGGACACACCCGATCCGCGACCACTACCCGACGCAGCCCCGCTCAATTCATACTTCCCTTCTTTTTGATTTGCACAGCGCGTGGCTTGCTTGGTTCCAGTAAGTCCTGCTTCGCGCTGACTTCGCTTTTGATCGTCTGCTCTGTTGGTTGCGCAACTGCTCTTTTACTGCTTTCCATTACCCAATTATCGCAGGTCGCCAACCCATCGTTAATGACGCCCAGCCTGTTCAAGGCAAAGCCGTGCATTTCTTCAGCGCGCTCTCGCCCGTTAGGCTGTGTCAGGTATTTGGCATAGTTGTCTAAATATCCGCCCAATTCACGCGCCGCCCGCGCCCCTTTGCGAGCTTCATCGGCTGCCTTCTGCATTACGCTATTGTCACTCATTTCTTGTGGCCTTTCTGTTGCTGTATTTATCTGTCAGTGGAACGCCGCTTCTTCTCTCTAGCCCGTAAACTCTGAAAATGTGCGCATGTTTTTGTCTGCATTAACCATCGCTCAAACTCCGCCGGTAAACATTCCGGGAATACTCGCTAGCCCTCATGCGGCGCGTCCAGCACCTTACGCACCTTGCGCAGCAAAACGTCCGGCGTAAACGGTTTTTGAAGAAAAACTATCTCTTGGTCCAGCAGGCCATGACGCACTATCGCATCGTCGGTGTAGCCGGACATGTAGAGCACTTTGATACCGGGATGTAATATTTCCAAGCTCTGCACTAACTCCCGTCCACTCATCAGCGGCATCACCACATCTGTCATAATCAAATCAATCTCACCCTCATACTGTTTGTAGATTGCGAGCGCTTCTTCACCGTCGGCTGCCTCCAGTACACGATAGCCGCTCATCTCAAGAATCATGCGGATCATCTGCCGCACCTGCTCTTCGTCTTCGGTGAGCAGCACCGTCTCTTGACCCCGCGGCAGTTCAGCCGGAGTGTTAGGAGCCGCATCCCCTTCGGTGACCCCATCAATCCGTGGGAGATAGATTTTGAAGGTTGTGCCTTTTCCTACCTCACTGTAAACCCAGAGATGGCCGCCCGACTGCTTGACGATGCCGTACACGGTCGAGAGACCAAGGCCGGTGCCTTTGCCCTGTTCTTTAGTGGTAAAGAACGGCTCGAACATCCGCGCTTGTGTTTCGACATCAATGCCACACCCGGTGTCCGAGACAGCCAGCATCACATAATTGCCGGGCTGGATGGCTGTGTGCCGTCTAACATACTGGTTATCCAGATAAACGTTGGCCGTCTCAATCGTCAGCTTGCCACCCTGCGGCATCGCATCGCGAGCATTGACGGCCAGATTCAAGAGTACCTGTTCGATCTGGCCGGGATCGGCCTTGATCTGGCCCAAGCCGGGTTCGAGCACCGTCAACACATCTATGTCTTCGCCAATTAGTCGGCGCAGCATCTTGTCCACATCAGCTACAACGGCGTTAAGTTGGAGCACCTTTGGTTGGAGCACCTGTTTGCGGCTGAAGGCCAGGAGTTGACGGGTTAAAGA
The DNA here is from genome assembly GCA_032159235.1 of Acidobacteriota bacterium. GTDB lineage: Bacteria > Acidobacteriota > Blastocatellia > Pyrinomonadales > Pyrinomonadaceae > QHXM01. The sequence continues at coordinate 52,174 of JAVHWW010000052.1, forward strand.
GGCCGCGCGCTCGCCAGCCTTCTTGATCTGCTCAAGGTTTGAACGTAGGGGATCGTCCTTATCAAGCCGTCGCAAGCTAAGATCGCTGTAGCCTGTGATGACTGTCAACAAGTTGTTGAAGTCGTGCGCGACGCCTCCGGCTAACTGTCCGACGGCTTCCAATTTCTGCGATTGTCGAAGTTGCTCCTCCAAAACCTTTCGTTCGGTCACGTCATAGGCCAGCACGATCTGGGCTGGCCTCCCGTAAAAAGTTAATTCGTGCGCGGTAATCTCTACGTCAATGAGCGTGCCATCCTTCTTGCTGTGTTTCCAGATGCCCGCTTCCTCGTGTTCTGGAGTGATACTTGATATGTTGGCGAGAAGATTCGGAACATCCTCCGGTGGACGAATATCTTTAATGGTCATCGTCAGGAATTCTTCTCGTGAATATCCATAGTGATGAATCGCAGCCTCATTGATTTCGAGAAAAGAGAGCGTCTCCAAATCGAAGACCCACATTGGCTGTGGATTTAGTTCGAAGAGCAGCCGGTAGCGTTGCTCGGATTGGAGCAACTCTTCTTCGGCGCGCTTGCGTTCAATGCCCTGAGAGATGAGGTCGGCCACGGAGGAGAGCGCATCGAGCGTGTCGTCTGCGAGTCTTCGGCGGGCGAACATCGCCACGACTCCGACGAGCCTGTCCTCAACAGTCAGTGGATAACCGGCGAAGGCAATCATTCCTTCCCGCTCGGCCCATTCTTTATCACTGACTCGCGGATCGCTCTGTACGTCATTGGTGATATGGGGCTGGCGTTCCTCAGCGATGAGGCCGATCTTGAAGGTTCCGACGGGCACGCGGGCATGGGGCCCGTCAATGTGTGTGTACATTCCCGCGCTGGCTTGCAGTTCCAGCACGTTCTCATCTTTATTGAGCGTCCAGATGCGTGCGAATGCCGCGTCGAGGTGTTGGACCATCGCTTCGGCGCAATGTTCAAGAATTCTCCGCAAAGGAGTATTGCTCTCGGCTAGGGCGGCATTGATGTTGCTACGGAGCGCGACCTGAGCCGCGCGCCTGTGCTGCATTGCCTCGGCACGCTTGCGCTCGGTGACGTCACGGGCGATGCCTTGCACGCCGACCGCAACATCGTCTTGAAAGACAAGACGGGTATTAACCTCAACCGCGACCTTGCGTCCGTCCTTCGTGATAATCTCCAGGTCATAGACTGTTTCTTTATCGCCATTAAGCTTTCCGCTGACCATCAAGCGCGCCTTCTCCAGATATTCGGGCGCGACCGTTTGAGCGAGATTCAGGCCGAGAGCTTCTTCGCGTGTGTAGCCCGTGATCTGCTCGCCTGCTTTGTTGATTGAGGTGTAGTTGCCCTTCAAATCGTGGGTATAGATGATGTCGCGGGCGTTCTCTACCAGATCACGGTAGCGCTCTTCGCTCTTTCTCATCTCTTGCTCGACCCGCTTGCGCTCGGTGATGTCGCGGGCGATACCTGTGAAAAAGCGCTTCCCATCCTTGCTGAACTGCCCGAAAGAGAGTTCCAAGGGAATCTCTTGTCCGCTTTTATGCAGACCGGGGAGTTCTACAGCCTCCCAATTGATGTGCTTCCGACCTGTCTCGACATAACGGCTGAACCCGGCCTTATGCAGATGTCGCAGGTACTCAGGCATGAGCATCGTGATCTGTTTGCCGAGCAACTCTGAGACGGCGTATCCGAACACTCTTTCGACAGCCCCATTAGCAAACAGAATCGTGCTGTTCTCATCAATCGTGACGATGACATCTGTGGCGGTCTCTGCCACGACGCGATACCGCTCTTCACTCTCGCGCAGGGCCTCTTCGGCGCGCTTGCGCTCGGTAATGTCTTGGATGCTGCCTTCCCGGTAAATCTCCACACCGTTTTCGTCCCGAACAGCGCGCCTGTTCAGCGACAGCCAGATTTTTTCGCCGTCTTTGCGGTAAGCCTCGAACTCTAAGCCCTGTAAGACGCCGCGCTCTTTCTGGAGCCAAGTGGCCTCCGTTCGGCGCACAGGATCAACGTAGAGTTGATGGGTGATATCGGTGATGGTCTCAATAACTTCTTCAGGCGAGTCGTATCCGAGGATGCGCGCCAGCGAAGGGTTGACCGTGATAAAACGTCCTTCAAGTGTGGACTGAAAAATTCCTTCGCCGGCATTCTCGAAGATGGAGCGATAATTCTGCTCGGCCTGCCGCACTCTCTCATAGAGTGAGGTGCTCTCCAACGCAGCCGCCGCGGTGCTCGCCAGAATGGTCAGGGCTTTCATCTGTCCGAGCGTGAAGGGACGCGGGCTGCTCACATTATTGACGTTGATGATGCCGACCAGTTTGCCTGCGACCTGCAAAGGAACCGAGATAGCGGAGCGGATGTCGGCGCGCGGCCACATAGCCTTAAAGCGCGCATCGTTGACCTGCCCTTCGAGCAGGAGCGGCGTGCGCTCGCGCGCCACCCAACTGGAGATGCCCTGCTCAAGCGGAACCCGCTCGTTGAGAAGGCGTGTGCGGTTCTCCCCGCGCACGGCTGCGACGTAAAGCTCGCTGCCATCAATAGTGAGCAACAGAATGGACAACTCATCAGCTTCGCTTTGCTGCAAAGCCGCGTCGGCAAGTTTGCTGAGCAGCGTCTGCCGGTCGAGGGTGAACGCAATCGTCTGACACAGTTCGTAAATCGCCACCGTCTCGCGCAGTTGCAGGTTTTCCTGGTGCAGCCGCCGCATATTGATCGCGCGCGTCAGCACGGGCAGGAGAGCTTGCAGCCGGAACGGCTTGAGCACGTAATCGAACGCGCCGACCTTCATCGCATCCACGGCGGTCTGGATCGTTCCCTGTCCCGTCATGATGATGCAGACTAAGTTCTGGTCAATCTCAAGCGCTGAGCGCAGTAATGTGACCCCGTCCATTCCCGGCATCATCAGATCGCTCAGCAGCACATCGAAATTCTGCTTGCGTAAGGCTTCCAGCGCCTCCGCTCCCGAATCGCAGCCCACAGTGACATAGCCCTGCGCATTGAGCATCTCGACGAGCGCATTCTTCAACTCGACTTCATCGTCAACGACCAGTATTTGTCCGAGGTTGCTGCTTACATGCGCGCTCGTCTGATCTGGCGGCGTGATAAGAACGTCTGCCTCGTCATCTGGTGTGAGTTCCATGTCAGTCTCTTTCCGACGCGGGCAGCGTGATGCGCACCGTCGTGCCCTGTCCAACCTCGCTCTCAATGTTGATCGTACCCTTATGCTCTTCGACGATCCGGCGGCAAATGGCGAGACCGAGTCCCGTACCTTTGCCTTCGTGCTTGGTGGTGAAGAAAGGCTCCCAGACCTTCAATAAATCCTCTGGCTCAATCCCTGTTCCCGTATCCGCAAATTCGATTACCATCGCGCTCGCGCCATCTTCCATTTGGCCCGCAGCCACACGCAGCGTCAGTGTTCCGCCCTCTGTCATGGCATCGCTCGCATTGGTCAGCAAATTGAGAAATACCTGTCGCAATTGCTGGCAGTCTGCATGAATGGTCGGAAGGGTTTCTGCAAACTCGCGCACCACGTTGATCTGGCGGCTACGCAGGTGGTATTCGATGAAGTCGAGTGTATTCTCGATTTCTTTATACACATCTATTGTAGAAATCTGCGGGTGGTTGCGGCGACTGAATTGCAGAAGGTTGCCGACCAGATTGCCCATGCGCTCGACCTCTTGCTCGATGATCTTCAATGCGCCCCGCTTTGGGTCGCCATCGGCAAATTGTCCGAGCAGAGATTCCGTTCGCAGGGACACCGTCGCCAGCGGGTTGTTCAATTCGTGCGCGATGCTCGCCGCCAGTTCGCCCATCGTCGCCAGCTTGGAGGCCTGCCAGAATTGCTGCGTCATCGCTAACAACTCTGCTTGCTTTGCTCGCATCGCTGCCTCCGCCCGCTTGCGCTCGGTGATATCACGGGCGATGGTCGAAGCGCCGAGGATTCGCCCTCCGATACCTATGATGGGGGAGACGCTGATTGAGACATCAATTTTCGACCCGTCTTTTCTGACCCGCACGGTCTCCAGGTGCTTGATCCGTGCGCCGCACTCTAGATTATGGAGAATGCTCGCCAGCTCTTCGGCGCACTCCGGCGGTATGATGAACGAGAGATGTTGCCCGATGGCCTCCGCAGCCGTGTAGCCGTACATCCTCTCTGCACTCGCGTTCCAACTCGTGACTATCCCCTCGAAGGTCTTCGAGAAGATAGCGTCGTCGGACGACTCGACGATGGCCGCCAGGCGGTCACGCGACTCCTCGGTCAGCTTGCGCTCTGTGATGTCGCGGATGTTGCATTGAATAACGTGATGGGTGTCTTGTTCATAGACGTTGCTGACGAACTCCACTTCCCAGGGCTTTCCCTCTTTGGTTTGGAGCGGCAAATCTGCATAGCGAACATAGCCCGCCTTCTGCAATGCTCGAAACGTAGCCTGACTCGCCTTCTTATCATTAAAGAAACCGATTTCCCATAGCTCCTTGCCCATAAACTCGTCGCGTGAGTAGCCCAGCAACTCCGTCATAAATGGATTCGCGTCGGTGATTTTGAGAGTGTCTGCATTAAGAATAAGTATCCCGTCTCGCGCGGCCTCGAAGAGCCGCCGGTAACGGATTTCCGACTCGCGCAGGGATTCCTCCGCTTTCTTGCGCTCGGCTATCTCCCGCTCCAACTCGACCGTGCGGTGCCGGGCTGCGCTGTAAAGTGTCGCGTTCTCATAAGCGGCGGCCATCTGTGTGACAATCGTCACGGCCAACTGCTCATCTTCATCGCTGAAATCCTCAGCGCCAAGCTTGTTAGCCAGGCAAATCCACCCATAGACCCGTTCCTGAAAGATAATCGGCAAGCTGAGGCATGAGGACAGGGGCGGGAAGTCTGACGGCCAGCCTGCGGTCTGTGGATCACCATCGAGAATGCGGATGCGACAGGAGCGGCCATCCCTGAGCAACTTGCCGAACATACCGTCAACAAGCGACGGGGGACTGAGGCGCTTGGCAATCTCATCATCCAGACCGATGGTGTGGAAGTGTTGCAGCGTCTGGCTATCTTCACTGAGCACGCCTACGGCATTCCATTTCGCGCCGATGATCTCCCTCGCCACGCGGGCGTATTCTTTCATCAGTTTCAGCGGATCACGTTCCGAAGCCAGTTGCTGGCTCAACTTGATCAGCGCGGTCAACTTCAGGTTCACGGCACTCAGTTGATCCGACTTTTCCGAGAGCGTATCGGTGAGCAGTTGCAGGTGCTCGCGGTCAAACTCTTCGCGCTTGAGAGGGAGAACCGTCTCAGGATGTTTGGCGCGTTCGAGCGCAGCGTCCACGCTCTTGAGAACCTCTTCCTGATTGCAAGGTCTGTAAAGGATCGAGGAAACTCCGCAGGACTCGGCGAGGGCACGCGCCTCACGTCCCAGATAGTTGCCGGTAATAAAAATGACAGGGGTTTGACTGGTCAAGGGGTCAGCGCGCAACTGGCGGACGAACTCGTAGCCATCCATCGTTGGCATGAGCACGTCACTGATGATGAGGTCTGGTCGCTCAAGGCGCGCCAACTGCAACGCCTCTGCGCCATCGGAAGCCTCCCACATGAGATGGTGATGGGAATCCAGGAGCATGACCAACAACTGGCGATTGAGGTCGCTATCATCAACAATTAATATTTTAGACATACCTGTTTGTTCCTATGTACCTTCCGAACAGAGGGCTGGCGTACTGTCCGGTGAGGCCCGCACGCCTGAACCACAGTTAGAAAAGCACCTTATCCGGCAGGCTCTTCGCCAAGCCGTGAACTTCCGGTACGAGTTGGACGGGCGCGACTCCACTATCAGTCTTGCCCTCTTAACAATTCCCCCAGGCTCTATGCACAACCCTGTGCCAGCGTTCGGGCGTCATCGGCGCTGGCCGATTCTGATTATTCACTTCGGCCTCTCACTCTCGACGAGTGAGAGAGCCGCGCTTTTTCTTGAAATAAGCGTGCGGAACATCGTCTGCAAAGTTACACGAGTGAATGGCTTTGGCATGAATATCGTGGCGCCTGCTGAGAAGCTTTCGGATTGTACCGATGCGCTTTGCTCGCCAGTCATCACTAGCACGGGTATTCCCATCAGCCGTTTCTCGGTCTGCATGTGACGAAGGAGATCAGTTCCTAGTATCGCCGGTATCTTTACATCAAAGATTCCGGCGACAAACTTGTTATCTTTTTCAAGGATTCTGTAAGCCTCCCCTCCGTCTTGAGCAGACACCACACTGTATCCCTCTTCCTCAATCACGTCCTTAACAAGCTGCATCACAATAGGGTCATCTTCAACGACCAGAACACGTCCTGTCGGAGCGACCCACTCCGCGAGGGTGTGTGTAAACAGCGCCTCAGACTCCCCCACTTTGCGAAGTTCGGAAAGCACTTCCGTAATCCTTGCCACTATTTGACTCGGCACGTACTCGCCTTTGGACAACACCCGCGTCGCGCCGAGACGCCTTGCAGCATCGAGCAGTTCATCAGAACCTGAGAAGGCAATGATGGGTAAGTCTTTAAATGCGTCCTTGCCGCGCAGCATTCTCAGGATGTCAGCACCCGACAGTTCTGGAACCATCATGTCCAGCACTAACAGATCGGGCTTGAAAGTCTTTAACCTCAAGTAGCCGCTTTCGCCGTCGTGCGCTACTTCAACGTCATAGCCTTCGGCCTGAAGTTTATCCTTGTAAATTTCGGCCACGATTTCGTCGTCTTCGATGATGAATATCTTTTGCATTACAACTTTTCTCCGTTCATGCTGGTAATCGTTCAAGATATAATTCCAAAAAGGGCTTGAGCTTTTGAAACGCCGTCTGAGCAGCGTTGAATTGGTCTGCTGCGCCGACGAGGTCGCCTGCTTGGCCCATGCGTTGCAATTCTGTCAGCGCCGGGACGATTGCCGTCATCCCGCAAGTGAGGCTGCTGCCCAGACACTTATGCGCGATGGCGTAAACGTCGCTGGCGGATTCCTGACTGAGGGCGGTTTTCAACTCTTCTAATCGTTCGCCCGTATGGAGCAGATAGAGCGCAATGATGCGTTTTAACTTTTCAGGGGTTGAGGCTATGTCCGTCAAACACACTACATCTACAAGGGCTGAATCGTCTGCCGTAGCCGTCGCAGTCGGGACTGCCGGAACATGTTGAATGGCTGAGAGGTTGCCCTGTCCAAACAGCGTCGCGAAGATTCCCTCAAGCGTCTTTCTCTTGACCGGCTTGGTTATGTAGTCATCCATCCCGGCAGCCAGACACTTTTCCCGGTCGCCGTTCATTGCGTGTGCAGTCATCGCAATGATTGGAGTATGCTCCGATGCGCCCTCGCGTTTGCGAATCGCGGCTGTCGCCGTGTAGCCGTCCATCACGGGCATCCCGCAATCCATCAAAACAACGTCATAGCTCCGAAGCGTCAGGGCGTTGAGGGCCTCCTGACCGTTGGACGCGACATCAACCCTGTATCCAAGTCTCGCCAGTTGATCCCCTGCCACCGCTTGATTCACTTCGTTGTCTTCCACCAACAGAATGCTGCGATTAAGCGAGGCCTGCATCTCGTTCAAGCTGTGCTGCGAGATGAGCTTCTGAGTGTCTCCACCTCCGGTCAGCTTTGCTGAAACGACAACTGAGCGGCGGTCGCTCACGGCTCGCCTGTCTATCAAGCCGACTTCATTAAGATGGTCAGCGGGTTCCTGGCTTGCCTGTTTGATAAAGCTGGCCGTAAAAGAAAAGGTCGAGCCATGACCCGGCTCGCTAGTGACGCCGATTGTGCCGCCCATCATCTCCACCAGTTGTTTGGCGATAGCCAACCCCAGCCCGGTCCCGCCGTAGCGTCGCGTCACGGAACCATCGGCCTGCACGAAAGGCGCAAAGAGCATCTTCTGATTATTTTCGGAGATGCCGATGCCCGTGTCCTTCACGTCGAAGCGAATTGTTACCCGCCCTTCCCATTCACTCTCTTTCGAGACTTTGATTACTACTTTGCCCTGTTCGGTGAACTTGACCGCGTTGCCCACAAGGTTAGTCAGAATCTGTTGTAACCGCGTAGGATCGCCACAGAGTTTTGTCGGTACGTCCGCGTCGAAGAGGAGAGCCATGTCCAACTCTTTGACTCGGACACGTTCAGCCATCAACGCCATCACACTCTCAACCGTGAAGCGCAGGTCGAAATCTACCTTTTCAAAGCTGAGCATTCCCGCTTCAATCTTGGAGAAGTCCAAAATATCGTTGATGATGGTCAACAGGGATTCCGCAGAAGACTCGATAGTCTCTATATAACCACGTTGCCGGTCATCAATGTCCGTCTCCATGACAAGCTCCGTCATGCCGATGATCGCATTCATGGGCGTGCGTATTTCATGGCTCATGTTGGCGAGGAACTCTGATTTGAGTCGCACTGATTCCAACGCCGCATCACGTGCCTGTTCGAGTTCGACTTCGATCAGCTTGCGCTCCGCGAGTTCTTCTTCCGCACGGCAGCGCTCGGTGTTGAGTTCAACCGCATATCTGATCGTCCGATCCAATCGTGATGCGTGCGTCTCATCTTTGATCAGATAGTCTGTCGCCCCGGCCTCAATCGCCTCCATATCCACATCGTGATTACCCTGCCCGGTGAGCAGAATCATCGGCGTGGTGAGCCGAGCTTCCCGCGCCTCACGAATTAACTCCACGCCGCTTCGTTCGCCAAGGCGGTAGTCCACCAGACACACGTGATGTTCCAGCCGCCCGGCTACTTTCAAGCCTTCTTCGTAGGTGGATGCCCAATCAAGCGCATACTTGCCGCCCTTGACTTCCGAAAGCAGTTCGCGCGTGAGGATGTAATCGTCCTCGTCGTCCTCGATGAGGAGCACTTTGATTGTTTCGCTTTTCATGTCCCCATCTCTTCCTGTCGGGGGAGATCAATAATCTCGAACCAGTACCGCCCCAGCCCCTTCATGACATCAATCAAGCCCTCGAAAGTCACGGGCTTGCTGATGAACGAACTCGCCCCGGAGTCGTAGCTAATGAAGATGTCCTCGTGGGCTTTCGAGGTAGTCATTACCACCACCGGAATCTGCCGCAAGTTGAGGTCTGACTTGATCTCCCGCAAGGCTTCGCGCCCGTCCTTCTTCGGCATATTCAAGTCGAGCAGGATCAAGCCCGGACGGGGTGCTTCGGCGGGCGGGATGTATTTGCCCCGGTGGTGCAGGTAGTCCATTAAATCCTCGCCGTCCGTGACGCAATATATTTCATTCGACAGGCGGCTCTCCTTCAGGGCATCGCAAGCCAGCATACGATCTTCCTCATCGTCATCGGCGAGCAGAATGATGATCGGTTTGCCTTTGTCTCTCATAACGCTTCCACCTCTTTCGGTTGCATGACTGGGAGGGTCACAACGAAGGTCGCGCCCTGCCCCGGACTGCTGCGGGCCGTGATCGTCCCATTGTGCCGATCAACGATCTTGCGGCAGATGGCGAGACCTACTCCTGTCCCTTCGTATTCACCTTTCGCGTGCAGGCGCTGAAAGACGGTGAAGATGCGGTCGAGGTACTTCTCGTCAAACCCGATGCCGTTATCCACTACTAAGATTTGGCAAAGTTGGCGGGCCAGAGCAATCTCATCCATGGACTCCGGGCTTCGCGCGTCCAGCTTTTGACTGTAGATTCTAACGACCGGCGGAACGCCTTCGCGATAATACTTGAGGGAGTTGCCGATCAGATTCTGCAAGAGTTGCCGCATCTGCATGGGGTCGGCATCTATGGTCGGGAGGTCTTCAATTTCGACACGTCCACCGGCCTGCTCGATGCGCGCTTCTAAATCGGCGCTGACCTCCCTCGCGATCAAACCCAGGTCCGTCTTAACGAACGGCTGCCCCTTAGTCTCAACTCTTGAGAAGGTCATCAGATCGGTGATCAGGGTCTGCATTCTGGTCGCAGCATTGAACATTCGCTGGAGGTAATCTCGGCACTCCTCATCGAGCGATTCACCGGCTTTTCTTTTGATCCGATCTCCGAAGGATAGAATCTTCCTCAATGGCTCCTGAAGGTCGTGCGAAGCGACCTGCGCGAAATCCTGCAACTCGCGGTTGCTGCGCTCCAACTTGGCGGCGTAGATTTCTAATTTCTTCTCGATCCGTTTGCGATCAGTGATGTCCTCAATTGCCAGGAGGATCGTGGTCGCGTTACGCTCTTCGCTGATGATCCGGCGGGCGTTGAGCAGGATGACCCGCCGCCCGACACGCGGGAACTCATGCACGACCTCGAAGCCATCAAACTGCGTGCGCTCGGGGAGAATCTCTTCGAGCAGTGTTCTCAAGGCGGGGATGTCCCACTGCCGGTCACCCAGTTCGTAGATGAGTCGCCCTTCCGTCTCATCTTTCGTCACACTGAATGTTCTGTAGAAGGAGCGGCTCGCGCCCGTCACGCGCAAGTCGGAATCGAGGATGACGAGCGGCTCGCGCACTGTCTCGACGATGTTCTGGAAGTAATCCAGAGCGCGATCATCCCGCAATTCCTGATTAGATTTTTCAACTATCATGTGTGTCCCTTTACCCACTACCCAGAAGCATACTTATTTTGTCTGAGGCTTCTGGAGAGAGAGCGCCTGTCGCGTCAGGCTGTGAATTTCATGTCCCGCCACAATTAAAACGTTAGACATGCCTGTTTGTTCCTCTATACCTTAAGTCCGGCTCGCCCCGCTTGATAATTTCCCATCAGTGCCTACCTTTCTTTTGTGCTGCAACGCGAGGAGCCAGGCGCTGTGGACGTTTGGTGAATGGTTCCACGAGGGCTATGCCGCCTTAGTTCCGACCGGCAATAGATAATCGAGCAGATGCTCCAACTGCTCGTAGTCGGAAAGTCTCGTCACATACTCATTGCGACGGACACAGACTTCCATCATCGCGTGCGAGTCCAGCTCTTCTTCATGAGTCACGATCACAAACGGCACAGCTCCTAACAATGCCTGCTTCATAATCTGGCGTGCGGCAACCAGCTCATACAGGAGCGGCACATCAAGATCAACAAGGACGAGGTCTGGATGCGAATACCGTGCGCGCTTGGCCGCATCCAGCCCGTTGTCTGTGTCAATCACACGATAGCCGCTTAGTTCCAGCACTTGCTTCATTTCAAAGAGCGTCTCCTCTTGATCCTTCACTAACAGGACGAGAGGGATGTCGGCAGCAGATCGCCGACGGGACGGTTGATCGCCAACGTCATCAAATGCGTTAGCATGGTACGAGTTAAGAGACACGCTCTGATCCTCCTGTTTCTCATCAATAATGAATCTGAGAGATTGGAACTTAATCTCTCTCTGGGTCGGGTAGGGATTAACAAAGGGCTGCGGGTTCCCCTTGTTAGCAGGAGAGGTTAAAGTCGCTTTTTCTCAACACTATCTCGGTCGTCTTGCGCTTGGCGATGTCCTGTTCTGTGGCGAACATCCTGACGGCTTCGCCTACAGGATAGTCAAGCTCACATCCATTTCTTTTGCGCATAAACATGTCGAACAAATGAATGCGTGGAAGAACAGGAAAGATAATTATATCACTCATCAGAGTGGGCGTCGGTGAGGTAGCACACATAGCGAGGAGGCGAGGGAGCAATGAAGAGGTCTGCTATCCGAGCAGGCGATCAAACTCGTCTTTGACTACCCGGTAACATTCACACACGGTTACTTCCAGCTTTTCCCGGTCGAGAATTTTGATATGGCCGCGAAAGTAGCTGATCGCTCCCATTTCCTGGAGCCGACCGGCGGCTAAGGTCACGCCTTCGCGCCACACACCCAGCATATCGGCAATCAGTGCCTGCGTCATGATTAACTCGTCTGTCTGCAAACGGTCATGGCTTAACAGGAGCCAGCGGCAGAGTTGCTGTTCAACCGAATGGAGACGATTGCAGACGGCTGTCTGTGAAATCTGTGTCATCAGCGCCTGCGTATAGCGCAGCAGCAATTTTTGAAACTGGCCGCCACGCGCAAACTCATCTTGCAGCACCTTCGCCTTCATCCTGATGACGGTTCCCGCACTCTGGACGACAGCACGGTTGGGCATCGTGTCGCCACCCATGAAGAGAGCGATCCCCACTACTCCATCATTACCCGCCAGACCCATCTCCGCAGATGCGCCGTTTTCCATCATGTACAGCAGAGAGATGATGGCAGTAATGGGGAAATAGACATAATCCAGATTTCCCCCGGACTCATAGATAACTTCGCCAAGAGCAAAGGACACCTGCTTCAGATGTGGACGCAGGCGTTCATACTCCTCAACGGGAAGGGCTGCCAGAAGCCGATTTTCAACTGGATCAGGAGGTCTGACGAAGCTAGACATTGTGCTCCCTTGTGAGCAAGAGGGTTTTAATTCTTAGCTCTAAATGCTTGCGCCGGCTCAGGTCAACGTCTCACGAACCAGCAAAGAAAACCTACAAATTGATTTGAGGCAGCGGGGAAGCGAGCCTACCCGGACTGTCTTCCCCACACCTCGCGCTCCGGTGTAACGTATGCTACTCAACGGATCGCACTTCTTGCGGTGCGACAGCTCGCCCCGATCTGCCCATCGCAAGACTTCATCCAGCACAGACTTCTCTGTTTATCAGGATACGAAACGGAACCCGCAGATGTTTATCAGAAGAACTTTGATTGTTATGTCAGAGATTGCCCTACAAGTTTGTCGCTTCCCTGTTGTGGATGAAGAGTATTGGCCTATATTTTCAAATTATAGTTGTTTGCAAAAATTAGAGCTATTTGCAAATGAGTGTCACCGGGAAAGAAATTTTCACCACAGAGGACACAGAGGTACACAGAGAAAAACAAAATCATTTAATTATTTCCTCTGTGTACCTCTGTGTCCTCTGTGGTTCATCTTCGGCTGCGTCCAACTGCAAACGGCTATAGACACTACCGAAGTTCAAGATATGGCGGGAAGCGTAATCAGAAAAGAACTGCCGCATTGATCCGAGCGGTCGAGAGTCAGATGCCCGTCATGCATTTCGGCGACCCAGGAGGCGATGGAGAGACCAAGCCCCGCACCACTCCCAGCAGTTTCGCCGTTGCGTGATCGCGCCTGATCCACGCGATAAAAACGCTCGAAGACGCGCGGCTGGTCTTCAAGCGGGATGCCCACGCCCGTGTCCGTGATCCTGACTGTGTAGCGCGAATCATCTGGCCCGACCTCGACCAGGATGTGGCCGCCCGCCGGTGTATATTTGATCGCGTTGTCGAGCAGGTTCAGAACCATCCGCCGGATCAGTCCTTCATCGCCCCGAAACAATAACTCATCTCCCGCTTGCTGGTAATGAAGCTCAAGTCCGTGCTGCGCGGCCAGAGAGCGGACAGCGCGCACACACTCACTGATAGTTTCGTCCAGGTAGAAAGTCTTAGTTTCAACTTGGTGCTGTCCGGCATCGGCGCGCGCCAACATGAAGAGGTCTTCGACTATGCGCGTCAAGCGTCGCCCCTCGTCATGCACGATGGCGAGCGATTCTCGATATTCTTCCGCGCTCCTCGTTGTCTGCGAGAGCGCCACCTCTGATTCCCCACACACGATGGCAACAGGGGTCCGCAACTCGTGCGAAGCGTCTGCCATGAAGCGGCGCTGTTGCTCGAAGGAGAGATCAAGACGCGCCAATAGATCGTTAATGATTTGCGCGAGGCGACCGAGTTCATGGCGCGAGTTAGGCACCGGCAGACGTTCGTTCAAATTAGAGGCGTTGATGCGCGCGGCTCGCTCACCCATGGCGACGACGGGCGCGAGACTTTTTCGTGCGAGGAAGTAACCGCCGAGGCTGGCGATGACGAGAGCGAGCGGAACTGAGATGTAAAGCGCGCCCCGTGCCTGCTCAAGCGCCTCATCCTGTTCGTGGAGAGATTGCGCGACGACGACAGCATATTTCTTGCCTCTACTCTCGACGAGCGTTGCGAAGGCGCGAATGCCTTCTCTATCAGTGGGGATCGTCACATAGGCGCTGCCCGACCGCCGGGCCGATTCCAATAATCCAGACAGACCTTGCGCGAGTGTTGCCAGCGCAGGCCAGGGACGTTTTCCGCTGGCGTCGCCAAGCGCGGCGGAGACGGCAACCACATTGCCGTTGTCATCAAAGATGAGGGCTTGTCTATCCTTGAATTGAAAGTCGCGCGTGACCTCTGCGGCAGCGTCCGTTTCCGATTGGTCTTCATCATTCGATTCAGAAGCGAAGTTAGAGACTACGGAGCGCGCCGTGTCGGCGAGCGATTGATCTGTGCGCTCGCGTCCGGCGCGGGCCAGATAGGAATAGGTGACAAAGGCGAACACAATCAGCACGAGCGCGAGTACGCCCGAGTACCAGATGGTGAGTTGGGCGCGCATCGAATTAAACATGATCGCCCTCAGCTTCGCTATCGCTCACACCCTTCGTTGCGGTTCTCTCAGAATCCTCTTGAGCCTCCAGCAAATAGCCTGCGCCGCGCCGTGTATGAATGAGCGGCGCGAGCGAGCCGTCGTCAATCTTCCGCCGCAGCCGATTAATGTTCACGTCAATCAGATTCGATTTCGTGAAGAGATCAATATTCTCGTCCCAGACATGCTCTGCGATTTCGGCGCGGGTGAGGACACGCCCTCTTTCACGTGCCAAGTATTCGAGCAGGGCATATTCTTTGGCTGTCAGTTCTATCTGGCGGCCACCGCGCGTGACGCGATGAGCGCGTGTGTCTATCACCAGATCGGCGATGGTGATGGTAGCCGGGCGGACGACATGACCGCGACGGAGTAGTGCGCGTAAGCGTGCCAGCAACTCTGCGACTTCAAAAGGCTTGGTCAGATAATCGTCGGCACCTGTATCCAACCCGGTGATTCGATCCTGCACGGCGTCACGCGCCGTCAACATGATGACCGGAACATTCGATCCCTTAGCGCGCAGTTCACGGCAGACCTCGAACCCATCGCGCCCCTTCAGCATAACGTCTAAGATGACGGCGTCATAGTCACTGATGAATGCTTTGTAAAGCGCATCTTCACCATCCGCTGTCACGTCCACAGCGTATGATTGCTCGCGCAAAGCCTGGGACACAAATCGTGCGATGCGCGCGTCATCCTCTACGAGTAGCACTCTCATCTTAGACGCGAGATAGATAGTTTATCTCAGCCTTTTGACCAATCCAAAGAGAAGCATCCGCGAACATTCAAGCTCGCGGATGTTTCTGAAAGCACGAGTCGTTTCAAGCTATTCGGGATGAGTCAGCTTCTGGCCGTCCGGTCCAACTTGAATCTCATGACGCTTCGCTCCCGTTTTCACCACCGCCTCGTAGGCGACAAGCGTCCCCATCTTCGTGAGAGATTCAACTCTGGTGATTGTTCCCCGGCCTGCCGCTTTCGTCAAACCCTCTTTCACGGAAGCGGGTAATGAGTCCATCGAGACTTCTTCTTCAACCTCGACGATATTGCCCTGCGCATCCATCGAGATGTCTTTGCTATGACCGTTGACTGTGAGTTCTGCTTCGTAAAGTCTCTTGCCCTTTTCAACTTCGGTGGCAAACCCGCGAATCGTTGCGTTCTGACTCTCTGCTGCGACCGTTTTCTCAACGGCGGGAGGCAGCTCCTCCCGTTTGAGCTTTTTCTCTTGCGCCTGGACGGTTGAAAACATTACCAATCCAGTGATAAGTGAAGCGACAAGTAATTTGTTGCGTAGGTTCATCAATCTACTCCTTTTGGTTGAAAGATTACGGACTATGAATTTACCACTATATCTTGCCGAGAATGACGGGAAGATTACATCTCAAGTCCATGACTTGGTAGGGGGCGAGTTTGAATTTATGAGGCCGATCAATGTTGGCGTTTATTTTCAAACTGACCCACTACTGAAAATAATTGACATTGAAGAAGTGCGGCGCTAGACTTCGGTTACTTCAAGAAAAAGTTATTTGTGGCGGCAAAGTTGGATTGAGCTTCTCGGCGAAGGACTCATTCAGAAGACAGAGCGCCCGACACGCTCCGCAGAAATGCTGCGTTGAACCCTTCACTGAAGATTTATTTCTCCCGGATTGTTCTTTTGTCATCCCCCTGATTGTTTTCCGCAACACCCCGATTGCGGAAACAAATTCTTCCCTCGACGTTTGTTGTCGAAGCAAATAATAAGCGTCGGCAGTTGCGAATATAGCGCAGACTGGAACCCCCAATTGTCATGCAGAATGCTGATGGTTACATCTCAGTTTGCTGAAGCGACAGCCAACTAACACACCATCAAACTAATCACGGCTAGAGATAAGGAAGGAGGAGCGACAATGGCGGCGGAAGTAGTTCCATACGGGAGGAAAACGCAACGGCCACCTGCGGTCAAGGAAGTCCACATCGTCTGGCTCACGGCGGGTCTGAGTTGTGACGGCGATTCGGTCTCAGTCACGGCTGCGACTCAACCGAGCGTCGAGGATGTGGTGATGGGAGCGATCCCGGGTCTTCCGAAAGTGCATCTGCACAACCCTGTGCTGGCGTATGAAGTCGGCGACGATTTCATGAAATATTTTTATCAGGCCGAGCAGGGCTTGATTGATCCTTTCGTGCTGGTCGTCGAGGGTTCGATCCCAAACGAGAAGATCAAAGCGGAAGGTTACTGGGCAGCGCAAGGGACAGACCCGATGACGGGGCAACCGATCACCACCTGCGAGTGGATTGACCGTCTCGCTCCGAAGGCGCTGGCCGTGATGGGTTGCGGTACGTGCGCGACCTACGGCGGCATTCACGCGATGGCCGGCAATCCGACTGGCGCGATGGGACTCGCAGATTATCTCGGCTGGGACTTCAAGACGAACGCTGGCCTGCCCATCATCAACGTGCCCGGTTGTCCTGTGCAGCCCGACAATTTCATGGAGACGGTGCTTTACCTGCTCTATCAAGCCGCCGGACTCGCTCCGATGATTCCGCTTGATGACCAACTTCGTCCCACGTGGCTCTTCGGCAAGACGGTTCACGAAGGTTGCGACCGCGCGGGCTACTACGAGCAGGCGGACTTCGCAACGGAGTATGGCTCGCCCAAGTGCATCGTCAAACTCGGATGCTGGGGGCCTGTCGTCAATTGCAACGTGGCGAAGCGCGGTTGGATGGCTGGCATCGGTGGTTGTCCGAACGTGGGCGGCATCTGTATCGGTTGCACGATGCCCGGCTTCCCCGACAAGTTCATGCCGTTTATGGACGAGCCGCCGGGCGCAAAACTCTCTGCGGGCACCATCGGCCTCTACGGCAGGATGATTCGCAGTCTGCGCGGCATCACCAATTCAACCGTCAACAAAGAACCCAAGTGGCGACACAAGGGCGATAAACTGACGACCGGTTATCAACCAAAGACCTATTGAGAAGGAGCGATGAAGAGATGAGCACCACAACTACAACCATGCCACAGTCTCCGACCAAGCCGCGAACTTTGGTTGATATGAACTGGGACCCGATCACACGCATCGTCGGCAGTCTAGGCATTTTCACCAAGATTGATTTCGAGAACAAAGAGGTCGCCCAGTGCTGGAGCACCTCTTCGGTCTTTCGCGGCTACTCAATCTTCATGAAGGGCAAAGACCCGCGCGACGCGCACTTCATCACGAGCCGCATCTGCGGTATCTGCGGCGACAACCACGCGACCTGCGCCTGCTACGCACAGAACATGGCCTTCGATGTCAGGCCGCCCGCACTCGCCGAGTGGATAGTCAACCTCGGCGAAGCGGCAGAGTACATGTTCGACCATAATATCTTTCAGGATAATCTGGTCGGCGTTGACTTCTGCGAGCAGATGGTCAAGGAGACCAATCCGAGCGTCTGGGCTAAGGCTCAACAGACAGATGCCCCACACGCCGCCGATCACGGCTATCGCAAAATCTCCGACATTATGACCGCGCTCAATCCGTTCACCGGCGAGTTCTACCGCGAGACCTTGCAGGTCAGCCGCTACACGCGCGAGATGTTTTGCCTGATGGAAGGCCGTCACGTTCATCCTTCCACGCTTTATCCGGGCGGCGTCGGAACTGTGCCGACCGTTCAACTCTTCACGGACTACATGGTACGCCTGATGCGCTACATCGAGTTCATGAAGAAGGTTGTGCCGCTTCATGACGATCTCTTCGACTTCTTCTACGAAGCCCTACCCGGCTATGAGAAAGTGGGACAGAGAAGAATCCTGCTCGGCTGCTGGGGTTCATTTAACGACCCGGCTGTCTGCGACTATAGGTACGAGAACATGGACGAATGGGGCAAGGCGATGTTCGTCACGCCGGGCGTCATCGTGGACGGCAAGGCTGTGACGCACAACCTCGTTGACATCAACTTAGGCATCCGCATCCTGCTCGGCCATTCTTATTACGACGATTGGGACAACGCGGAGATGTTCGTCAAGAACGATCCGCTTGGTAATCCGGTTGACCGTAAACATCCCTGGAATCAGACGACGATTCCGCGTCCGCAGAAGCGCGACTTCAACGACAAGTATTCGTGGGTCATGTGCCCGCGCTGGTTCGACGGCAAGGATCATCTCCCGCTCGACACGGGCGGCGGCCCAATCGCTCGCCTCTGGTCAACGGCACTCGCCGGGTTGGTGGATGTCGGCTACATCAAGGCGACCGGCCACAGCGTCAAGATTTATCTGCCGAAGACTGCGCTGAAGCCGGAGGTCGAGTTCGAGTGGAAAATTCCGAAGTGGTCGAACGCCCTTGAGCGTGACCGTGCGCGCACCTACTTCCAGGCTTATGCGGCGGCGGTTGCTCTGCACTTCGTCGAGAAGGCGCTTGAAGAGTTGCACGCGGGACGCACCAAGACCTGGTCGGAATTCAAAGTGCCGGACGATGCCATCGGCTGCGGCTTCCATGAAGCGGTGCGCGGCGTGCTCTCGCATCACGTCGTCATCCGCGACGGCAAGATCGCCAACTATCATCCGTATCCGCCGACGCCCTGGAACGCTACGCCGCGCGACATCTACGGCACGCCCGGCCCCTACGAAGACGCAGTACAGAACACCCCCATCTTCGAGGAGAACGGCCCCGAAAACTTCAAGGGCATAGACATCATGCGGGCGGTGCGCAGCTTCGATCCATGCCTGCCCTGCGGCGTCCACATGTACACCGGAGGCGGCAAAGTGGTAGAGGTTCGCCACTCGCCGATGTTCGGCGCGATGAAGTAAAGACAGTGAAAAGTGAAGAGTGAAAAGTGAATAGTTAATAACAGACCTTCACTTTTCACTTTTCACTTTTCACTTTTCACTTTCCTATGGACAAAGATTTCCAGCAACGGGTTCAGCGCATCGAAGCGCTGGTTCACGAAATCGAAACGGTGGCCGATCCTGACACTCGCGCCAAAGCCGTTGAGTTGATGCAGTCGCTGATGGACTTTCACGGCGCTGGTCTGGAACGCATGATGGAAGTCATTGCGGAAACAGGTGAGGCAAGTTCTGCCATCTTTGATAACTTCGCGCGTGATGGCCTGGTCGGGAGTTTGCTCCTGCTCTACGGACTTCACCCGTTGGAACTGGAGACGCGGGTTGCGCAGGCTCTCGAAAAAGTGCGTCCGTATCTCAGTTCACACGGCGGCGGTGTCGAACTGCTGGGCATTAGTGAAGGAGCGGTGCGCCTGCGGATGCAGGGAAGCAGTCACGGTTGTCCTTCGTCGGCCATGACGCTCAAGCTGGCAATTGAAGAGGCTATTTACGAGGCCGCTCCTGATGCGACAGCGATTGAAGTTGAAGGTGTAGTCGAGCAACCGTCTCCTTCTGGTTTAGTGCAATTAGGGAGGTCGCCGGTAGCGTCTTGACGTTAGTCAGCACAAAAAGGAGATAACACGATGACACAGCATGATACTTCGCATGACTCGCCCTCGCATGATGCAGGCACAGGTAAAGGTGAGGAAAAATCTTCAACTGAAGGCAAAGAGGCCGGTCGCCACGATCACGATGACACACATGCAGACCGTCCCGCAGGCGGCTCGACCATGAGAGATTCGACGAGCATCAATCCCGATGATCGTGACCCGAAAGACCCTAACAGCCCGACGTTTCCGCCAGCCTAATGCGATTGCGGATTGCGGAATTCGGATTGCAGATTGAAGCAGGTAGATTGCGATTGAATACCCTGAATCCGAAAAGAATGAGAGCATGACAAGCAACTACGAAAAGACTGATTCCGAAAATCCGCAATCCGCAATCCGCAATCCGCAATCGGGAGATGTTCTCCGCAGATTCGTGCGCCAACGCGCTCCGCTTGAGCAGTGCGATATGTGCAGCGCCGGACTCGCAGCCGAGCATCAGCATCTGGTTGATCCGTTGAGCCGTCAAATAGTTTGCGCCTGCGACCCGTGCGCGATTCTTTTCAGCAATCAGGGCACGACGAAGTACAAGCGCGTGCCGCGTGATGTGAGATTCCTGCCGAAGTTTCAACTGACTGACGTGCAGTGGGACGGCTTGATGATTCCGATCAACATCGCCTTCTTCTTCCACAGCACGCCGGACGCCAAAGTTATCGCGCTCTATCCGAGTCCGGCTGGCCCAACAGAGTCACTGCTGGCGCTGGATTCGTGGGACGAGATTGTTGAGGAGAATGCCATCTTAAAAAAGATGTCGCCAGACGTTGAAGCGCTGCTCGTCAATCGCGTCAGAGACGCGCGCGAATACTATCTCGTGCCGATTGACGAGTGCTACAAACTGGTCGGATTGATTCGCGCCAATTGGCGCGGACTCTCCGGCGGCACACAGGTCTGGGAAGAGATCGGACGCTTTTTTGACGAACTGAAAGGGAAATGCAGTGACAAGTGATGAGTGACAAGTGACAAGCAAGAAAAGGCTGTCTTTTGTTTTAACTCGTCACTTATCACTTATCACTTGTCACTGCTCTTAATCATGCCTGATCTGAGCTTTCAAGTTGAAGAGGTTGAAGCCGTGCCGTTCGCGGCGTCTCCGCAGTTGATTTTCAAACTGCGCGTCACGAACGCGGATGTGGAAGAGCCGATCCAGTCAGTTGCGCTGCGCTGCCAGATTCAACTTGAGGTGACGCGCCGTCATTACAACGCCGCAGAGCAGGAACGTCTCAACGATCTGTTCGGCGAGCCGGAGCGTTGGGGACAGACATTGCGCACGATGTTGTGGACACATGCGAGCATCGGTGTCCCGCCGTTCACGGGCAGCACCGTCGTTGACTTGCCCGTGCCGTGCACATTCGATTTCAATGTTGCGGCGACAAAATATTTTGCGGGTCTTGAAGACGGAGAGATTCCGCTTTGCCTGCTGTTTAGCGGAACAGTCTTTTATGAGACGGACGACGCCACCTTGCAGGTCGCGCAGATTCCCTGGGAAAAGGAGACGAAGTATCGTCTGCCCGTGCAGGTCTGGCGCAAGATGATGGACATCTATTATCCGAACACTGCTTGGCTCTGCCTGCGTCAAGACGTGTTCGACCGGCTCTACGAGTACAAGAGGCGTCGCGGAATCCCGACGTGGGAGCAGGCGTTGGAGAGTATTCTGCCTGACGCGCAGGAGAGCGTTGAAGAGTCGGACATCGAGGAGGGTGTGCCGTCGTGAATCTCAGCATGGTGGAAAAGATCGCCAACGCCGTGCTCTACGAAGGGTACATGCTCTATCCCTATCGTCCGTCGGCGGTGAAGAATCAGCAGCGTTTCAACTTCGGCGCGCTCTATCCTGAATCTTACTCGCGCGCCGGAGGCGGCACGGATGCGTGCGTCATGCAGACGGAATGTCTGGTGGTCGGAACGGAGCGCACGACGCTTGATGTGAAGGTGCGTTGCCTGCATCTGATGGCGCGTGAGGTGGGAGTGCCGATTGCGGATTGCGGATTTCGGATCGCGGATTGGACGGACGAGTCTCAAGTTTCTCTCGCCGATGCTGAAATACGAATGGTCGGCTCGCTTGAAGTTGGCGGACGGCTTTTTCAAACATGGCAGGAAGCGGTCGAGCGTGAAGTTAAACTTTCAAGTCTTCACTTGAGCGAACTCGTCGCTGAGCCGCAACGCGAAACTTTTACTTTTCCGTCGAGCCGGAAACTCGAAGCGTTACGCGATGAGAGCGGACAGGTCGCTGGCGTGCTGGTCAGAACGCAGCAGGCAATCGAGTGCGCGATTGAGATGTCGGCACAGTGTATTGGCGATAATTTATTTAAGCTCACCGTGCATATCTCGAATCCGACGCTGTTTGAGGACGCGAAGCTGAAATCACGCGATGAAGCATTGCTGCGTGCGCTTGCTTCGACACATACGATTCTCAATGTGCGCGATGGCGAGTTCGTTTCGTTGCTCGATCCGCCGGAGACTTTCCGCGAAGCTGTCGCCGCGTGCGAAAACAAGGGGACGTGGCCGGTCTTAGTCGGAGAAGAAGGCGCGCGGCGTTGTGTGCTCTCGTCGCCGATTATTCTTTACGACTATCCGCAGATCGCGCCCGAAAGCGCGGGCGACCTTTTCGACGGAACGGAGATTGACGAGATTCTGACCCTGCGGATTATGACGCTGACGGACGAAGAAAAACGTGAGATGCGCGGCGCAGATGAGCGCGCGCGTCAGATACTCGAAAGAACCGAGACGCTGCCCGTCGAACAATTGATGAAGTTGCACGGCACGTTAAGGAGGAAAAATTAAAAATGCAAAAGTGACAGCAAGTCAGGCGGCAGTCTGTCCGCAACTATTCATTTTGCATTTTTCATTTTGCATTTTTAATTATGAACGAGTGGGAATGGCAACTCCTCGAAGAGAGAACGCAGGTGGATCATGTTCTCGTCTCTGGCATCGCCGTCAGGCAGGGTGACCGCGTCCGTTTGCGTCCACGCGCGGGCGGCGACATCTTCGATCTGGCGCTCGCCGGAAAGACGGCCATCATCGAAGCTATCGAACAGGACTATGAAGACAAGATTCACTTCGCGGTCGTGCTGGAAGATGATCCGGGAAGAGATTTGGGGATGCTCAGGCAGCCGGGACATCGTTTCTTCTTCTCGCCTGAAGAGGTCGAACCGTTGGTGAAGGTTGATAAGGAAGGGAAGCGTTGATGGTTGATCGGCAGCGCATTCTCGTCGCGGGCATCGGTAATATCTTTCTCGGCGATGATGCCTTTGGCAGCGAGGTGGCGAGACGCTTGCTCATGCGCGAATTGCCGGAGACAGTGCGCGTGGTTGATTTCGGAATTCGCGGATTCGATCTCGCTTACGCGCTCCTTGATGGCTACGACGTGACCATCTTCGTTGATGCAACTCCAAGAGGCGAAGCTCCCGGCACGCTCTACACTATCGAGCCTGACTTAAGCGAGTTGGACGAGATAGACGCGCAGGCCGCGATGGTCGAGCCGCACGGGATGAATCCGATGAAGGTGCTGGCGATGGTCAAAGCGATGGGCGGAGAGTTCAAACGTATCCTGCTCGTCGGGTGCGAGCCTGCGCCGCTTGAATCGGAAGACGGGCAGATGGGATTGAGCGAGGTGGTCGAGGCAGCCGTCGAGCAAGCTGTCTTGCTGGTCGAGTCGCTCGTGACGAAAATCCTCGCAGAGGATCGGCAGGATGCGATGGTCTAAATAAATTTTCGAGAAAGGGAGATTGTTCGTGATGAATCGTAATGAATCTTTAGAGAGAAGAGACGGGAGGTCGTCAGGTATGCTGTGGTCTATCATCGGTGGCGCGGCGCTGGTGCTCGTCGCGGCGGCAGTCATCGTGAGTCTTCCAGACATCAAACGCTATATCAAAATCAGCACGATGTGATGAGCGACAGTCTGAAGCAAAATAATCAGCGAGGAAGCGACGGGCGCGAAGGCAACTTGTGGAAGGGATTGGCGGCAGGCGTCGTCGGCGGGCTGGTTGCGTCGTGGACGATGAATCAGTTCCAGGCTCTCTTAAGCAAGCTGATGAAAGGCGAAGAGAGACCGCACGGCGCGCAGAGTCAGCAACAGGGCACTCCGCAGCACGGCGTCGGGCGCGAGTTGCAGGAGCAGGGCAAGGATGATCCAGATGATACTGCGCCCGCGCGACTCGCCAACGCGCTCTCCGTCGCCGTCTTCAAGCATGAGTTGACGAAGAGCGAGAAGGAAGTCGCGGGCGCGGTCTTTCATTACGCGATGGGCGTCTCGTCCGGCGCGATTTATGGCGTCGTCGCGGAAGCGATGCCGGAGGCGACGGTCGGTTTAGGGTTGCCGTTCGGCGCAGCCGTCTGGGTCATCGCGGATGAGACGGTCGTGCCAGCCGTCGGTCTGTCGAAGTGGGGCACGGAGTATCCACTCTCGGTTCACGCTTATGCGTTCGCGTCACACTTAGTCTTCGGATTGACGACGGAGCTTGTGCGGCGCGGCGTCCGTGCTGCGCTGTAACGTGCAGAACAGATCGCGCGCCGTCGTTTTCAAGTCCGCCAGCAAGTTGAGCGAGCATGGGAGATTTGGCCGCACACGAAATGATAGACGGTAACGAAACCACTATTGCCCGTTACCGGATAGATGCGAGGCAGAGTCGTTTCGTCGTGCAGCCGGAGGCGACGGGCTTGCTCTCTGTCTTCGGCCACAACCCGACCATTGCGATCTGCGGCTTCGGCGGCGACGCGCGCTTTATCTCCGGCACACTTCAACAGGCTTCGCTGCTGCTGCTCGTGCAGTCCGGCTCGCTCGCGCTGGTCAGCGAGTCAAGCGATAAAGATCGCCATGAGATTGAGCGCGCGATGCGCGATGAGGTTCTGGAAATCGCTCGTTATCCTGAAATCATTTTCATGAGCAAGAGCATTACGGCGAACCGGATGACTGAAGATCAGTATCAAGTCAGGATCATCGGCAGCCTCTCGCTGCACGGCTTAACACGCGAGCAACTAATTGACGCGCGGGTAAACGTCAACGAAGCCGGCCTGCGCGCGCAGGGCGAATTCACGTTGCGGCAGAGCGACTACAACATTAAACCCGTCTCTGCGCTCGGCGGCACGCTCAAGGTCAAAGATGATCTGCGGCTTTCTTTTGACATCATTGCCCGTCAATCGTGAATGGTAAATCGTAAATCGAAGAACCGTTCGACGATTTACCATTCACGATTTACCATTCACGATTCACGAATCATGCACGAGCTTTCCATCGCATTGAGTATGATTGAGATGGCGACGGAAGAGGCGGCGCTCAGGGGCGGCGTGCAGATTAGCGCGATTCATCTCAAGCTGGGGCCGCTCTCAGGAGTCGTCAAGGAAGCTCTGCTCTTTTCTTACGAGGTGGCTTGCGAAGGGACGCCGCTCGAAAGCTCTCGTTTAGTGATTGAAGATGTTCCGGTCGCGGTCTATTGCCCGACCTGTGAGAAAGAGACAGCGCCGGTCTCGCTGCAACAATTTTGCTGTTCCGTTTGCGACACTCCGACGCCGCAGGTCTTGCGCGGGAAGGAACTCGAAGTCGTCGCTTTAGAGATTCAATGATGAGCACACAACCTCGCCTCGTCGAAGTCAGACAAAATGTGTTGAAGCAGAACGATCTGCTCGCGCGTGAGTTGCGCCAGCGTTTCCGCGCAGCCGGAGTTCGCGTCGTCAGTCTCGTCTCAAGCCCCGGCGCTGGCAAGACCGCGCTGCTGGAAAAGATGCTCACGCTGCTTCGTCCTGAGCGTCGCGTCGCCGCGCTCGTCGGCGATCTGGCGACGGAGAACGACGCGGCGCGACTCGCGCGGAGCGGCGCTCCCGTCAAACAGATTACGACCGGCACGGTCTGTCATCTGGACGCCTCGATGGTCGAGCGCGCGCTTGAAGAATGGAACATCGAAGAGCTTGATCTCTTGTTCATCGAAAACGTCGGCAACCTTGTCTGTCCATCGAGCTACGACCTGGGCGAAGACCTCCGCGTCGTCCTGCTCTCCGTGACTGAAGGCGAAGATAAGCCGCTCAAGTATCCGACGATCTTCAACACTGCGGACGTGGCCGTCATCACCAAGAGTGATTTGGCCGCCGCCGTCGAATTTAATAGACAGGCCGCACACGACAACATTCAACGTGTGCGTCCGGGAATGCGCGTCTTTGAAGTCTCGGCGAAGACCGGCGACGGGATGGAGGAGTGGCTGAGGTTTATAGAAGAGACGAAAGAAGAGGGGTAAAAGGGTAAATGGGTAAAAGGTGAAAGGGGAAAAGCGTTTCCCTTTCGCCTCTTCCCCTTTCACCTTTTACCCCTGAGCTTTTAGGGGTGTTGACGCGAACTCAAATCTTGATTCGTGGGATCGTGCAGGGCGTGGGCTTTCGTCCGCACGTCTATTCGCTGGCGCGGCGATGTGCGCTGAAAGGGCAGGTCTTGAATAACACGACGGGCGTGTTGATTGATGTCGAGGGCGAGAGCCGGACTATCGAAGAGTTCATCAGCGAGATCAAGATCAACTCGCCGCCGCTCTCGCTGATCGAGGCAATTGAGCGCGAGGACAATTTAGACCTCGCGCATTATCAGGACTTCCGCATCGTCGAGAGCGCGTCGAATGGTGAAAAGCTCACGCCCATCTCTGCCGACATCGCCACCTGCGCGGACTGTCTTCGTGAATTATTCGACCCGCAGGATCGGCGCTATCGTTATCCCTTTATCAACTGTACCAACTGCGGGCCGCGCTTCACGATCATCGAAGGCATCCCTTACGACCGCGCGCAGACCACGATGCGTGATTTCGAGATGTGCGCTGAGTGTCGCGCAGAGTATGAGAATCCGCTTGATCGGCGCTTTCATGCAGAGCCGACGGCGTGCGCGCAATGTGGGCCGCGACTTGAATTGAGAGATGCGAATGGACTCCTCGAATGCGAATTGCGGATCGCGGATTGCGGATTGGAAGACAGCCACGTTTCTATAATCCGCAATCTGCAATCTGCAATCCACGATGGGAAGATTGTAGCTGTCAAAGGCATCGGCGGATTTCATCTGGCTTGCGATGCGCTGAACGCGAAAGCTGTCGAGCGTTTGCGGCAGAGAAAGTACAGAGAAGATAAACCGTTCGCGCTGATGGCAAGCTCTGTTGAGGTCATCAGGGATTATTGCCGAGTCTCGGAGGCGGAAGCAGAGTTGCTCAATTCAGCGCGCCGTCCCATCGTCCTTCTCGAAAAGAGAGCGGACGCCGCGATTCCCGAAGCCGTCGCGCCGCGCCTCGATAAGCTCGGCTTCATGCTGCCTTACGCGCCGCTTCATTATCTGCTCCTTGAAAATCTGAATCGTCCGCTTGTGATGACGAGCGGCAACATCTCCGACGAGCCGATCTGTTATGAAGACTCGGACGCAAACGAGCGATTGCATGGAATCGCCGACTACTTTCTCTCTCATAACCGGCGCATACATGTTCGCACGGATGATTCGGTCGTTCGCATTGCAAAACATCAATCCGCAATCGTATTGCGCCGTTCACGCGGGTTTGCGCCCGCGCCAGTCAAAACCGCGTTCAAGTTTGAATACGAGATTCTCGCCTGCGGCGCGGAACTCAAAAACACTTTCTGTCTCGCGCGCGATCATTCCGCCTTCATCAGTCATCACATCGGCGATCTCGAAAATTTGGAGACGTTGCGCTCTTTCACGGAAGGCATCGAGCATTTCAAGCGCCTCTTTCATCTTGATCCCGAAATCGTCGCCTACGATCTGCATCCAGAATATCTCTCGACAAAGTACGCGCTCGCCATTGACTCTAAGCAGACGAAAATCGGCGTTCAGCATCATCACGCGCACATCGCAAGCTGCATGACTGATAATCGAATTGACGGCGAAGTGATTGGCGTAGCGATGGACGGTCTCGGCTTTGGCACGGACGGGTGTCTATGGGGCGGCGAATTCTTCGTCGCAGATTTTGCGGACGCCGAACGCCTCGCGCATCTGGACTACATTCCGATGCCCGGCGGCGCGAAGGCGATCCGCGAACCCTGGCGCATGGCCGCCGTCTATTTGCATCGCGCGCTCGGCAATGATTTTTTAAGATTGGAAATACCTTTCGTGCAAGAGTTGAACAAGAAGGCATGGACGACGCTACGCCGGATGATCGAGAGCAAGACGAACAGCCCGTTGACATCGAGCATGGGACGATTATTCGACGCTGTGGCGAGCCTGTTGGGTTTGAGAAGCATGGTCAACTATGAAGGACAGGCGGCGATAGAGTTGGAAACGATAGCGTGTCGTGAATGCGCTCAGGGTTACGAATTTGAGATTGAAGCTGATGGGCGTATCATTAAAACGGAATCTGTCATTCAACATGCGGTTGAGGATTTGCTCGATGGAGTTTCAACGCAGGAGGTGTCCGCAAAGTTTCATCTCGGCGTGGCACGTTTGATTGCGAACGTCGCGCGCGAACTGCGAGATGAGCGGCGACTGAATCGCGTGGCGCTCTCAGGCGGAGTCTTTCAAAATATGTTGCTGCTCGAAAATGTTTGCCGCTTGCTCAAGCGCGATGGCTTCGAGGTCTTCACACACAGCCGCGTGCCGACCAACGACGGCGGCATCTCGCTCGGCCAGGCGGCAGTGGCGAATGCACGCTGCTTATCAGGAAGGATTTAATGAAATGTGTTTAGCGATACCGGGAAAGATCATCGAGATTGTTGACGCAGAGAACTCGATTGCGAAGGTTGATGTCGGCGGAGTTCGCCGCAACGTCAACACAGGAATGCTCGACGACACGAAGATCGGCGACTACGTGTTGATTCACGTCGGCTTCGCTATGAGCAAGATTGATGAGCATGAAGCTGAAGAGACGTTGCGCGTTCTGGAGGAGATCGGGCAGTATCAGGATGAATTCGAGCAGTACAAAACAGCGATGGAATAATTGTAGGGGCAGAGGCTCACTCCCTGCCCGCATTCATGCTGATAAACAACGGGCAGGGACAAGCCCTGCCCCCACAGAAAACTTTGGGAGTTGCAATGAGCAAGGCGGCGAACGATTTTTCAAGAGCCTTTTATCCATTCCTGCATGATGATGAGGAGAAGAAGCCGCAGGAGTTGATGGAAGAGTTGCGCTTTTCGCTCACTGAGAAGGCGCGCGAGAGTGTGGATGTTAAGACCAGGTTTTTTGAAGAGAATAAGGATACGATTCTGGCCGCATCGCTTGAAATGGCAAAGGCGTTTCAGCGCGGGCGTAAACTTCTCGTCTGCGGCAACGGCGGCTCGGCGACAGACGCACAGCATATAGCCGTCGAGTTCATGCACCCGGTGATTGTCGGACGCAAGGCGTTGCCCGCGATTTGTCTGACCAACGATATGGCGATGGTGACAGCCGTCGCTAACGATGTCGGCTTCGATGATGTCTTCACGCGGCAGATCATCGCGCTGGGAAACGAGGGCGATATTCTGCTCGGCATCTCGACGAGCGGAAACTCGGAGAACCTGATGCACGCCTTTGCGACTGCGCGCCGGATGAAACTCATCACCATCGGTTACGCGGGAAACGATGGCGGCAAGATGGCAGAGATGTGTACGGCGGGCGCGCTCGATTTCTGTCTGAACGTACCCACGTCGAGCATTCATCGGATACAGGAGACGCACGTCGCGCTCTATCACATCACGTGGGATATGGTTCACACTTTCTTGCAGCACAAATCGCTGCTCGGAGAAGAGTCTGGAGTCGAGAGTCTGGAGTCTGGAGTCAAAAGCTAAAGATTGTTTTTGACGAGTTGACTCCAGACTCCAGACTTTGAACGAGGGTTTTATGAAATTCATAGACGAATACAGGCGGGGCGACATCGCGCAGGCGTTGGCGGAGCAGGTCGCGCATTTGACGGAGCGTCCGCTCAAGATTATGGAAGTCTGCGGCGGGCATACGCACACGATCTTCAAGTACGGCATTGAAGATTTGTTGCCGCCGAACATCACGATGATTCATGGGCCGGGTTGTCCCGTCTGTGTGATTCCGTTGGGGCGCGTTGACGATGCGATCTCGATAGCGTTGCAGCCGGGTGTGATCTTCACAACCTTTGGCGATGCGATGCGCGTGCCCGGCTCGAAGACGAGCTTGCTCGACGCGAAGGCTTCAGGCGCGGACGTTCGGATGGTCTATTCGCCGCTTGACGCGCTGAAGATTGCGAAGAAAAATCCTGACAGGTCAGTTGTTTTTCTCGCGCTCGGATTTGAGACCACAGCGCCTTCGACGGCTTTGACGATTCTTCAGGCGGCGAAGGAAGGCGTTGAGAATTTCAGTGTCTTCTGTAATCACATCACGATTGTGCCTGCGCTCAAAGCCCTGCTCGATTCGCCTGACCTGCAACTCGACGGCTTTCTGGGGCCGGGTCATGTCAGCACTGTCATCGGCACACGCCCTTACGAATTTGTCCCAAGCGAATATGGCAAGCCTGTCGTGGTTTCAGGCTTTGAGCCTTTGGACATCCTGCAATCGGTTTACATGATCGTCAAACAGATTGTCGAAGGGCGCGCGGCAGTGGAGAATCAATATGGGCGCTGTGTCAACCGCGATGGTAATCTGAAAGGCTTGCAAAGTCTCTTCGAGGTCTTCGAGCCGCGAGATTTTTTCGAGTGGCGCGGGCTTGGCTCCATCGCGCATAGCGGGATGAAGTTGAGCCGTAAATATGCGGCGTTCGATGCGGAGTTGAAATTCAATGTGCCGGGACTTCGCATCGCAGACCCGAAGGCTTGCCAGTGCGGTGAGATTCTGAAGGGCGTCAAGCGTCCCTGGGAATGCAAAGTCTTCGGCACAGCCTGCACACCTGAAACGCCCATCGGCTCGTGCATGGTCTCAAGCGAAGGCGCGTGCGCCGCTTATTATAACTTCGGTCGGTTGTCGAAGATTGCCGAACGCGCAAGCGCGAAGCCTGCGGCATGAATTGATGAAAGGAAACGGGGTAAACTATCGGCGATGAGTACGATCACACCTCAGAAGACAGACTTGGGCTGGGTTGTAGAGATTCCGCCGGAAATAGCCAGAGCGCTTGGCGTAGCCGAAGGATCATTGGCTGTGCTGCACCCACAGGACGGCAGTCTTGAAATTGAGATTCTTCCTCCGCCATCACCGGAGATAAAGGAGTCTGTGCGCCGGATTAGCGAAAAGTATAAGGAGACGTTCGAGGAGTTGAAACGGCTTGGCGATTGAGAAGACCATTTACCTCTCATATGCGGAAGGCTGTTCTCCTTCACATCGAGTTGATGCGTACTTTAGGTGAGGTGCGCTGCGGCGTCTTTGAGCGTGGTTTAGTTGAGTCGGCACTCGCCAGACCACGACAAGCTGCTGTTTACGAAGGCGCAGACCTTATTCGTCAGGCAGCCACGCTGTGCTTCGGTTTGATTAAGAATCATCCGTGGATCGGCGGCAATAAACGAACCGCGACAGCCATCACCGATGAGTTTCTTTTCCGTAACGGACTAGAGGTATAGTCTTCGATTAAAGACAGCATTGAGATGGTTATGTCTGTCGAGTCAGACCGTTGGGGAGTGAGTGAAGTCGAGCAGTGGCTGCGGCAGCACACGGCGCAAAGAATATGACAAGCGGATTCACTCCGTCGCCGCTCTTCGAGCGTGTGGAGCGCGCGCGGCGTCGGAAACATAAACTGAGAGACGAGCAGATTACGCTCGCGCATGGGAGCGGTGGCCGCGCGATGCACGAGTTGATCGAAGGTCTCTTTCTGGAATACCTGCGTAATCCGATGCTCGAAGCGCTCGAAGACCAGGCCGTCTTCGAGATTGGAAACGGTCAACATTCCACTCGCCTCGCGTTCACGACGGATTCTTATGTGGTCACGCCCATCTTCTTTCCCGGCGGCGACATCGGCTCGCTCGCCGTCAACGGCACGGTCAACGATCTGGCGATGAGCGGCGCGCGTCCTCTCTATCTTTCCGCAGGTTTTATTCTCGAAGAAGGTTTTCCGATTGCGGATTTGAAACGCATCCTCTCGTCAATGCGCGCGGCTGCTGAAGAGTCTCAAGTCTCGGTCGTGACGGGCGACACGAAGGTCGTGCAGAAGGGAAGCGCGGACAAAATTTTCATCAACACCGCAGGGCTGGGCGTGATTGAATCGTCCGTGCAGCTTTCCGCAGCGCGCGCACAGGTCGGTGACAAGGTAATTTTAAGCGGCACGACCGGAGATCACGGGACGACGATTATGATCGCGCGCGGCGAGCTTGAGCTTGATGCTGAAATCGAAAGCGACACCGCGCCGTTAGGCTCGCTGGTCAAAGAGATGCTGGACGAAGCGGAAAGCGCTGGCGTAGCCGATGCGATTCATTGCCTGCGCGACCCGACGCGCGGCGGCGTGGCGACAACGCTCAATGAAATCGCGCTCAGTTCTGAAGTCTGCATTGAGATTAAGGAAGAACTGATCCCGGTGCGAGAAGAAGTGAAAGGCGCGTGTGAAATTTTAGGCCTCGACCCGCTGTACGTTGCCAATGAAGGGAAGCTGATTGCGATTGTCTCCTCTGAAATCGCGGAGCGAACGGTCGCGCGCATGAGGCAGCATCGCTATGGACGGGATGCCTGCATGATTGGTGAAGTGAAACGAGAGCCGCAGGGAATCGTTGCGATGCGGACGGGCTTCGGCGGCACGCGCATTGTTGACATGCTCGTCGGAGAGCAATTGCCCAGGATTTGTTGACGGCCACACTCAAAGCTCATCTTATGTCGGGGGATGAACACCCCAAAATAGCCGTGCCGGAGTCGAAACCACGAGGTCAAGCTATGAAAAGAACAGCATCTCTTTTATTAGTCGCAGTAGTTTCTTGCTTTTCCGCGACAGCACAAACGACGAAGACCAGACGCCTCGCCTTGCCGTCTAACATTGCTGCAACGGCGGGCCAGGACTCCGACAGCCTGCTCAAGAATCCTGCGCTTCAA
Organism: Acidobacteriota bacterium; assembly: GCA_032159235.1. Lineage (GTDB taxonomy): Bacteria > Acidobacteriota > Blastocatellia > Pyrinomonadales > Pyrinomonadaceae > QHXM01. Next base: position 84,853 of record JAVHWW010000052.1, read on the forward strand.
ACCCGCATGAAAAAGCTGCTGGGCAAGAAGTATGGCTCGTTCATGGAATCGTTCGAGACTCTCAACCCGGTCACGAGGGAAGGACATTTTCTCTTCTCATCGGGCTGCCTGATTCACGCCTGCACGCATCTGGAATCGGCCATCGCGGTTAATCTCACCACCAACACAATCCACGCCGCCATCTTCCGCCAAAACGAAAAGACCAGATACTTTAACGAAGGCGGCAAGGCGACGCCCGGAGTCATCAGAGCCTGGGCAAATCATTTAAGTCAGATCAATAACCCGACAAACAGCTCGCAGTCCAAACGCTCATTTGCCGCTTCCGATTTGGCCGTGGCACGAGTTAAGACTGCGCTCCCCAGAAGATTGCGGGACATGGCTCCTGTGCGCGGCTTCATCGGCGGCGAGTCGCATGACGGCTATGTGGTGCGTGCGCGCCAAGGCCAAGTCCTGACGGTGCGCCTTTCATGGCGGCGTGAAGGTGGCAACCGGGCATCGCTCGCCGTGAGCGAATCGCCGAACTTCTCTGGCGAGGCGGCGCAGTTCGGCAATGATTCTAACAACGGTCGGAGATGGGTCGGCAGGATTCCGAGGACTGGAGATTATTATGTCTCTGTGGTGGCACACCCCTCGGCTCATTACACGCTCCAGGTGAGTCTCAGATAGCCGACTCAGAAGACTAAGAGCGATGCGCTAGTGGTTCAGTTTGAATCTCTGAGCCGTTATTTATCGGCATGATAATTTGAAGCTGAACCAGCACTGAAGCGTCCCGCTTGACACCCTTAGTCACCATTTGCTACTTTACGGCTCTGCTTTTTCCAGAGTTTCGGAGCGAATTTCTAACTTGGAGGCGCGTAGCTCAGGGGTAGAGCACTACCTTGACACGGTAGGGGTCTGCGGTTCAAATCCGCACGCGCCTACCATTTTTTCGGCTAAAAACGGCAGTACAGCAGCTTCTTCCTCCATTTTTGTGCCATCGTTTGTGCCATTACTCTTTTCGCTTCGACCCGACAACACCTCTAAAGCCTTACGTTTCGCTTCCAACCTGATATGGCTATATCTTTTCAGCATCCGGCGATCAACGTGGCCTGCGATCTCCAGGATAGTCTGCTCGCTCTCTCCTGATTCGGCCAGTTCCGTGATGGCGTGGTGTCGCAGATCGTGAAATCTGAGTCCAGAGAGACCTGCCTTACTTGTAAGCTTTCGCCACGCTTTGCGCCAGCCTCCGATTGGGCGGTTGGGATCGAAAGAAGTAATCTGCATCTCCACAATCATGTTGCCATCGAAACGTCCTGTCGCCTTGAATCCTGCGAAGACAAAATGCGAGGGTTCGACCTTTCCGAACATCTCGGCGCGTGCGCGGAGTTTGGCTAACACATTGTAAGCATCCTGCGTTAAAGGTAGGACGCGCTCGCCCGCCTCAGTCTTACTCTTGTTGATGGTCAGCGTGCGGTACCGAAAGTCAATATCCGCCCACCGCAGACTCCGAAGCTCACAGCCGCGCATAGTCGTGTTGAGAGCGAGGATCGCTGCCCAATATGCCGTCTCCCACTCCGGCCTCTTCGCAGCCGTTTCAAGTAACTTCTTCTTCTGCTCCGGCGTCATCGCACGCCCGATAGTGTGTGGCTCCCGGAGTGGTTTCACATCGTCGGCGAGCCTATGCCAGAGCTTGGCGCGTTTGAGGATACGGCGCAACACTCCAACCTCCATGTTGATGATCGTTGGCCCGACGCTCTGAGCAGACCGCCATTCCCGGTAGTCCAGGATCATCTCTGCCGAAATCCGGTTCAACGAAGTGGCCTGGAAGAACTCACGCGGCTTGACCAATAGCTGTTTCTCTTTCGCTAGACTCGATGCCGCAAGCTCAAGCCTGCGGCTGGCTAAATGGCGGTCAGCGGCTTCGCCAAAGGCAAGCCGAGCGAAACTCTGGCTGGCGGCTGAGAGTTTCCCTTGCTCAGCTTCGATGACTTTTTGATTGGCAAGTCGCGGCGCTTCGCGTTTATCTGTAGTGTCGAGGCTCAGGCGGAATCGCTGCCCGTTCACGCTAAAGTCCACCCACCAAATCTTCTCTCGTTTATAGATTCGCATTTTATGCCCCTACCATTTATCTAGTAGCAGTTAAGACTCTCATCACACTCGAGACTTTTGATGAGCCTCACGGTAACGGCGTGATCGAAGAGCCGCGTTACACTTCTTGCCGCAACACTTCTGGTCCAGACGACCTGCCCAGAAGAAGCGACTACAATTGGCACACTTCCGAATGCGCGTTGTTTCAATACCTTCGACCGCCAAAACAAATGGGTCTTGTATTGATTTCACCCTTCCTTTATCGTTAGTTAAGTAGGTCCGAAAAGGAGACCTTTTTAGATTCTGTGTAAGTGGCGATAATCAACCTTTTCAATTTCTAAGGAGAAGATTATGCCACCGATTAGACCTGAACTGCTCGACGAATTACTGAAAGATTACAAGAAGCCGGACGACCTGCTCGGCCAGGACGGCCTGCTTCAACAACTGACCAAGGCTCTCGTTGAGCGCGCCCTCGACGGTGAGTTGACTCATCATCTGGGCTACGAGAAGCATGACTCTTCGGGCGACAACTCCGGCAACTCTAGAAACGGCACGACGCCCAAGACACTGCGGGGCAAGCGCGGTCAAGTCCAGATTGATGTCCCACGCGACCGCACCTCAGAGTTCGAGCCACAGCTCGTCAAGAAGAATCAAACACGTTTCGATGGCCTCGATGAAAAGATCATCTCTTTGTACTCGCGTGGCATGACACAGCGCGAGATTCAAGGACATCTCGAAGAGATTTATGGTGTCGAAATTTCGCCTTCTTTGATCTCCACCGTGACGGATGCTGTCTTGGATGAAGTGCGCACCTGGCAATCTCGACCACTCGATGCGGTCTATCCGATTCTCTACTTGGACGCTCTCCAAGTGAAAGTCAAAAGCCAAGGAAGAGTTACAAACAAGGCGATATACTTGGCCTTTGGCGTCAATATGCAGGGCTTGAAAGAAGTGCTGGGGATGTGGGCGGCTGAAAGTGAAGGTGCGAAGTTCTGGATGCAGATCATCACGGAGTTGAAGAATCGCGGAGTCACCGACATCTTCATCGCGTGCGTGGACGGCTTGAAAGGCTTCCCGGAAGCGATAGAGGCGGTGTACCCGCAGACGCAAGTGCAGCTTTGCATTGTCCATTTGGTTCGGCATTCGCTCTCGTATGTCTCGCACAAGGATCGCAAGCAAGTAGCCACTGACTTGAAGGCCATCTATCAGGCCACGACGTTGCAAGAAGCAGAACAGCAACTCAATCTCTTTGCAGAGGCGTGGGACGCGAGCTATCCTGTAATCAGTAAGTCATGGCGCGGAAACTGGTCACGAGTGGTGCCGATGTTCGGTTATCCGAGTGAGATCAGGCGAGCGATCTATACGACCAATACCATTGAGTCATTGAACATGACATTGCGCAAGGTGACGAAGAATCGCTCGTTGTTCCCGAATGACGAAGCGGTGTTCAAGCTGATGTATTTGGCGTTGAAGAATATCAGCCAGCGATGGACAATGCCGATCAGGAACTGGAGCGGCGCGATGAACCAGTTTGCGATTCTCTTTGAAGGGCGAGTGCCGATGGCGGGACTCAGCTCCAATTCACTTACACAGAATGCTGCTTAGGGCCACCTCTGACCTCGGTACCTCCGGCACCGCTAACGTCACCGTCGTCACCCCCGGCATCGGGACATCAAACACCATAGCTTTTACGATCACCAATACGACTCCAACCCCAACGCCGACCCCAACACCAACGCCGACGCCCACACCTCCTCGCAAATCAACCGCTGGGGACTTCGATGGTGACGGCAAGAGTGACCTCGCAGTGTTCCGCCCATCCGAAGGCGAATGGTATGTCGCCAACAGCTCTAACGGCAGCCTCTCAACGAAGCAATGGGGTGCGGCTGGCGACATTCCCGTATCAGCAGACTATGATGGCGACGGTAAGACTGACTTCGCTGTCTTCCGTCCATCCGAAGGCAAGTGGTATATCATCAACAGTTCTAACGGCAGCGTGACAACAAGGCAATTTGGCTTGGCGGGGGATATTCCAGTCCCGGCAGATTATGATGGAGATAAGAAGGCCGACATCGCAGTCTTCCGCCCATCCAATGGCAACTGGTACATCATCAACAGCTCGAATAACTTGATCCGCATTCAACAGTGGGGTGGTATCGCAGGTGATATTCCAGTCCCGGCAGATTATGACGGCGATGGGAAGGTGGATATAGCTGTGTTCCGCCCGTCCGAAGGCAAGTGGTACATCCTCAATAGCGCAAATGGCAGTCTCTCAACAAAGCAGTTTGGCATGGCTGGCGACATCCCAGTATCAGCAGATTACGATGGGGATAAGAAATCTGATATTGCCGTGTTCCGTCCATCCGAGGGCAAGTGGTATATCAATAACTCCAACGGCGGTATCACGATAAGTCAGTTGGGAGGTATTGCTAATGACCTCCTCCTGCCCGCCGACTACGATGGTGACGGGAAGGCTGACCCGGCAGTGTTTCGGCCATCTGAAGGCAAGTGGTACATCCTCAATAGCTCAAACGGCATCGTCATAACAAAGCAGTGGGGGCGCGCTTTTGTGGGAGACATCTCGGTGCTGACTCCGTATCCGATCAGACCCTGATAATCTGTAAATCTGTTCTTTGAATCAGCCAGTTGGATAAACTTTCGAGCGGCTGGCGGATCGCCGACACGAAACAAAAGATCGCTCAGAATTCTCGTTGCCAGCGACTATCGGTGTTCAGGCGCTGCGCGAGATGCGCGCGCCTGAAGGCGAAGTTGTCCGCTGAATCTGGACGCCGAATAAGTAGTGTCATATTTTGAAAATCTTAGCCCGATAAACATTGGCCTATATTTTCAAACTATGACACGACCGCCGAATAATATCACTTGGCGTTATTATCTCCTCGTGATACTATAGAGAGATGATCGGATCGTTCGCCGACGAGGAGACGCGGAAGATTCACGGCGGCATCCCGTCGCGGAAGTGGCCGCGTGACATCCAGCGAGTCGCCCGGCGCAAACTGATTTACATTGATGATGCCGAGAACCTCCAGGATTTACTTGCGCCGCCCGGCAATCGGCTGGAGAAGTTAAAAGGTGATCGGAAGGGTCAGTACAGCATTCGCATCAACGACCAATGGCGCATCTGTTTCGATTGGACGAACAATCGAGCGGAGAATGTTGAAATAGCCGACTATCACTGAAAGAGGTAAGGGTGATGAAAAGATTGCCTCCCGTTCATCCGGGTGAGATTTTGCTGGAAGATTTTATGAAGCCGAATGACCTGACGGCCTACCGCGTGGCGAAGGACATCGGCGTGCCCGCGCTCCGCATTCACCAGATCGTCAAGGGAGAGCGCGGCGTTTCGGCTGACACGGCGTTGCGTCTCGCCAGGTACTTCGGGACGAGTGCGGCAGTGTGGGTTAGGATGCAGGCCCGCTACGAGTTGGAAGTGGCACAAAGCGAGCTTGAGAGCAGGATCAGCAAAGAGGTTAAAATATTTCGCGCGGCCTGATCCAATCCGACATTCCCACGGGCGCAAGTTTTATTTCACAACCTGATATCAACTTCAACAACTTTATTGCCTTATGACCGCAGGCTCATGGCCTATACGCATAGTCGAGCGTACCCGCTCTCGAGAAAGTGATAAGGTCTGTGGATCAAATCTGTGTGCTTCGATCAAATCTTTGGGCAAAGCTACCGCGAAAAAACGTAGGAGAAAATATAATCGTTCTCAATCCCAAAGATTTCTTGTGCCGTTCTTTGTGCCATAACTACCCTAGATCACTCCAAAATACTATGTGATATTCTGTAGTAGCTAGATAGAAGAATATAACGGTTATCCTCCTTCTCTCAGTATCACTTAGGATCATTTGATGTGCTTTCATCCCAATCGGTTTCGGAAATTGACACGGTAGGGGTCGTAGGTTCAAATCCTATCGCGCCTACCATTTTTATGTCTTGTAGTTTCAACCTTTAGCCAACCTGCACCTCCTTCATCTCTGCCGCATTTTCAGCGTCATTTGCTCGACTTTTGCTCGACTTCTGCTCAAATTCATGCGCTTCTGGCGGGTGTTGAAGAAAATCAACCGCTCTGCGCATGGCGTCCCATGTTACGTGTGCGTAGCCGGGCGTAATCCGTGAAGCAAAGCCGAAGCCTTGTACGGGTTGAGCGTGTCCCAGAAATTCAGAAATGATGAGGATGTGGACATTCCTTTCAACAAGGCGAGTAGCGAAGGTATGACGCTGATCGTAAGGCCGAAGGTCATCAATCCCAGCACGTGAACAAGCCGCTTGCCAACCTTTCTTGATGGATTTCACGGGCTGACCATCTTTAGCAAACAGCCATCGTCCGGTAGTCTCATCGTCACAAAGCGCTGCAAAGATAGCTTCAGCCGTAGAATTCAGTGGAACCATTCTTGTCGTGCTGTCCTTACCGTTGGCGACAAAGATTGAATGTGGCGGGATCATGTAAATCTTATCTAGCTTGAGACGCTTCACTTTATCTGTAAGATTGACGTGCTCTTTTTCCATTGAGAGGATTTCTTTCGGCGGGCGCAGTCCTGTGTTGAGGAGGATGCGGCTGACGGCTGAAATGGCGGGGCTAAGTTCAGAGAAGAGCTTGGTCTCTTCCTCCTCGTCGTGCTGATTTAGCCACCGCTCGCGCGGTTGCCATGTAGGAAAGTTTTTGAGTATCTCGTTGTTGACGAGACGGCATGGATTCTCACCGGTGAAGACTCTCTCGCAGGAATGGGTCTGCTGTTATAGTCTTCCACCTTAATTCGTTCAAAACTCTTCGGGCATCATCTTCATGAAGTATAATCAATCCGCTTTTAAGTTGCGACAATTTGCGTGGGATTGATGAACAGGAACTGAAGCGTATGAGCGATGGTCTGAAGCTGTTACAACTGATGCAACTTGCCGACAGCGCTTTTCCCATCGGCGGGGCGGCACATTCGTTTGGTCTGGAGACGCTCGTTGCAGAGGAGCTTCTGACGGTCGCGCGACTTGAAGATTTTTTGCGCGACTATTTGAGAGAGACGGGACGACAGGAAAGCATATTTTGTCGCGCGGCGCACCGCCTTGCGACTGAAGCTACTATCTCTCGCCAGAGCTTTCAACGAACGTGCTGGCTTGATCTTAATCGGAGTTTGAGCGCGCGAAAGGCGGCGCGTGAGAGCCGCGCGGGCAGCGCAACATTGGGACGACGTTTTCTGCGATTGGCGATTGAGTTGGGCGGGTGGCCGCTCCTCGAAGAAGCCTCTCAGGAAGCAAGGCAGAGCGAAGTCGAAGTTCACAACTGCACGGCGTTTGGGTTGACGGGTGGCGTGCTTCAACTGGATGAAGACACAACCGTGCTGGCGTATCTACATCAATCGCTGGCTAGTCTCATCTCTGCCTGTCAGCGACTGATGCCGCTCGGCCAGAGTCAGGCCAGCCGGATTCTCTGGCAACTCAAGTTAGTGATCCTTGAAGCATTGAGCCTGAGCCGTGACGACGAACTTGATTGCGACGCGGTCTCTTGTTTTACTCCACTGCTGGATTTAGGCTCGATGCGCCATCCATCTCTGACGACGCGATTGTTCGTTAGTTGAATTCACGTGAGCATGAGAAACGCATAGGTGAGCAACGGGCGCATCTGAGCATCATGGAAAACAGGCAACCGATCAGAAAAGAGGACTCATCGTCAACGCTTCTCTATCTGCCTGCCGCGTCGGTTTATCGTGTCAGAGGACATCTCCGGTTGTGCTTTGAATCTGATTCAAGTACGAATCAGACCGTGCTCGCGTCATGTCAGCAACAACCGCCGCTCAGAGTGGTGCGAGCATTTTCCTTGACTGATGGCGGCTCGTTGGTGCATCTACATAACTTATCCGGCGGAGTGCTCGGCGGCGACTATCTCACACTGGATGTTGAGGTCGGATGTCGTGCCAGCGCTCAATTAACTTCGACCGGCGCGACACGTCTCTATCAGAGCCGATGTGAAGCCCCGACCGCCGTCCAGATCAACGAGATTAAGGTAGGCGAGAATGCGCTGCTTGAATACCTGCCGGATGCGCTGATTCCATTCAAAGGATCACGCTACCGTCAGGAAACACGAATTGAGTTGGCAGCGGGCGCTGGACTATTCTGGTGGGAGATGGTCGCGCCGGGACGCGAGGCGCGCCAGGAGATTTTCGCCTACGAGTTGTTGCAACTCAAACTCGACATCGAGGCGGCGGGGAAGTCTTTGGCGCAGGAACGCATCAAGCTCGAACCCGCACGCCGCCCGCTCTCGTCGCTTGTCAGGCTTGGGCACTATCGGTATTTTTCTACTTTTTATATCTGCCGTGTGGGTCTTGAAGCAGCACGCTGGCTCGCGCTGGAAAAGCAGTTGACGGAATTGGCAGATGAACTTTCGCGCGATTCTGAAATATTATGGGGGGTCTCGACGCTTCCGGCGCACGGGCTTGTTGTTCGCGCCCTGAGCATCAGGGGTCGCGCCATTACGTCCGGCTTGATGGCTTTCTGGCAGGCGGCCAAACTGCAACTTTACGGTCAACAGGCCATTCCGCCGCGCAAGGTCAATTAAAGGGATGAGGGATGAGGGCGGAGGGATGAAAGGCACTTGGGGAAAGGTTAAAAGGGGAAGAGGGGAAAGGGAAGATGCTTTCTCCTTTGCCCATTGACCCTTTTAACTTTTCCCCCTCTTCTAGTTCATCCCTCATCCCTTCGTTAGGGAGGTTTCAAGTTTGCATTTAACTCCGCGCGAGCAGGAAAAGCTGCTCATCTTCGTGGCCGCCGAGTTGTCCCGCAAGCGACAGGCGCGCGGGTTGAAGCTCAACTACCCGGAAGCTCTGGCGATCCTTTCCGCAGAGATCATGGAGGCGGCGCGTGATGGCCGGAGCGTCGCCGACATCATGGACTTCGGGACGAGCATCCTGAAACGCGAAGATTTGATGGAGGGCGTCGCCGAGATGATTCACGAAGTTCAGGTCGAAGCCACCTTCCCGGACGGGACGAAACTCATCACAGTTCATGATCCCGTGAGGTAAAAGCAAGATGCATCCTGGCGAATATTTTTTGGATACTGAAAACGGCGACATTCAAGCGAACGTGGGACGCCGCACGGTAACCGTCGTTGTCCAGAACACCGGTGACCGCCCCGTTCAAGTCGGCAGCCACTACCATTTCTTTGAAGTCAATCGCGCGCTCAAGTTTGAGCGCGCGGTGGCCTTCGGGATGCACCTCAACATCGCCGCCGGATTGGCCGTGCGCTTCGAGCCAGGCGAGGAGAAAGAAATCATGCTGGTCGAGTACAGAGGAGAGCGCGTCATCTTCGGACACAACGGTTTAGTAAATGGTGGCCTCGATGATGCGGCAGTTAAAACCGCAGCTCACCAAAAAGAGAATGAACGCACGCAATTCTAAAGATGTGTGAACGGAGCCCTTGAAAATCCTGTCTCAATGGAAACCAAAACGCCATGAAACTAAGACACGCATTCTGCTCGTTCGCTCTCGCTTGCTTTCTCTTTCTGGCTGTTCCGGCGCAGACAACGGATAACTATCAACCCGGGCCTGACTCCAAGCCGCAGGTGGGCGTGCCGAAGGGCGAAGTGCTCAAGTTCAGCTTTGACAAGTCGAAGATTTTCCCCGGCACGACACGCGACTACTGGGTTTATGTGCCTGCCGAATACAGTCCCGACAAGCCTGCCTGTGTTTATGTTGGGCAGGACGGCATCCGCTTTGAAGCGCCCACCGTCTTCGACAATCTCATTTATAAAAAAGAGATGCCGGTGACTATCGGCGTCTTCATCGCGCCCGGAATCGTCAAGACCACAGCGCCAGCCGATGCGCTTGATCGCTTCAATCGCAGCTACGAATATGACGGCCTCGGCGATGCTTACGCGCGCTTCCTACTCGAAGAACTCCTGCCCGAAGTCGAGACTAAGAAGACAGCGGACGGGCGACTCATCAAACTTTCACACGATGGCAACGACCGCGCCATCGGTGGGGAAAGTAGCGGAGCTATCGCTGCGTTCACTGCCGCGTGGGAGCGTCCAGATGCTTTCACGCGCGTCTTCAGCTCAATTGGCACTTACGTTGATTTGCGCGGTGGGATGCATTACCTGGCGCTCATTCGCAAATATGAGCCGAAGCCCATTCGCATTTTTTTGCAGGACGGCTCGAATGATCTCAACATTTATGCGGGCGATTGGTGGATGGCGAATCAGACGATGGAACGCGCACTCACTTTCATGGGCTACGAAGTCGAGCACGTCTGGGGCGACGGCGGGCATACTGGCAATCAAGCGACCGCTATCTTCCCGGACGCGATGCGCTGGCTCTGGAAAGACTGGCCCGCACCTGTGAAAACCGGACAGACGCAGAACAACACACTCAACGACATCCTCATCCCCGGCGAAGGCTGGCAACTCGTGAGCGAAGGCTACAAGTTCACAGAAGGTCCTGCGACCAATGCTAAAGGCGAAGTCTTCTTCGATGATGTGCCTGACAGCAAGACTTACAAGATCGGTCTTGACGGCAAGGTCAGCCTCTTCATCGCTGACTCGAAGAGAGGAGATGGTCAAGCGTTCGGACCTGACGGAAGGCTCTATGCAGTTGCAACCCGCGAGAAAAAAATCCTGGCTTATGACACTAACGCTAAAGCCAAAATCATCGCCAAGGGTTTCGTCGGCAATGACATTACAGTGGCTCACAACGGTAATGTGTATGTGACCAACCCGCCGCAGAACAACTCTAACGAGCCAAGCAAAATCTGGCTCATCAAGCCCAATGGTGAAAAGCTGTTGGTGGACACCGGACTAAAATTCTCGAACGGTATTACGCTCTCGCCTGACCAGACATTGCTCTATGTGCCGGATTCACGCTCGCACTGGGTTTACAGTTATCTGATCCAGCCGGATGGCACTCTCCAATTCAAGCAACGTTATTACTGGCTGCATTCTCCTGACACGCTCGACTGGAGCGGCGGCGACGGTGTTCGCGTTGATAGGGACGGGAGGCTCTATGTGGCGACAGCGCTGGGTATTCAGGTGTGCGATCAAGCGGGCAGGGTTCAATGTATTATCCCGACGCCTAATGGCAGAGTCGCAAATTTCTCGTTCGGCGGTGAACGCTTCGATACGCTGTTCGTCATGAGCGGCGACAAGGTTTACAAGCGCAAGCTGAAAGTCGTCGGGGCATTCGCATGGGACAAACCGAACAAGCCCGCTGCGCCGAAGCTATGATTCAGTGACAGTGAGTTGAGCAATGAAAGCTGGTTCGTAAGATCGCCTTCAGGCAAAGTCTGGTCTTACGCGCATTCCGCCGCATGGCGATCCTGAAGAACTATTTTCTGAGAAAACAGATGAGTCTCAACATTCCGCGACGCACATACGCAGACCTTTACGGTCCGACCACAGGCGACCGCGTGCGGCTCGCCGACAGCGAATTGATTATCGAAGTGGAACGCGACTTCACGACCTACGGCGATGAGATTACATTCGGCGGCGGCAAAGTAATTCGTGACGGGATGGGACAGAGCAGCCGTGCCGTGCGTGATGGCGCAAATGGCGCGCTCGATCTGGTGATTACCAACGCGCTCGTCGTTGATTACTGGGGCATTGTCAAAGGCGACATCGGAATTAAAGATGGGCGAATCGTCAAAGTCGGCAACGCCGGAAATCCAGACACGATGGACGGCGTTGATCCTGAGCTAATCGTCGGCGCGAGCACAGAAGTGATCGCGGGCGAGAACATGATCGTCACGGCGGGCGCGATTGACAGCCACATCCATTTCATCTCGCCGCAGCAAATCCACGCGGCGCTCTCGAACGGCATCACGACCATGATCGGCGGCGGCACTGGCCCGGCGACGGGAACGAACGCCACCACCTGCACGCCCGGAGCATGGAATCTCGCGCGGATGCTCGAAGCCGCCGAACACTGGCCTGTGAACTTCGCCTTTCTAGGCAAAGGAAATTGCGCGACTGATGAGCCTCTCGTAGAGCAGATCGTCGGCGGAGCGTGCGGACTCAAGCTGCACGAAGATTGGGGGACGACGCCCGCCGCGATTGATGCCTGCCTGCGTGTCGCAGACCTTTATGATGTGCAGGTCGCAATTCACACCGATACGATCAACGAAGCCGGATTCGTTGAAGACACAATCGCCGCCATCAACGGAAGAACCATTCACACTTATCACACGGAAGGTGCGGGCGGCGGCCACGCGCCGGATATTATTCGCATCGCGTCATATCCGAACATCCTTCCGTCGTCAACGAATCCGACGCGCCCCTTCACCGTCAACACCATCAGTGAACATCTGGATATGCTGATGGTCTGTCATCATCTCAACTCGCAAGTCCCGGAAGATGTCGCCTTTGCCGAGAGTCGCATTCGCCCCGAAACCATCGCCGCCGAAGACATCCTGCATGACCTCGGCGTCTTCAGCATGATTTCCAGCGACTCACAGGCGATGGGTCGCGTCGGCGAGGTCGTAACGCGCACATGGCAAACGGCACACAAGATGAAGACGCAGCGCGGCCCGCTCGCGGAAGACTCAGAGCGCAACGATAATTTTCGTGTGAAGCGTTACGTGGCGAAGTACACAATCAACCCTGCCATCACACACGGCATCGCATCGCACGTCGGGTCAATCGAACCGGGAAAGCTGGCCGATCTGGTTCTCTGGAAGCCTGCCTTCTTCGGCGTCAAACCTGAGATGATAATCAAGGGTGGCTTCATCGCTTGGAGCGTGATGGGCGATGCCAACGCTTCGATCCCGACGCCGCAACCTGTTCTGTATCGCCCGATGTTCGGGTCATTTGGAAGAGCAGTCAGCGCGACCAGTCTGACGTTTGTTTCGCACGCGGCCATCGAAGCAGAATTGCCGAAAAAGCTCGGCTTGCAAAAGCGAGCAGTGGCAGTTGAGAACTGTCGGCAAATAGGTAAGGCCGAGATGATTCACAACGACGCCATGCCGACGATTGAAGTTGACCCGGAGACTTATGAGGTGCGCGCCGATGGCGTGCTTCTCACTTGCGAACCAGCGGAAGTGTTGCCGATGGCGCAGCGCTATTTCTTATTCTAAAGATGGAGTTGAAATATTCTGATAATGGAAACAAAAGATCAGACAAGAGCTTTTCGCGTCGGCGTCGCTGGCCCGGTCGGTAGCGGCAAGACGGCATTGATTGACTGTCTCTGCCGCGAACTGTGGCCGAATTATAATCTGGCGGTCGTCACCAACGACATCTACACTAAAGAAGATGCGGAATTTCTGATCCGGCAGGGAACGTTGCCTACGGAGCGCGTGCGTGGTGTCGAAACCGGCGGTTGCCCGCACGCGGCCATCCGCGAAGATGCTTCGATGAACCTGGAAGCCATCGCGGATTTCGAGAATAGCTTTTCTGGATTGGAACTGATCTTCATCGAGAGCGGCGGCGATAATCTGGCAGCAGCCTTCAGTCCCGAACTCGTTGACGTTTCCATCTACGTGATTGATGTTGCGGGCGGCGACAAAATCCCTCGCAAAGGCGGCCCCGGCATCACACGCTCCGATCTGCTCGTTATCAACAAGATTGATTTAGCGCCTTACGTCGGCGCGTCGCTCGAAGTGATGGAGCGTGATGCTCAACGGATGCGTGGCGAGCGGCCTTTCGTCTTCACTAATTTGAAGAATGAAGCAGGAGCGCACGAAGTCACACGCTGGCTGGAAGATCATCTCAAGACTCCGCACGCAGAGCGACGGACGATCATTGACGCTCATACTCCGCAGCCGCAGCACTCACACGCGCACGATCATAGCCATTAACTGTAGTGGCATTAACAGAAACTGTTTTGAGAATCTGCTCACGCTACATCGGCGGCTTGTAGGAGTAACTCATCAGTAGTTTTCAAATCCGCCTGGTATGCTTCGGCCAGAGCGGTGCGTTTCTCAAAGGCTTCGCGTGCGATTGCCACGTCCTCCAAAAAGTGTGGAAGCTCTTTTAAGAAGAGAGCCTGCGGCCCATCCACCAGCGCTCTGTCCGGCTCCGGGTGAAAGTCCACGAGAATCATGTTGGCTCCGGCGATGACGCCCTGCGCGGTTGCGTGCATCACGTCCAGGATGCCTTCGGGTCCGCTGCTGCGCGAGCCGACGGCGTGCGAAGGATCAACGCAGACGGGCATTCGCGTCAGCCGCTTCACCACAGGCACGTGTGCAAAGTCAACGAAGTTGCGGTGCGGGTCTGCGAGATTCGTCTTGATTCCGCGCAGTCCGAAGATGATTTTATGATTGCCCTCACTCGCCAGATATTCAGCCGCGTGTAGAGATTCATCCAACGTAATTCCGAAGCCGCGCTTGAGCAGCACCGGGAAATCCTGTTGACGCCCGACCTTTTTCAGCATCTCGAAGTTCTGTGTGTTGCGCGTGCCGATCTGAAGCATCACACCGGTTGGATGGCCGGTCTCGTGCAGCGCTTCGTGAATCTCTGCGATGTGCGATTCATGTGTGATCTCCATCGCGATGACTTTGATTCCGTACTTACCAGCCAACTCAAAAACGTCAGGCAGGCACTTGCGCCCGTGCCCTTGAAATGAATAGGGACTCGTGCGCGGCTTGTAAGCGCCCATACGTGTGCAGACCTGTCCATTCTCTTTCAGCGCACGCATCATCCGCTCGACATTCTCCCGCGTGTCCACCGCGCAGAGGCCAGCGAAAATGTTCAGAGTGTCCTGACCAAAACGCACGCCCTGATATTCAAAGTAGCTTGGGCGATCATCATGCTTGTGCCGACCGATCACGCGATACTCTTCCGAGACGCGCACCACGCGCTCGACTCCGGGCAGACTTTTCATCTCGTCGAGCGAGACTGCGGCTGTGTTGCCGATGAGATAGATTTCAGTCAAAGAGCGCTCCGCTCCCTGTTCACGATGAATGCGCCACTCGATGTTTTGGAGTCTGGCGAGATGCGCCATCAACTGGCGATACGCTTCACTTTCAGGATCGATATTTGGCGTTAGAATGAGAATCATAATCTTTAAGTCTCTCGTCTATTCTGCTGTTTGCTGCAACTCGGCTTGCTTGATGGCTGCGCGATAACAACCCAGAACTCGCACTTCCATCGCATACTCCTTCAACTCGTCGAGCGCCTCTGTGACGTTCGTTTCTTTTATCGAAGCCTGTAGGTCTAGGTAGAAATAGTATTCCCAGGGTCTGCCTCTGATGGGGCGGCTCTCGATTTTGACCAGGTCAATACCGTGATTGGCGAAAGGCTCAAGTGCATGATAGAGCGCGGCTGGCCTGTGCGGGAGTTTGATGACGAGCGAGAGTTTATCTGCGTCATCACTCAATTCTGTTGAAGAAGAGAGCAGGACGAAGCGCGTGTAGTTTTCGTTGTGATCCTCCAAATGTTCGCGCAGGATTGTGCCGCCGTAAACTTCTGCCGCACGACTTCCGGCGATGGCCGCGCACGTCTCGTCGCCCCGCTTGATGATTTGTGCAACACTCCCGGCAGTGTCTTCCGCGACGAGCGGGCGAATTTGCGGATGCGCGTTGAAGAAGCGTTCGCATTGAGCGAGCGCAACCGGGTGTGATTCGACCGTTCTGATTGAGTCGAAGGATGAACCGGGAACGCCAATGAGATAGTGTCTGATCGGCAGAATGACCTCGCCCGCGATATGAAGTGGACTCTCTAAGAGCAGATCGTAAGATCGTTGAATAGAACCGACGAGGCTGTTCTCAATGGGCGCGAGCACATAGTCCGCTGCGCCTTCGTTGATGGCCGCGAACAGAGATTCGAAGGACGGGCGAGGGACGAGCGCGATTTTATCGCCGAGCAATTGAACTGCGGCATCCTCGCTGAATGCGCCGCGCTCTCCCTGAAAAGCGACGCGTGTTCTGTGCATCAAATCTTTTCTCATAGATTCGCCTGCTGAGAGCCGTTTGAATATTCCATCTCGCGTTCTTCGACAAGCCTTGACTCACGGATGATTGAGCGAAAGAGCCGCGCGACGGCACGCTCATCGAGCGGCCCCAGGTTAGACTCGCAAGCGCGCTCGATCACCTCGCGCTCGCGCTCGCGGTCACAGAGCGACAAGCCCGCAATTCTTTTCGATTCTCCGATCTTGACCGCAAGCAGCGCTCGCTTGTTGAGAAGGCGAAGTAGCTCTCTATCAATCGCATCTATTTCCGCCCGGCGCTCTGTAATGTTCATCTGATCGGCTTCCTCCTGAAAAAGGATTGTCTGTCTCATTAGCCCTTGCACTTCTTGGCGTGCGTTGGTCGCGCAATAAAAAACCAGCCGTAACTTTTATTCCGGGAAGTTACGGCTGGCTCTGGTTGGAAACTTTTCGCGGCGCTTAGTTCTTCAAGTCGTCAACATCTCATGCGCCGCTCGCGCTTCGCCCGGCCCGCCACTCCCGAAGAAGAAGCGGTAAGTAAAAGCGAAGTAGTAAAATCGAGTGTGATGCATCTTGTTGATCGTTTGCCAGAACGGTTCGCTTCATCATTGAAGCGAATTGAATATACGGAGGCTCTGGAAACGCTGTCAAGAATTATTCGCCGACAGAGGGGTTAAAAGTATTTATGGTATGCTAAAAATAATCTATCGGTGATATGCGAACGGGTTGTCTTCGACCTATAATGTCCCTGCTGCTTTACTCATGACTCGGCTACTTAACAACACCGGAGATGATTTTGACCAAGAGAAGATCGAAAACAAAAGAAGAGCCTGTCAACACAGAGCGAGAGGCGCAGGAACTCAAGCGTCGAGTCGGCGAGAATCTGGGACGCTTGCGCCGTAGTCGCGGCCTGAGTCTGGAACGTCTTGCTGCACTCGCAGGCGTTAGCCGGGCGATGCTCGGCCAAGTTGAGGCGGGCGAGAGTGCGCCGACCATCTCCTTTCTGTGGAAAGTGGTGCGCGGTCTTGATGTGCGCTTCGCAGACCTGCTCGGCGATGAGACTACCGGAGATGTCGTGCTCCTTCCGGCGGATGCCTCGAAGGTCTTGCGTTCCGGCGACGGCGCGTTTGAGAGCCGCGCGCTCTTTCCCTTCGACAAACATCGCCGCGCAGAACTCTACGAACTTCGATTACGCAACGGCCACATCGAGCGCGCTGTTCCGCATCCCGAAGGCACTTACGAAAATATCGTCGTGCATTCAGGACGCTTGCGGCTCACAGTCGGAGATGGAGCGCCTGCCGAACTTCGTGCCGGCGATGCTGTTTACTTCCGCGCCGACGTGCCGCACACCTACGAGAATCCGGGCACGCGCGATGCCATCATGTATCTGGTCATGACATACGCTGAAGCGCGCCTCTGAAAAACTCTAAGACCTGATTGTCTGCTCTTCGATCAGTGAAGAGTTGACACGCGCTGCCGGTATAGTTTACATTCCATCCGCCATACTGGCAGAAGATAGTTTTCTTGATATGTTCACGTCGTGGCGATTTAGGATGACTTGCTCCACGTTAAAAACTGCTAAAGAATCGTTCGAGCATCTGGCTCTCGCGCGAATTCTTTTGAAAGCGCGAGGGCTTTTCTTATTTCAATTCGCATGAAGGAGAAGAATATGAGTTCAGCAGCACCAGCCATTAGTTCAAGCAACACTATCCCACGCATCAACGATCCGGCTCCGGATTTTACAGCCAAGTCAACGCAAGGCCCCTTGAAGCTCTCCGACTACAAAGGCAAATGGGTCGTGCTCTTCTCGCATCCGGCGGATTTCACGCCCGTCTGCACGACGGAGTTCGTCGAGTTCGCACGCCACGCAGATGAATTCAAGCAGCGCAACGTGCAATTGATCGGCCTCTCGGTTGACTCAGTGCCTGCCCACATCGCCTGGATCAGAAATATTAAAGAGCACTTCGATGTTAATGTGGATTTCCCGGTCATCGCCGACCTTGACACACGTGTGGCGCAAACCTACGGGCTGATTCATCCGGGCGCATCCGAGACGGCCACCGTACGCGCAGTTTTCGTGATTGACGACAAAGGTATTATCCGCGCTCTCATCTATTATCCGATGTCACTGGGCAGAAACATTGACGAGGTGGTTCGCGTGGTGGACGCGCTCCAAACGGCGGACGCGAATGCCTGCGCGACTCCTGCCAACTGGCGTCCGGGTGAGCAGGTGGTTGTGCCGCCGCCGCAGACGCTCGCCGATGCCGAAAAGCGTCTTCAATCGGAATACGATGTCACCGACTGGTATTTCGCTAAGAGGAATTTGAGTTAAGATTCCTCTCGCGCGAAACATCGAAGGCAGGAGGATAGTTGATGACAGACTTTCGACGAGAGCATGACATCAGGACGCAACTCGTTCACGCGGGCGAGAGGGAACGCGCGCCTGTAGGCAAGCCCGTCTCCACACCCATCTACGCCTCATCCACCTTCACTTATGATTCGATGGAGGAGGTGGATCGGGTCTTTGCTGGTGAAGAGCAGGGCTACGTCTATACGCGCTACGGCAATCCGACTATGGCGGCTCTTGAAGAAGCACTCAGGACGTTTGAAGCAGGCGCGGCGGCCAGTGCTTACGCGACCGGGATGGCTGCCCTGCACGCCGCGCTCTTCGCCTGCGAACTCACGCCGGGCGCGTCCGTCCTCGCTTCACAAGACCTTTACGGCGCGACCACAGACTTGCTCTACACAGTCTTCGGCTCTTTCGGCATCAACATCTCGACGGCTGACTTCTCCGACCTCAACGCCGTCAGAGAGAAAGCGCTTGAGACAAAGCCGCGCGTCATCATCGCGGAAACAATCTCGAATCCACTACTGAAGGTTTGCGACATCGTTGCTTGCGCTGACATCGCGCGTGAAGCGGGCGCGCGTTTCATCGTTGACAATACTTTCGCCACGCCTTATCTCTGCCAACCATTGAAGCATGGCACGGACTTTGTAGTTCACAGCGCGACCAAATATCTAGGCGGCCATGCGGACGTGATGGGCGGAGTCGTCGTCGCACGTGATGAAGCTGACTTGACCGCACTCGTGGGCGTGATGAAACTGGTCGGCGGTGTTCTGGGCGTGTGGGAAGCACACGAAATCTTGCGCGGGGTCAAAACGCTCGCCGTCCGCATGGAGCGCCAGTGCGCGAACGCGCAACGTCTCGCAGAGTATCTCTCAAAGCATCCGCGTGTCTCCCGCGTCTATTATCCGGGTCTTGCCGGTTCAGACGTGCAAGAGAGAATCAACCGCCTGTTCCGTGTTGAGCAATTCGGGGCGCTGGTCTCTCTTGAACTTCAGGAGACTACGCGCGAATCTGCTTTTCGCTTTATGAATGGACTGCGCCTGTGTGTGCGTTCGACCAGTCTCGGCGATGTCTTTACCGGCGTGCTGCATCCGGCGACATCTTCTCATCGTGAAGTCGCTCCGGCACGCAGACGCCGGCTGGGAATTTCCGATGGCCTCGTGCGTATCTCTGTCGGCATTGAAGATGTCTCAGATATCATTGCCGACATTGAGCAGGCTTTGGAATCTGAGGCGTGAAGTGTACGAGTCAGTACCGCCTGCGGTAGCGGGCGGGTTCTATTGCCACCAACACCCGCCCGCTACCGCAGGCGGTACTGACATCGCCGGATTGTGACTCAGGGAAAGAGCTGGATGAAGCAAGAGACTTTAGCTGTGTCGGCTTTGACGGCGCGTGACGACGATCTTCTTTCACAGATTGGAGGGACGCCGCTCATCCGTTTGCGGAACGTGACGAAGGACTTAGCTGCCGAAGTTTACGTCAAAGCCGAACATTTGAATCCGGGTGGCTCTGTGAAAGACCGCGCCGCGCGGGCGATGATTCTCGCGGGCGAGCGCAGCGGCCAGCTTCAACAAGGCAAGATTATCCTCGACGCGACGAGCGGCAATACAGGCATCGCCTATGCGATGATTGGCGCGGCGCGTGGTTACAATGTCGCACTCTGTCTTCCGAAGAATGCGAGTGTCGAGCGCAAACGCATCCTCCGCAGCTACGGAGCCGAGATCATCGAGACAGACCCTTTGCAGGGCAGCGACGGCGCGCAACTCATCGCGCGTGAGATGGCAGCACGCGAGCCTGAAAAATATTTTTACCCGGATCAATACAACAATGATGCTAACTGGCTCGCACACTATGAAGGCACCGGGCCGGAAATCTGGGAACAGACGAAGGGGCGCGTGACGCATTTTCTCGCAGGGCTTGGAACTTCAGGCACGTTCGTCGGGACATCACGCAGGTTGAAAGAGTTGAACCCGGCGATTCATGCTATCTCCATGCAGCCGGATTCGCCGCTGCATGGTTTGGAAGGCATGAAACACATGGCGACAGCCATCGTGCCCGGCATCTATGATCCGTTGCTCGCCGATGAAAATGTGGAAGTCTCAACGGAAGACGCACAAATGATGACGCGACGGCTCGCACGTGAAGAGGGATTATTTGTTGGTGTCAGTTCCGGCGCGAACGTCTTCGCTGTACTTCGGCTGGCGAGCAATCTTCCGCACAGCGCGGTTGTCATCACGATTCTCTGCGACGGCGGCGGACGTTATCTGAGCGAAAAATTTTGGGACGAGAATTGATGATTAAGATTGACGAAGAGCAATTAACAGAGATTAAGCGACACGCTGAAGTAGAATATCCGCACGAATGTTGCGGCTTACTAATCGGGCGCATTGAAGACAATGGGCGCACGCGCATTGTATCCGCGACTTATCCGGTCAAGAATTCATGGGAAGCTAGTCCACAGCATGACCGGATGCTGATTGCGCCGATTGATTATGCGCGTGCCGAACGTGAATCCAGCAAAAAGGGTTTGGGCGTCGTCGGCGATTATCACTCGCACCCGGATCACCCGGCGGTTCCCTCGCAGTTTGATCTTGAGCATTCGCCCTGGCCGACTATGTCTTACATCGTCGTTTCCGTGCGTGAAGGCCAAGCGGCAGAGTTGCGCTCGTGGGAGATTGCGGAAGACCATTCAAAGTTTAATGAAGAAGAGATTGTGAAAGGAAGTTAAGGACATGCCATTAACTATTACTATTCCGACCGCGCTCCGGCAGTATGCGGGCGGGAATTCAGAGATTGAGGTTGAAGCGAAAACTGCGGGCGAGGCGCTCGAACAACTCACCACCCGTCACGCAGAGCTTCGCAAGCATCTTTACAACGATCAGAACCGGCTGCGTAATTTCGTCACCGTGTATGTCAACGATGAAGACATCCGCTATCTCAACGGGCCGGACACGCCCATCAAAGACGGCGATACTGTGATGATCGTGCCCGCGATTGCCGGTGGCGCGACGACCGCAGAGAACGTTGCCGCGCCTCATGCTTCCACAGCCGAATTCCCGCAGCTCTCGCACGAAGAGATCGCGCGTTACAGTCGTCACCTGATTATGCCGGAGGTCGGGATGGAGGGGCAGCGCAAGTTGAAAGCGGCGCGCGTGTTGATGATCGGCACGGGCGGGCTTGGTGCGCCGCTCGGCATGTATCTCGCGGCGGCTGGCGTCGGGACACTCGGCCTCGTGGATTTCGATGTCGTTGACGAATCCAACTTGCAGCGACAGATTGTGCATGGCACAAAGGATGTCGGACGCCTGAAGATTGAATCTGCGCGTGATCGTCTCTCCGACATTAATCCGCTCATCAACATCGAGACACACAACACACGGCTGACGAGCGAGAACGCGCTTGAACTATTCCGCGAATACGACATCGTCGCTGACGGGACGGACAATTTCCCGACGCGCTATCTCGTCAATGATGCCTGTGTCCTGACAGGCAAGCCGAATGTTTACGGCTCCATCTTTCGTTTCGAGGGACAGGCGAGCGTCTTCTGGGCTAATGCAGATGGTGGGCGCGGCGCGTGCTATCGCTGCCTGTATCCAGAGCCTCCGCCGCCCGGTCTTGTACCGAGTTGCGCCGAAGGCGGCGTGCTCGGAGTTTTACCGGGCATCGTCGGCGCGATTCAGGCTAACGAAGCCATCAAGCTGATTCTTGGAGACGGCGAGCCGTTAATCAATCGTCTGCTGCTCTTTGACGCATGGAAGATGCGTTTTCGTGAATTGAAGTTAAGGCGCGACCCGGCCTGTCCCATCTGCGGAGAGAACGCGACGATTAAAGAGTTGATTGACTATGAAGAGTTCTGCGGGTTGAAACCACAACCCACCGCCGAGCAGTTGGCGCAAGCAAGCGGGCAGGAGCAGATGCCGGAAATTACAGCGACCGAACTGAAGGAGCGATTAGAGCACGGCGCGGACATTCAGATTATTGATGTCCGCGAGCCGCACGAATACGAAATCGCGCGCATCCCTCAGACGAAGCTGATCCCGCTCGGCCAGGTGGTCGGGCGCATCGCGGAGATTGATCCTGAGCGCGAGACGGTCGTGCATTGCAAAGGCGGCGGGCGCAGTGCTAAAGCCATCGAAGACCTCAAGCGCGCAGGCTTCACGGGCAGGCTCATTAACCTGAAAGGCGGCATCACCGCCTGGTCAACTGAGGTTGACCCCAGCGTGCCCAAATACTAAGAGTGCCTAACAACCCCGAAACGAACAGACAGGATTAACCGGATAGAGTTGATGAAAGAGGATATAACGCCAGTCCTGTTCTAATCATCATTCCTGTCAATGATGTAAATCCTGTCTATTCTTGTTGGGATTTGTCTTGGCATTCCACACACTCCTCCACCTCGATCAGGTTCGATACTCATTTATCCGCTAATAAATAAAATTGAGTTGACGCGCCCGCCAGTATAGTTTACATTCCCTCCGTTATGTTGAAGTGGACGGTGATGGTGGATATGATGCCCGCAGCACAAGGTCTCGTACTCGCGGGATATTGTTGTCTGCCAGCTTGTCCGCCGTAAAAGCAACGGGAAGGTGTTTGAGTGTCCTTAGCTCCTGCGCTTTCCTGAGTGCGGGAGCTTTCATTTTAGATAGACGTTTGAGGGATGGCAGTAGTTAAAAAAGAGAATAAGGTAGAGCGTGCCAAGCGCGAGCGCGACGGTCTTGATTGCCTCGACGACCTGATCCGTTATGCGCGCGAGGGGTTCTCGTCCATCTCGGAAGACGATCTCAATGTGCGCCTGCGTTGGTACGGGCTGTACACGCAGCGCCCGCAGGAAGAAGGCTACTTCATGCTGCGCGTGAAAGTGCCGAACGGCACGCTCACAAGCCTTCAGCTTGAAACTCTCGGCCAACTCTCTTTGCGCTATGCACAGAACACGGGCGATGTCACGACGCGCCAGGACATACAGTTTCACTACGTGCGGATTGAGGATGTGCCCGCCATCTTCGCCGCACTTGAGCGCGTCGGCCTCTCATCTTCCGGCGCGTGCGGCGACATCACACGCAACGTCACGGGCTGTCCGCTCGCGGGCATTGATGATGCAGAGTTCATTGATGCAGCGCCGTTGGTGGAAAGTGTGCATCAACACTTTCTCAATAATCACGAATTCTCCAACCTGCCGCGTAAGTTCAAGATTACGATTTCGGGTTGCTCAAGCTACTGCACAGGCCACGAGATTAACGACATCGGATTGATCGCATTGCGCCGTCCCGATGGTGAAGTCGTGTTTGATCTGTGGGTCGGCGGTGGTCTCGGCTCGAAGGAGAGATTCGCGGAGCGGCTCGGCGCACACATCCGGCCTCAAGATGTCATCGCCGTTTGTCATCACATCTGCGCGATCTTCCGTGATGAAGGCAATCGTCAATCGCGTTCTTTGGCACGGCTGAAATTTCTGATGGCGGATTGGGGGGCGCAGCGTTTCCGCGAAGAGTTGGAAAAGCGTCTGGGCCGCAGGTTGACGGACGGCGATGCGCCCGCAGTGCCCGTGACTGCCAACCGCGCACACATCGGTATTTATCCACAGAAGCAAGACGGACTCTATTATGCCGGAGCCGCAACCAAGCGCGGGTATCTGCCGGGCGAAGAGATGCTCGCCGTCGCGCGACTCGCACGAGAGGTTGGCAGCAATCGCGTGCGGCTGACGACCACGCAGAACCTTGTCCTGCTAGACGTGTCGGAGCATGAGCGCGAGCGCGTGGCTTCCGGTTTAGCCTCTCTTGATCTTCAAGTCGCTGCCTCGTCATTTCGCACAGGCACGCTTGCCTGCACCGGCAAGAAATTCTGCAAGTTGGCGTTGACGGAGACGAAGGATCGCGCCTCCGAATTGATAGAGCATCTGGAGCGAGTGCTTCCCCGATTCACAACGCCTTTCCGCATCAGCGTGACGGGCTGCCCGAATTCCTGCGCGCACTATCAGGTGTGCGATGTCGGTCTCGTTGGCGATTTTCTGAACACGCCGGAAGGGAAGATCGAGGCTTATCGCATCTATCTCGGCGGGCATCTCGGCGACGGCTATACGTTTGGCCGTGAATTGAATCAGAAAATTCCGGCTGAGGAGATCAAGTTTTACCTCGAACGTCTGGCGCGCGTCTATCTAGATCGGCGCGCAGGCGCACAGGAAAGTTTTCAATCATTCATCGCGCGCCACACGGTCGAAGAGTTGGAGGCGCTCGGAGAAGTCGAACGCGCCGCAGAGGTGTACGCATGAGCGAGAACGCGCGGCGCGTGGTGCTGGTCGTCGGACACGGCAGTCGTCGCGCAGAAGCCAACGAGGATGTCCGCGAGGCGGCGCGTCTAATCGGCGAGCGCGGTGGGTTCTCGTTAATAGCCGCCGCTTTTTTGGAGATCGAACATCCGAACATCAGCGAGGGCTTCGCACAACTTGTCGAGCGTGGCGCGCAGCACATCACAGTCCATCCTTATTTTCTCTCGCCCGGCAGACACACGCGCGGCGACATTCCAGTCGAAGTAAGAGAAGCAGCGAGCGAGCATCCCGGTATCACTTACGAGATTACAGAGCCACTGGCGGCGCATCGTCTGGTCATCGAAGCCTCAATCGAACGCATCCGTGAGACGCAAAGATCGAAGACTGAAGAGATCGAGACGAGCACGGCGAAGCGTGGAACTGTCTATCTCGTCGGCGCTGGCCCAGGTGATCCGGGGCTTATTACTGTGAAGGCAAGAGACCTACTGGCTTCATGTGACGTCATTATCTACGACAATCTCGTCAACCCTGAATTACTTCGTCACGCCCCTGCTTCTGCCGAACGCATCTACGTCGGCAAGGTCGGCGGCGGGCGGCAGACATCACAGGAACGGATCAATTATTTACTCGTTGAGCACGCAAGCGCTGGGAAGCGCGTCGTGCGGCTTAAAGGCGGTGACCCGTTTCTGTTCGGACGCGGTGGCGAAGAGGCAGAAGCGCTGCGTGCTTCCGGCCTTTCGTTCGAGGTCGTGCCCGGCATCAGTTCAGCGCTGGCTGTTCCAGCCTACGCCGGAATCCCTTTGACGCATCGCGGACTCTCTTCATCTGTTGCGGTTGTGACAGGCGCACGCGCTGGCGACGGAGCATATCTCTCAGGAGCTTTGGCGCGCGGCGCTTCGGCTGACACCATTGTTGTTCTGATGGGAGCGGCGCACCTACACGAGATTGCCTCCGAGTTGATGGCTGCCGGACGTTCATCTGAAACGCCTGCGGCTGTTATTCGCTGGGGAACTTATGAAGGCCAGCAGACGATCACCGGCACGCTTGACACGATTGCGGGCGAGGCCGAGCGTGCAGGGATGCGTGCTCCGTCGGTCATCATCGTGGGCGAGGTGGTGCGTTTGCGCGAGCGTCTCAAGTGGTTCGAGAGCGATCTGTCGAGCATCGTTGATGAAGAGTTGGAGCCTGCTTACGCGGCTTATTAAGGGATTAATTGATGATGTCTGTTTCAGCCCCGGCATTCACATACGAGAAGACAGATGCGGAACTCAAGTTGATTTCTGATGAGTTCGAGACGGCTCCGCCGGAAGCCGTGCTGCGCTGGGCTGTCGAAGAGTTTGGCCCGGATGTCGCGCTCGCCACAGGCTTCGGAGCGGAAGGCTGCGTGCTCGTTGCGATGCTTTCGACGATCAGTCCGGGCACGCGCATTTTCTATCTCGACACAGACCTGCTCTTTCCAGAAACCTACGCGCTGCGCGATCAACTTGAAGCGCGTTACGGCGTTCGCTTCGAGCGACGGACGACGCGGCTCTCGCTCAGCGAACAGGCAATAGAGCATGGCGAACAACTCTGGCAACGGCAGCCCGATCTCTGTTGCCGCCTGCGCAAAGTCGAGCCTCTGAAAGAGATGCTGGGTGGGCTTCGCGCCTGGGTGACAGCCATTCGCCGCGATCAATCTCCGGCGCGTGCCAGCGTCGGAATAGTTGAGCGCGATGCGAAGTTCGGTCTCATTAAGATCAACCCGCTCGCCGCGTGGTCGTCGCGTGATGTCTGGAACTACATTGCGAAGTATGACGTGCCTTACAACCCACTCCACAATCACGGCTATTCGTCCATCGGTTGTGCGCCCTGCACGACGCCTGTGCAGATAGGTGAAGACCCGCGCACTGGACGTTGGCGCGGGACATCAAAGACCGAGTGCGGATTGCATCAATAAATGTAAATTCTTTTCATCACAACTAATCAAAGGAATCAAAACGAGATGAGACTCATTCGCCCACATGGTGGGCAGTTAATAAATAGAGAAGTGACGGGACTCGAACGCGAGCGGCTCATTGAAGCCTCCGCCGGAATGCCCGTCTTAACCTTGAACGCGCGCGAAGTCTCCGACTTTGAGATGATCGCAACGGGCGCTTATTCACCGCTCGAAGGATTTTTGTGCGAAGCGGATTATCGCTCCGTGCGTTCCAACATGCGGCTCGCCAATGGCGTGGCCTGGCCCATCCCGGTCACGCTCTCTGTGACAAATGAAAAGGCAGACGGCTTGCGCGAAGGTGAAGATGTCGCGCTCTATCAAGGCAATCATCTTTTGGGCGTGCTCCACCTCGCGGAGAAATACAGTTATGACAAAGGGCGTGAAGCGGAACTCGTCTATCGCACGACGGACACGGCGCATCCGGGCGTGCGTGTTCTTTACGATCAGGGCGAGTGGCTGCTCGGTGGCCGCATCAGCCTGCTCAATCGCCCGCGCAATGTTGAGTTTCCGCAATATCGTCGTGATCCTGCGGAGACGCGCTCGCTCTTTCGCGGGCGCGGCTGGCGCAGAGTCGTCGCCTTCCAGACGCGCAATCCTGTTCACCGTGCGCACGAATACATACAGAAGTGCGCGCTCGAAATCGCAGACGGTCTCTTGCTGCATCCGCTCATCGGTGAAACCAAGTCGGATGATATTCCCGCAGATGTTCGCATCCGCTCTTACGAAGCTATTCTGGCGGGCTACTATCCATCAACGCGCACGATTCTCTCCGTCATGCCGGCGGCGATGCGTTACGCTGGCCCACGCGAAGCTGTCTTTCATGCGTTGATTCGCAAGAACTACGGCTGCTCGCACTTCATCGTCGGGCGCGATCACGCCGGAGTCGGCAACTATTACGGCACTTACGACGCGCATTACATCTTCGACGAATTCGAGCCGGAAGAACTAGGCATCACACCGCTCTTCTTCGATCACACTTTCTATTGCCGCGCGTGCGGAGCGATGGCCTCCACCAAGACGTGCCCGCATGGCACATCTGAACACGTCACGCTGTCGGGCACAAAAGTCAGAGAGATGTTGAGCGCAGGCCTTTTGCCGCCCGTCGAATTTTCGCGTCCCGAAGTCGCGCGCGTGTTAATCGAAGCGCAACGCGCAATCGAGATCGAAGCCGCGGTTGGAGCAGGAGTCTGAAAATAAGTTCAAGGTTCAAAGTTCAAGGTTCAAAGCTGAAAGCAATTTAACCTTGAACCTTGAACCTTGAACTTTGAACTTATTTTGCATTTGAGGAGTAATTGATGGCTAATAAAAAAGGTTTCACGCTGTGGTTGACGGGATTGTCAGGCGCGGGCAAGACGACGTTGACTGAAATATTAATTCCTGAGTTGCGCGCACGCGGCGTGCAGGTCGAGGTTTTAGATGGAGACGAGGTGCGTACGAAGCTGTCGAAGGGTTTGGGCTTCTCCAAAGAAGACAGGGACACGAACATTCGTCGCATCGGTTATGTCAGCCGCCTGCTGGCGCGTAACGGCGTCGGCATCGTGACGGCGGCGATCTCTCCTTACCGCGAGGTGCGAGACGAGGTGCGACGCGCGATTGAAGGAGACGGAGCCGCCTTCGTTGAAGTCTTCGTCAAGTGCCCGATTAACGTGCTGCAAGAGCGCGACGTGAAAGGGCTTTACAAGAAAGCGCTGACCGGTGAGATCAAAGAGTTCACCGGCATCTCCGACCCATACGAAGAGCCGCTCTCGCCTGAAGTAGTTGTCGAGACAGATAGTGAATCAGTCGAAACGAGCGCCGCAAAAATTATTCGTGAACTTGAACTGCGCGGACTCGTGCCGCCAGTCAGCGGCCTTCAGCATGTTTCGTTCGTTCAGACTGCGACCGATCCCAACGAGCGGGAGCGGGTTGCGGCATTGGCCTTGTGATAATGAGATGATTGACTGGCTCTTGCAGTATGATATACAATCCGTCCGTTATATTGACAGCTTAATCGTGGCGATTTAGGCGACTTGCTCCACGCGAAAAACTGCTAAAGAGCCGGGAAGAGATTCTGATTGTTATCTTCAGGAAGCCCCCGCGCTAACCTTTAGCGCGGGGGTTTCTCTTTGCCTTGCCTCCGCATAAAAGTTTCTCATGCGTGCGTCATCATCAACGCGGTCAAATAACTTTGAGGATTGATAGTGACAGTCGGAGTGTAATTATGATCTCGATATTGGAACCGACAGTTGAATCCGATTTCACCTTCGCACATGATGAGCCTTTCCGGTTGATGGCGGGCGGCGTGTTGCAGCCCGTGACGTTGCGCTATGCCCTTTACGGTCAGCTCAACGAAGCGCGCGATAATGCGATCCTCGTTTGCCATGCGCTTTCAGGTTCGGCGCGCGTGGCGGATTGGTGGCCGCAACTATTCGGCGCAGGGAATCTCTTCGACACGACGCGATACTGCGTGATCGGTGTCAACGTCATCGGATCGTGTTACGGTTCGACGGGTCCGTTCTCCGAGAATCCGAGCAGTCCCGGCGAGACTTACGGCGGTGACTTTCCTTTAGTCACGATCAGCGATATGGTTCGCAGCCAGGCGCGGCTGCTGGACTATCTGGGCATCGAACAACTGCACGCCGTCGTCGGCGGCTCCATCGGCGGGATGCAGGCGTTGCGCTGGGCGGTAGATTTCCCGGAGAGAGTCGAGCGGTGCATCGCTATCGGCACTGCTCCGCTTTCGGCGATGGGGTTGGCGCTCAATCATCTGCAACGTCAGGCGATTCTGAGCGACCCGGCGTGGCGGGATGGTCGCTATCAACTGAACGAGCAGCCCGTCGCGGGTCTCGTGCTGGCGCGTGCCATCGCCATGTGCTCTTACAAATCTGCGGAACTCTTTGATGAGCGCTTCGCTCGTCGTCCAGACCGGAGCGGAGAAGACCCTCACAATTCGCTGACGGGACGTTTCGACATCGCGGGCTATCTTGATTATCAGGGCACGAGTTTTACTCGACGATTCGATGCCAACTCATATCTGGTGATCTCGAAAGCGATGGACAACTTTGATCTCGCGCGCGGCTACGCTTCGGAAGCAAAAGCCTTGCGTAGAATCAGCGCGCGACTCCTGCTCGTCGGTATCTCTTCGGACTGGCTCTTCCCGGCAGATGAAGTGCGCGCTCTCGCCGAACGTGCATGTGCCGTCGGTGTGGATGCAAGCTATGCCGAATTGGTCTCGTCGCACGGGCACGACGGCTTTCTCGCAGATGCTGAATTGCTTGTGCCAATCGTCCGGGAGCATCTTGAGGAGAGACGATCTTCCATCGTCGCGCAATCGGCGGGTGCTCGCTGAATTTGAGGATCGCTGGCCGCAGTGAGACAATTCGATCTTCATTCGTCAATTTGATAAGCAAATCTTTTCGGAGAAGCAAGTTTAATTTTATGGCTCAGATAAAGCGTGTGGGTGTGTTGACGGGCGGCGGCGATGCGCCGGGACTGAATCCGGCGATTAAAGGTCTGGTCTATCGCGCCTCCGAACTTGGCATCGAAGTGGTTGGTTTGTACGACGGCTGGCGCAGCCTACTCAACCCTCTGGCGGACGTGCTGCCGCTTGACCGCACACAGGTGCGGCGTTGGGATCGTGACGGCGGAACGAATCTCGGATCATCACGCACCAATCCCTTCAAGACGGTCGGCGAAGATGGCAAGCAGGTAGATAGGTCGGATGAAGTGATCGCCAACATCGAGCAACTTCGTCTCGATGCCATTGTCGCCTGCGGCGGCGAGGATACGTTGGGCGTTGCCGCACGTTTAGCGCAGAAAGGTGTGCGAGTTGCCTGCGTCCCGAAGACGATTGATAAGGATTTAGCGGGAACTGATTACACGCTCGGCTTCGACACGGCGCTCAGAAACGTCACCGAAATCATCGAACGCTCGCGCACGCCCGCAGGCTCGCACGGCTGGGTGCAGGTGATTGAGGTCATGGGCCGTCACGCAGGGCATCTGGCACTCTGGTCGGGCGTGGCTGGTCAAGCCGATCTCATCCTGATTCCTGAATATCCCTTTCGCTACGAAAAAGTTTACCGCCATTTGGCTGAGCGCATGGGCGACACGACGACACATCCGCGCGACCCGCAGAGGCCGAGATATTCCGTCATCGTCATCGCCGAAGGAGCGTATGCCGAAGATGGAGCGCTCGTCACCGTTGACGAGCATCAAGATGCCTTCGGACACGCGCGGCTGGGAGGCATCGGCGAAGTTCTGGCGAAGAGAATCATGAGCGAGACTCCGTATGATGCGCGCTCGGCCATGCTCGGTCATCCGCAGCGTGGTGGTCATCCTTCACCTGTGGATCGCATCATGGGCATGTTGTTCGGCGCACGCGCGGCGGAAGCGTTGGCTGAGGGAGATTTCGGCAAGATGGTTTCGGCGCGCGGCATCGCTCCGGCGTGCGACCTCTCGCTGGTGGATATTTCAACCGTACTCGGTAAACTCAACACGGTGGATGTCGCTCGCTACTACGACACCGAACGCTATCATCTGAAAGGCATCGGGATGTAGCGCCGAAGAGGAGCAAGAGACTTGGCTGAAGATTATCGAGACCAGACTCCGTTACCGGGAAAACTACTGCTCGGTCGTGTGGCAATTGTCACCGGCGGGTCGCGCGGCATCGGGCAGGCCACTGCGTTGAGGCTGGCCGAAGCGGGAGCCGACGTGGTCGTCAACTACTTACACAACGAAGCGGCAGCGGAAGATGTCGCGCGGAGAGTGCGCTCTCTGGGCGTCAAATCCCTCGCTGTGCGCGCAGATGTCGCTGACGTGAGCCAAGCCGCATCTCTCGTGGAGACCACAGTGGAAAACTTCGGGCGGGTTGATCTGCTGGTAGCGAACGCAGGCATCTGGGACGGCGCTCCCGTCGAAGAGTTGTCCGAAGAGTTATGGGATCGAGTCATTGACGCGAACCTCAAAGGTACTTGGGCAGCTTGCAAGGCTTGTGTGCCGGTAATGAAGCGACAGCGGCGCGGCGCGATTGTCATCGTCAGTTCAACCGCAGGCCAGCGCGGCGAAGCTGGCTACTCGAACTACGCAGCCTCGAAAGGAGGCCAGATCAGTTTTACTAAATCCTTGGCCTCCGAACTCGCGCCGGACATCCGTGTCAACAGCGTCGCGCCCGGCTGGGTTGAAACAGAGATGAATACGGAGGTCTTCAGCGACAAGCAATTTAAGGAGCAACTCATCCAAGGCATTCCGCTCCGGCGCGTTGCGACCGCAGACGACATCGCGCTCTCAATCGTCTTCCTTGCCTCCGATTGGGCGCGTCACATCACTGGCGAAATCCTCAACGTCAACGGCGGCTCTGTCCTTTGTGGTTAGACATGAAGGGAGGGGAAGTAGGGGCTTAACTCAACAAAATGTTGGTGTCAACGGCGTTCATGAAATTCCTCGCGGGTGAAATGCGACGGGACTCCGTTGAAAGTATTGACTCGCCTACGCACTGCTATCTTGCGCAGTTCCGTCATGGTACGTTGCGCGTCGTTTGCGTCGGAGCGTTATTTAACAATCAAATCATTTTGTCCTGCTACCTGTGAAAGAAAATAGATAAAAGCAAACACGCCATTAATATCTACATCCTTATAGGAGCGGGAGAATAATCGCGTTATGGCGGGCGTATTCTCCCATTTTTCATCATCCAGCCAATTCGCCTTAACCTCATCGCTGAATAAAGGCTTCTCATGAGTAATTACCAGCCCAAGTATATTTGATCTATCAGGTAAATATTTTTGCTGACGTTTCAATTGTGCCCGAAAATTCTCCATTTGATTATTTTTACAACAGCGCTTCACCTCAATTACAGCGCGAACGCTTGCGAAAGGGACGAGGGCAAACTCTCCTTGCTCGAATAAAGCAGGTAAGACTGATGGATTCCAGATGATTAAATTACATTGTGGAATTGACCTGAGATTTCGAGTTCGATCTGTTGGACGGATGATTGCTCCTGTGGATACTCGAAATTGCGGTAACATTGTTTTTGCTATAAATCGTATCCATGTCTCGGCATATGCACCTGTCACAGCAGAATTCGTAATAAATCTTGAAAGCAGATTATTAGCTTTCAAGGGGTGGGCAAATGATTCAGCATAATCTGTCCAGTGGGTTTCCCAAGCTTCCCAAGTATTATGCGCTCCCTTATTTTTCATAACTTCCAAATAATACGCCAAAAAGATGTGTTATCTGTAAGCGTTCCGGTTAATCACATTTTGGCATCACGTCGTTGAGCAAGGTCTATAATTCTCGAAACTAGCCTGTGTTGCGTAGTCCGGCGGAGATGCCGTTGATGGTCGCGGCGAGAGCATAATTCAAGCCTTCGCTCTCTTCGCCGGATTGATTACGACGCAGGAGCGCGACCTGAATCAAGCTCAACGGATCAACGTAAGGATTACGCAGGCGGATTGAGCGTGCGAGCACAGGGTTGCGACTGAGTAACTCTTTTTGTCCGGTCAATTGTAGAATCATCCGGCGCGTGCGCTCGAACTCTTCAACGATCATTTGAAAGACGCGCTCTCGTAGATTGCTGTCTCCGACCAGAGATGCGTAGCGCCAGGCGATCATTAAGTCAGCCTTTGCCATTCCGATCTCGACGTTCTCAATCAAATCCGAAAAGAAAGAGAAGCGCTCAAACATCGTTTGCAGCAATCGCTCCCTTGCGACGTCTGCGCTGAGGAAGCGTTCGAGCGCATAGCCGACGCCGAACCAAGCGGGTAGTACGTGGCGACTCTGCATCCAGCCGAAGACCCAGGGGATCGCGCGCAGGTCGGCGAGTCCGCGTGCCTCGCTCCGCCGAGCAGGACGCGAGCCGATGCGCGCGTGTTCGAGTTCCTGAACCGGCGTCGCCTCTTCAAAGTAGATGAGCGCCTCCGGGTTCTCCGCGATGCGCGCGCGATAAAAAGTGAAAGCGCTTTGCGACATCTCTTCCATCGCGGCTTCCCACTCCGCTTCGTCCTGTTGCTGATTGCCGGGACGCGCCAGTGCTTCGAGCGAGGCGGCCACCATCAATTCGAGATTACGCTCCGCGAGCACCGGGTCAGAATATTTCCAGTTGAGGACTTCGCCCTGCTCAGTGATTTTAAGTGAGCCTGTAAATGCGCCGACGGGCTGTGCCACAATCGCGCGGTGCGTCGGCCCTCCGCCACGTCCGACGGTTCCGCCGCGCCCGTGAAAAAGTTGGAGCTTGACGCGGCATTCGTCCGCCACTTCGTGCAGAGCGCGATGAGCTTTATAAATCTCCCATGCGCTGGTCAGCATCCCGCCGTCTTTGTTCGAGTCCGAATAGCCAAGCATCACTTCCTGATGGCGTCCCCACGAATCAAGCAGCGGCTCGTAATCGGATAATGTCCAGAGCTTGCGGCAGACCTGCGGGCAGTTGCGTAAATCTTCGATTGACTCAAAGAGCGGAACGGGCATCAAGCCGGGATCGCTGCCATCTGCCGTCGCTTCCACACGCACGCCGCACAACCGCGCGAGCCAGACCGTCGAGAGAATATCCGTCACATTGCTCGCGCCGCTGATGACGTAGCTGCGAATCGCAACGGGCGGAAACTCACGCTTCAACTCCGCCACCGCGCGCAAGGTTTCGAGCAGTTGCCTGGTCGCATCAGAAGTCGAATCAATGCGCGCTTCGTCAACATTTTCGCAGAGCTTCGCGCCGCTCTGTAACTCCGCGACGGCGCGTGCGTGAACGCGCGCGTGCTGCCTGATGTCGAGCGAGTGCAGATGAAATCCGAAAGTGTTGACTTGTCTGAGCAGTGGGTCGAGCAAACGGCGCGCGAGGCGTTGCCCTCCATTCGCTTCGAGACTCTCGCGCATCAACTTCAAATCGGCGGCGAACTCAGCGGCGACATGATAAGCGTCCGTGTGCATCGGTTCATTGCGCGCGCGTCGTAAACGTTCCAGAATATAATCCAGAAAGCAACGGTAAACTTCGTCAGTCGCGCGCGTTGGATTCTTCATCGCAACCGCAGTCATGCGCTCCGCATATCGCTTCAAAGCGTCGAGCAGCGCGGGGCTGACCATCGCCTGTCGCGCAGATGGACTGAGGCGATCCATCAGTTCCATCGCGGCGGCGATGTAGTGGTCGAGAATTATCTGTCGCGACATCTGTAGCGCGTCGCGTGTGCAATCCGGCGTCACATACGGATTGCCGTCGCGGTCGCCGCCGATCCACGAACCGAAGCGCAGGAAAGTCGGCACTTCATCAACGCTCAACTCACAATCGTAGATTTGACAGAAGGCATCTGCGAACTCTTCATAGAGTCTGGGCAGCGTCGAGATCAAACAACCTGAGTAGTAATCCAGCCCCATTTTAATCTCGTCGCGGACAACCGGCGGGCGGCGGCGAACTTCGTCCGTCTGCCACAGAGCAGTAATCTCAGCGGCGATGGCGGCTTCGCACTTTTTCGCTTCCGGGTCGGTGAGCGGCAATTGATCCAGCTGTTCCAGGTTCTCCGCGATGCGCCGTCGCTTGAAGAGCACGGTGCGGCGCGCGACTTCCGTCGGGTGCGCGGTGAAAACGGGGATCACTTCGATTTGCTGCAACCAGCGCAACGCCGCTTCTAAAGTGATGCCAGCCTCGCGCATCCGGCGCAGTGTGCCGCGAATGGAGCCGGGTTGTGGCGGACGTAAGGGTGTGAGTTGTGCGGCACGGCGTCGGCGCTTGCGATGGTTGGTCTCGGCGAGATTGGTTAGCTCGAAGTAGATGGCAAACGCCTTTGTGAGTTGATAGGCTTCGACGATTTCCAGGCGGTTGATAATCGCAAGGGCGCGCTCCATCAAATCACGCGCGGGCGAGTTGTGAGCGTCTTGCCCTGCGGCGTGCGCCGTGTCTCTGTACTCAATCGCGAGTTGTCTGAGTTCTTCGACCGCGTCGAACAAGGATTGCCCAGCCTGCTCTTTCAACACTTCACCAAGCAGGCGACCGAGAGAGCGCACGTCGCGGCGCAACGGGGCTTCTTTTAACTCCGGCTCGTCGCTGGTTAACTCGACGAGCATTCCCGCCTGATCTTCTGCGTACCACAGGGATTTTGTTTCAGCCACTTCTTCAATTATTCCTGGTGAGATGCGATTCACCTAGCGGAAGCGGTCGCAGTCAATGTCATACTTTTTGACTTTGTAGCCGATGATCCGCTCGGTCGTGTCGAGCAGCTTCGCAGCCTTTTTACGATTGCCGCGCGTTGTCTTCAGCGCATCCTGAATAATATCACGTTCGTAGGCGGCGATTGCCGATTCCAGAGAGAGGCGTGTGACCGTGCCGGACTCTTCGGCGGTTTGCAAGGTGGGCGGCAGGTGATGGCCGTGCAGGACGTTGGTCTCGCAGACGAGCACGGCGCGCTCGATGATGTTCTCAAGTTCGCGCACGTTGCCGGGCCAGTGATAACTGGTGAGCATGTCTATGGCGGGCGTCGAGATGCGTTTGATACTCTTGCCGTGCTCGCGCGCATACTTCTCCAGAAAATGATCGGCCAGAAGAAGAATGTCTGACTTGCGTTCGCGTAAAGGCGGCATGAAGATTGTGAAGACGTTGAGGCGATAGTAAAGGTCTTCACGAAACTGTCCTGCGCTGATGGCCTTCTCCAACTCCTGATTAGTTGCCGCGATCAGCCGCACATTGGCCTTGATGGTTTCAGTTCCGCCGAGCCGCTCGAACTCGCGCTCTTGCAGCACGCGCAACAGCTTGATCTGCGTCGAGACATTCAAGTCACCGATCTCGTCAAGAAAGAGTGTGCCGCCTTCGGCCAACTCGAAGCGCCCTTTCTTGCGGCCTTGCGCGCCGGTGAAAGCTCCCTTCTCATAGCCGAAGAGTTCCGATTCGATAAGCGTTTCCGGCAGCGCCGCGCAAGATATCTTGATGAAAGGTTTGCTGGCGCGCAGAGAATTGTAATGAACCGCGTGCGCGATCAGTTCCTTGCCCGTGCCGGATTCACCGCGCAGCAGGATGGTCGTGTTGGTGCGTGCTACCTGCGTGACCTGTTCGTAAACCTGCCGGAGCGGGCCGGAGTTGCCGATGATGTGGCTGAAGTCGTAGCGCTCGCGTAGTTCCTGTTTGAGATGAATGTTCTCGTCGAGCAGGCGTTGCTTATCGGTTTCGATCAGGTGACTGACCTTAATCGCCTGCGCGATCATGGTGGCGATGATGGAAAAGAATTTCGTCGCGCGATCATAATCACGCTCTGCCTTGTAGCTCAGGTCAACGCCGAGCACACCGGCAGGTTTACGGTTGACGAGGATGGGAACGCAGATGAAACTCAGTTCCTGCCGCCGTAGAATTTTCTTGCGCACGCCGAGCCGATCCAGAAACATCGGTTCGAGGCTGACCTGCGGAACGACAACCGGCTTGCCGGATTGGAAAACGCGCCCAGTGATGCCCTCGCCAATCCGATACTTGATGCGCCGCGCATCGCTCTCATCAAGACCGTGAGAAGCGACAATGCGTAGTTCATTCGTATCCTGATCGAGCAGCATCACCACCGCGCGCAGTGCTCCGTGATGCCGCCCAAGCGTGGACAGCACGCGCGAGATGGCGTCTTTCAACTCAAAGGTTCCCGCGAGCGTCTGGCCGACTTCAAGAAACGTCGCCAGCTTTCGCGCTTCCGATTGTTCAGGATTCATGCTGCTGGAACCCCAGGGCGCTGACCCGCGTCTCGCCGGGTCATCTTCATAAATCTTCTGACTAGATGTGGAAATTGTTATAGCACCTCCCGGCAAAAAAGAGCGACCAGTTTTCGTGCAAGCTGCGGTTGGATGCGACTCGTTTGGCAGTACTCGCTTAAGTCACGCGCTAATTGCAAACCGCTCTTCAGCAGCTATCTTTCAGAATAAATCATCTTAGTAGTAGTTAAAGCGCAGGGCAAAAGCAAAAATTTTTATAGGAAGATAAATCCGGTAGCGAGGGCATCGGATGAATGACCAGAACATCATCTGACGACGGTGGGGTTCTTTTCGTTCCGACGCAAGACTTCCAGAAAGGCCGCCGCCGCGTGCGAAAATGTCATCTGGCGGCGGTGCGTAGCCCAGAGCGTGCGATGGTATGTCAGTCCACTGACACGGATGGTGGCGAGTGTTCCGCGCTCCAACTCCTCGCTCACGCACATGCGCGGGGCGAAGGCCAAACCGATCTTGAGTTGAACGAAACGCTTGATAGTTTCGACCGTCGCCAACTCAAGCGTGATGTTGAGCGGCGTGTGATGCTGCGCGAAGACTTCGATAACCTTGAAACGCGAAGCCGTCTTGACGTTGTGCGCGAGAAACGATTCCTTGCCGAGTTCCTTGATCGTGACGGAGTCGCGCTGCGCCAACTCATGCTCCGGGTGCATGATGAGAACAAGCTCATCGCGCAGGATGGGGAAGGATTCCAGACCGCTGTCTTCCGGCTCAAACGCTAGCAGAGCGAAATCCACGTTGCGGTCTAAGACTTCACGCGGCAGGCGTTCCGAGACGTGCCTGTAGATTTCTACTTTCACGTTCGGATGCTGTTCACGATATTGCAGGATGAGATGCGGCAGCAGGTAAAGCGACGTGCTTTCATTCGCACCGATGCGGACGCGCCCGCGTTTAAGCTCGCGCAACTCCGCGACCGTCTCGCGTGCCTGATCGCGCAAGGCCAGCATCCGCTTCGCGTAATCGTAAACCATCTCGCCCACTTCGGTGAGCGTCGGCGTCTTTTGCGAACGCTCGAAGAGCGGCGCGCCAACCTCTTCTTCCAGTCGCCGGATAGCGATACTCACCGCTGGCTGCGTGCGGAAAACGCGCGTCGCCGCCTTCGAGAAACTTCCCTCTTCAACAACAGTGATGAAAAATTCAAGTTGGGTCAGTTCCATTTTGAGCAATCACTCTTCTCGCGGCTGATACTAACATAGGCGTGCTGGTTCGCAGACAAGAGAGAAGTCGGAGTAATGGCCGTGAATAGGAAATGAGCCATGAACATTCTGCTTTGCGCCGCAGACCAATCTACTTCGCAGACAAAATTGTCTGTGACCATGAGCAAGACGACAACCATGTGGGAAAAGCTCTCATGGGACATTCCGGCGACCCGATGTTTAGTGTGTGGCTCGAAGGAGCGCGAACGTCAGCGCAAAGAGCCGACTCGTAATACTGCCTGCCCGATCCTCTGACCGCAGAGTAGCGTCTTAGTCCCGCGCCGATCTGAAGACATTTTTGTAATCCAGGCTTCAGATTATGACGAAGATGTCTTAAGAGCATAGTCCCACGACTCCTTGAATACTGATACGAGATTTCTTTCTTCGCTCTATTCAACACATCTGCAAACGGAATTTTCACTTCCTCTACATCTCTGAAGAGACCTGAGCGTTATGGCATAGAGATTGTAAAGCACGCGCTTGATTGCTGTCACACTATCTACTAAGAGCATAGCTCTCTCGACCGCAGTCCAGATTCTTTATCTCATTAAGTCAATATCCTCTGGAGGAGCCGAAGCATGATCCGAAAAACATTTCGTCCGACAAGCCTGCCCTTAAAGAAATTGTCTTTCTCTCAGAAGATTTCCCGATTGCGCGTTCGTCTGCATAGCCCTGAATGGCGACGTTATGGAGCAGCACTGCTGGCGGGAAAATTAATCGCCGTCGGTCTGCTGCTCATCGGCATCGTCATTTTGTTCCCTGACTTGATCGGCATGAAGGCAGCCGCTGCCGATCCCGACCTCAAGGGCAACGACATCGTCAATCCATTGAATACTGTGTGGACACTCGTGGCCGCTTTTCTGGTCTTCGGGATGCAGGTCGGCTTCACTTTGCTGGAAGCAGGTTTCTGTCGCTCGCGCGAGACGGTCAACGTGTTGATGGAATGTATCGTGGACACGTGCCTCTGCGGACTCCTCTTCTTCGCCTTCGGGTTCGCCTTCATGTTCAGTCACGGCAACGGATTGATCGGGTATCACTGGTTCTTACTGCAAGATGTGCCGACGACTTATGAAGGGACGGGCGTGGCGTTTCTGGCCTTCTGGCTTTTCCAGTTTGCCTTTGCAGACACCTGCTCGACCATTACTTCGGGCGCGATGATTGGCCGCACAGGGTTCGTCGGTGACCTGCTCTACAGTGTTGCCGTCTCCGGCTTCATCTATCCGATCATCGGCCACTGGGCGTGGGGGCCGGATGGATTCCTCGCAACGATGGGCAGCGTGGGTAACTTCCTGCCATCGCTCGGAACGGGCTTTCACGATTTCGCTGGCTCGACAGTCGTGCATACCATCGGCGGTTTCATCGCGCTGGCTGGCGCTATCGTCCTGGGGCCGCGTCTGGGACGCAAATTCAAGCGCGATGGCGGCGGCCCGATGCTGCCACACGATTTAACGATTGCTGCTGCCGGAGGCTTGCTGCTGTGGTTTGGCTGGTATGGGTTCAACCCCGGCAGCACGCTCTCGGCGATGGATTTCGAGGGCATCGGTCGCGTTGCCGCCAACACGACGCTGGCAGCGTGCGCAGCCGGATTGACGGCGATGGCTTACGCTTACTTTCAGAGTAAGAAGTGGGATGTGAGCTTTACGGTGAACGGATTCCTGGCCGGACTCGTGGCTATTACCTGTCCCTGTTACTGGGTCAGCCCTGTTGGAGCAATCCTATTGGGTGGCGTCGCCGGTGTGATTGTCGTGATGGGTGTGGAGCTACTGGAATGGCTGCGCATAGACGATCCTATCGGCGCGGTGCCTGTCCACGGCTTCTGCGGCATCTG
Source organism: Acidobacteriota bacterium (assembly GCA_032159235.1). Lineage (GTDB taxonomy): Bacteria > Acidobacteriota > Blastocatellia > Pyrinomonadales > Pyrinomonadaceae > QHXM01. The sequence continues at coordinate 125,071 of JAVHWW010000052.1, forward strand.
GGGAACGCTGTCGCTCGGACTGTTCGCCTGCGGCAAGTACGGAGCGACCGGGCCATTAGCGGCTGACAACTCCGCACCACTGACGGGACTCCTCTACGGTGGCGGCACGACACTGCTGGCAGCACAGGCAATCGGCAGCGTGATTATTACTCTCGCCACGTTTGCAGTCTCTCTGGGAGTCATGTATCTGGTCAATGCGTTCGGCATCCTGCGGGTCTCGGCGGCGGGTGAAAACTACGGACTAGACCTGCACGAGCACGGGATTTCGGCTTATCCAGAATATGTTATCTCCTCGACGGCCAGGCCGAGCGGCGTGATGGCGGAGCGCACTACGGAGTCGAAGGACGAGATCATCACACCGGCTCACGCAGGTGTGTCTCCATAGGCTAGTTGAAGTTGTGTCTCGTTAATCCTTTCACGCGCAGCGCACAGCCAGCCGTTGAGAGTTGAGACGAGAGCGATGAAATTAGCAGGAAGGAGGTGAGTATTCTTCCATCAGTATTTCCAGAGGTTGTTGCTCATAGCACCAAAGAAATAAACATGGCCTGCCTGTCCTGGCTTTAAGCGGCGCAGGGACAGACAGGCCACTGAGATCGCCCGTTAAGGGACGATATGGAGACAAAATACACAATGCGTAGAGCTAAATCAATGGCCGGAGTCTGCGGCCTCATCTCAGCGTTGATCCTAATGAATAGTCTGTCTGTCATAGCCCAGCAACAGTCGGCGAGCGACCCCGAAAATGTCGAATTGCGCCGCCGCGTCAAGGAGCTTGAAGAGCGGTTGGAGAAAATAGAGTCTAAACAATCAAAGGAAGAGGCTGGAGCTTCCAACGAAAAAGCGAGCGCTACATCCGGTCAACCCGCAGCCTCCGGGACTCCGGCATCACAGCCCGATAAATCGCAGTCACAGGATAGCGGCTTCCTCGATTTTTTCAGAAAAGTTGAAGTGACCGGGTTTATTGACGGCTATTACAGTTACAACTTCAACAGACCTGCCGGGCGCGTAAACGTGCTGCGCAACTTCGACACACGCAACAATGAATTCGCGCTCAACCTGGCGGAGATCGCCCTTGAGAAGAAGCCTGACGCGGCGGACTCGCGCATCGGCTTTCGCCTCGATCTGGATTATGGCCCCGCGACCGACATGGTTCACGCGGCGGAGCCGGGAGGCAAAGAGGTTTACAAGGTCATTCAACAGGCTTACGGCAGCTATCTCGCGCCCATCGGCACAGGCTTGCAGATTGATGTCGGCAAGTTCGTGACCATGCACGGGGCTGAGGTCATCGAAACGAAAGACAACTGGAACTATTCGCGCGGCCTGCTCTTCGCATGGGCGATTCCTTACTACCACATGGGCGTCCGCGCCAAGTATAGCTTCAATAGCAAAGTTGCTGTGATGGGCATGGTCGTCAATGGATGGAATAACGTCGAGGATAACAACGGCGGCAAGACCTACGGTTTCATGCTCGCCCTGACGCCGACGCCGAAGCTGTCAATCGTGCAAAATTACATGACGGGACCGGAGCAGCTTAACGACGACCGGCACTATCGCAACCTGTCTGACACGACCATTACCTACAACATCAACACGAAAGTGGCCGTCATGACGAACTACGACTACGGGTTCGACCACCTGACCAACGGAGGCAAAGTGCACTGGCACGGCATCGCAGGTTATTTGCGCTACCAGCCTGCGAAGAAATGGGCTTTTACTCCTCGTGTTGAATGGTTCGATGACCATGACGGTTTTTCGACAGGCACTGCTCAACGTCTCAAAGAGTTGACCATGACGGGCGAGTATAAATTTAAGCCCAACTTCATAACGCGATTCGAGTACCGGACTGACTGGTCGAATCAGCTTTTCTTCCCGAAAAGCGATCCGAACGTGTTCGCTAAATCTCAATCTACTGTCCTGGCAGGTTTGATTTGGACGTTCGGAACGCGCGAACAGTAATCAAATACCTGTGGCGTAAAACTTTTATCTTGAAAGGAGGAGCCGAAAGATAAGTAAGACACTGAACTGAAATCGAGCCGGCTTGAGCTATGAGCAGTTGCCGCACGGCAGCAATGCCAATCGGCAACTGCTCATGGCTCTGTTGGCGCACCCGGAGTTTCCATCTCTTAGTTCTAATCTATCTCAAAAAATCTGAAGGAAAAATTATGAGCAGCAAAGATGTCTTGAAGTTTGCCGCAGATGAGAAGGCGGCGTATGTCAATGTTCGTTTCACTGACCTCGTCGGAGCCTGGCATCATCTGACCTTTCCGATTGGGGAGCTTTCCGAAGGCTCTTTTGAAGACGGTTTCGGTTTCGACGGCTCCAGCTTGCGCGGCTGGGCTTCGATTCACGAATCCGACATGCTCCTTGTGCCAGACCCTTACCGCTATTGGACGGATGCGTTCATGGGTGAGAAGACTTTGTGCCTCATCGCAGACGTGGTTGACCCGATCACCAAAGAGGGCTACTGGCTCGACCCGCGCGGGGTCGGTCGTCGTGCTGAGAGTTATCTCAAATCCACAGGCATCGCCGACACGGTTTACTTCGGCCCTGAAGCAGAGTTCTTCGTTTTCAGCGACGTGCGCTTTCACAACGAAGGGCATTCCGCCGGTTACTCGCTCGATAACCCTGAAGCCATCTGGAATACCAACTCGCAGAATGGCAACTCCAACCTCGGCTATCACATTCGCAATAAAGAAGGCTACGTGCCTCTGCCCCCGCTCGACACGCTTCAGGACTTCAGGAGCGAAGTCTCAAGCGAACTCAAAAAGGTCGGCATTCAGGTTGAATGTCATCATCATGAAGTCGCCACCGCCGGACAGTGCGAGATTGATTTCCGCTACTCGACATTGATCGGCACAGCCGACAACCTGCAAATCTTCAAGTACACGGTGCGCAACGTCGCACAGCGTCACGGCAAGGGCGCGACCTTCATGCCGAAGCCCATCTACGGCGACAACGGCTCCGGGATGCACTGTCATCAATCCTTGTGGAAAGGCGAGAAGCCGCTCTTCGCAGGCGATGGCTATGCAGGGCTTTCAGAGATGGCGCGCTTTTACATCGGCGGCTTGTTGAAGCACGCAGCAGCGGTCGTCGCTTTTGCCGCTCCGACGACGAACAGCTACAAGCGACTCGTGCCAGGCTTTGAAGCGCCGGTCAATCTCGCTTACTCGGCGCGCAATCGTTCGGCAGCGATTCGCATCCCGATGTTTTCGACTAATCCAAAGTTGAAGCGTTTAGAGTTTCGTCCGCCTGATCCATCGTGCAATGCGTATCTGGCTTTCTCGGCGATGCTGCTTGCTGGACTTGACGGCATTCAGAACCGCATTGATCCGGGCGAACCGCTCGACAAAGACATCTATGATCTCTCACCTGAAGCCTTGAAGGAAGTGCCTTCTTTGCCGGGTTCGCTTGATGAAGCTCTCGCAGCACTTGAGGCAGATCACGAATTCTTACTCAAGGGTGATGTCTTTACTCCACAGTTGATTGAGCGCTGGATCACTTACAAGCGTGAGAAGGAGATTCAACCTCTGAGGATGCGTCCGCACCCGTTGGAGTTCGGCATGTATTTCGACATTTAGTAGGCAGGAAGAAACAGAGTCCTTCGTCGTGGTGGCCGCGAAGCGGCGCACAGAAGGTAGCCAGACGTGCAACGTCTGGAACAGATGCCGGAAGCCGCTATTCCGCACTGAAGGTGCGGATAGAAAACAGTTTCTCGGCGCGTCTTCAACGCGCCACATCCTGCGGCTCTGTGAACCAGACGTTGCACGTCTGGCTACCTTCTGATTGCGCCTTCGGCGCGCAAGGCGAATTTATCAATCATCTTCTTACAGTGCAGCTTCGCCGCGCTCGCCAGTGCGAATGCGGATCACGTCATCAACGGGGACGATGAATATCTTACCGTCGCCAAACTTGCCCGTCCGGGCGTTCTTAATAATCGCGTTGAGGGCGAACTCTTCAATATCGTCCGGGATGATGACTTCGATCTTGACCTTGGGGATGAACTCGATTTGATATTCCGCGCCACGATACGTCTCCGTATGGCCGCGCTGTCGTCCGTAGCCTTGCACCTCGCTGACGGTCATTCCGATAACTTCAACCTCTTGCAGCGCACTCTTGACTGCGTCCAGCAGGTGCGGCCTGATAATCGCCTCAATCTTTTTCATCTACTTTTCTCCTGATGTGATTTAGTTGTTACGGCGTCGTTGCTGCTGGCGCCAACTTGTGAGAGCTTGCGTGTGAGTTCAACTTTAACTGCCTGCATCGTGGCCTCTGCGAGTTTCCGCCCGTCTGCGTCAGTGACGTAAAAAACGTCCAGCGCATCACTCTTTTCAGTAGCTATCTTGGCACAGACGATGTCGAGGCCGAGCGCGGCCAGCACGCTCGCAACTTTGTAAGCGAGGCCGGGTTCATCCGCCGCTTGCACCTCGATCAGCGTTGAGGTGCGAGCCGACTCGTTGTCGCAAACGACATGCCGAAGATTGCGTTTGCGCATGTGAGCCAGGACAGCGCGCTTGCGCGGCGCGTTATTCGTGCGCCAGCGTTCAACGAGAGCCGCCACGTCCGACTCGCCCGCGACGGCCTTGCGTAGAGAAGCCTCGATAGTTGCATACCTGCGCGCATCTATGGCGTGATGCGTGGACGATTCGCGCAGGACAAACACGTCCAGGGCAATTCCATCCTCGCGCGTGTTGAGTTCGGCGTTCAGGATTTCGATACCGTGAGCAGCCAGTGTCCCGGCGATGTCGGCGAACAGTCCGTGCCTATCCTGTGTGCAGATTGTCAACTCCGTCGAGGCGTCGCCGTGTCGCACCCAGCGATAGATGAAGAGGTCTGACCTGAGTTCTTCGATTAAGTGGAGATGAGTCGCCGCCGCATCGGGACGGGTGACGCGCACGTAGCGATCAGGCATTAGGGCGACGTGACGCTCGACATCGCTGTAGGGAAGCTGTCCGGCCAGCCAGTTGACGATCTGCTCTTTGAAGTGTGCCGTTGCTTCGGCCTCGCTGAGTGGCCCATGAGAGCCTGTCAACGCTGTCCTCGTGCGGCGGTAAAGTTCCCAGAGCAGCGTGCCCTTCCACTCGCTCCAGACGCCGGGGGCGACTGCGTTCAAATCCGCGTAGGTCAGGAGCAAAAGCATGTTCAGGGCATCGAGCGTTCCCAACTGTGCAGCGAAATCTGCGACCACCTGCGTTTCATTGATGTCCCGCCGCTGCGCCAGTTGCGCCATCATTACGTGAAGTCTGACCAGCAACACGACCTTCGCCTCATCCTCTGCGCTCAGATGAAGGCGGCGACAAATCCGCTCGGCTATCTTCGCACCGCGAGGGATGTGTCCTCTGCCGCGCCCCTTGCCGATGTCATGTAGAAGTAGAGACAGGTGAAGCAGTGCAGCATCCTCAACCTCATCGAAGATAAGGCGCAGGTGCGCGTGCTGCTTCTCCTGATTGTTGTACAGATCATCGAGTGCCTCAACAGCTTTCAGCGTGTGCTCGTCCACGGTGTAGTGATGATAGAGGTCGTGTTGGATGAGCAGATTGATGCGCCCGAACTCCGGCAGAAAACGCGGGAGAAAACCAACTTCATGCATCAGACGCAGGACGTAGCCGACGCGCCCGCGTCGTCGCAGGAGTTTGAGAAAAGCGTCTGAGGCTTCGATGGAGGCACGAAACTTGTGATCCACTGCCTTGAGACTCTGACCTATGGCCTCGCGCAGTCCGTGCCCGAAGGGAAGACCTGTGGCTTGCGCGAGGGAGAAGGCGTCGAAGAGACGCAAAGGGTCTTTGACGAAGAGTTTGGCATCGCCATCCAGTTGCAAACGACTGTCGCGGATTGAGAGCGGCTCGATGAGATCAGAAGTGCTTTGCCTGCGGAAGCGGCGCAGGATTGTCGGTTCAGATTCCGATGCCCGCATGTAGAGGTTTTCGCTAAAGTGATGCAGGATGCGCGCGTGGTGATAATAATCGCGCATGAATTTCTCGGAGGCGAGCAGATAAGAACTCGGCTTGTAGCCAAACTCCTGCGCCAGCGTAGGCTGTAGGTCGAGCGCGAGACGCTCAGTTTTCCGTCGCGTCAGCAGATGCAAAGCATGACGAACGCGCCAGAGAAAATCGTAAGCGCTTGCGGCCTCTTGCTGCTCGCTCTCGGAAATGATGTCGCGCGCGCGCAATTCTTCGAGCGTCCGGCATCCGTAGCGTGCGTAAGCCGTCCAGAGCGCGGTGTGCAGATCGCGCAGTCCGCCCGCGCCATCTTTCACGTTTGGTTCTTGCAGGCAAACGTTGGAACTGAACTTGGCTTGTCTCAAGTCATGTTCATTGCGGATCGCGGTGATGAACGAATCGCCCCGCTTGCGTCTCTCTTTTTCGAGCGCCGTGAGGAGTGAATTGTAGAGCGCGCCGTTGCCTGCCAGTAACCGCATACTGATGAGCGCGGTTTGAAGGTGCGGGTCGCGGCGTGCTGTCGCAACACACTCGCTGACGGTGTGAAAGCTGTGTCCCACCGTCAGCTTTGCGTCCCAGAGCAAGCGCAAGACCTGCTCGATAATCTGCCTGACTTGCGTCGCACGATGGCCCGAATGAAGAAAGAGGATGTCCAGGTCGGAGTATGGCGCTAACTCTCCACGCCCATAGCCGCCGAGCGCAACCAGAGTGCAATCATTCTCCGCGCCAGCGATGTATCCGCCAACGTCACAGAGCCGTGTGGCCTCGCAGTAAGCGCTCTCGACCGCAAGGTCCAGAACGAAACTGCGCGCCGCAGCAGTTTGACATCCGCCCGCACCGAAACGAAGAGCCGTCTTCAGACGTTGATCTTCAATCTTGAGAAAGGTTCGTAAGAGACCTGAGATGTCGAAAGGCTCTGACGGAGGCTTGTTTCTCAGCAGACGCGTGGCGGCGTGCGCCAAGACTTTATCCCGGTAGGTTCGCTTCAGGTGCGTGAATTGTGTCTCGGTCTGAACTGTTGCCATTTCCCAAATCTTATGTGCGTTAGGAGTGAATCTTGCGTTGATGAGACTTTCCAGTTAAGCGTTCGACGCTTTGAGGGTCAACATCTCAAGGCTGAGGGGCTATTTCAGTGATAGCGGCACGAGGCTAGACCGGTCGCCCAGACAGTTGTGCCTCTTCAGCGAGCGCGCCAAATCCTCAGCGCGAAGTTCCATCCCGTTGAGGCGCAACGGCCTCTGTCGCGCCAATCTCATCAGCCCCGTCCACATATTCACACTCAGAGCTTCGGTAGTAACAAACTCTTCACCTTTTAATAGCAATGCCATCTTGATCTCCTATACTGATCTTTTAAGAATTTAAGAAGCGCGTGATGGCCTGTCGAAATTACAGACCGGTCACCGCTATATCGTCCATCACATGAGCAACCTTCATACCGGACACCGCGCGCGGCTTGGATATGAAAAGACTTAAGGATTCATTGAGCCTGAGCCCTACTTTCAAAATCTAAGGAATGGTCCTACGCTACATCTTTGTCGCTCAATCTCTTGGCCGGAACAAAAATGTCGTTGAGCTTTCCGGCAATACCAGCGCCTCCGCAATTAGACAAAACTCCTCAGCAGAATGCCAAAATACCAGATCAGTGTCGCCTGCGGTCGTGACTGAGTCTTCATAACCATCACTTGCCTACGCCACAGGCTTACTGACCTGCGTGGACAGCTAACGATAGCGGTATAGCTACAAATTCGTTCTTGATATCAAGGGCTTTGACGAAAATGTCTCGCCCATCTCGCCGACAGCAACGACTGCTCAATCAGCGTCTTATTTATAGGCATCAAAAAATAATCAATTATACAAACAGGAAAGAAAGATATAGATTGTTCGCGCCCTGGCTATCGCGGAAATGGACGGACTCCGGCTGAAGGTATGAGGCTGCGGGTAGTTGGACAAACAGTATGCTGAGATTTTCGACGGCTCCAACGTCATACACTTCGGTAATTACATCACGTGCGGCGCGAGACCTAACGCTCGTCAATATGCTCGTTACTCTCTCTCTCGTCATTACGAAGAAGGACAGCACTTGATGGCCTGTTGCTGAAATTGAAACTCCTTTGCTCAGGCCATCAACACTCCCCAGGTTGATGGCCTGATTCATTATTGCTTGCAGTATTCACGCGGAAGAATCGCACTCGGATGACGCAACCAGATTTTCCACAGAAGCAGGGATTGTACGATCCACGCCACGAGCATGATGCTTGTGGCGTAGGCTTTGTGGTTGATCTCGCGGGAAGAAAGAGCCACGCCGTCGTCCGCGATGCGATTGAGGTACTCTTAAAGCTTGAGCACAGGGGCGCGTGCGGCTGCGAAAAGAACACGGGCGACGGCGCAGGCTTACTCTTGCAAATTCCTCATCAGTTTCTCGCACGCCGATGTGAAGAGTTGGGAATCGCTCTACCGCCGCCCGGCGAGTACGGCGTTGGCATGGTCTTCCTCCCGTGCGAGCAAGAAAGCGCGCGGCAATGTGAACAGGCGTTTGAAGCAATCGTGCGCGAAGAGGGCCAGCGCGTGCTCGGTTGGCGTGATGTTCCGACGGATGATTCGACGATTGGCCCGACGGCGAAAGCCTCTCGCCCGCTCGTTCGTCAGATTTTCATCGAACGCAACCCAAACCTCACGGACGATCAGGCCTTTGAGCGCAAGCTCTACGTGATTCGCAAGCGTGTCAGCAAAGCGGCCAAGCGCGGCATCCACGAGCGCCGCATGTTCTACGTTGCGAGCCTCTCGTCGAGAACAATTGTCTATAAGGGAATGCTGACCGCCGCACAGTTGACGAGCTTTTACCCAGACCTCGTTGACACCGCAGTCGAATCGGCGCTCGCGCTCGTGCATTCACGCTTTTCGACCAATACCTTTCCGAGTTGGGCGCGCGCGCATCCTTATCGCTACGTCGCGCACAATGGCGAGATCAACACCCTGCGCGGCAACATCAACTGGATGCACGCGCGCGAAAGCAAGTTCAAATCCGAACTCTTCGGCTCTGACCTTCAGAAAATCTTTCCGGTCATAGACACTGAGGGCAGCGACTCCTCCATGTTCGATAACGCCCTTGAGTTGCTGACACTCGCGGGGCGCTCTTTGCCGCACGCCATGATGATGATGATCCCGGAACCCTGGGGCGGACACGAGGCGATGAGCGAGGAGAAGAAAGCTTTTTACGAATACCACTCCTGCCTGATGGAACCCTGGGACGGCCCAGCTTCTATCGCCTTCACTGACGGCATCAGAATCGGTGCGGTGCTGGATCGCAACGGGCTGAGGCCGTCGCGTTACTACGTCACGAAAGATGGCCTCGTGGTCATGGCTTCTGAAGTTGGCGTACTTGATCTTTCGCCTGAGCGCATCCTTTTGAAGGGAAGACTTCAGCCCGGTCGCATGTTTCTGGTTGATACGGAGGAGGGCCGGATCGTTGACGATGAGGAATTAAAGCGAAGCATCACGACCGAGCACCCATACGGCCAGTGGCTCAAAGAAAATCTTGTCAGGTTGGACGAGCTTCCAGCATCGCCCAACGGCGCGAATGAACCGGCACACTCGGATGTGCTGCGCAGCCAACAGGTCTTCGGCTACACCAACGAAGAGTTGAGCCTGCTCCTCACGCCGATGGCCGCAGGCGGCAACGAGGCCATCGGCTCGATGGGCACGGACACGCCGCTCGCCGTCCTCTCCGAGCGACCGCAACTGCTCTACAACTACTTCAAGCAACTCTTCGCGCAGGTCACCAACCCGCCGGTTGATTCCATCCGCGAAGAATTGATTATGTCAACGGACACGACCGTCGGCCCCGAAGCAAACATGCTTGAGCCGACGCCCGAATGCGCGCGTCAAATCAAACTTCCTTCACCGATTCTGACGAACGGGGAACTGGAAACACTGCGCCATCTCGGTGACGAAGGCAACGCGGCGGGCACTTCTGTTTTCAGGTCAATCAGGCTTCCGATGTTGTTCGAGTTGAGCACAGGCGGGCGCGGTCTTGAGCGTGCGCTTGACGAGCTATGCCATCAGGCGAGCGAAGCGATTGCGCGCGGCTACGGCATCATCATTATCTCCGACCGCGATGTAACCAAAGAGAGCGCGCCTATTCCGGCGCTGCTCGCGGTCTCAGCCATTCATCATCATTTGATTCGTGAAGGCACGCGCACTCAGGTCGGCCTCGTCATCGAGAGCGGCGAGCCGCGCGAGGTGCATCACTTCGCGCTACTCTTAGGCTACGGCGCGGCGGCCATCAATCCTTACCTCGCCTTCGAGACTTTGCAAGCCCAGATCAATCTGGGCTTGCTGACCGGAGTTGAGTACGACAAGGCCGTCAGGAATTACATCAAGGCCGTCAACAAAGGCGTCGTCAAAATCATCTCGAAGATGGGCATCTCGACGATTCAGAGTTACTGCGGCGCGCAAATCTTCGAGGCCATCGGACTCGATCAGGATTTCATTGACCGCTATTTCACCTGGACGCCTTCGCGCATCGGCGGCATCGGCCTCGATGTCATCGCTGAAGAAGTCAGGCTCAGGCACAAGCAGGCTTTCCCTGAACGGCAGGTGAATAATCGCGCGCTTGGCGAAGGTGGCGAGTACCGGTACAGACGTGAAGGCGAGCTACATCTCTTCAGTCCCGTGACAATCCATAAACTCCAGTACGCCTGCCGCATGAACAACTACGAGGCGTTCAAAGAATACAGCGAGCTTGTCAACGATCAATCGCGCAACCTCTGCACTCTGCGCGGGCTGATGGAGTTGAAATCAGAGCGCGAGCCAATCCCGCTCGCCGAGGTTGAATCAGTCGAGTCAATCGTCAAGCGCTTCAAGACCGGCGCGATGTCCTACGGCTCGATCAGCAAGGAAGCGCATGAGACGCTCGCCATTGCCATGAATCGCATCGGTGGCCGGAGCAACACCGGCGAAGGCGGCGAAGACCCTGCGCGATACTTCAAGGACGAAAACGGAGACTCGCGCAACAGTCGCATCAAGCAGGTCGCATCGGGACGCTTCGGCGTGACCAGCAACTATCTGGTCAATGCCGAGGAGTTGCAAATCAAGATCGCGCAGGGCGCAAAGCCGGGCGAAGGCGGCCAGCTTCCCGGCCACAAAGTCTATCCTGAGATTGCGAAGGTGCGACATTCGACGCCGGGCGTCGGGTTGATTTCGCCGCCGCCGCATCACGACATCTATTCTATCGAAGACCTCGCGCAGTTGATCTACGACTTGAAGAATGCAAACTCGCGTGCGCGCATCAGCGTCAAGCTCGTCGCAGAGGTCGGCGTCGGAACAATCGCAGCGGGCGTCGCCAAAGCTCACGCAGACGTGGTGCTCATCAGCGGCTACGACGGCGGCACGGGCGCGTCACCACAGACTTCCATCAAGCACGCGGGCGTTCCCTGGGAGCTTGGTCTTGCTGAAACTCATCAGACCCTGCTCCTCAACAACCTGCGCAGCCGGATCACAATCGAAACCGATGGACAATTGAAGACAGGCCGCGATGTCGTTGTCGCCGCCCTGCTCGGCGCAGAAGAGTTCGGCTTTGCCACCGCGCCGCTCGTCACGTTGGGCTGCATCATGATGCGCGTCTGTCATCTGAACACCTGCCCAGTCGGCGTCGCCACGCAAGACCCGCGCTTGCGAGCGAAGTTCGGCAGCGACGCAACGCATGTCGTCAACTTTATGCTTTTCATCGCGCAGGAAGTGCGCGAGTTGATGGCCGCGCTTGGTTTCCACAACCTGAACGAGATGATCGGACATACAGAGTGCATAGAGATGCGCCCGGCTGTCGAGCAATGGAAAGCTCACGGTCTGGACTTCTCGCAGATTTTATATCAACCGCAAGTGCCGGAGACGTGGGGACGTTACTGTCAGATCGCGCAGGATCATGAACTGGAAAAAACTTTAGACCGCAGCCTGCTGCTTGATTTGTGCCGACCTGCTCTCGAAAACGGAACGCACGTCTCAGCCACGATTGAGATTCGCAACGCGCACCGCGCAGTCGGCACGATGCTCGGCAGCGAGGTGACCAGACGTTACGGGGCAGCAGGATTGCCCGCCGATACCATTCAATTGAAATTCAACGGCTCTGCCGGACAGAGCTTCGGCGCATTCGTGCCGCGCGGAATTACACTCACGCTCGAAGGCGACGCGAATGATTACGTCGGCAAGGGATTGTCGGGCGGAAAAGTCATCGTCTATCCACCGAAGTCAGCAACGTTCATCCCCGAAGAGAATGTCATCATCGGCAACGTCGCGCTCTACGGTGCGACCAGCGGTGAAGCGTACATCAACGGTGTGGCGGGCGAGCGGTTCTGTGTCCGCAATAGCGGAGTCATGGCTGTGGTCGAAGCTGTGGGCGATCACGGCTGCGAATACATGACCGGAGGTCGCGTCGTTGTGCTCGGTGGTACGGGTCGCAACTTCGCCGCCGGGATGAGCGGTGGCATCGCTTACGTCCTCGACGAGCGCGGCGATTTTCTTGGTCGTTGCAACACGGAGATGATCGAACTCACGCGAGTCGAAGACGCCGAAGAGATTGAGTCATTGAAAGACATGATCTTTCGTCACGCCGAATACACCGCGAGTCGTCGCGCCACAGAAGTGCTGCTCGCGTGGGAGGAATGGCTGCCGAAATTCGTGCGCGTCATCCCGCATGATTACAAGCGCGTGCTCGACGCGCAAAAACGGATGAGAGAGAACGGCATGACAGGCGAAGAAGCGGAGATGGCCGCCTTCGAGTTGAACTCGCACGACCTGGCGCGCGTCGGAGGAAAATAAAGGGATGAGGGATGAGGGATGAGGGATGAATAAAAACGGGTGAATGCTTTTCTGCTTCATCCCTCATCCCTCCGCCCTCATCCCTTAAGAGTTATGGGTAAGCCTACAGGATTCATGGAATATACGCGCAGCCTTCCGGTCGCACGGCCAGCAGCCGAGCGCATCTCGGACTGGCGGGAGTTTCATGAGCACGTGCCGGAAGTGAGCCTGCGCGAGCAGGGCGCGCGCTGCATGGATTGCGGTGTGCCGTTCTGTCATACGGGCAAGCTGATTAATGGCATGGCTGCGGGCTGCCCTGTGAACAATCTCATTCCTGAGTGGAATGATCTGGTCTATCGCGGGCACTGGCGCGACGCGCTTGAACGCCTTCAGCAGACCAACAACTTTCCTGAGTTCACTGGCCGCGTCTGCCCCGCGCCGTGTGAAGGCTCCTGCGTGCTGGGTCTCAATGATTCTCCGGTCACGATCAAGACCATCGAGCAGGCGATTATTGACAAAGGTTTTGAGTCTGGCTGGGTCATCGCAGAGCCGCCCGCCGAGCGTACCGGCAAACAGGTTGCGGTGATCGGGTCTGGCCCCGCGGGTCTGGCCTGCGCTGCTCAACTCAATCGCGCCGGACATTATGTGACGGTCTTTGAGCGCGCAGATCGAATCGGCGGGTTGCTCATGTACGGCATCCCGAACATGAAACTTGAAAAGACGATTGTTCAGCGTCGTGTTGGTCTGATGACTGAAGAGGGCATCCGCTTCGTCACGAGCACGCAGGTGGGGCGCGACTATTCCACCGATCAATTGATGGAAGAGTTCGACGCGGTCGTGCTCTGCGGCGGTGCGACGCGCCCGCGCGATCTCAATATCGAAGGGCGACGCTTTCAGGGAATCCACTTTGCGATGGAGTTCCTGCACGCCAACACCAAGAGCCTTCTGGACAGCGACCATCAAGACGGACTCTATCTCTCCGCGAAGGGCAAAGATGTCATCGTCATCGGCGGCGGCGATACGGGCACGGACTGCGTCGGCACTTCCTTACGACACGGGTGCAAGAGTCTCGTGCAGTTTGAAATCTTGCCGCAGCCGCCCACTGAAAGAGCACCTGACAATCCCTGGCCGCAGTGGCCTAAAGTTTACCGGCTCGATTACGCGCAGGAAGAGGCCGCCGCTCTCTACGGGCAAGACCCGCGAACCTACTCCATCGTGAGCAAGCGCTTTGTCGGCGACGGCGAAGGCCGCGTATGCGGAGTTCAGACCGTGAACATCGAGTGGATTAAGGGCGACAACGGGCGGCCTGTCATGCGAGAGATTCCGGGCACAGAGAGAGAGTGGCCCGCACAGATGATCTTGCTTGCCTTGGGCTTCCTCGGCGCGGAAGTTGATGGCTTGCTTTCGCAACTCGGCGTCCTGATTGACGAACGTGGAAACGTTGCGGTTGACGAAGACAAACTAACCAGTGTGCCGAAAGTCTTCGCTGCCGGTGATATGGCGCGCGGGCAATCTCTGGTCGTCTGGGCCATCGCTGACGGACGACGCGCCGCGAAAGGCGTTGATAAATTTTTAATGGGAGAGACGACGCTGCCGTAAGCGCGCAATAGATTTCAGATTCCTGACCTGAGTTTTAATTTCAAATCTCAAATTCCAGATTTCAAATTTGAGATACAAAGAGACAAATGAGTGCACAACCACAAGTTCTGATACCAACCGCCGACCTGCCACTTTCACACGTGGAAACCAAGTTGCCGCGCGGCGCTGAAATTTTAATCGAGGCTCTTCTGCATGAGGGCGTGGATTCGATCTTCGGCTATCCGGGCGGAGCCGTGCTGCACATCTATGACGAGTTGTGGCGAGCGCGCAACCGCATCACGCATTATCTGGTGCGTCACGAGCAGGGAGCGGTGCACATGGCCGAAGGTTACGCGCGTGCGTCCGGTCGAGTCGGCGTAGCGTTGGTCACTTCGGGGCCGGGCGCGACCAACGCCGTGACCGGCATCGCCAACGCTTACATGGATTCAACTCCGATTGTGGTTATCACCGGACAGGTGCCGCTCCCGCTCATCGGGACAGATGCTTTTCAGGAAGTGGATACAGTTGGGATTACGCGCTCCTGCGTGAAGCACAACTACCTCGTGCGTGACGTGCGCGATCTGGCGGCAATTGTTCACGAAGCCTTTCATCTGGCGCGAACAGGGAGACCCGGCCCTGTCGTGATAGATATTCCGAAGGACGTATCGGCAGCGCGAGCCTCTTATTCGCGGCTTGAGCGGATCAGCTTCCCGTGCGTTGAGCGGAAGAAGAAGCCAGACCCGCGCGCCGTCAGTCAAGCCGCTTCGGCCATTATGCGTGCAGAACGTCCGGTACTCTACGTCGGCGGCGGCATCGTCAATGCGGGCGCGGCTGATGCTCTCTGCGCCTTTGCTGAAGAGTTGCAACTTCCGGTCACACCGACGCTGATGGGACTCGGCGGATTCCCTTCGGCACATACGCTTTCACTGGGGATGCTTGGGATGCACGGAACATACGCGGCGAATATGGCTGTCGCGGAGAGCGACCTGCTCGTTGCCGTCGGCGTGCGCTTCGATGACCGCGTGACAGGAAAGCTCGCCACGTTCGCACCCAACGCGCGCGTTATCCACATTGATATTGATCCCGCCAACATCGGCAAGAATCGCGCGCCGGAACTTCAGCTTGCTGCCGATGCGCGCGAAGCGCTGCTGGCTTTGCACGCAGATGTTAAAGCGCGCGGGCAACAAGAGCTTAACGAGAGCATTGCGCGTCGGAAGCCCTGGTGGTCGCGCTTGCACGACTGGCAGAGCGAGCAGCCTCTGCGCTTCTCCGGTTCCGCAGAACAGATCAAGCCTCAGACCGTCATCCGTGAGCTTCACGCGCTGACGAAGGGCGAAGCGATCATCACCACAGATGTCGGGCAACACCAGATGTGGGCGGCGCAGTTTTATCCACTCAAGCGCCCACGACAGTGGATCACGAGCGGCGGTTTGGGCACGATGGGATTCGGCCTGCCGTCGGCTATCGGAGCGCAACTGGCGATGCCCGATCAATCGGTTATCGCGGTGGTCGGCGACGGCGGTTTCCAGATGACCAATCAGGAATTGGCAACGGCTGTGCAGTACGACTTGCCTGTGAAGGTGGTGATTATGAACAACGGTTATCTGGGAATGGTGCGCCAGTGGCAGGAGATGTTTTACGACCGCGCCTATTCGGAAGTTGATCTTTCCGTCTCGCCGGATTTCGTCAAACTCGCGGAGGCTTACGGCGCTCTCGGCGTCCGCGCCACAAGGCCGGACGAATTACACGACGTGCTCGCCGCAGGTCTCGCACACAAAGGAGTTGCGGTGATTGATGTGGTGGTCACAAAGGAAGAGAACGTCTTTCCGATTGTTCCCGCCGGAGCAAATTCGCGCGACATGATAACTCAAGAAAGGGATGAGGGATGAGGGATGAGGGATGAAAGAGATTGAGTGAATCGCTCATCGAATCAATGATTCAATGGCTTTTCATTCATCCCTCATCCCTCCGCCCTCATCCCTTAAACAGTGCGTCACACACTTTCCATTGTTGTTGCCGATCAGCCGGGCGAGCTTTCACGCATCGTCGGGTTGTTCAGCGCGCGTGGCTTCAACATCGAAACAGTTTCGGTCGGGCAGACGCCTGACCCGCACTGGTCGCGCGTGACGATAGTAACGCGCGGCGATGATCGCACCGTCGAGCAAATCGTCAAACAGTGTGAGCGACTGGCGCGCGTGCGTGAGGTGCAGGACATCACGAAGTGCCCACACATCGAGCGCGAGATGGCGCTCATTGATGTCGAGGCGACGGCGGGCGCGATGCGGCAGGAGGTCTTAAGCCTGATCTCTGTCTTTCGCGCGAAGGTCGTGGACATTTCGCAGGAGAGAATGATCGTCGAGGCTTCGGGCAACAAAGAAAAGGTCGAGGCATTTATCGAGCTACTGCGTCCGCTCGGCATCCGCGACCTCACTCGCACGGGCTGCATCGCCATCGGTCGCCTGTCGAATATTCAGGATGCAGAAGCTGGCGAAGAGAATGATACGTCATCAGTGTCCGTGCCGCCTGCTTAATCAGGCAATATTGATAGAGGTCGCACGATAGTCGCAATCCGAAATGTTTAATTCAACTTAGACGAGGAACAAAGTGATGAAAGTTTATTATGACAACGACGCGAACCTTAATGCGCTGCGCGAAAAGCGAATCAGTGTTATCGGCTACGGCAGCCAGGGCTTTGCTCAATCCAACAACCTGAAGGATTCAGGCTGCAACGTGACGGTGGGCTTGCGCCCAGACAGTCCTTCGCGCGCGAAGGCTGAAGCTGTCGGCTTGCGTGTCTTGCCTCCTGCTCAGGCGGCTGCCGAAGCCGACATCGTGATGATGCTGGTCCCGGATGAACTTGCGCCGGATGTTTATGCTCAGGAAATTGCCGAGTCAATGACGCCGGGCAAGTATCTGGCCTTCTCGCATGGCTTCTCGATTCATTACGGTTTTATCAAACCGCCGGAAGACGTGAG
The DNA here is from genome assembly GCA_032159235.1 of Acidobacteriota bacterium. Taxonomy (GTDB): domain Bacteria; phylum Acidobacteriota; class Blastocatellia; order Pyrinomonadales; family Pyrinomonadaceae; genus QHXM01. The sequence goes on from JAVHWW010000052.1 coordinate 142,349, forward strand.
CATCTTTATGGTCGCGCCGAAGGGGCCGGGACATCTGGTGCGACACGAGTATAAGAGAGGCGCTGGCGTGCCGTGCCTCCTCGCCGTTCATCAAGACCCGACGGGTGAGACCAAAGAGATCGGACTGGCTTACGCTTCAGCCATCGGCGGTGGTCGCGCGGGCGTCATTGAAACTAATTTTCGTGAGGAGACGGAGACTGACCTCTTTGGAGAACAGGCTGTGCTCTGCGGTGGTCTGACCTCGCTTATCAAAGCAGGATTTGAAACGCTCGTCGAGGCGGGCTATCAACCGGAGATGGCCTACTTCGAGTGCCTGCACGAAATGAAGTTGATCGTTGACCTCATCTACGAAGGCGGTATCTCCGAGATGCGCTACTCGATCTCCAACACGGCGCAGTATGGAGATATGACGCGCGGGCCGCGCGTGGTCAACGACGAGACGAAGGAGCGCATGAAAGGCTTACTGGCGCAGATTCAATCGGGTGCTTTCGCGCGCGAGTGGATGAAAGAGAGCGGCAATGGGCGCAAGCGTTTTAACGAACTCGAAGCGCAGATGCGAGAGCATCAGATCGAGCGGACGGGAGCAAAATTACGCGCGATGATGCCCTGGCTCTCCGAGAGCAGGCTGGTTGACAAGGCAAAGAATTAAGGAAGGGTTGACAAATGGGTTTCTACGATTGGGATCATATCAAGGCGGAAGAGATCACCGAGCTTTATCTAAGAAAAGTCGCCATCGGTGAGAACATCACTGTGGCGCGGGTCGAAGTAAAAGAGGGAGCAATCACGCATTCGCACCGGCACGAAAACGAGGAGATGATTCTGGTGCTCAAAGGATCATGGCGCTTTCACCTACCAAGCGGCGATGTGACGCTCGCGGCGAATCAGATGCTCAACATCCCGCCGGGAGTTGAGCACTCTTCCGAAGCGCTCGAAGATACGGTGGCCTTGGACATCTGCGCGCCCACGCGACGCGACTGGCTCACAGGCGAAGATCATTCTCTCCACTACGACCCGGAACAATCGCTCTGGGCTGTCTGAGCAGAAAACTGCGGAGGAGTAGTGTGACGTTCTCGGGCCCTTGATCTTGATAATTTGCTCTCTGCCGGTGAAGCCTTCTTCACCGGAACGGCAGCCGAAGTGACGCCGATTAGCGAAGTTGACGGAAAGTTGATTGGTCGTGGCCCTCGCGGCCCTGTGACGGACGAGATTCAGCAGGTCTTCTTCGCTATTACGAAGGGGCGTCAACCGCGATACAAAGACTGGCTTCACCCGGTCGCTCTCCAACCCGTCGAGGCGCACACTTGAATGACTATCGCGGCTGCGCCGGAAGCGAGAGCGTGACAGATTCAAGAGGATGTCGCAGAATTCAAGCATGACCGACGAGAATAAACCTGAAGCGCTGAGTAGTGTTCGGCTGGCGTTCATTGGTTGCGGTGTGATGGCCGAAGCGATCATCGCCGGATTGCTCAAGAAGCAACTGGTGAACCCCGCGCAGATCATCGGCAGCCATCCGCGCGTAACTCGACGTGAAGAGTTGGAAGCCAAATATGCTATTCGGATGGTGGAAAGTAATCGCGCGGCAGCGAGTTTGGACGAGCGTCAAGAGAATATCTCTTCCGAATCAGGTGGCGAGTCAATAGTGATCCTCGCCGTCAAGCCGCAACGCTTGGGAGGCGTGCTTGATGAATTGAAAGGTGCGCTCAATCAGGATCAACTCGTCATCTCGATTGTTGCAGGCGCGACAATCGAGACCATCTCAGGCGAGCTTCTACACGGACGGGTTGTGCGTGCGATGCCGAACACACCCGCGCAGATAGGCCAGGGCATGACGGCGTGGGTGGCAACGCCTGAAGTCAACGAACGACAGCAACAGCAGATTCGTGCGATGCTCGGCGCGTTAGGCCGCGAGATGCTCGTCGAAAAAGAGCACATGATTGATATGGCGACGGCGCTCTCGGCGACCGGCCCGGCCTACATCTTTCTGGTGATGGAAGCTCTCGTGGATGCCGGAGTGCACATGGGATTCTCGCGCCACGTGGCGCAGGAACTCGTCCTGCAAACAATGCTCGGCAGCGTGCTCTTTGCGCAGGAATCACACAAGCATCCGGCGGAGTTGCGCAATATGGTCACCTCGCCCGGCGGCACATCGGCGGAAGCGATTTATCAAATGGAGAAAGGCGGTCTGCGGACTGTGCTTTCAAAAGCGGTCTGGGCTGCGTATCAACGCGCTGTCGCACTGGGCGGGAAAGTTAATTAGAAGAGGTACAGGAAAACCAACCTGCCTGGCGAATGGTTGAAATTAAAATGAGTAACAGTAGAAGCAAAATTATCACACAGGGGGTCACACGCGCGCCCAACCGCGCCATGCTGCGTGCCGTCGGTTTTGGTGACGACGATTTCGAGAAGCCGATTATCGGAGTGGCTAACGGCTATAGCACCATCACGCCGTGCAATGCTGGATTGAATGATCTCACGGAGCGCGCCGTTGCCGTACTGCGTGAGGCAGGCACAATGCCGCAGACCTTCGGCACGATCACAGTCAGTGATGGTATCTCGATGGGCACTGAAGGAATGAAGTACAGCCTGGTGTCGCGCGAAGTGATTGCCGATTCCATTGAGACGGTCTGCCAGGCGCAGAGCGTGGATGGCCTGGTTGCAATTGGTGCGTGCGACAAGAACATGCCGGGCGCGATGATCGCCATCGCCCGCATGAATATCCCGTCCATCTTTGTTTACGGCGGCACGATTAAAGCGGGTCATTACAATGGACGAGACTTAACAATTGTCAGCGCATTCGAGGCCGTCGGCCAATACTGCGCGCATCGCATCAGCGAAACGGAGTTGCTGGAAGTCGAGCGTCGTGCCTGTCCGGGAGTAGGTTCATGCGGCGGCATGTACACGGCCAACACGATGTCTGCGGTCATCGAAGCGATGGGTTTGAGCTTGCCTTACTCTTCAACGATGACTGCCGAAGATGAAGAGAAGCGTGTGAGCGCCGCGCAATCCGGCGAGGTTCTGGCCGAAGCCGTCCGCAAAGAGATTCTGCCGCGAACGCTTCTCACCAGAAAGGCTTTCGAGAATGCGATTGCGGTCGTGATGGCGACGGGCGGCTCAACCAATGGGGTGCTGCATTTGTTAGCTATCGCGCACGCCGCTGATGTGCCGCTTGAGCTTGATGACTTCGAGGAGATTCGCGGGCGTGTGCCAGTCTTGTGCGACCTTAAACCTTCCGGCAGGTACGTCGCCACAGACCTGCACAAAGCGGGCGGCATCCCGCAGGTGATGAAGATGCTGCTCGCGCATGGGCAGCTTCATGGTGACGCGCTCACCATCACGGGAGAAACCATCGCAGAAGTTCTCAAGGATGTGCCATCTGAGCCGCGCGCCGATCAGGATGTGATACGTTCGTGGAACAGACCGCTTTATCCACACGGGCACTTGGCAATCTTGAGAGGCAATCTGGCGACGGAAGGCGCGGTAGCAAAAATCACTGGCGTCAAGAAACCGAAGATTACAGGCCCGGCGCGCGTCTTTGATTCGGAAGAAGAATGTCTCGCAGCGATTTTATCCGGGAACATTAAACCGGGTGATGTGATAGTCATTCGCTACGAAGGCCCCGTAGGCGGCCCCGGGATGCGCGAGATGCTTGCGCCGACTTCAGCCATTATCGGCGCGGGACTCGGTGACGCGGTCGCGCTCATCACAGACGGGCGTTTCTCCGGCGGCACTTACGGCATGGTCGTCGGGCACGTTGCGCCGGAGGCTGCTGTGGGCGGAGCGATTGCGCTCGTTGAAGAGGGCGATCTCATCACCATTGATGCCGAAGCCCGCCTGCTGCAACTTAACATCTCCGACGGCGAATTGAAGCGCAGACGCGCCGCGTGGCATCCACCGCAGGCACGTTACACTCGTGGGGTGTTGGCGAAATACGCCAGGCTGGTATCGAGCAGCAGCAAGGGTGCAATCACGGATGGAGATGCGGAGAAGAGCGCAAGCTCATGAGTGAAAGCATCAGGAATGAAAGCACCGTGAGTGAAAGCAATGAATGAACGAATAGAAATCTACGACACAACCTTGCGCGACGGAGCACAGGGCGAGAGTGTCAACTTTTCTGCCGATGATAAGTGTCGCGTCGTGGAGATGCTGGACACGCTCGGCGTGGACTTCATAGAGGGCGGTTGGCCCGGCTCGAATCCGCGCGACATGGCCTTCTTCGAGAAGGCGCACAGCCTTAAATTAAAACATGCGCGCCTCGCCGCGTTTGGCGCGACCAGGCGCAAGAGTTTCTCCTGCGCGGAAGATGCGAGTATTCAAGCATTGCTGAAAGCGGAAACGCCTGTTGTGACAATCTTCGGAAAGTCGTGGCTGCTGCACGTCACGGATGCGCTGCGTCTGAACGCGGAAGAGAATCTCGAAATCATCGCGGACACCGTGAGCTATTTGCGAGAGCGTGTGCCGTTTCTCATTTACGACGCCGAACATTTTTTCGATGGTTATGGAGCCGACCCTGACTATGCGCTCGCAACTCTTCGCGCGGCTGCCGCCGCCGCGCCAGACCGAATCGTGCTCTGCGACACCAATGGGGGAAGCCTGCCGGAGACAATCGCGCAGGTCACGCGCGATGTGGCGAGGCAAATAAACGTGCCGCTCGGAATCCACTGTCATAACGATGGAGACCTCGCTGTTGCCAACACGCTCGCGGCAGTCTCCGCCGGAGCAAGGCATGTGCAGGGGACGATCAACGGCTACGGCGAGCGCTGCGGCAACGCCAATCTCTGTTCCGTGATTCCTAATCTGGAATTGAAGCTCAAGCATCAGGTCTTAGGCCTTGAGCGACTCAAGAAATTGGGTGAGACGGCGCGCTTCGTCAGCGAAATCGCCAACCTGTCGTTTGATTCTCGTGCGCCCTTTATCGGCGCGAGCGCCTTCGCGCACAAAGGCGGCGTGCATGTCTCGGCAGTCGAGCGCAACCCGGAAACTTACGAACACATCGCGCCCGAAGCGGTTGGCAACCACCGGCGCGTGCTGATCTCCGATCTCTCAGGCCGCGCCAACGTGCTCGCCAAAGCACGCGAGCTTGGGCTGGAAGTCGGCGATGAGCAGCATGTCCTTGAAGAGTTGAAACGGTTGGAGCATGAAGGTTATGAGTTTGAAGCGGCGGAAGCGAGTTTTGAGTTGCTGGTGCGTAAACTCTGCGGCGCGCATCAGCCATACTTCGCACTGCTGGGCTTCCGCGTGATAGACGAGCATCGCGGCGCGTTGATGCCGATGAGCGAAGCGACGGTCAAAGTCAAGGTCAATGGTCTCGAAGAACACACGGCAGCGACCGGCAATGGGCCTGTCAACGCGCTTGATAAAGCGTTGCGCCGCGCGCTTGAAAGATTTTACCCGACGCTGGCAGAGATGCGCCTGGTTGATTACAAGGTGCGTGTCATTACCAGCAATCTGTCAGGCACGGCGAGCCTTGTGCGTGTCTTGATCTTCTCAGGCGATGGGCGCGAGCAGTGGGGAACGGTCGGCGTTTCCGCGAATATCGTCGAGGCGAGCTGGCGCGCGCTTCTGGATTCCGTCGAGTACAAGCTGACACGCGACGGCGTGCTGCCGATAGTTGATGAACAAGCTGGCGATCTGTTGCTGAGCACAGCGGGCAGCGTTTGAAAGAGGGCTTGAGGTGACGAGAGAGAAGATATGTGTCATGAAGTTCGGCGGCACGTCCGTCGGCGATGCCACGTGTATCCGGCGAGCAGCGGAAATTATCGCCGACGATAAAGGTTCTTTGGTCGTCGTCGTCTCTGCGATGAGCGGCGTAACCAATCGTCTCATTGAAGCGGCGAGAGCGTCCGGCGCGGGAAATGCTCAAGCGGCTGGCAAACTCGTCGAGGCACTTCGCTCGCAACATCTGGCGGCCATCGAAACTCTTGTCAGCGATGGCAGCAGGCGCGCACAGTTGGTCGCCGAGACTGAGCGGATTCTCGGAGAGGTTGCGAGCCTGTGTCAGGGCACAGCCCTCTTGCGTGAATTGACATCGCGTGCGCTCGACACTATTTCAAGCGCGGGCGAACGATTGTCTGCACGCCTGCTGGCGAGCGCGCTTTGTGCGTTGGGACTCAAGGGCATGGCCGTCGAAGCGACGGAGTTGATCGTTACAGACAATGAACACGGTCGGGCTGAACCTCTGATGAATCAGTCTCGTGAGCGCGCCACCGCGCGGCTCTTGCCGTTGATCGAAGATGGCGTGATTCCGGTCGTGACAGGCTTCATCGGTGCGACCGTCGAAGGGACGCTGACGACGCTTGGGCGCGGCGGCTCGGATTATTCCGCGACGATTCTGGGAGCGGCGCTCACGGCCTCTGAGGTCATCATCTGGACTGACGTTGACGGCGTGCTCACGGCTGACCCGCGCCTCGTCGCGGACGCGCGCACGCTGCGCGAAATCTCATACAACGAAGCGGCGGAGTTGGCTTATTTCGGCGCGAAGGTGCTGCACCCGAAAACCCTGCGGCCTGTCGCCGAAGCCGGCATCCCGGTCTGGATTCGCAATAGCTTTCAGCCTGAGCAGCGCGGCACCAAGATCACCGCGACAGGACATCCGACCGCGAGAGGCGTCAAGGCCATCACCGCGATTAAAGACGTGAGCCTCATCACAGTCGGAGGGCGCGGCATCGTCGGTCTGCCCGGCGTCGCAGCCAAAACTTTCGCCGCTGCCGCCGAAGCCCGCGCTAATGTTCTGCTCATCTCGCAATCGTCGTCGGGCAATGACATCTGCTTTATCGTTGATTCGACGGATGTCGCGTGCACGGTCGAAATGCTCCGCCAGAAATTTGCGCTCGATCTGGCGCATCATCAGGTGGAGCACATCAACGTCACACATGAGATTGCCATCGTGGCCGTCGTCGGCGATAGGATGCGCGGCACACCCGGCATCGCCGGTCGTACTTTCAGCGCTTTAGGAAGAAAAGGCGTCAACATCATCGCCATCGCGCAGGGGTCTTCGGAGTACAATGTCTCGTTCGTCATCGAAGCCGATGCGATGCGCGAGGCCGTGCTGGCAGTTCACAACGAGTTCGGCTTACAACGCAGAGCCTCTCGGTTCGAGACTCCTGAAACTGAGAGCGCATGGGTGGAGGTCTAGGAGTGCCGGAAACGATTTTGAAAGCTACGAGCACTCGCGCCACACAACGCTGCATCGAGCCACTGTGCGGCGCGCTCTACGCGCTTGATGACCGATTGTATGTGTGCCCGCGTTGCGGTGGCTTGCTTGATGTCGAGCGGGAGATGGAGCCGTCTGTGAGCGGTGAGCATCTACGCGCCTTGTGGTCTGAGCGCCTCACATCGTTTGACCAACGCGACCGGAGCGGCGTCTGGCGTTATCGTGAGTTGCTGCCGTTTGACGATGACGCTCCTGTAGTCACGCTCACTGAAGGCAACACGCCGCTTTACGACGCGCCGCGCGCCGCCGAATACTGTAAGCTCCACGCGCTCACACTCAAACATCAGGGCTGCAATCCGACCGGCTCCTTCAAAGACACTGGCATGACGACCGCAGTCACACAGGCCGTGATCCTGGGTGCGCAGACAGTGGTCTGTGCAAGCACGGGCAATACTGCGGCGAGTCTTGCGGCGTATGCGGCACGCGCACGCTTGCAGTGCGCGATCCTTGTACCGCGCGGCCAGATCAGTCATGCAAAGTTGGCGCAGAGCTTGGACTACGGCGCAGCCGTCTTAGAACTTGACGGCACTTTCGATGATGCGATGCGCGTCATTCGAGAGATAGCTGAGGACGAATCAATCTATCTCGTAAATTCCATCAACCCGTTTCGGATTGAAGGGCAGAAGACGGTTGCGGCAGAGTTGCTGCAACAACGCGGATGGAGTGTGCCGGATCATGTCGTCGTGCCGGGCGGAAACTTAGGCAACAGCGCGGCGCTCGGCAAAGGGTTTAAGGAGTTGTTCGACATGGGTGTGATTGATCGGATGCCGCGCCTGTCAGTTGTTCAGGCGGCAGGGGCTGCGCCTTTCGCACGCTTGTTTGCGCATGAGTCCGAACCAACCGCACCTCATCGAGCAGAAAGAATCCTCTCCGATATATTTACGCCCGTCGAGCAGCCGCAGACGCTGGCGACGGCGATCAAGATTGGCGCGCCGGTTTCGTGGAAGAAGGCTCTGCGTGCGGTGATGTGGACGGGCGGGTGCGCTTTGAGCGTCAGCGAGCAGGAGATTGCTGACGCGAAAGCAATCATCGGGCGCGATGGCATCGGATGCGAACCGGCTTCCGCAACCACTGTGGCGGGACTCAAGCGAATGGTCGCAGATCGCCTTATCCGTGCCGACGAAGACGTGGTGGCCGTGTTGACCGGCCACGTTTTGAAGGATACGGATTACGCCATCAATTATCATCGCGAGACACTCTTCACGCATGACCGCTCGCCAGAGAAGAGCAAAGAGGAGCGCCGCCTCGCGGGCACATATAGCAATCCTCCTTCGCGCGTTAAGGCGACGAAGGCCGCGATCCTTGATCACCTTAAACGGCAGGGGACTGACTATGATCTTGTCAACGAGAGGGTCAACTGAGCGCGTGGAAAGAGAAGCCGTCGTCACCGTCGAGGATGGCGGAGAAATAAATGAGAGGTGTGCCCGCAAGTTTGAAGTGCGCGTGCCCGCGTCAACCTCAAACCTCGGCGCAGGCTTTGATTGCTTTGGTCTTGCTCTACAACTTTATCTGACTGTGAGAGCCACAGTCTTGAAGGGAGCGAGCGAGCCGTGCCGCGTGCGCAGTCGTGGGGAAGGCAAGCAGGAAGACGGAGCGTTGCCGCGCGCGACGGATAATCTGATTTTTCGCGCGATGCGTTTGGCCGCCGACCGCGAAAGCTTAAGCCTTCCACCCGTGCGGCTCGCTGTTCATAACGAAGTGCCGCTTGGACGGGGCTTGGGCAGCAGTGCAGCAGCAATCATAGCCGGTCTCACACTCTTCTCGTTTGTTTGTGACAGAGAGCTTACCGACGATACCGTGCTGCGTTATGCGCTTGAGATGGAAGGCCATGCCGACAACATCGCAGCGGCGTTACATGGCGGATGGGTCGTCACCTGCGTGAAGTCGGATGGAAACGTGCTCGCGGTCAAGAGACACTGGCCGCCTGAGATTAAAGTGATCGTCGTTTCTCCGCACACGTCTTTGAAGACTACGTTGGCACGCTCTGCGCTGCCGCACACAGTCGAGCGTGAAGACGCCGTGCATAATCTTCAGCGCGCAGCTTTATTCGGCGCGGCGCTGGGCACGGGAGCTTACGATCTCTTGTGGGAGGCGATGCAGGATCGCTTGCATCAAGTGCATCGCCAGCCGTTCGTGTCGGGACTCGCTGAGGCTTTGGCGACGCCCAGACAGCCCGGACTCATCGGTCTTGCCTTGAGCGGATCGGGGCCGAGCGTGATTGCTCTCGCCTGTGACCATTTCGTCGAGATAGGTGAGACGATTGCGGATAGTTTTCGACGATGCGGAACAGAAACAACAGTGCGCTTGCTGGAAGTAGATAACGACGGAAGAAAGATGAAGAGATTGAAGCGCAAAGCATTGTGAACAGATGAACTGCACGCCCTTCAGATTTCTATTATTGCTAAGAGGAGCTAAATCTTGAGTGTAGCGACAATAACTATAACCGAACGACAAGAGGCTACTGCTGCGGGAGCGGATGGCTTTCCAGTCACAAAGCGAGTCGCCGGAATGTCTGCGTCGAAGACGATGGCCGTCTCTGCGCTGGCCGATCAACTGCGCCGCGAAGGCGCGGACATGATAGACCTTGGGGCTGGCGAACCGGACTTCCCGACGCCTGAGAACATCAGGCGCGCGGCCTACGCTGCGATGGAGAGCGGGCACACGAAGTACACACCGGCGGCGGGGACGTTGCGTTTGAAGCGGGCGATCTGTGAACGTTTCGCGGAGGATTTTGGCGCTCGTTACGAACCCGATCAAGTGCTCGCGGCGGCGGGCGCGAAGCAAGTCATCTTCAATGCCATTGCGACGCTCATCGAGCCGGGCGACGATGTGCTGGTGCCGAAACCATACTGGGTGACGTTTCCCGAAGCGATCATCTTCGCGGGCGGGCGAGCAGTCTGGATCGAGACAGAGGATCAAGGCTTTCGGCTTACTGCCGAAGCGGTGGAGCGTGCGCTGACGCCGTGCTCGAAACTGCTCATCCTCAACTCGCCGTCAAATCCTTCCGGCCTCGTCGTTCCGCCCGATGAGTTTGAAAAAATCTTGGCGCTCGCAGTCCGTCGCGGGCTGTGGGTCATCTCTGACGAGTGTTACTGCCATTTCGTTTACGAACCTGTGCGACCCTTTTCAGCTTCGCAACTGCCGGAAGATTTGCGCCGCCGTGTACTCATCGCCGGTTCGCTTTCCAAGACGTATGCGATGACCGGCTGGCGCATCGGTTACGCGCTCGGCTCACGCGAGTGGATCAAAGCGATGACCTGTCTGCAAAGCCATTCGACATCGAACCCGACCTCGATTTCACAGGAAGCTGCAATTGAAGCCTTGACCGGCTCACAGGATTCCGTCTCGCAGATGCTCAAGGCTTATCGTGAACGCCGCGACTGGCTCATCCCGGCGCTCAACGCTTTGCCCGGCGTGAGCTGCGCAACACCCGATGGCGCTTTCTACGCCTTCCCCTCTGTTAAGGGATTGTCAGGACAGACTTCCGAGAATTTAACTACACGCTTGCTCGAAGAAGCACACGTCGCCGTCACACCCGGTGATGCTTTCGGCGCTCCTGGATACTTGCGTCTCTCTTACGCGACCTCGATGGAGAAATTACAGAGCGCCGTAGAACGCATCAAACTTGTGCTCGATGCTTTATGAGAGATTCGCTGAAGACTGTCGTTGGCCGGAGACTTGGAAGATAGCCGATAAGGGAAAATGAGATTGAAGTTTTAATGGGCAAGTGTCGGCTACATGAAGTTTCTGGTGTGTAGAGCGGAGAGCGCGTCGGCTTCACTTATAGCGGTTCTCACTTGCATGCGACTGAGTAACCGCAATGTTTGAACCAGCCTCGAATGTCGGCCTTGGTCACAAGCTCGATAGCTTTCGCCAATGCCTTTTCGAGTTCGTCGCGTGTCCGGGCTTTGGCAGCACGCAAAGCTATCTTGATCTTTGACCAGCAGTTCTCAATCGGCGAGTAGTCGGGCGAATAAGGTGGCAGCCACAGGACATGCGCCCCGCACTCCTCGGCGACTTGTTCGAGACAACTTGCTTTGTGTGCTCCCAGGTTGTCGAGTACCACGACATCGCCTCGCTTCAGATGCGGACTGAGCACTGGCGTGACGTAAGCGTCGAAGCAGAGCGTGTCAACTGCACCTTCGACTGTCATCGTCGCCAGCAGCCCGCGCTCTAAGCAGAGCGCACTGAGCAGTGAAGTCTGCTCACCGTAGTTGCGCGGGGCGCTGTCGTGAGCGCGCTCTCCGCGTGGTGCGCGAGCAAAGCGGCGAGTCATGGCTGTGTTGACACCTGCCTCGTCCACAAAGATGAGGCGCTGCTGGCTCAAAGATCGGACACGCCGCCAGAACCAGGCGCGCTTATAGTTGTTGCGCTCACTAGCTGCTAAACACTTTTTTTGCGCCCTAAGCCGAGTTGTTGCAGCACACGCCCAAGCGTCGGGATGCTGACCTCCACTTGAGCTTGAGTGGCCAGGTGAGAGCGCAACTCCGAGAGGGTGGCATCATTGCGGCGGCGAACTTCGGCGTGCAGCATCTTGTGATGGGCGGCTGATAAACGCGCTTGCTGCCCTCCGCCATGCGGACGAGGTGCTAAGTCCGCGCCCGTGCGGTGCAGGCGCAGCATCTTGTTGACGAAGGTCGTGCCAACGCCGAACAGTTCAGCGACTTCTGCGATGGTCTGCTCACCGCTCAGAGCGGCTTCGAGCACTCTGTCTCGCAAATCTAAGGAATAGGCTTTCATTGCTTCCAAGGTTACTTTATTACTTGTACGCACTCAACCGAGAATCGCTATAGAATGCGCGACCAATCGGGGCGGGTGCTGAATGTGTCCGTCTATTGGCATGAGAACTCCTTAGGTAGGTGGGAACGAAGAGCGGCGTATCTGATAGGGATGCGCCGCTTTTACTTTTGGAACTTTACCACTTATGAGACTCAAAACCCCAATAGGTGTTAGGTTTCTCTTGCCTATGCTATGGCCTCAGCGGAGAACATACTCCCTCATCAGAGTGTAGTTTGGCTTCATCGTCGCAATCTCGCATGATGTAGATGTTATGGTGTAGGTCGTCTCGAAGTCTTCATATGTCCGTGCGCGCCAGAGCCGACCTTGTGGATCAATGACAATTGACAGCCCGATACCACCGCGAAATATCCGTGACCCGTCAGTCCCTCTATGGACGAAACATGTCCAAGGTTTCATCCCTGAGTCTGAAGCTGACACGATGGCAACAATTTCTTGCGTCAACGACTCAAAAAGCTCTGCTCGATCTGGCGCAGGAGTTTGGAGGGTGAGAGCGATAGCTTTACTGAGCATTTCCTCACCGGATGGAGCAAAGATTCCTGACCGCAATAGCGTGGCGCTTTGATGTCCTTGCGTCATATCCATAAGCATTCAACAGAAGCCTAACGTCAGAGTTGTGCGGGCGCGGCGATTACATCCAACCTTCGATTCTATCAATCAAGTTAAAGAACATGCTCCCCGCGCTCCGGTCCAACGATTTGTTAGGTGCAGGTTATCTGTCACTCAAAATCTGATGCCAATGCCTGCGCTAAATTGTAGATTGTGCCTTGTTTCAGCAGGTCGCTCGAATACCTCCGGCGGAGGACAAATGATGGCACAGACACGGGGCGCTGGCTCCCGATAGATACCATAACGAATGATGGTATCTCCTAAATCAAGACGTGTCACAATCCGTCGCGATGGATAGAACTCTACTACCCCACCCACATCCATCGAGGAATATGTCGCCTTCCCGATACGAAACTCAGGATTCTCAAACTGCAACGGTCCAATAGTTGGATGAATAATGGTGATTGGTGTGAGGCCAACAAGGTGGCTGACTTTAGTGAATCCGACGAACCCGGGTCGCCCTTTAATAAAGAGGCCGATCTTCTTGAACCGCTTACCGGCCTTGACGCCAAACTGACCTTGATAGATATGCCCACGCGGAACGCCGACGTCGGCATCATTTAGTCGCGGAAAGAAGCTACCTTCCGAATGAAAATCTCGTCCCGGAAAGAAGTTACCTTCAGCCTCAAGAGCAATATTATTCGTCACATTGTAAGTAAATCTAGCGCCGAACCCTGGGTCAGCTACGTGTCCAGAAACAAACTCGTCGCCTTGTGAAGAAGGCTTGTTGAGGTAAAGCAAGGAGAACTGACCGCCAATCTCGAAGCGGGGAGCATCCCCTTGAGCGAGCGCTTCATTGCCAATCAAGAGCAGTGAAGCGAGAGTGGCGATAATGGGATAGAGGAAAGGTTGCTTCATTCGTTTTTTAACAAACACAAGGAGCAGACACGGGCGCACGATATTCCCATTAACAAGCGAATGTCAATAGGTAGAGAATTGGCGCATCGCTGAAGAATAAGAAGGGGCGGCTGTGGTAACATGGTCGTCCCAATCCCGAAAGGATAGCCAGAGGCATTATAACTATTTTGATCTGAAGGAGAATCTTATGAAGCTCTCAGTTCGCGCGCTCTTGATCTGCGTCGTTTGTTCAATCATTGTGCCGACCGCACTGTCACAGAAGCACCACACCCAACCGACCGCCAGCATAAGCAACAGCCCACGCATAGCTCAGAGCAAAAACTGGGGAATCACGGGTATCAAGGTGAAGAAATATGATCAAGCAACAGGTGATCTGGCCGAAGTGAGTTTCGAGGAAACGCTGAGCACCTCAGCGAACGCTCCGTTCGGGCCTATCCTGATCATTATAGAAGTCACCGGAGAATTAGAAGCGGGCAACGGGAAGTCAATCGCCTTAACCGCTACGGAAGGCCGCCGAACGATCTTCAGAGGAACGTTTGGGCCTGGCCCTTATCAAGGCGCTAGTGCGGACGGTAAAAAGTTCTATGCCCCTTTCTGGATAAGTAGCAATGCTCTCTGTGACCCCCTTAAAATCACGGCCCGCGTGGTCGGACAAAGACAAGTTTCAACCATGACCAAGACCGTCAAGTTTCTGTGCGGGGAGTGATGAGAGGCACATCAAAGCGAACAGGCGCGTGTTTTCTCCTTTCATGGAGATGCAATGCAGGAGCGGCGTGCAACTAGCGTGACACGCCGCTCTTTTACTTTAATTGGCATTACTATGATGATAAGAGTCTTAGGATTACACGCTAACCGTTTGTTCGCGCTTGCAGCGCTCAAGCACGCTGGGGATGCGTGCGCTCCCAGCATGAAGGCTGATTCCACTTTCAACTGCGTAACTCCTATCCGTATCAAATCAGCTATACTTTGGTTGAGAACTTATCACTATTTCCTGGATATTCTACAGAATGAGACGAAACCATTTTCTATTGCCGCTATCGCTGGCCTCTTGCTTACTTTGTTGTGCGCTCATAGCTGGAGTCTCAGCGCAAACGTCGCCCTCTTCACCAGCCGGAACTCGCTCGCAAACTGCTCCTGACACATCGCGGCCTCCGAACACTTACTCTCAGTCCCCAAATAATCAGGAGCAGGCCAACCAGGATGAAGATGTCGTCCGCATCAACACTGATCTCACCAACCTGCTGTTTACAACCACCGATAAACAGAATCGCTTTATCACGACTCTGCGAGAGGAAGACATTCGCGTGCTTGAGGACGGCGTCCCGCAGAAACTCTCCAGCTTTGAGCGTGAAACAGATCGTCTCCTGTCCATTGCGCTGCTGATTGATGTCAGCGCTTCTGAAGAGCGGACGCTGCCGGAAGAGAAGGCCGCCGCTCGCTCGTTTGTCGAAACAATCATTCGCTCAAGGAAGGATGAAATCGCGCTTATTGCTTTCACTGGTGATGCTTTTCTCGAACAGCCCTTGACCGGCAATGTGATAAGTATCTACCAGGCTTTCGAGCGCGTTGATGTTGCGATGCCTTTGTATCCAGGCTCCGGTCAGAAGATCAATGGTCTTCCGTCTGGGCCGGGGATTCGTGTGCCGGGAGAAGGCTCGACGGCGATCTGGGATGCTGTCGCCGTGACTGCCAATGAAGTTCTGGTTCCGAGCGGTGATAAAAGGCGGCGCGCGATTATTCTTCTCACCGATGGGCAGGATACCAGCAGCCGCTTGAAGAGAAGCGTGGCGATAGATCAGGCGATCAAGGCTGAGACAGTGATTTACGCGATTGGCATCGGCGATAGCAAACACTATGAGGGCGTGGACAAGGATGCGCTGCGCACGCTCTCCGAACGCACTGGTGGCCGTGCCTTTTTCCCGAAGAAAGAAGCCGATTTGCAAGCGGCTTTTGAACAGATCGAGCAGGAACTCCGGTCGCAATATCTGGTCACTTATTCATCCAATAATAAGAGGAGAGACGGCACATATCGGAAGATGACGATTGAGATCATCAATCCAGAGTTGCGCAAAGAGCAATTCAAGCTCACGTATCGGCCCGGATACTTTGCCAAAGATTTATCTAAGAGCATCAGATGAGCCGGGCGTTAGATGCTGGCAGATAGTGTGAATATTAAACCCACTGATGCTATAAAGGCTGAGAGGGATGTGCCTTGTGGAAGACGAATTCAGTTCCGGGGCAGCGCCGGAGCCGACAACATCAGGGCGGCTGAGAAGGTGGTCGAGAGCTTTCGTTCGGTTCCTGATTAAGGCTCGTCGGGAAATAGGGTCTCCGCTCATCCTCTTACTCTCGGCTGTGCTCATGCAGATGTTGGCGGCGCTTTCTCCGAGCCTGACAGAGCGTTTGTATGCCCGGTCGGTCTATCCGTATCTCGTCAACACGCTCTCATTCTTCAGCCGCCACTTCGGATTCTCTGTCGCAGAAGCGCTCATCTGTCTTCTGCTCGTCGTCATCCTGGCGGGCGGCATCAGGCTGGGTCTGCTGCTGTACTTGCGACCTATTGGGCGCTGGAAGCGAGTCGTCGCGTCCGCTCGTTTCAGTCTCTGGTGCGTGGCCGCCTGCCTCTGGGCCTTTCTGCTCTGTTTCGGTTTCAACTATCAACGTCCGCTGCTCTTCGACATGCTCGGTTTCGAGCGGAGAGCTGCCACCGCGCAGGAACTGGAGACGATCAGCAGCGAGATGATTCGTCGAATTAACGAGAGCTACGATGAGACACATGCGACAGGCAGAGTCGTCCCAGGCACGGAAGAGATCATCCGTCTGCTTGGAGAATCTTACAACTCCGTGCCTGAACTCTCGCTGTTACCTCGTGGCGAGTACGCGCCGCCCAAGCCTGTTTACTTCTCCGGCTTCCTGACGCGGCTGGGGATTAGCGGTGTCTATTTCCCGTTCACGGCTGAAGCCAACTACAACGCCGACGTGCCGGACTTCCAGCTACCTTTCACGATGGCGCACGAGATGGCACACCAGCGCGGCGTGGCTCGAGAGTCGGAGGCCAATTTCGTTGCCTTCCTCGTGTGCGTCAACTCCAGCGATCCGTTCGTCCGCTACTCCGGCTATCGCAATGGGCTTGGCGTGATCAACGAACTCTTTCGAGTGGAGCCGGAGAAGGCTAAAGAATTTGTCAGACAATTAGGCCCCGGCTACAGAGAAGACTCGCGGCGCGCGGCGCTCTTCTGGGCGAAAGCGAGTGGCATCTTCGGCACCATCGGCTCTCGCGTCAATGACCTTTACCTGCGTGCCAATCGTGTCAAGTCGGGGACGGCGGACTACGCCGGCGTGACGACACTCATCATCGGCTATTACCTGCGAACTCTGAAATAAAGAATTTTTCAACGCAGAGAACCCTGAAGAATGCAAAATTAAAAAGGTAAAATGCAAAATGGAAGACAACGAGAAGCCTGCTCTTCGTCTTCACTTTTGCATTTTTAATTTTGCATTTTGCATTCTCTTGCGTCCTCTGCGGTTAATCTTCGCCTGCCTCCAATTGCAAACCGATATAGTGTAGCTGACGAGAGTTCCTTTGGCTGGCTCCCGGCTATTTCGCTTGCCCTGCGTTGCCGATGACTTTCTGTGGCAGTCCGACGCGCTTTAGTATTCGCTCCGCTTCGGCCTCGGTCGCTAAACGTGGGGTGCTGTTGTTTTCGATCATGACTGGAATGCACTCGATCTGTTCGATGTGAGTTGCGAAGCCTGCTCCCGGCCCGGTTGCAGATGAAGAAGGATTGGTTGTTCTCTGGCCCTTCAAGGTAATCTTCAAGACCAGTCCCTGATTGGCTATCGGATCGCGCATGTCGAAAATAAAGTTGCCCAGCGAATAGAAGATATATTTACCATTATACTGTTCCAGGTTTTGAATCCAGTGTGGATGCGCGCCGATCACTAAGTCTGCGCCGTAGTCAACGGCTGCGTGAGCAAAATCTATCTGTGCTCGATCAAGCGCGCGACGCGGGTCGGCGCTTGGCTGGTACTCAGTTCCGGCGTGCATCGTCACGATGATGAAGTCGGACTGAGATTTCAATTGCTCGATGGCTTTCTTGAGATACTCATGATCTTCTATTCGCGCCACGTAATCATTGCGAGTGACGCCGCCATCGTTGAAGGAGGCATACGATGCTCCGATGAATCCGATTCGCAGATTATTAATCGTGAAGACTTTGGGCTGCCAGGCTTGTTCCAGACTATCTCCGACTCCCAGGTAGGTGATTCCGCGCTCGGCCAGAATTTTCTGTGTGAACTGCGAGCCTGCCAGGTGTTGATCGAAGGCATGATTGTTGGCGAGGTTCAGGACTTTGAAGTTGTACTCAGTCAACCCGACCAAATCTTTCGTGTGAGCGTTGAAGGTTAAATTGTGCCCGTTGATTCGGTCGTTGCCTGAAACCGGAGATTCGAGATTGCCGAAATTAAAGTCGGTTGATTTGAAAAGCGGTGCCAGACGTTTGAACGGCATCAACGGATCGTTCGCACGATCTATCGCCATCGCCACGCCGCGCGAGAGCATGATGTCGCCGACGGCCAGAAATGTGACCGCCGTCTCTTCAACTTTGGTGGGTGCATTCGCAGACGACGAGTTCGCTTGAGACGCATCCGGCTTCTGGCAACCGAAACACAAGAGCACTGTTAAGCAGACGGCTAACAGGCAGACGAGTAATGAACTTCTAAAGGTTTTCATTTTTCTATTTCTCAATCGTTAAGTTGCGGATAAAGCTCCAGTCGCTATCACCTTTTAATGATACCGATACTGCGAGCGACCACCATCATGTGTCAGTTGGTCTTCGAGGTCGTCAATTTGCTGATTCTAACATGCTCCATGTCTGACCTGCTTCAACAATCGCCATCTCGACGGCGCGGGTGGCGGTTTCGAGCAGGCGTTTTGATTGTCAGCAATGATTATTCACCTAAAGACTTGAGGAAAACTTCAATTAAATTGTGATCGTAGTAGATACCGGCGTTTCTGGCTTGTTCGATAAACGGCTTGATTTTTGAAATGATGCCGAGAGTTTTCGCTCTCCCGATCAGGCCGAGCGAGCCGATTACGGTTAAGCCAACAGCGAGAGCAGCGCGTCTGCCTTTCAGTTCGTCAATAGGCAGTCTGGCGATTGAGGCGAACGCCTGCATCTTGCCGAGCGCGATGAGCGGGCCGGTATTGACGATGATCTGTTCAGTCATCGAGGGCGAAGTTTGATTCGGCTGTGAGGTCTTCCGTTTTTAAGTTGCTCATCGGAACACCGAGCCGTGCCAGCGACAAGAGAAATTCGACGCGGCTCATCTGTGCCAGATGCGCCGCCTGTCCCGAAGAGATTCGGCCCAGTTCGTAAAGTTTAGCGGCCAGCAGAAGTCTGGCCTCTGCGGAAAACTCCTGATCCGAAACTCCGAGCGCGAACAGCAAATCGTCTGTATATTCGATAGTCAAAGTGTTCTGCATCATTAACAACCTCGCTGACGCAATTATAACACGCCCGCCGCGCTTAACATTTTCAAAGCCGCCCGCTCGTCTGCTTCAATCGCCATCTCGACGGCGCGTGTGGCGTAGCTGCTAGAGTTGTTCCCAGTTGCCTCTGTCTATGCCAGCCTGTCGCAATAGTCGCGCCAGCAATTCTCTGCCGATGTCGCCTTGATGCGGGTTGGGGATGCGAAGCGTGAGGTCGCCCTTGAGCATGAACTGGTGCTTGCCGCCGGAATACGGGCCGTCAAAGCCGAGTTGACGCAAATAGCGGATTAAATCCTTGCGAGAGATAGAACCAAAGCGCGGCACGGTTCAAGCCACTTCCTTGATCGTCAGATTGAGTCCGTCAACGACGGGCAAAGATAAGCCTTTGGCGACGCGAAAGAGAATCCATTCTTCCAACACTTCGGCTAATTCTTCACGGCACGCTTCGAGCGTCGGCGCATTGGCAAAGATGCCGTCGAAGCCCGCGATTTCCCCGTAGAAACTATTATCGTCGGGCAGAATCTCGTAACGCGCGTGATGCAATGCCGCTCGCATGTAGTCCATTAACATAATGCTCTGCTGCGTCCTTTCAAATGTTTTGGCCGCTTTGCCTTATCCATTCTAAAGCGGCTGGCTCGTCTTCTTCAATCGCCATCTCGACGGCGCGTTTGGCGGTTTCATGCAGGCTATCCCTTTAGTTTTCTCCAAAGTTCCTTAATTACTCGCTCCTGCATGGCCTCTTCTGCGGTGTAAGCGGCGGCGAAGCCTTGAAAAGTCTCGTTGGTTTCGTTGGTGTAGGTTTGGTGTTCGCGTAGAGCGTTGAAACAGTGTTCAGGCTGCACGGGTACAGGGATATTGCCATTAACGCCGATGCGGAAAAGCTCTTTGACAAATTCGCAACGCACAGGATCGCCGAGTTCGATGATTGTGCTGCCGATCTGTAGGCTATCAGGATGAAACATATCGCGGGGTACGATGCGGGCGCGTCCTTCGACTGGCAAGTTGATGGTTTCGGCGCGAACGCGGGGCGGCACGAAGTCGAGCGGCGTGCGGTATGCAGGGCGAGTGTCGAGGCTTTCCCAAATCTCTGCGGCGATTGATTGCGCGGTGGCGCGGCCTTGCCGAGCAGTTGCCGAGCGATGGTGCTGCATCTCTCGTTCGGCAGCGCGAATTTGCCGATAAAGCGTTGTTACCTCTTCGTAAAGTTCCGCAAGTAGTATCTCCCGCTCTTGTTTACCAGAGATACCAATTAATTCGAGAACGGCATCATCGAGTTTTTGACGATCATCAAATATTAATTCACCCGTCCAATCCGTTCCCGTTGAATCCACATCAACAAGCGGCAGCGCCTTACGCTGGCGCATTGAATTGAAGGCGCTTTCAAGTCTCCGACGCACGCTTGTAGTAGCAAAACGCGGGTCGGGAACAAGCATCATGTTTACGTCAACAACCTCAGTCTTGAGATTGCCCTCACGCCCCATGAGACGCCCAAACTGATGCTTATTCAAAGCAACGATTGTTGAGTTTAAGATCGCAGCAAGTTGCTCTGGGTTAATACCAACTCGGACATACACATCATATAAATTGCAATTGCAGATTAGATGTTTAGAGTTTACGGGAATGATATGTCTGTATTGCTGTGACTTCGGGAAAAACAACTGCCCTCGTCGTTGCGTTGTTATGTCATACCAATTTCTTCCCGTTCGTACTCGACCTTGAACCGTAGAGCCTTCATCAAAACCTTCTCTAGCTCCCCACTTAATGAATTTAAGAGCGTGCGTACCTTTAAGCTGCTCAGGAGATTCGGATACTAAAAAGATTCTACGCGCAAGGTTGTCTTCCTCAATTTCAACAGCATCAATCTCCATCAAACTGTGAACTTCAGGCTCAAGATATTTGGCTTCAATCAAGTGTCTTTCTTTCTCTCCGGCGAGTACGATGCGGATTTTGTTTGTATCTGAGCGACGTATGCCATAGCTCTCTTTGAAATCCCGGTCGGACATGTCAGATGCCACAGCCTTATCAGTAATATCGACTGGGTAAAAGAATTTATCGCAACCTGACTTAACACCGAATCGTACTTCAGCAATTTGTCCAAGCGGTACAAACCTTTCGCCGCCGCGTCTGAGCAGCTTGAAGAAGATTTCAGGTGCGCGAAGAAAGATGCCCCACTTGTAACCTGTATATTCGTCGGCTGAAATTTCAAGCCGCGTTTCATAAAGCGAGTGTTGATTCGCGCTGGAACTCGTGCCCCCCCCGCAAGTTCTATACCACCAACGTCGAGCACGTCTTCGTCCTGTTCCTCCGCCTCGCTGACCGCAATCGGCAGGCATCCAGCCTCGTACAACTCTCCTTGATTGACAACACGGATGCGCCACACGTCCGTCTCTTCCTCTTCGGTCAGGCGCAAGATGCGGTCGCGCAGATTCTCAAACAGCAAGCGGCGTTCGTGCTCATCCTGTGCGAAAGGTAGAAACTGCTCCCACTTCTGTTTGATCCACACAAACTTGACATTGTTCGCATTGCGCTGCGCCGCGTCGGGCTGTTTACGCAGGATCGTCGCAACGGTCGTGACACGCGCGCCTGTAAACCAAGGCTCGCGGTTCGATTCGAGAAGAGCAATGATCTCGTAATTGTCGAGCAGATGCTTTTGCAGACGAAAACCGTAAGCTGTATCGAGCCACGTCGAGCTTGTCAGCAATCCCATGTAACCGCCGTCATTGAGGAACGCGCCGCCGTGCGTGAAGAAGTAGCAGAGGATGTCAGAGCGCCCCGAAAGGTCAGCACCGGGCGCATCGCGCTCCGCCTCTTGCTGCAAGAATGTCTTGTAATTCTTACCGTAGTATTCGTTAATCTTCTCTTGGCGCACATACGGCGGATTGCCGATGACGGCATCAACAAATGGCATTTCCACAAGGTCTGATTCGCCATCTTCGGTTTCACCATCGGCACGCGGCACACGAAAGACATCATCACCGGGATTGACTTTGAGGAAGTCTTTGCGCGCGATGAGAGGGTAATTCGCCTGCTCGATCAGGTCGCGCGTGGCGAGATTGATTGTCGTCAAATGCGTTGGATAAGCAGAGATGTCGAAGCCATAGATGCTACTGATAAGCGATTGATGCGTCAGCCTGTCTTTCGCTAAATCTTTTTTGCGCTGATATGCTCGCACAAGGAATGTGCCACCACCGCACGACGGGTCGAGCACGCTGGCATTAGCATCGCGGATACAAAAGGCGTTGATGAGGTCAACGACTTCGCTGCGCGTGTAGTGCATCCCGAACTTGTGGCGCTCTGCCGAACTGAAGATGCGCTCGAAGATTTGCCCGATGACTTCATACGGAATTTGGGTGAAGTCGAAAGCATCGGTCTGGTCGCTCAATTCGCGCCAGCCGTCAACCGCCGTATCACTCAAAAACGGTAACTCGTCGCCGAAGTCACCGCGAAACACAGTTTCATAGTCGTTGCTTTCTTCCATTGCGTGCGAGAAGTATTGAGTGAGTGTTTTCTTGAGCGCCGCGCCAGTTTTGACTGACTTCTTGATTGTCAGCCCGTCCATCTCAGCGAAGCGCAGCCGCAAGGCTTTCGAGAAGACAATCTTGTTCGCCAAGACATAGCAACTAAACTTCGCCGCGCGTTCCAGATTGTCGCGCAAGATTTCCTCATCATCTGAAAGCGTCCAGCCCTGCTCATCGCGCATCCACTTGTTGAGTTGCGCCTTGAACGTCTTATCTTTTTCGTAACAGTCGTTGATAGCGTGCAACGTATTGGTAACGAGGGGCAATAATCCCGCTTCCCAAACGCGGACGAATTTATCATCGACCGGAAACAGTCGGAGTGGTTCAATGCCTGTGACGAGCGCGGCACATCGTTCCAGCAATCTTGTGATGAAGCGATTGAGTTGATCTTTAACGCGCGGGTGCTCTAATTCGGCGGATGTGCGTATCGGACTAGCGAAAGCGTCTAACTCTTCTTCGTAACGCTCTGTGATCGGTTTGCCCTTCTCAAACGTCTTCCATAGCACACACTTGTTGATGTTCCATGTAAAGAAATGGTCAACGCCCGCGCGATTTGCCTTATTATGCGCGTCCATCACTAAGCCTTCCTGATACGGTGAACGCCCGTCTGGATTCTCCGGCCTTTTAACTTCGCCGGTGAGAATTACCTTGTCATTGCGGTCGTAGATGCTTAGATCGTGGCGCTTGCTACTTCCCTTAACAGCCCTTTCAACTCTAGCGAGCGAAAAAGGTAAGTCAGGACGATTTTGCAGGATAATGTTAATCTGTGAAGCGATGTCTGCTGTAAACGTCCATTCGTTAGTCGAAGGCATCTTGTAAATTACCTTTGTATGAGGTTGAAAAGCTTTTCAAATATTGATTAGAAACAGACTGTCCTCCGAAAGCACAAAATGGTGCTGGCGCGTTTACTTATCAATCTATCTTAAGTTAAGCAAACGCGCCAGCCTTTAAGTTGTTACTTCGTCCCCGTCTTCTTGCTCTTGCGCGTCAGTCCGCTGCCGCGGGCGCGGGTGGGTGTGTAGCCGAAGGCTTGATAAAGCGCGCCGTTGACGCCTTCGGTCGGGTCAGCGCGCACGCCGTTGACGACGAGGATCGCTTTCTCTGCGAAAACGTCGTCAGCTTCATCGCGGATGGTGATTGCTTTTGTGCGCTGGTCTTCAATATCACTAAGTTGCTGACGAGCGTCAAGCGCGGGTTGAACGATGGCCTCAAACTGCGCGAGCGTCATCCCGCCAAATGATTTTCCAGGCGCCAGCGATCTCCAGGCGTCGAGCATTCGTTTCATCTTCTGTTCTTTATCTTTCGGACTAGCCATTTGAAGGATACCTTTCTGTGCGCGAGTCGCACGGTTGGTTAGGAGTTGGCCTGCCGGTGAGGCAGGGGAAATTGGTTGCGTCTTTCCGGGACGACTGCGTAGGTTGGGAGTCGGCGTGAGATGCTCGTCGCTGACTCCGGCAAAGCGAAACATGCGAATTCCTTAAGAAAACTTGCGAGTCTCGCTGCCGACAGCCTGCTTTCCGCGCCCGGAATCGCAATTCTGGCACTTAACATCGTAATTCACAAGATAAAAATCGCAATTTCGCGCCTTGCAATCACGATTGCAAGCCCTGTGATCGTAATTTTGAGTCTTGTAATTGTGATTGCAAGTCCTGGCAGTCGTGGGTTCGAGTCTTGTCAGCGTGATTTCAATCTTCGTCATTACGATTTCGTGCCTTGAAATCGCAATTTCGTGACATGAAATCACGATTCCGAAGCGCAGAATTGAGTGTCACCGCAAGGCAGTGCCGCAGGCGGAGTGACATGGCACTTTTGATGACGTTTCATCTCTACTTCTCAATCGTTAAATTGCGAATGAAGCTCCAGTCGCCGTCACCTTTGATTTTAATGTTGCCGACATTACGTTGGGAGACGACCATAATATTAGAGTACCAGAGCGGAAACATCGGGACATCCTGACTGACGATCTCCTGCGCGCGGAAGTAGAGTGCTTTGGCCTTCTCACGGTCGGCAGTATTAGCTGCCTCTTCCAGGATCGGATCAAGCTGCGGATTACTGTATCGCGTGCGGTTGAAACCGACGTGCCCCTCCGTCGGAATCCCGGAGGTTGCGAAGAGGTCTCGTAAAAAGATCGGATCGTGGTTGCCGCCGACCGAGACCCTCGACATCATCTGATACTGGCCTTTGATCTGCTGGTCTGTGATCGTCGCGTTCTCAAGCGATTGAATCTCAAGTGGAATGCCGACTCGTTTGAGATAATCCTGAAAGACTCCTGCGTACTGGCGAGTCGCGGCGCTCGTCGAAATCTTCAGGACGAGTGGCTGGCGAAAGCGCATCTGCGGCCCCTCGCCGTCCGGGTCAGGGAAGCCCGCCGCGTCCAACAGCTTTTTAGCTTTCTCTGGATCGTAAGTGTAAATCTGTCCCGGTGTGTAAGCCCATGACTCGACGGGTAAGATCGAGTGTGCGAGCCGCGCTTGGTTTAAGAGCAGATCGTGAATGATCGTCTCTCGGTCAAGCGCGTAAGCGATGGCCTGTCGAACACGCACGTCATTGAGCGGCGCTGTGGTCGTATTAAATCCCAGATAGACGACGTTCGCGCCGGGAAATTGCTCGACTTTCAAATTCGGACTCTCGGCCAGCGAGCCGAAAGCATCCGGCGTCAGATTCGTCGCGTTGGGCGCAAGCTGAACAGTTCCACTACGCAGTTCGGCTTGCAGTGCGTTCGCATCTTCGATGACGCGAATGCGCACGGTCTTAATCTGCGGCGCTCCTTCCCAGTAGTTCGGATTCGCTTCGAGGTCAACCATCTGCTGCGCCGAATCGTATTTCACGAACTTGAAAGGGCCGGAGCCGATTGGGTGATCCTTCTGGGTAGCGATGCTGCCCGCCGGAATGATTCCGATAGGCACGAGGTTGACGAAGAGTTGTTGCCAGGGATGGCGCAGACGAATAATCACCGTGCGCGGATCGGGCGCTTCGATGCCGGTGATGTAAGGTTGTCTGGCAGCACCTGTGCCTTCAAAGAAGCTGGCTGCTTTGGCGGAGGTGCTGGCAAGCAACGTCTCGAGTGTGTCTTTCACATCGCTGGCGGTCAGTGGTCTGCCATCGTGAAAGGTGACGCCATCGTGGAGCGTGAAAGTGACGGCGAGGCCGTCGGGCGAGGTGTCAATGTTCGAGGCCAGCTCTCCGACGTACTCAAACTTCTCATTCTTGCGGATCAGCGAATTGAAAAGAAGTTGGCGCAGCCGCTCGCTGCCCGCGTCAACCGCCTGAGCCGTGAGCGTGTCGAGCGTTTGAATCTTATCGGCGAGCGCGATGATAAAGAGATCGCTCTGGCGTTGCCGACAGTTTGAGAGCAGTGCGACGGCGATAACTAACGCTATCAGAGGGAAGGTGAATTTTCTTGAGTTAAGATTTTTTGTACGCATTCAGATAGTTTGATTGAAATCGCTGCAACTTGCGCTTGCGTTAATCATGCCGCAAGAGATCGGGATGAAGTAGTGATTTGAGATACAGGTTGGAAGAGATTCGATTCAAAGTCTTGAAGATCAGAGCCTCGCGCGGTTTGTCGCGGACAACAGCGCGCACCTTCAAGCCTTCGCTGGTTATCTCAAGGCCGTCCTCCCTTTCTGTCATCAGTCCGAGATTCTGCAACTCTCTGACCATCTCTGTAAAGGAATATTGGGGCGGCATCAACTCCATCGGCCCAAAAGGATGCCCGAAGTCGGGTGTTCTGACAAGCTGATCTATCAACTGATGCAGCAAGCGAATGCGTTGGCTTTCAATCAAGCCGAGCGCGAGATGGTCTGGAGCAGGGAAGAAGTATTGCAGTAGATGATGACGCCGCAGCACGTCTCTGATCGCTTCAAGTCCCAAGCCGCTTGAGAATAGTTCGATTTCATCCGGCGAAAAGTCTGTGAGTCGAACAGAACAGAGTCCAGCCTTGCGATCTTCTAAAGCTGAATCGTCACTCGTCGAACTCTCGACAGCACGCACTGTGATAACTTGAACGGACTTGAAAGCGGATTGCAGATCGGCCTGCACTAAAATTGATGCGCGCGTGCCGTCTTCACTGGTGACAACAATCAAACGATGGCGACTTTTATCCAACCCAAGCGCCGTGATTTGATGATAGAGACCGGAAGCTCCCTGAACACGCTCCACCTCATGCGGCTCGGCTTCGACAGCACGGATAAAACTGTCCCAGAAGGCTTTTAGCTCTTGTTTTTCTTGACGCATCTTGCTCGTTGCTTCATATCAAGGCCGGACGAAATCAAAATATCGAAAAAAAATTATCGGTCATCGGAGAGGAATAGTACACAATCAACGGAAACATTGTCTCACCTGAGACGGCTTATTCATTTCACTGAAGATGACATTCGGACTCAAATATCTTTATCTGGCATAATAACTCAGCTTATCCCATTACAATCGGATTCAAGCTAAATTCTCCAATGCTTTGTTATTGATGGCACGTCTTAGAGTCGAACACCTGCGGTCAAATTGCTGGTTGTCAGAGAATGCCTGATTAGTTAAACTCCTTGTCATGGGTTTGCAAACCTCTCGCAAGCCTTTAGCAATAATTAAAAGTAAACAAGCATCTTCCCCGTATCGGTGACCATGCTTTTACGCGGGCCTTGACGCATCCCCTAGCAATACTTTTGCGTCGAGCGCTTGCCGGGAAAGAAAGGATCAATGATTAGAAAAACATTTGCGTGTTCCCCCATTGATAGTAGTTTGTTTTCATCTCTGCATCCCCGACGCCTCTTTCAGAGACACAGTTTGCTAGTTAGCCTTGGCTTCATTCTGCTCTGTCTCGTCTTCACAATTTCTTCAGCCACAGCGCAGACGCGACCCAATCGTGCCGGCAGCAACAAGCAGGAGGAGCGTTCGCGTCGCGTTAATAATGAAGATCAATCAGGCGATGACGAAGCAGACGATGTTGACGACGTGAAGCAGCCTACGCAAGCCCCGCTCGTCAGGAAAACTGCTTTGACGTACCCTCCGCGAACCGGAAATCAAACCACCACGCCTCCCGCGCTGACCAACGACATCATTATCATTTCGCGCGCGAAGGTGACATCGCCGTCACGCGATCCCTTCACCACAAAAGCAGGCGCGGCCTCTGCCCATCTGCCTTCCATCTGGCCTGTGATGGGGCCTTTGCGCAGTGGCTATGGTGTTCGCAGCAATCCGTTCGGTGGCTCATCAACTGAGTTTCATAAGGGACAGGACATCGCTGTTCCGCTTGGCACGCCGATCATGGCGACTGCCGACGGTGTCGTCATCGCCGCCGAATGGCATCATGGCTACGGCAACGCCATCTACATAGATCACGGCAACGGCATCAACACGCGCTACGGTCATCTCTCGCGCATAGATGTCGTGGTGGGTCAGACCGTCAAGCGCGGCGACCTGATCGGATTGTCCGGCTCGACGGGACGCTCGACCGGCCCGCACCTGCATTACGAAGTGCGTGTCAACGGCGAAGCGACCAATCCGCTTCCATATCTTCCGCCGGTCACGCCCCCGCTCGGAGTAAAGTGACCTCAGGCTCTGCTGCCGGATTGAGAAATCTTCAAATTGAAGACGCCGCGAAGTTGTTACGACTTCGCGGCGTCTCTTTATTTTATTGCCCTACCTCTATTGATGTAATGCGGCGGGTCGTTTAACTTGCTGACAGTGATGGACGAGTACACATACACTTTGGCTCAGAAGGTCTGGAACTATCACCAGATGAATCATCAACTCTCGAAGGCTGATGCGATTCTCGTGCTCTGTAGCCACGACAAGTCGGTGGCCGAGAGAGGCGCGCAGTTATTTCTGGAAGGCTGGGCTGGGTTGCTCATCTTCTCCGGTGGACTCGGAACGATTACGCGCCAGATGTGGAGCGTGCCCGAAGCCGATCAGTTCGCAGAGATTGCGCTGGGCATGGGCGTGCCGAGTGAGAAAATCATTGTCGAAAATAGATCAACGAACACGGGCGAAAACATTCTCCTGACGAAACAACTCTTAGCGGAGAGACATCTCAATCCGCAGAAGTTTATTCTGGTTCAGAAGCCGTACATGGAACGCCGGAGCTATGCGACCTTCAAAAAGCTATGGCCTGAAAAGGAACTCGTCGTCACCTCGCCGCGTGTTTCATTCGACGAATATCTGGATAAATATTCCAACCAGGAGTTTTCAAATGATTACGTAGTCAGTATTATGGCTGGCGACTTGCAGCGGATCAAGCTGTATGCGGAGAAGGGATTTCAAATCTCTCAGGAAATACCGGACGATGTCTGGGCCGCCTACGAAGAATTAGTTCGTGCCGGTTATGACAAGCATCTGATTCGCGCTTGATTTCTCAAATAAGCGGACTCAAAAATCATTCATCAAGAAGGAGAAACGAAGAGCATGAAAAAGAACGTCTCGATACTTTTAGCGTTGACACTCACGACCTTGCTGGCAACTGCGGATGTGATGGCGCAGAGTCGCATCCGCTTCAAACGCGGCACAAGTTCGGCGACCGTGAGCGGTGTGATCGGAGTTAATCGTGGTGTGGCCGGTCCTAATTATCGCAGTTACGTTCTGCGTGCCGGAGCCGGACAAACCATTTCGGCAACCCTTTCATCCGATAACGGCAAAGTCGCATTTGTTGAGAACGATCAGACTTCTTACTCGGTGACGGCGAATAGATCGCGCGATTACGTCATACGCATTTACAACGGCGGCGCGAACAGCACGAAATACACGATCACCATTTCAATTCAGTAGTGTTCCGCAGATGCCGAATAAGTCGTGAGTATCATTCGCGTTGATGACCGTTTATAATTCTCACCAGGAATTTCAATCCCGAAGATCAGAGGTGAATGAATGCGTGCGACCTGGCATAACACGATTCTGGCAGAGAGCGACGACACAATTGTCGTGGAGGGGAATCACTACTTCCCGCCGGAATCAATCAAGAGCGAACACTTTCGTCCGAGTGAGACTCACACGACCTGTCCCTGGAAGGGCGAGGCGAGCTACTACGACATCGTCGTTGATACAGAGGTCAACAGGGACGCGGCCTGGTACTATCCAAGGCCGAAGGAAGCAGCCACAGAGATTGAGGGGCGGGTGGCGTTCTGGAAAGGCGTGAAGGTGGAATGATGTGTCGTGCCTGTCATGCTCCTTCATGATTGATCGGCGCTCGACTTCATCATGATCGCTATTGAAGTGTGATGAGTGTCTCAACACATCAGGTTCGTGAAGACTTTGATCGGATCGCCCTGCTGACAGAGCGCTCCGGGTGCGAGCGCGACTTCTACCACGACTACCTCTTGCATCATCTCATGCCGCGATGTGAGAGTGCTTTGGAGATTGGCTGCGGGACTGGCGCGTTTACTCGCCAATTGGCCGGGCGCGCACAGCACGTCACAGGAATTGATTTATCGCCGCAGATGCTCCGTCTCGCGCAAGCGCGTTCTGCTCATCACACAAACATCGAGTACATCCTCGGCGACGTGATGCAGCTTGAACTGCCCGCCGAAAGCTATGATTGCGTCGTCTCAATCGCTACGCTTCATCACCTCTCGCTCGACTTGGCATTACCGAAGATGAAGGGTTTGCTGAAACCGGGTGGAGTGCTGGTCATCCAGGATTTAGTCGCAGCCGATGGGCTTGTTGATCGGTGCATCAGCGCTCTGGCGTTTCCCTTTAATCTTGCGATCCGACTCCTGAAGACAGGCCGTCTTTTACCGCCGAAAGAATTGCGCGAAGCGTGGATTGAGCACGGCAAACATGAGACATATTTGACGATGAATGAGGTCAGGGAAATGTGCCGTCGGTATTTGCCGGGCGCGACTTCAAAGCATCATTTGTTGTGGCGATATACAGTTGTCTGGCAAAAGAGTGCCTCAGCCTGACGTGCCATTGTGAGTTACGTGTTTCGTCAGCGTTAAGACATCAACTGAGTTCCACCTCTTCAGCGCTCTCATTCGCCTCTGTGATGAATCCATCGTCCGCAGTCGAGAACAATCGTTACTACTGCCCACTCGCAACCGCGTTGCCGCTTCCTTTTATCTCCTTGAGCAACTCTTCGACTGCCATTTCGAGTTGGCGATCACGACCCGCCAGATTATCTTCCGGCGTGTTCTCCACAAGGATGTCTGGATGCACGCCGTAGTTCTCCATGTTGGTCTGCTTCTTGTCGAAGAGATAGACGCCGACGCCGGGCGTGCGAACGGTCGAGCCGTCAATCAAGGAGTAACTGCCCGTGCCGATGACCGCGCCCATCGTCGGTGTGCCGACGAGCTTGCCCAGGCCGAGCGCGCGAAAACCAGCCGGAAACATCTCCGCGTTTGAAGCCGAGCGCCAGTTTTGCAGCACGATCTTCGGGCCGAAGAAGCCTGAGAACGGGCGCGACGTGGCCTCTGTCCCGCGCGGTTGCCAGACCTGATATTGACGCTGGACGAGGATGCCTAAGAGTTCCTGTTCGATGTTGCCGCCGCCGTTCCAACGCTGGTCAATCACAAGCGCCTCCTTGTTGTGATACTCGCGCAACTCCTTCTCGAAGCGCCTGAGAGATGGTTGATCCATCGCGCGAATGTGTATGTAGCCGACGCGCCCATTGGATAGTTTATCAACTATCGCGCGCCGCTCCTTGACCCAACGCTCGTAGTGAAGAGTTGCGAAAGCCTGCATTGAGACAGGCTCGATGCGGGTGCGCCAAGCGCCACTTGCGGTCGGCTGCTTGTTGAAAGTGACGGCGACTTTGCGATTGAGACGATAGTTCAGAAGCGGCCAGTAGTTATCACCTGACTTCACTTCTTTCCCATCAATCGCAATCAGATAATCGCCGGCAGAGACTTTGACCCAATCCTTGTCAGCCGGGCCGTCTTCGTAAATGTACGAGACGCGATAACGGCCTGCTTGCGCGTCCGGCTCAAGGTCAACGCCCAGATGTCCGGTCGAGACTGCGCCCGGCTCGCGTCCGGCGGGCGGTGGTGCAGCGCCGGTGTGCGAGGCGTTCAACTCGCCGATCATCTCGTTGATGATGTTCAGGAGTTCCTGACGGTCTCCGACATATTCGACGAGCGTGCGGTATTTCTCGCGTGCCGCATCCCAATCGTAGCCGTGCATCTTCGGATCATAAAAACGATACTTCATCGTGCGCCAGGCATCATCGAACATCTGCGTCCATTCTGCCGCGTGATCTATCTTGACCTTCGCCACGAAGTTGATGCGACGACGCGCTGCCGCACCGCCGAACGCGCTCGCAGTTGACGTTGCGCCAGATGCTGCGCTGCTCGCGCCAGTTGGAGACAAAGGCATCGGGATAGAATAGATGCTTGTGCCTTCGCGGAAGAAGAGCGTGCGCCCGTCGCGCGAGATGTTCAGACCGCCGATGCCGCCTCCGAAGCCGAAGCCTCCGCTTGGAGGTGGCGCGTCTTCACCCGTCGCGCTGCTTGGCGGTGCGCCGGATGTGATCCGTGTCAAACGTTTGCCGTCTTCCTGAACAGAGTAGATGACGGGCACGCTGAAGGGCACGCCCGGCTCGGTCGTGACGAAGACGATGGTGCGACTGTCCGGCGAGATGGTGTAGCTCCCGCCGATGGGAAACGGCATCCGCGTCAACTGCTTTGTGCGATGCTTGAGTCCTGCCCAGTCTATGTTGATGGGACGCGGCGGCTGTCTCTGTCCGCCCGCAGGTCTGCGCGGGAAGGGTACGCCGCCTTCACCTGTGAGCGGCGATTGTTCGGCTTGCGCGGCTTCGGCTTCGGCGCGTTCCTCTGCATCGTCAGGGTCGCGGTCTAAATGTTCGAGCGTGACGGAGTAGAGTTGAATAGAGGGCACGCCTTCCTGCCCAAAGGAGACGCTATCGTTGCGTGTGAAGTAGAGCTTGCGACCGTCGGGCGAGAAGAGCGGACTCTGTTCGCTGAACGACTCGAAGGTCGCTCTCTTCTCATCGCCGCCCGTTGAAGGAATCAGATAGATGTCCGTTGTGCGCGAGATGTCAGGCTTTGAGAAAGCTATCCACTTGCCGTCGGGCGACCAGACGGGCGTGCCTATGTTGCCATAGTGCGATGTGCTCAACTCCTTCACCTCTTTGCTCGCCACGTTGACGACGCGCAGCTTATCGTCGGACGAAGTGAAAGCGATCTGCGTAGAGTCCGGCGACCAGTTGTAGCCAAACTTGAGCGCGTCTATGTTGGTGAGCTGTCGTTGTTCGCCCGCGCCGTCAACTGATGCGACGTAAAGTTCCTCGCGCCCGCTCTGGTCGGAGATAAAAGCAAGCCATTTGCCGTCGGGCGAATAAGTGACGTTGCGATCACGCGATGGATTATCAGTGATCTGCCGCAGGTCGCCCTCTTCGACGGGCGTGGTGAAGATTTCGCCATGAACAGAGAGGGCTATGCGACGCCCGTTCGGCGCCAGCTCGAAGTCATCCATCTGTGAATTGAACTCGCGCACTTCGGTCAAGCTCTCTTCTGTCTCGGCTGCGATGTCGAAGTGAAGAGGCGTGACGCGCTTCGATGCCACATCCAATTTCGAGATGCCGAAGTCATGCTCGAAGACGATAGTCTTACCGTCGCCGCTGATCGCAGGCCAACGCACATCACCCTCTTTGAAAGCTGTGATGCGATCTGCTTTGCCGCCACCTTCAGAGACGCGCCAGATATTCGTCAGGCCGTTGCCGTCGCGGTCGCTGACGAAATAGATGTAGCCGTCGTGCCCCCACATCGGCCACGAATCCAAGCCGTCGAAGTCAGTCACATTGGTAAACTTCTTGGCGGCGAGGTCTGCAACCATCACATCCGATTGATACGCGCCGCGATAATACTTGCGCCAGTAGCTCTGCGCCTTCTGGTTGTAAGCGATCTTCTGACCGTCCGGCGAATATGAGCCTTGCACGCCCATGTCAACGCCTGCGCTCATGGGCATCCCGCCATCAATCGAGACGGTGTAGAGCATCGGCATGAAGCCTTCGCCCCTGTTTGAGGAGAAGAGCACGGCGCGGCTATCAGGCGTCCAATTGAGCACGACATCTTCCGCCGAGTTAAAAGTCAACTGCTTCACCGTTCCTCCGGTCGCGGGGATGATAAAGACATCAAGGTTACCATTGCGGTCAGATGAGAAGGCGATCCACTTGCCGTCCGGCGAGAAGCGCGGATAGACATCGCGCGCACGGTTGACGGTCAGGCGCTGGACGTTGCGACCATCTTCATCGGCCACCCAAATGTCGCCCAGATAGCTGAACGTGACGCGGCCATGATAATAATGCGGGTAGCGAATCAATCTCGCCTCACGTGCGAGAGCGACGGACGAGAAGAGAGTTAGCGTGACGAGAACAAGCAGGAGAATTTTTTTCATGGTTTCACCAAAAGGTTTTGTGCAAGACTGACTGCAACACCATTTCGATATAGCTAATCGGCCTGCTCTGATTTAAGTGGATTCGACGTCTGCGAATGGCAAGACTTCAGATTACAGACGCACATTGTAAATGAAACGCGCCTTGCGCGCTACATTTTCTGGGAGCATCTCTCAAAAATTACTTTCTGCCGCGCAAGCTGCTTTGAATTTCAAGCGCAATCCTCTGTGAAACTCTGTGCCCTCTGTGGTAAAAATCAACTTGCCTACACGCCAAGAATCTGGAGAAGAAAATGAAGCGAATCCGTTTGACCATCGTCCTGTTAATCGCTCTGTTGCTTGTTACGCCGCTTGCGGCGCAACAGCAAGCAAGACAGTCCGAGCCAGAGCTTCTCACTCTTGACACTATCTTTACCTATCAGCCCAGGTCGCTTGGCCCATTTCAATGGCAAGATGACGGAAGCGGCTACTTGATGCTTGAGCCGTCGGCGAGCGGGAAAGGCGGCGCAGACATTGTGCGCTACGATGCTCGAACGGGTGCGAAGTCAATCCTGGTTGCGGCTGAGAAACTTGTTCCGCCAGGCGAGTCAACGCCGCTCACGGTCGAGCAATTCGATCTTAGCTCGGACGGACAGAAGCTGTTAGTGTTCACCAACTCGGCGCGAGTCTGGCGCAGCAACACGCGCGGCGATTACTGGGTGCTGGATTTGAAAAGTTGGAAGCTGCATCAACTCGGCGGCGAGGCCAAACCCTCGACCTTGATGTTTGCGAAGTTCTCGCCGGACGCCACGCGCGTCGGCTACGTGCGCGAAAATAACATCTACGTCGAGAGCCTGTCTGATAGTGATAGCAAACACATCACGCAGGTCACAACGGACGGCACGCGCTACATAGTCAACGGCACGTTCGATTGGGTCTATGAAGAGGAACTCTTCTGCCGCGACGGTTGGCGCTGGAGTCCCGACGGAAAAAGCATTGCTTACTGGCAACTCAACTCCGAAGGCGTCAAGGAATTCAAACTCATCAACGACACAGCCGCGCTCTATCCCATCATCACTTCATTTCCGTATCCGAAAGCAGGCGAGACGAATTCAGCCGCGCGCGTCGGCACGATCAGCGCGACGGGCGGGAAGACTACATGGTTCGATATTCAGGGCGACCCGCGCAACAACTATCTGCCGCGCATGGAATGGGCAGCGAGTTCCGATGAGGTCGTCATCCAGCAACTCAACCGCATACAGAACACGGACATCGTCATGCTCGGCGATGTTCACACAGGCCGCGTGCGCCCCGTTCTCACAGAAAAGGATGAGGCGTGGGTTGACGTTTGGTGGGGAGATTTGGACTGGGACAAGAAGGGGCTTGCGCGCGGCGACGTGGAATGGATTGACGGCGGCAAAAGATTCCTGTGGAGCAGCGAGCGCGACGGCTGGCGACACATCTACTCCGTTTCGCGTGATGGCCTTGACGTAAAGAACATCACGCCGGGCGATTACGATGTGATCGGCGTCGAGAAGGTTGATGCTGCTGGCGGCTTTCTCTATTTCGATGCTTCGCCCGACAACGCGACGCAACATTATCTCTTCCGCGTGCGCCTCGACGGAAGCGGCAAAGCTGAAAGACTATCTCCAGCGACTCAACCGGGCAGACACGATTACATCATCTCTCCGCGCGGCGACATGGCAGTTCACACTTATTCGACCTTCACCAAAGCTCCGATCACGGATGTTGTTCATCTACCCGATCACGCCAGCGTCAGTGTGCTGATTGATGACAAAAATCTTGAGGAGCGATTGAGCAGGCTCAAACAAACTCCGACGGAGTTCTTCCGCGTTGATATTGGCGACGGCGTGAAGCTCGACGGCTGGATGATTAAGCCGCCGGATTTCGATCCGAAGAAACGCTACCCTGTGCTCTTTTACGTTTACGGCGAACCGGCAGCACAGACTGTGCTTGACGCTTGGGATGGAACAACCATGTGGTACAAGATGCTGGCACAGCAGGGCTACATCGTCATCAGCGTTGACAATCGCGGCACACCTGCTCCGCGCGGGCGCGCGTGGCGTAAAATTCTCTACCGCAAGATAGGATTGGTGAGTTCACAGGATCAGGCCAATGCAGTCAGAGCCATCAACAAATGGCCGTTCGTTGATCCGGCGCGCATCGGCATCTGGGGATGGAGCGGCGGCGGTTCATCAACTCTCAATGCGCTTTTCCGTTATCCTGATCTCTATCACATGGGAATGGCCGTCGCACCCGTCACAGACATCCGCCTCTACGACACGATCTATCAGGAGCGTTACTGCGCGCTGCCGCAGGATCACCCGGATGAGTACAAGCAAAGCTCGCCCGTGACATTCGCCGGGCAGTTGAAAGGGAAGTTATTAGTTGTTCACGGCACGGGCGATGATAATGTTCACTATCAGGGAACTGAAGAACTCATCAATGCACTCGTCGCATCGGGCAAACAGTTTACGATGATGGCTTATCCGAATCGTTCGCACGGCATCTACGAAGGGCCGGGCACATATCGTCATCTCTTCGGACTGTTGACCGGATACCTGATGGAGAATCTTCCGCCGGGGCCGCGCGCCTAATAATTGGTCACACTGGCCGGTCAAGGAAGCCGGGCTTCCCGCGAGCTGCAAACTCGTCTGTGGAGACGTGAGAGCGTCCCCTATTCGGTTCGACTCCGAAGCCGGTCTCAGTCAGACGTTACAGAACCTGACGATGGGGTTCACCATTGGCTCAGACACGTGCACAGTCTATCCAAATAGGTGCACAGTTGAGCGTTGCATGTGCATATCTGCCCATTGCACGCGCGAAGTTGACCGTTGCAGCGACAAAATCGAGCGATGCAGTGACAAGGTGGACTTAAGCGGATGCAGAATCGGTCTAAGCCTGTGCCGATTGATGTAGGCAGGCAGAAAACCCATAATTGCAGGTAAGCGATTAGGTTTGGCGGGTGTAAAACTCGGCTTTTAGCTGATAAGTGGCGTCCCGTACGGGAGTCGAACCCGTGTCGCCGCCGTGAAAGGGCGGTGTCCTAGGCCACTAGACGAACGGGACTTGGCTTGGCTTTCAACCCGTAGCACGCGCTCAAGAGCAGAAGTCGAAAACTTCAGTCGAACAGCAATGTTAAGTTCGCTTAACGAGTGTTGACTAAAATTACAGGACATCATAAAGAGTGTCAACCGGATGGTAAACGATGAATGAAAGTGCAGAATCCAGGAGTCAGAAGCCAGAAGAAAAGAAAATTCATTGAAGCGGTTTCCGCCTTATCATTCTGGCTTCTGACTCCTGACTTCTGAATTCTGCTTTTCTGATGAAAGGAGCAAGCGATGGCCTTGCGAAGCATTACGGAAATTATTAACGACCTCTCGAAACCGATTCCGCGCCGCCTGCTGCGAAGCAAAACTGTCGGCGGGCAGAAGATTTTTTTCCTGCCCTGGCACACGGCGGTCAAATTCTTAGACCTCTACGCGCCCGGTTGGTCTTATGAGATCAGACATCTGACGGGCATCGGTAATAAGCTCGTGCTCGTCTCGCGCATCTCGATCCCGTGCGCCGAAGGCGTCGTTTATCGTGAGGCGACGGGGCAGGAGGATGAGGACGTGGACAAGTACGGCGACCCTTCAAGTAATGCGGAAAGCATGTCCCTGCGACGTGCGGCTGCGAAGTTCGGCCTCGGACTCGGATTGTACGAAGGCCCGCAGACGCAGCGCGACGCGAACGACATCAGCAAACCTTAAAACGAATTATGAATTTTGAGTTGTGAGTTAAGGATTTGAATTCAAAACTCAGTCGGGGGGCAATAGCGCAAACGGCTCTGATCGTCTCGTCTGGCAGGCGGCGCTTGGGAAAATCTTGAAAAGTTGCTCAGAGTGAGGCTGAGGCTTTCCGTCGCGGAAGATTCCGCACTATAATACGTGCCACCACAAGACCCGGCTCTTCCATCAGAAGCGCCTGATCGGATAGTTGAAATTAACAACCTGCATGTCGCAATCAACGACTCATCATTTTAAGCTGGAGGTTCCGAGACGATGTTGAAGAAATCCCCTCTGCGCGTGCCCGCGATGCTCGTGGCCGCGCTCTTTTTATTCTGCAATGCCGTGGCTGTGCTGGCGCAAGGCTCCGGCGGTTCAGGCAGCTTGAGCCGCGATAACGGCGCCAGCAGCATCGCCAAAGACGTGGCGGGCGCAGCAGCGCAGGCGACTGTTCACCGCACCATCGCGCGTCGCCCGATTACCAGACCGACGACCACACGCCGGACACAACGTCCCACCACCACACGCCCATCGCTGGACGCCGACGATTATAACGATCAGGGCGACGCCTTTCTGAATGCCGGCAAGTACCCGGAAGCGATCAATGCTTACAAGCAGGCCGTGCGTCTCAAACCGGACATGGCCGAAGCTCATTACAGTCTCGGCTGGATTTATAACGAGACTAATCAGTATGCGCAGGCGGTTGATTCGCTCAAGCAGGCTGTTCATTACAAACCCGACTACGCGGAAGCGTGGAAGGAATTAGGTTACTCTCTACGCAACATCAACCAATCGCAGGATGCCATCAGCGCCTATCGTCAGGCGATCCGCATCAATTCCGATTACGCGCAGGCTTACTACGAATTGGGTTGGACCTATAATGACCTGAAGCAATATGAGCAGGCGCTCGTCCCGCTCAATCAAGCAGTGCTCAAGAAGAGCGATTACGCCGAAGCGCACAACGAACTCGGCTACGCCTATCGCAAGCTCGGCAGATACAAAGATGCCATCGAGTCTTACACTGAAGCCGTCACGCTGAAGTCGGATTATGCGACGGCGTATTTCGGTCTCGGCGATGTCTATTTCTACAACACAGAGCAGTATCCGCAAGCCGTCGAAGCCTACAAACGCGCGCTCGCGCTCAAGCCCGACAATGCGACCGCTTACTATAACGTCGGCTGGTCGTACAACGAATTGAAGCAATATGAGCAGGCCGTTGCGGCGCTCGGAAAAGCCATCTCGCTGAAATCGGATTACGCTGAGGCTTACGCGGAAATCGGTTACGCCTATCGCAAGCTCGAACGCATCCCCGAAGCGATCCAAAACTATAAGGAAGCGATTAGCCTCAAGCCCGACTACGCCCAGCCTTACTTCGGTCTCGGCGACATTTATTACTACAACACCAAGCAGTACGCGGATGCTGTCGCCGCCTATCAGCGAGGTCTGCGCCTCAAGCCGAACAATGCAACCGCCAACTTCAACATCGGTTGGGTGTATAACGACATGAATCGTTATTCGGATGCCATTCCTGCTCTGATTGAAGCGCTCAGGATTAAGCCTGACTACGCGGAGGCCGATAACGAGTTGGGTTACGCTTACATGAGTATGCAGCAATACCCGGATGCGGTCGCAGCTTTTCGGAAGGCTATTCGTCTCCAGTCTGACTATGCTCTGGCCCATTACTATCTGGGCCTCACCTATCTCTCAATGGGCAACAAGAGCGGAGCGATGAGCGAGTACCGCACTCTCACCAGCATTGACAAGCAGAGAGCGGATAAACTTCTGGCCGAGATCAACAAATAAAATGACGCGGTGACGCGGAGACACGGAGACGCGGCGAGAAAAAGAATTACTGACGAGACCTGTCTTTTCTTTTCGCCGCGTCTCCGCGTCTCACACTCTCCGCGTCTCGCTTTCGCCCTGCGGCAACCTCCACGACCAATTTCAACATCAGAGATGGCATCAGACCACAGCCCGACTTGGACGGGCGCGCAACATTTGAGGGAATAGTTCTTAACCCTTAAGAATTTTTCGGATCAGCGGCATATCTTTTTCGAGATTGCCGGTAATAAGGAATGGGAAGTGATTCCCAACGCACACGGGGGCAAACGGAAGTTGCCCGAAAGCATGACAGACGAAAGACTGCTGGCACTGGCAAGTCGCGGCGACGAAGCGGCTTTCCTGACGCTCTACGAACATTACCGTGACGCGGTGTTTCGCTTCGCCTATCGTCTGCTTGGCTTTCAGGAACTCGCGGAAGATGTCGCGCACGACTGTTTCCTCAGTCTGCTCAGACACCCAGAGCGCTTCGATCCGTCGCGCGCTTCCTTGAAAACTTATCTGCTCGCTGCCGTCAGAAACCTGGCGATGAAACATTTTCGCGGGCAGCGCGGAGAGGATGCGCTCGATGATTTAACTGACGAGCCGCGTGCGCATGAAAGACACGGGCCGCTCCATCAACTGCTCGACGCGGAGTTATCGCAAGCAGTGCTCCGGGCCATTGATGACCTATCGCCGCTCCAGCGCGAGGCCTTAGTTCTTTTCGAGTATGAAGAATTGACGCTGGGTGAGATCGCCGTCGTGGTCGGAGCGGATGTCGGCACAGTCAAGGCCAGACTCCACCGCGCGCGCCAAAGTTTGAAGCGGCAGCTTGCGCCATATTTCAGAAGCAACGCAGAAGCACCCGTGGACGAGGTGTTGAAATGAAGGACGACAAAGACACTCAACCACTTTCGATTTACAACCGGCACGACGACCTGAATGATGAGCCGGGCGCTTTCAACGCGGACTCATCGGAAGATCAGGAACTCCGTGCCTTGTTTCAACGCTGGAGCGTTCCCCAGACTCCTGCATCTCTCGACTCGCGCATCATCACAACCTATCGCCAACAGATAC
Source organism: Acidobacteriota bacterium (assembly GCA_032159235.1). Classification (GTDB taxonomy): domain Bacteria; phylum Acidobacteriota; class Blastocatellia; order Pyrinomonadales; family Pyrinomonadaceae; genus QHXM01. The sequence goes on from JAVHWW010000052.1 coordinate 182,828, forward strand.
TTGAGCATCAGGAGGTTCTTATGAAACAGTGTCCAACCTGCCAGGAAGAGTTCGCCAGTAAATTCAGTTTCTGCCCCGTTGACGGCACACCATTAAGCGACGCGACGCCAGCCATCGTTTCATCGCCAACGCCCGATCTTCCACCCATGCACTTGAGTGGAGGAGCGTATGCCGCAACTGCTGCACTCGTTCCTGCCGGAGCGGAGTATCGCTTAACATTCTTAGATGACACAGGGTTGACGCGGCGGTTAATGGGGGAGTTGAAAGTCGTGGCGCACAACTCAGAGTTGACGTGGCCGGAGTTCAAACGCGACCCCTTTGGCTATACGGGGCGCTTCGTCAAAGGCTACAGCGCGCTCGTCTGGCGCTTCTTCTCCTCGAAGAACGTGGCGATTGCGACTTCCTCTGCGCTGCTCGTGGTCTTGACCGGCGTGATTCTCA
>JAVHWW010000003.1:0-20153 GCA_032159235.1 Acidobacteriota bacterium
GTAACCCTGTGGGGGAAACTGTGGGCCGTCGAAATTTCTCATACGTCTCTTTAACCGAAGAGGCCAATATCAATGACCTTGAAGGCAACCAGAATAACGAAAATCAGAATCAAGAGCGCGACTACGCTCATGCCGATCAGCAGATTGCGCCGACGCTTGCTTTTCGGTACAGGCGCGTAAGGAGCGTATCCAGCTTGCGGATAAGCGTTTGGGGCTTGCGGCGGCGGCGCGTTGTAATTAACGACCGGAGGCGCAACGGGAGGCGGACTCGGCGGAGCAGAGCTTGAAGCAGGCGCGCTTGGGGCGGGTGCAGGCGGAGCCGCTTCCGCAGGCGGCGCGGGTTTCTTCTTTTTCTGAAGAGCATCTTGCAGCAACTGCTTATATTTCTCAGGGTCATCGCGGATGGTCGCCATCATATCGCTGCTAAACGAATGAGCGCGGTTAGGAGTCTCTTCTTCCTCCATCGGCTCGCTGCAATTCGGACAAAAAGCCTTCTCCGCCGGGACGAAGGCCTGGCAATGCTTACACTGTTTCATTTCAGACACGCTTGAAAACTCCTTTTGCTTCAAATAAGAGACTGTCCCAAAATATCAAACGATGGTTTGACGACAGGCACAGGGAACCACTCAGGGTTTGAAACGCGCACTAAGTATAGCCACAACCTTGCTCTGACTTCTAGTTGAATTGACCATGCCCGATTCTTTTTAACGGGCGCAGGTCTGCGCGCGCCCGCCATCAATCGAGTAGGTCGCGCCGGTAATCCATGAGGCGCGTTCGGACGCCAGATAGAGAATCAACTCCGCCACCTCGCTCGGCTCACCGACGCGCCCCAGCGGATGAGTCGTTTTTGAATGTTCGAGAAATGCAGCATACTCCTTCTCATTCATCCCGCCGCGCTTGTGTATTTCTGTGACCACGACACCGGGATTGACTGCATTGACGCGCACGCCTTTCGGCGCAAGTTCGAGCGCCGCACAGCGTGTCAGTTGATCCAGTCCGGCTTTGGAGACGCAGTAAGCGAGCACGCCGGGGAACGCACGCAGTCCGGTCACGCTTGAGACATTGACGACGTTGCCACGTCGCTCCGCGAGATGCGGCACGGCCTGTTGCATCAGATTGAAGACGGCGCGCAGGTTGACGTTCATCATCGCATCCCAAGTTGCGAGCGGCGTGTTTTCGATGGTCCCGGACACAATATGTCCAGCCGCATTCACAAGCACGTCAAGACCGCCGAAGTGCTCAACGGTCTGCGCAACGATCCGACGGGCAATGGGCTGAACGGTGACATCCGCACGGATCGTGAGAGCCTCGCGGCCTGTGTCTTGAATCTCTTTCGCCACCTGTTTGAGTGTCGCAGCATTGCGCCCGATCAGTGAGACGAGCGCGCCAGCTTCGGCGAAACGCAATGCCGTCGCGCGCCCGATGCCGGATGTCGCGCCCGTCACAATCGCAACTTTCCCCTCCAACTCTTTCTCCATCACGACTCCTCGCAAAATAAATTGTTCAATCTGAATGCCAGAGCGTACCACAGATAGAGAAGTGAGAGATCGTGTGATGATATTTAATCACATCAGTGGCTCTGTCGTTGAAAAAAAAGTCTCTCAGCTTCGCCTCATCGCTCTCGCAGGCATTAACATATTGACAGATGGAGTCAAAAAGTTCGACTATGATGCTCCATTTACCTGGTGCCGCGCCCCGTTCGACCCGGAGAAATTTCTTGCGTAGTGATTCATTCGATAAAGCATTCGCCAGAAGAGCGCGCGCGCGCCGCATGGCTACTTCGGCGACACACCATCGCTCGTCGCCGCGTGCGCGGATGCCATCCGCCTCCGGTTACATGTTGGCGTCGGGCGCTGCCGCCGCCGCGCTCTTCTTCACGCTTTGGTGGATGCTGCATAACGGCGGAGATGACACGCCATGGGTTCCGGCAGGACTTGCCGCCAGCGTTGTGATGCTGGTTGCCGTCGGCGCGCGTGGAGTAGTGATGCGCCGCGCCTGGACACGCTACATTCTCGAACATGATCGCCGCGAGCAGTCCCGAAGTGAAACGAGCCAGCGCAGTAGCAGCAGCAGTGCGAGAAGCAGAACAGTGGATTCTTACTCGACCACGTTACGTGCGCTGCAACAGCAATGCGCGGAGGCTGACGCACCGGGCGCGCTGCCGGAAGCGCATCTTGAAGCCTATCTCGCGTGCAAGGAGTATCTGGACAGCGCAGGTCAGATACTCCGCTCGTCGTCGGTCGGCAATGATCCACGCATCACTTTGCGTGCCGGGCAAGAGCGTGTCCGTGCGCTGGCACGTCATCATCTGTTAGACTGGGCGCGCGGAGCTTCTCGCACGTTGACGCACGAAGCGCAACAGCGTGTGCGCGTGTCGGACAAGATTGAGACGGCGCAGCGCGCCCTTGAGATTATTGATTCGGCGCTCAAACTCTACCCGGAAGAGCCGCAGTTGCGCGAGTCGGAAGCAGCCGTGCGCGAGTTCATCACGACGGTGAAGGTTTCACACTGGATCGAGTTGGCCGAGCGCGCTGCTTTCAAAGGCCATCCGGCACGAGCCATTGATCGTTACCGGGATGCTCTCTTCTATCTTTCACGCGGGACGATGAAGGACGAGACGCGGATTGAGACTGCGGAGCGAATCGGACGAGAGATTGAACTCTTGCGTGCGCGCCTCAAAACGCGCAAAATAGCTCAGACCCCGACGGCACGAGAAACTCGAAGATAGGCAACGAGAGGAGACCTAGAAATGATCTCGCAGCGTTGTCCCAAATGTAAAAGCTCGCGCATTCGCCGGGGCTACAGGCCGACGCCGCGCCTCCTGCGCATGTTTGGCATCTACAATCTTTTATGCGATCATTGCAATCTGCTTTTTACCGGATTTGCAGTGCCGGGAACAGTGCCGAAGCACAGCAAGAAGAAGAGGAGTCAGGCATCAGAAGCCTCTGAGCAGGGTAAAAGACAGGGCGTTTGACGCAGGCTCAGACAAACACGACCAGATGCTGCTGAAGGCAGCCTTTAATTACTGACACGCATCTCGAATACGGTAGCCTTCAGCACCCACTCGGTAATCAAGAATTTTGAGGACACGAAGATGATAGCAAGAAAATATTTCCTGTTGCTCGCAGCTTTCTGCTTAACCGCCTCATTGTCCGTTCAGGCACAGGAGCAGCAAGGACAAGGGCAATCGCAGGGCAACTCTCAGGGCGCTTCCATCATGCCGGTCTCTTCCGTAGATACGCAGGGGATTCGACGGTATCTACTTGGCCCCGGTGACACCTTGGATGTTCGCGTCTTCGGTCAGCCGGATTTGAACTGGTCTGGAGAAGTCGAGCCGGATGGAAACATCAACTCGCTGCCTTTCATCGAGACGCCGATTCGCGCACAGTGTCGGACGGACAAAGATGTGCAGAAGGAGGTCATCGCTGCTTATACCAAGTTCTTGAAAAGCCCGCAGATCAGCGTGCGGGTCACGGGACGCAACAGCCGTGTTCCGGCGACGATCTTTGGCGCGGTCGCTGCTCCGGCGCGAGTTCAGATGCTTCGTCCCGTGCGATTGAACGAGGTCGTCACCCTCTCCGGCGGAATTACTGAACGTGCCAACGGCGACATCCAGGTCTTGCATACGGAGCCTGTGATGTGCCCGGAGCCGGGCGAAGTCGTCGAACCTTTGACAACTGGAACTGTCCTCGCCCCGGGAACTCTTAAAATTTATAAATGGGCTGATCTGCTTGCCGGTAACCCGGATGCTAATCCGGTAATTCGACCGGGCGATGTGGTCACTGTCATGGAGTCGAAGCCAGTGTACATAACGGGCAGCGTTACTTCCCCACAGCCTGTGTTGCTGCGTGATGGCTATACATTAAGCAAAGTGATAGCGATGGTTGGCGGCCCCACGCCTGGCGCGAAGTCAAGCGACGTTCGTATCTATCGAACCAAGCCCGGCGCAACTGACCAAGAGGTCATCAAGGTTGACCTCAGCGCAATCAAGAAGAAACAGAAAGAAGATGTTGTGCTTCAGGCCTACGATATAATTGAAGTGCCGAAGGCTTCGGAGTGGAGTCCAAGAGTTTTGATGACGGGTTTAGCACGTACTTTCGTCACCGGTATTGGCGGCGCTCCGGCTCAGGCACTCACCTATCACGTGATTTACTAGCGGGCTAAATAGAATTAGACAGAAGAGGTTGGCTACAGACGCCAACCTCTTCTTATTTCAGCACCGAGCGGCCTCCGGTCTCTTCGCGCTTCTGCCAACGTGTGTGTTAAATTGGCGGGTGATTAATCTTTGGGAATAATTTATCGGAGAGAATCAGAATGAGTCAAAGAATTACCAGAAGCGACTTGAAGCGCAGGAAAAGAAACAGTCGCTTGATCACACTGGCATGGATTGTTGGACTGGTTACCGTTGTGATCTTTCTTTTGTCCAAGGAGATGGCTGATTGGCTTTACGTGTTGGCGACGCTGGGCGTAACTGTGCTACTGGTCGTCGTCGCGGCGGCAGATTTGAAAGGTCGGCGAAAGGGTGTTGACGAAGCTGAGTTGGGCGATGATGCTGCGGCTCTGGGGAGCAATATTCCGGCCATCGCAGCGACGGCTGCCACTCCTGCTCCATCAGACTGGCGCGGGACAAAGACTCGGCGGCGTAAATAGCGCCAGCCGATAAAAATGCAACGATGAACGCGGAATGATGAACGATGAACTAAGAACAGAATCCAGAATTCAGGAGTCAGGAGTCAGAAGAAAAGAAATCTGTAGCGGTGGTTTCCGCCTTTTCCTTCTGGCTTCTGAATTCTGACTCCTGAATTCTGCTTTTCCTTCATCATTCATCGTTCCGCGTTCATCGTTTCGTTATGCGTTTCTTAAAATTACATATCAAGACGACCGTGCTGGCTTCGGCGATTACGATTGCCGTGATCGCCTCAGTGCTGGCGCTCGTTAATCCGCGCGTGGCGGACATCGTCGGGCAAGAGCAACGTGCGCGGGCGGAGTTGCAGGCCATCAATCTGGCGGAACAGATTAGCTATCTGCCTGTGCCCCGTGACCCGCAGATACTGGCACGCCTCGCCAACACCGTGCGCGGCGAGCATTCGAGCATTACCGTCGTCCGCATTTGGGTTCGCGTCAAAGGCGTGTATCAAGAGACAGCCGCCGCCGCCGGTAGTCCGCCCGCCGAAGAATTGCCCGAAGAGACCATCGCCGCCTTACGCAGTGGCCTCGCTTCCAAAATTGTGTTGGCGCGCCCGACGGGAAATACCGATTCGCTCTATCGCGTCTTCGCACCGATCACGGAGCAGGGTCGTTTTAGCGGCGCAGTCGAGCTTGTGGTGCGCTTGAACGAAGCGCCCGCCATCGCCACACGCTTTGAGAACATGGCCGTCTGGGTGGCGCTCATCGCTGTCGCTCTCATCACGTTCGCTACTTACATCCTCTTCCGTCATCTTGTCTATCGCCCGATTGAACGGCTGCTGCAAGCGATGGGGCGCGCCGAAGCAGGCGACCTGGACGTGGAAGCGCCGATTCGCGCGTCCGATGAGTTAGGCTTGCTCTCGCGCAACTTCAATCGGATGATCGGGCGCATCCGCGAGATGACGCAGGAGCGAGAGGCGCAACGACTCGTTCTGCAAGAGCGAGTGCACGATGCGACAAGCGAACTCGAACAGCGCAACGAACAATTGGAAGAAACAAATCGTGAGCTATGGCAAACGACGCGGCGTCTGACGGAGCTTGAACGGCTCGCCGCCGCAGGGCAGACCGCCGCGCAGTTCGCGCACGAAGTTGGCACGCCGCTCAATCTCATCAGTGGGCACGTCCAATTGCTGCGCGCTCGTCTGGCCGATGATCCGCAGGCGCAGCCGCGTCTGGAAACCATCAGCGCGCAGATCGAGCGCATTGAGCGCATCGTCCGCGCGATGCTCGACCGCACACGACCAGAAGCCGTCGTGCTGTCGCCGGTTGATCTGAACGCGCTGCTGCTCCGCACCTTCGATGCGACTGCACCAGCACTCGAAACTCGCCGCATCCAACTCGAAACAGAACTCAGAACCGGATTGCCGCAAGTCGCAGGCGACGCGGATCGTCTGCAACAGGTCTTCATCAATCTCATCAACAACGCGCTCGACGCGATGCCGAACGGCGGCCTCTTGAGCGTCCGCACGGGGCTTGTCGAAGTCAACGCGAAACAAAACAACGGTCAGCCCGGCGGTCAAACAGATGACGACGCCTCTCCACAAGTCTTCATCGAATTCGCCGATACGGGATGCGGCATGACCGATCAGTTACGCGCGCACATCTTCGATCCGTTCTACACCACCAAAGAGAGCGGACATGGCACCGGGCTGGGATTGGTCGTCGTGCGCCAGGTCATCCGCGAACATCATGGCGAGATCGAGGTCGAAAGCAAAGCTGGCTGCGGCACAATCTTCCGTCTCAAACTCCCAGCAATACCACAGGAGGCAGAGGGAAAACAGAATTCAGAATCCAGAATCCAGAATCCAGAAGAGAAACAACAATTGGGTCTGAGTCTTGTCCATTCTGAATTCTGAATTCTGGATTCTGAATTCTGCTTTTATGAAACGCATCTTGATCGTTGATGATGACCGCGCTTCGTGCGAGTTGCTGCAAGAAATCTTTGCGGAGCAGGGTTGGAGCGCAGAGACGGCGCAGACGCCAGCGCGCGCACGCGAATTGGCTGAGAACGAGAAGTTCGATCTCGTTGTCAGCGACGTGAATCTCGAAGCGGGCGAGACGGGTCTTGATCTCTTGCGTAAACTGCGCGATCAGTGTCCGGTCATTCTCGTCACGGGTTTCGGGACGCTTGATGCGGCGGTTGAGGCAGCGCGCGAGGGTGCGTGGGATTTCATTTCAAAACCTTTCAAGGTGGAAGAGGTCACGGCGGCGGCACGGCGTGCAATGGAGAAGGCCAGAGGCGCGAGTGCGGAAGAGTCGTCTCTGACTGAAGACTTCACGGCGCGCTACGAAGGGGCCGGGATTACGGGGCGCGCGCCCGCGATGATTGAGCTTTATAAGGAGATTGCGCGCGTTGCGCCGTCACGTTCGACCGTGCTGATTATGGGCGATTCCGGCACGGGCAAGGAGTTGGTCGCGCGCGCCATCCACAAGCATAGCCCGCGCGCCTCGCATCCGTTCGTCGCCGTCAACTGCGGGGCGTTGACGGAAACGCTCCTTGAAGCCGAACTCTTCGGTCACGTGCGCGGCTCATTCACAGGCGCGACCGCCGACCGCAAAGGTTTATGGGAAGAGGCTGAGGATGGAACGCTCTTTCTGGACGAAGTTGGCGAGACCAGCCCTGCGATGCAGGTCAAACTCCTGCGTGCACTTCAGGAAGGAGAGATACGGCGCGTCGGCGCAACGCGAACGGTGCATGTCAATGCGCGCATGATTGCGGCGACGAATCGTGACCTCGAGAGGGAAGTTAAAGCCGGAACATTTCGTGAAGACCTCTTTTATCGCCTGAGCGTCGTGACGCTTTACGTTCCGCCGCTCAGAGAAAGGCGCAGCGACGTTCCGCTCCTTGCCGAACATTTCCTCCGCACAGCCTCACAGAACGCTGGTAAGCGGCTTCACTTTTCCGCAGAGGCGCTCGATCTGCTCATCGCTTACGACTGGCCCGGCAATGTGAGAGAACTCGAAAACGCTATCGAACGGGCGGCGCTTCATGCGCGCGGGACAGAGATTGTAGTGGAAGACCTGCCTGCCAAGATGCAAACAGGTGAGGTGCGCGCCCGCGCTGCTCAAACGCGCTCGCCCCTGACAGCCATCTACGCAGACCTCATCTCGCTCGACGAACTTGAGCGACGTTATCTCCTCCATGTCCTTGAAGCCGTCGGCGGAAATCGCACACACGCCGCCGAAATTCTGCGCATAGACCGCCGCACCCTTTACCGCATGGCCGAACGCTTTGGCCTCAAACTCGAAGGGGAGGAAAAGAAGAATCCAGAATTCAGAATCCAGAATCCAGAATGAGAAGGCGGAAACCACTTCGACAGATTTTACGCACTTTCTTTTCTTCTGGATTCTGAATTCTGGATTCTGACTCCTGTTCTTACTGCTCGTTTAGTCCATCCAGATTTTTATTGATGGTGGCTAGTTGTTTGACGGCATCGGGAGAACTGCGCTGGACAGCGTGTTCGGCAAAATCCAAGTCCTTGAGAGTAGTATGCAGGGCTGTGCGGACATTCTCGGCATGATTACCGTTGCGGAGCGCGTGGTTGAGTGTAGTCTCGGCCTGGTTGAGCGCGCGTAAGGCACGGTCGCGGCGGTCACGGCTGCGTGTATTGAGAATTGTGATGGCTTCGGCGATGTGGTCTCCTGTGGCTTCTATGTCAGGATCGCGCGCCGGGAGGTTTGGGTCCTTCACGACGGGTTTCGCATTCGCCGGAAGCGCCGACTCGCGGCCCGCGTCCGTCGTCACGGTCTCAACGACCGGGTGCGATGAGCAGGCAGCCAGCATGAAGATGAGCGGAACAGAGAGGAGCAACTTTAGCATCCTCTTGTTTACTCTCTTCACCGACTCTGCAATTTGAATCAACATCTCGCTTAACACCCGATTGAGAATATTCTAGCCTGACGCCGAACTAAAAGAAAAGGGGTGCGACTACCTCCTCATTATAGCCGCACCCCTTTTCTTGACGCAGACGGCCTGCGGTCGGCAGGTCGTCCGCGTTTTTCGTCTGCATTTGTCGCACGTTTGGTAACGCTCACGCGCGACGGAGCAAACCGCTTGAACACTTGAACATTAAAAAGCAGCGCTGCCTCAAGTGCTCATCGAGCACTCTACATATTGCTGTTCTTCATGGTGTTCGAGTTGCCGCCACTCTTTCTTCCGTGTCTGCGTCCACGACGACGAGCACGACGACGACGAGCACGACGATGTCTGCGACCCGTCGAAGTTTTGGGCGTGGCTGTGGTGGTGGTTGTTGTTGTGCTGGAGTTTGTGTTCTGCGCGAAAACGAGACTGCCGAAGCACAGAACAAAGACGAGAGCTAAAACAATTCCTAGTTTCTTAATCACTGAAGGTTCTCCTTTTGGTATGCCGCTGTGCGGCGTTGATCATGATCAAAGAGCTTGCACAATTACGAGCGAAACCGAAATGGTTTCGGGGCCATTTCTTGTAACTCAGATAGCAGTTCAATCGCTCGCATTCGACCGCACGTGCAACACTTATGCCATTGCGAGGACGACCGCAGACTCAGATTCTCACAGTCTTTTGGCGCACAGGCCGCCTCAAGAAAAATTCTGCTGTGGCATTTGTGCGAGCCGCGCGCAAAGCTGCCACAAAGAGCAGAGGTCAGGAGTCAGGAGAAAGAAGCCAAAATTATTAGGCGGCAACCCACAGCAACAGATTCTGATTTTCTTTTCTTCTGGCTCCTGAATTCTGAATTCTGGATTCTGCTTTCCGAGATGTGTTATCTTCGGTTGTGCTCGTACGGAATTGTTCGAGTGAACTTTCAGCCAGTGAGTAGCCATTCGGGAGCTAAACTGAAGCGCTGGTCTTCATCGGATTCGTTCACAAGTTTTTCTTCCTAACCTCTGAGCAGCAAAATGCGCCGACTGTCCACTGCCTTGTGTCTTGCCGTGACGCTGATTCTGTCGGCAGTTTCAGCGCGCCCTTACACGCTCCAATTTACGGACGCTTCCAGTTTGGTGCAAATCAAGTGGCCGACGCACACGATCAAGATTGCGCTTTCGACCTCGCTCATCACAGCGCAGTCAAACATCAAACCCGGCAGCGATGTCGTTGGAGCTGCGCGTCAGGCGCTCGCGCACTGGGCCGCAGCCGCGAATATCCGCTTCATCGAAGTCTCGTCGAGCGCACAATCCATCAGCGCGCCGGGAACGCGCGGCGACGGGGTGAGTTTAATAACGGTCGCGCACACGCCGGAGAATGCCGCGCCCTTCGTCGGCGAGGAGAGCGAGATGGCCGGGCGCACACGTATCTTCTCAACCATCGGCGGCAGCATCACTGAAGCCGATATTGTCTTAAATCCAGGCCAGCTTTTCTCCTCCGATGGCACGCCCGGCACTTACGACCTCGAAGCGATCTTGACACATGAGATTGGACACCTGCTCGGACTTGAGCATTCCGCCGTGCTCGGTGCCACGATGCAGCCGCGTCAGGCCAAAAACGGAATTTACAAGATGGCTTCATTGTCGCCGCGCACGCTCTCGGATGATGACCGCGCGGGAGTGCAGGCAATTTATGGCGCGCGCGCAGTCTTGAGCGAACATGGCACGATTGCCGGAACGATCACTCTCGCAAATGGTGCTCCCGTTTTCGGTGCAAACATTCTCGCGGAAGAAGCGACGACCGGCAGAGTCGTCGCCAGCAATATTACATTAGCCAACGGCGCATATCGCATCGAGAGCTTGCCGCCGGGCAACTATCGTGTCATCGCGCAGCCGCTCAACGAAGCTGTCTCAGCCGCTGAAATCGCATCGCCGCGAGGTGCTTATGCTGGCCTGACGTTTGACACACAACTGCCATTTCGCACCGAAGAGCTAGGCACTGTGAGCGTCAAGCCGGATACGACCGCCGCACTGAGCGCACAGCTTTCAGGCTCGTCCGCTCTGATCGTCCCTTCCTTCATCGGAACGAACGGAGAGCTTTCATCCGTCGCCGTTCCGCTCGTGCCCGGAAAGACATATCAAATTTTAGTCGGAGGCACGGGCCTCAGCGCCGCGCAGTTCTCCAACACGGGAATTACGACCACCTCGCCTTTCATCGTCGTTGACCCGTCCAGCGTCGAGAACGTGGATTTCGGCAACGGCCTCTCGGTGATCGGCTTTAACGTGACGGTCAGTGCGGACGTTAGTGCCGACGATTTAGCTGGCGATTATAGCCTGCGCCTGCAATCCTTGACGGGCGAAGTCGCTTACGTCGCGGGCGGACTGACGATTGAGCCTTCAGCGAGAGTTGCTGAGGCTGTGCAGAACCCAAGAGATTTGGTTCAATCCGAAGCGCCGGATGACGAGCGAGCAATTCTGACTGATGACAATCTGGAAGAAATTTATGAGGCAGGTGTTGACGAAACAAACTCCGACGAGCACAAGGCAGAGTCTCTGAGAGTCGAGCGCGCAACGCAGGAGAGCGGCGAAACAATCGTCAAACAGGCAGAGTTTCATGGCGCTGCCTCGCCTCCATAGTGGAAATTTGCTTGAAAATCCGAAAAGGGCAAACTAACAGTTGAAACTTTGACCTGAGTTGTGCATAATGACTCCGCGCCCGACTCCCCGTTGGGCGAAGTGGTCGCGTGGGGTGAGGACACGTGGCCTTAGGGTGGGGGTTGTGGGAGACCCCCGCCCGCTTATTTTTTAAGGGCAAAAATTAGTTTGCTCCGTTAGTCTCTTCTCCATTTTCTGCAAAAAATAATAACTCGTCGTGCTATAGTGTGCGCGCTCTTTCAAGCTAAAATTCTGCGGCAGTCTGTCCATCCTGGTCGGGATTTGAACAGGATGGCCTGGGACTCTGCCGGATTTTAGTAGCTCATCGTGAAGGTTGGCGCTCTCGCGCCTCGCTGCATCTGCTGCGAGTGGTCACCATGACGATTCAAAAAAAGAGACCGACGGGAAGTTTCAAACGCTGGCTATATAAAGGCACTCAAGAAGTAGAGGGGCCGCACGAGCAAGAGGGACATCCACAGCATTCGTGGTGGCAGGTGATGTGTCTGACGGGCGTTGACTATTTCTCGACGCTCGGTTATCAGCCCGGCATCGCGTTCATCGCAGCCGGCGCTCTCTCGCCGGTCGCCACGCTCGTGCTGGTCTTGTTGACGCTCTTCGGTGCACTGCCGATCTACAATCGCGTCGCCGCCGAAAGTCCGCACGGCGAAGGCTCCATCTCAATGCTCGAACATTTGCTCTCGCGTTGGAAGGGCAAACTGTTCGTCCTCGTCCTGCTCGGCTTCGTTGCCACAGACTTCATCATTACCATCACGCTCTCGGCAGCCGACGCGACAGCCCACGTCATCGAGAATCCGTTCGTCAAGACGCATCTGCCTTTTCTTGAGCACCCAATTGCCGTGACACTGGTCTTGGTCGCGCTGCTCGCCGCAATCTTCCTCAAAGGTTTCAAAGAGGCTATCGGCATCGCCGTCGTTCTCGTCGCTGCTTATCTGCTGCTCAACCTGATCGTCATCGGCGTCGGCGCTTATCACTTGATGACGGAGGCAGGCCATTTCGCACAATGGAAAAGCGCGCTACTGACTTATCCGCATGTCAGTGGCAATCCACTGCTGATGATCGGCGTGGCGCTCCTGCTGTTTCCAAAGCTGGCTCTTGGGCTGTCCGGCTTTGAAACCGGCGTCGCTGTGATGCCGCTCATCCGAAGCGACCGGGATGTCACCGGAGAAGATTTAGAATCTGCACACTCGACGCGAAGCGGGCGGACAACTCCGACACCGGGCGCGCAGGCGTTTTTAGATAGTCGGGTTCACAACACGCGCAAACTGCTTCGCTCGGCTGCCTTGATAATGAGCGTGCTGCTGATTGCGAGCAGTTTTATCACCACGCTGCTCATCCAGCCGGAGAAATTTCAAGAGGGCGGGGAAGCGAGCGGTCGCGCGCTCTCCTACCTGTCGCATACCTATCTGGGCGAATGGTTCGGCACAGGTTATGACATCAGCACGATTCTTATCCTCTGGTTCGCTGGCGCGTCGGCGATGGCCGGGTTGCTGAACATCGTCCCGCGTTATTTGCCCCGCTATGGGATGGCTCCTGATTGGGCGCGAGCGACGCGACCTCTGGTTCTCGTTTACACAGCCATCGCTTTTGCCGTCACGCTGATTTTCAAAGCGAATGTCGAAGCGCAGGGCGGCGCTTATGCGACGGGCGTTTTAGTCTTGATGACTTCGGCTGCCGTTGCCGTGACGATCTCTGTTCGACGCAAGGGCGGAGCATGGTGGGCGTTCCTGCTGATCTCGCTCGTCTTCGGCTACACGACCGTCGCCAATGTCATCGAGCGTCCTGAAGGAATCAAGATCGCCTCTTTCTTCATCGGCGCAATGATTCTGACTTCGCTTGTTTCCAGAGTCTGGCGCTCAACTGAGTTGCGCGTTGAGAAGATAGAGCTAGACGATGCCGCGCAGGAGATTATTAACGAAGCGAGTAAGGGCACGATCCGGCTCGTAGCCAACCATTGTGATAGCGGCGATGCGGACGAGTATCGTTTCAAAGAACGGGAGCAGCGCGATGACAATCACATCCCGTCGGACGAGCCGATCATCTTCTTCGAGGTCAGGGCGGGCGATGCTTCCGAGTTCGCTGGCAGGCTGTGCGTGAGGGGCGAGAAGGTTGCGGGTTACCGCGTTCTGCGCACAGACAGCCCGGCGGTGCCGAATGCTATCGCGGCCTTCCTGCTGCATCTGCGCGATCAGACAGGCCAACTGCCGCACATCTACTTTGGTTGGAGCGAGGGCAATCCGCTCACCTATTTACTCAAGTACATAGTTTTCGGGGAAGGCGACACGGCCCCGCTCACGCATGAAGTTCTACGCCAGGCAGAGGAAGACCCTGAGCGGCGTCCCGTCGTTCACGTCGGCGGTTAAAATAATGAGGTCGAGCTTGTCAGGGTGAAAGTTTGCAAGCTCCCGGCGAGTTCTCCACCAACGGATTCCGTAATTGACTTGTACGAGTGAGCGGGCGTAGCATCTGCCCGAATTGAAAATTTGTCTGCCGAAGTTGCTCGCCGTTTCTCGATAGAGACGTGGACGAACAACGCGGGGAAACCAACGTCTCGCACACAAGCGGGGCACGGGGCGAAGCGTGAATAGAAAGCTCAATGGCCTCTCATTTCACGATGGATACTTCTCGATCCAAGCCCGTCAGCTAACCTCGCAGGCTTTCAGGGAAGGGCACGACCGCCGCAACTATTTTGAAGGGCGCGGGAGCCTTGTGCTTCTGCGCTCTTCGTCGTGTCAGCGAATATAGAGTCAACGGCGGTTATTTTCAGAAAGAACGATTATGGCGGCATCACTGAAACGCTTTCTGGTGGGCAGTCCCATCAGATCGGAACATGCGGCGCACGAGCGCCTGACTAAGAAGATCGCGCTGGCTGTCTTCTCTTCCGATGCGCTCTCTTCAACTGCGTATGCAACCGAAGAAATTTTACTTGTGCTGGCGGTGGCATTCTACGCTACCGGAGGCCAATCGTTTCGCTACGTCATCCCCATTTCCATCGGCATCGCCGCCCTGCTCGTCATCGTCGCCATCAGTTACAGGCAGACCATTCACGCTTATCCTTCAGGCGGCGGCGCATACATCGTCGCCAAAGAAAATCTAGGCACGTATCCGGGACTGATTGCGGGCGCGTCACTGCTCGTTGATTACGTCCTGACCGTTTCGGTTTCGATTGCGGCGGGCGTGGCGGCTATTACCTCTGCGGCTCAGGGCACGCGCCTCGCGTGGTTGGATAATCACAAGGTCGCACTCTGCCTGATCTTTATCGCCATCATCGCGCTTGCCAACTTGCGCGGCGTTCGTGAATCAGGCTCAATCTTTGCCGTGCCAACTTACGTCTTTCTCATCTCATTTCTGTTCATGATCGGCTTCGGCCTCGTTCATTACTTGATGTACGGAGGCGCGGTTCATAATCCCGGCCCGGAAGAGATAGAGACTGCCGTTGGCTATAGCGCTCAACCGCTCACGATCTTTCTCATCCTCGGCGCGTTTTCAAACGGCTGTGCTGCGCTGACGGGTATCGAGGCCATCTCGAACGGTGTTCCCGCTTTCAAATCGCCGGAAGCGCGTAACGCCTCGACAACTTTAGTCGTCATGGCCGCACTGTTGACGACGATGTTTCTCGGCACGAGCGTGTTGGCCTATCTCTACAACGTGCATCCGCACGCGAATGAAACTGTTATCTCGCAGTTTGCGCGTCTCATTTTCACAGGGCCGATAAGCTGGTTCTATTACGTCGTGCAGGCAGCGACGGCGGCAATCTTAGTCTTGGCCGCCAACACTTCTTTCGCGGATTTCCCGCGACTCTCATCATTACTCGCGCGTGACAGATTCCTGCCGCGCCAGTTCGCCAATCGAGGCGATAAACTTGTCTTCTCCAACGGCATCGTCATTCTGGCGATCTTCTCGGCCATCCTCGTCATCGCGTTCGGCGGAGACACGAGCCGCTTGATTCCGCTTTACGCCGTCGGTGTCTTTCTCTCATTCACACTCTCGCAATCTGGAATGGTCAGACACTGGTTGAAAGAGCGCGCGGAGATTCGAGCGAAGAAGGCAACGAGAGCGCAGGATGCGGCGCAAGCGAAAGCTCACGTCAATGCGGATGCAGATAATTCACAGCCCCTGCCGGATATGGAACTGGCTGCCGCCGAGACGCGAAAAGAGGAGTTCGTAACGGACGAAGTGACCAAGCCTTCTCACTGGCGGAAATCAATCATCATTAATGCCGTCGGAGCCATCGCTACTTTCATCGTGCTCTGCGTCTTTATCGCCACCAAGTTTATTCACGGAGCCTGGATTGTAGTCCTGGTCGTGCCTCTGCTGGTCTTGATGTTCCGCTCCATTCACAAACATTACCTGCTGGTCGCCCGGCAACTTTCAACCGAAGGGCTTGAACACTTGCACGCCATCAAGCACAGGGTGATTGTGCCGATCTCAGGCATTCATCGCGGCGTGATTAACGCACTACAGTATGCGAAATCTATTGCGCCGAATAATGTGACGGCGGTCTATGTTGATTTTGATGAGGAAGCGACTCAGAAGCTGCGTGAAAAATGGGAGCGTTGGGGTGGCGGCATCAAACTCGTCGTGCTGCCCTCGCCATTCCGTGAGTTGACTCGTCCCTTACTTCGCTACATCGCTCGCATCGAGCGTGAGAAGGATGCCGATATGGTGACGATTGTCGTTCCCGAATTTATCCCCGCGAAGTGGTGGCAACATCTGCTGCACAATCAAAGCTCGCTCTTACTCAAAGGCTCGCTGCTCTTCAAAAAGGGAGTGATCGTGACCAGCGTCCCGTATCACCTCGAACGATGAAGAGCAGGGATGAGGGATGAGGGATGAAAAAGAAACGCGGAAGTCGGAATGATGCACGCGGAAGTAAGAACAGTTCATCATTCATCGTTCCGCGTTCATCGTTCGCCTTTCATCCCTCATCCCTCATCCCTTCGTTGCTGCTTCCGGCGAGAAAGCAGGAGCGGCAGAAGACAGGGCGGCCTTGCGATGGATAGAAGGGAACGGTTGTCTGTTGCCCGCATTGCGCGCATTGAACGGAAACTTCAATCCGTTGGCGAACGCCTGATGATTGCGCGGCGGTGATTGCAGCGAGGCGCTCATTCTTGGCCTGCTTGCACGGTTTGCAACGCTTGGGTTCGTTCTTTAATCCTTTATCGTGAAAGAAGACCTGCTCGCCCGCCGTCCAGATGAAATCCTCTCCACAGTCCACACATTTGATTGAGCGGTCATCGAATTCCGTCTCCGAATGACTCCATTTTCCGTTTGAACTATCTTTGACCTGAGTTTGTTGCATGACGTGTAAACCCCCACCGATGCGCGTCTTCTCGATTGAGCGAGAACTGTGAAACCGAGCGCCCTTCGAGCGACCTGCTTGAAAAATTCAGACTAACGAGGAAACCGCAAATGTTGATAAAAGACGAAAGCTGTTAATGACAGTCGTGCCCTGTTCGTGAGCGCTGACTTGCAGCTTTGTGCCGGGTTTCAAATAGATGGGCCAGCTTGCTCGCCTCCCGGATGAGCGCTTCAAATCCAACAAGGCTTTGAAGCACTGGAAGTCCGATTTGACAGACTCCGTATTGCTTGTGCGAGGTTCAACCGCGCTCTCACCTCTGTTCAGACGATTGCCTGTCTGTCGGGTTATCGCAATCTTTGGCTGCGACCTAAATGCAAAGTATAACTATCACGAAAATGTGTCAAGGTCTGGGCGTCATTTTGGCGAGCTACAGAGCCTCTCCTCAAGTCCTTATGTTTCCGAGTATCTTGACAGTGCCAGCGCATCGTGACAGCATCCGCACGTTCCATTCATTCAAAATTTGACGAACAGCCAAGAGAGATCACGGACATGAAAATCCTCGTTGTTGGCTCAGGCGGACGCGAGCACGCGCTATTGTGGGCGCTCAACAAGAGTGCGCGCCGTCAACTCAAACTCTATTGCGCTCCCGGCAATGCAGGTATTGCTGACATCGCTGAGTGTGTTGAGATTGGTGCGACGGACATCACGTCGCTCGTGCAGTTTGCAGAAGAACAGAAGATTGATTTGACGATTGCCGGCAGCGAAGCGCCGCTTGCCGCAGGGATTGTTGATGAGTTCGAGCGTCGCAAGCTAATGATTGCCGGAGCAAGTCGTGATGCAGCGCGTCTTGAATCAAGCAAAGCCTTCGCTAAAGATTTCATGGCACGCCACAACATCCCGACGGCTCGCTATCGCATCGCCGATTCGATCTCATATGCTCAAAGGATTCTCGAAAGCGGGGAGTTCGGAGGCCGTGATTCTTCCGTCGTTATCAAAGCCGACGGTCTTGCCGCAGGAAAAGGTGTGATCGTGGCACGCTCACGTTCGGAGGCGTCGAGCGGGATCAATGACTTGATGGAAGGTAGCTTGGTTGGAACGGAAGCGGCGCGGCGGATTGTGATCGAAGAAGCTCTGACGGGACGTGAAGCCTCTCTCCTGCTTTTCGCGGACGGGCGCAACTATGCACTCATGCCGCCCGCGCGAGACCACAAGCGGATCGGTGAAAATGACACGGGGCCGAACACGGGCGGGATGGGCGCGATTACCGATGCCAGTGTCCTTGACGAAGGGACGCTCACGCGCGTCGTGCGCGACGTGGTCGAGCCGACGCTTGAAGGCGCGCGAAGCGAAGGTTTTCCCTTTCGCGGAGTTCTCTTCGTCGGATTGATGCTCACAGTGGAAGGCCCGCGCGTGCTCGAATACAACGTGCGCTTCGGCGACCCTGAAGCGCAGGCGATTCTCGTTCGGTTGCAGACCGACCCGGTTGACGTGTTCGAGGCGGTTGCTCGCGGCAGATTGGGAGAGACTTCAGTTCAATGGTCTGGCGAATCTTCCGCCTGTGTCGTGCTCGCCTCGCGTGGCTATCCGGCGCGACCTGAAACAGGCGCGCGCATTGAAGGTTTAGACCTCGCCGCGCAACATGAAGGCGTCCGAATATTTCACGCCGGAACTGCACGCTCGGACGCTGGCGATTGGATCACGGCAGGCGGGCGCGTGCTCGGTGTCACGGCGACAGCCGGGACGCTGGAACTTGCGCTTGACCGTTGCTACGATGCGGTGAGCGATATTCACTGGGACGGAATGTACTATCGGCGCGATATAGGGAAATTCACGGAAAGCAGGAGTCAGAATCCAGAATCCAGAATCCAGAATGAATAAGGCTGCAAACTGCTTCGACAGATTCTCTTTTCTTCTGGCTTCTGCTTCCTGTTTTTCTGGCGGCGTCTGCGCGACCCTGCTATACTTCACGCAGAGGCTTTGGAAAATGCAACCGCGTCTGGCGAGCCAACGTACAATGAAAAGCGCGCGCCATTGATGACGACGGGCGCGCCTGTGAAGGTTTTTTAGAACTCGCTCAACTAGATGAGCCGGAGGTTTTAGGAAGAGATGGGACTCTGGAGCAGATTAAAGCGTTCGATGCGCGCGCTGTTCGGCGGCATCGTCGAAAAGACGGAAGACCCCGAACGCATTCTTCAACAAACGATTCGTGACATGCGTGACCGCGTGCCGGAGTTGAACAATTCCGTCGCGCAGGTGATGGCGACTGAAAAACTCCTCGCCAAAAATAAGGAGCGGCTCGAAACGCAGGTCGTTGAACTCGACTCGAAGATCAAAGCCTCCGTTAAGTTAGGGCGCGACGACATCGCCACCGCTTACATCGGCCAGCTTCAGCAGGCGCAGGTTGATCTTCAGAAAACCGGGCAGCAACTTGAGCACGCGACATTGGCATCGAAGCAGGCGGTCAAGGCGCGCGACAACTACGTGCTGCAAATGCAGAAACGTTCGGCTGAAGCGATGCAGTTGATTAACCAGTCGAAGCAGGCCAAACTGCAAGAGCAGTTGGCGCAGACGATGGAGACGTTCAATCTCGGCGACGATGCTTCGACCTTCAACGAGATGCGCGAGAGAATTGATCGTCGTGCCGCCGCCGCCGAAGCCAAGATGCAACTCGGTTCGGCCAGCGTTGATTCGCAGATGCAGGACATCGAGCGCGAGGCAATGGACATGCAGTTGCAGGACAGGCTGCTGGAATATAAACGCGAGATGGGCTTGCTTCCGAGCGGCACAGGCGCTCCTCGAACGGAAGCGCTCCCCGCTCAGGGCGAGACCGGCACTGGCATCAACAGCGATGTCTTGCTCAAGGAAGGAGCCGGAAGCAAAGAGTGAAGCGATTGGTTGAGCGCGTGGTGCTTGCAAAATTACAACAAGTCGCGCGTCGTCTATGGTGGTTGTTATTTGCTTTAATCAAAGGTCATGGCAGATTTTTCCAAGCTCAATTTTCAATACTTGAAGGAAGCTCTCAAAGAGCCTGTCAATTTCTGGGGCATGGCGGGCTTCGCCGTCGCCGCCGCTTACACCGGCTCAATCATTCCACTTGGTGCAGCGCTGGCTGCTGAAGGACTCTACTTAGTCACCGTGCCTGCTAGTTCACTCTATCGTCGTCTTGTTGATAAGCGCCGCAAGGATCAACTGCGTAAGCTGCGCGAGCGTCAGCGCGAAGAGTTGATTAAAGGCTTCGACCCGCGCGAGCGCGAGGCCGTCGAATATCTGCGCTGGATGAAGAATACGATCTATTCAAACTACCGAAAGTTCACCGGCTCGAAAGAGATTCCATCGAACATCCAGAGCCTCGATCAACGCTGGGAAGATTTCGTTGACCTCTTGGATATTTATCGTCGCCGTAAAAGTCATCTGCGCTCGATCAACCGCCAGGCCGTGCAGAATCAATTGACGCAGGCCGAACGCTCCGTCGAGAGCGCACCTGATGACCGCGCCAAGCGCGTGCAACAGGCGAACGTCGAAATTCTGAAACGTCGCGTCGCTGCCTTCAATGACCTCGAACGCTCCGTCAAACTCGTCGAAGGACAGTTGCAGTCAATCGAAAACTTCTTCGGCCTCGTCAACGATCAGGTCGTCACTCTCCCGACGCCCG
>JAVHWW010000020.1:0-20582 GCA_032159235.1 Acidobacteriota bacterium
GCTGCTTCGAGGACCTGCACGCTTCGCAATGCGCCGTCTGCGTCACCGAAGCGCTGATGGCTGACGACATGCAAAAGAACGGCCTGACTCCGGCGCAGATACGCGAGCGCATCATTACGGTTTACTCTCGTCAGTAATTAAGCCTCCCTGTTTGCCACAAGTTTTTTCGAGCTACTCCAGGGCCAAAGCTGCGTCACGCGCGACGGCTTCGGACTTCAACTCTTCACGATCTGGATGTACGTCCTTTCGTTCCCTCCCCGCATTGTCTTCCATCCTCCTTCGGTTTCACGTCGCTTCAGGTGTAAACTTGAAGCACGCAAAGGACACGGTATAATCATTGCCTCTCCCTGCACGTCAAACGATGAGCGTGCGCGCTCCCTGTCTTTTGTTGACATCAAAGTTATTTCCCGAATTGATGAGGAGGAGAGAAGGATGAAGCATTCGTTTCAAAAGAGATTGTCGGGTGTGATTGGCCTGATGCTGATGCTGTCGCTGTCGGCGACGTTTGCGGTGGCACAGAGGAATAAAAGGTTCAGAGATGCCGCGCGCCACTCGCAAGCCGCCGCCAATGTTTTCACAGCCATTATGGGCATCCGGGAACAGGGGATTCCAAAAGAGTTGCTCGATAAAGCTGAAGCCATCATGGTCTTTCCCGGTGTGGTCAAAGCTGCTTTCGGCATCGGCGGTCAGGGCGGTCAGGGCGTCATCAGTCGTCGCCTTCGTGGAGGATGGAGCGCGCCCGCCTTCTTCAACCTGGGCGGCGCGAGCATCGGCTTGCAGATTGGAGCGCAGAAGACGGATTACGTGCTCTTGATTATGAACGACTCAGGATTGAGTGCGCTGCTCAAAGATAAGTTTGAACTGGGCGGTGAGGTGAGCGTAGCCGCAGGGCCGGTCGGTCGCACAGCCTCAGCCACGACTGACGCGCGGCTCGACGCAGGGATTCTCTCCTACTCACGAACCAAAGGCGCATTCGCCGGAGTTGCGTTGAAAGGCGGCACGATCAGTCCAGATAATGATCTCAACGAAGCCGTCTATGACGGCAAGAAAGCCAGCGATATTCTGACGCCGGGAATGGACATCACGACGCTGCCCGCAGATACGCAAACAGTCGTGCAAACTTTCCCGACGACGCTCAGACGTTACTCGCGGAGATGAAGAAAAGCAGAATCCAGAATCCAGAATTCAGAATTCAGAATGGCTAAGGCGGAAACCGCTTCGACAGATTTTGTTTTCTTTTCTTCTGGATTCTGCTTTTCTCAACCTTTCTTTTCATGAGGACTGCAAAGATGAAGAATCTATTTCGACAAGTGACGAACTACGCGCTCTGCCTGATGCTGTTGCTCTGTGTCGTGAGCGTGGCTACGGCGCAGAGTAAGAGTGTGAGGGAGATTAATGATGCGACGGAGCAGTCGCGTAAGGCTGCTAAAGTTTTTACCGAGATCATGGCCGCGCCCGATAAAGCTATTCCGCATGACCTGCTCGACAAGGCGGAGGCCGTGGCGGTCTTTCCGAATGTCATTAAGGCCGGATTCATCGTCGGCGGTCGCGGTGGTCGCGGCGTGATTTGTCGTCGAGTACGTGGCGGATGGAGCGCGCCTGCTTTCTTCAATCTGGGCGGCGCGAGCATCGGCCTGCAAATCGGCGCGTCTTCGACAGACTTCGTGTTGCTCTTTATGAATCAGGATGCGTTGAAGGGGCTGCTCGAAGATAAGTTTGAGATTGGCGGCGAGGGCAGCGTGGCGGCTGGCCCGGTCGGACGCGCCGCGAGTGCTTCGACCGACGCTCAACTCAAAGCCGGTATCATCTCCTATTCGCGCAGCAAAGGTTTATTCGCCGGGCTGGAGTTGAAAGGCGTCGTCATCAATCCAGACAACGACGACAACCGTGCTGTGTACGGCCTGACTGCCAGAGATATTCTGACGGGCAACAACAAGATGAGTCTCAGTCGAATGCCTGCGGGCGTTCGCATCTTCCCGCGCACGCTGTCTCGCTATTCAGTGAGACGATGAATGAAAAGCAGGAGTCAGGAGTCAGAATCCAGAAGCCGCTTTCACAGATTTTCTTTTCTTCTGGCTCCTGACTCCTGGCTTCTGAATTCTGCTTTTCGTTCATCATTTTGCTTGACGCTTCGCCCCGTTCGCCTTATATTCACCTCGCGCAGCTTGCCCCCGATACGCGCCACCCTCATCGAAGGAGATATTTCATGCAGCCACGCACACAACGCCAGAAAGAGATTCTGGATTACATCACGCGCTTCATCGAGCGTCACGGCTACGAGCCTTCCTACGCGCAGATCGCACGACACTTCGGTGTTTCATCGAAAGCGACCATCGCCAAGCACATCGCCGCGCTCGAAAGTCGCGGCCTGCTCTCACGCCGCAGCGAAGACGGAATCTTCAATCTCGCCGTGAAAGTCGAAGATGCGGCGTCAGATGGCGTCTGCGAGTTGCCGCTTCTGGGCCGCGTCGCCGCCGGAGCGCCGATTGACGCTATCGAGAATGCCGAGCCGATCATCGTCCCGCGTTTTCTGTTGGGACGTGTCCGACCGGAGCGCGTCTATGCGCTGCGCGTCACGGGCGATTCGATGATTGACGAGCACATCTGCGACGGCGACATCGCGCTCATCGAGAATCGCACCGAAGCGCGTGACGGAGAGATCGTCGTCGCGCTCATCGAAGGCGCACGCGCCACCCTCAAACGTCTCTTCCGCTTCGGCGCGGAAGTCGAGTTGCGTCCGGCCAATTCGCAACTCGCTCCCGTCAGATTGCCCGCCGCGAAAGTTCAAGTGCAGGGCATCTTTCGCGGACTGCTCCGCCCGACGACATAAAGAGTCCATAAAAATTTGTGAGTTGAAGATTGAAGCCCAAAGAAGATTGCCGTATAACTGTTTCGACAGCTATACGGCAATTAAAATTTCTGGAGCCACCTTCCGGACTCGAACCGGAGACCTACGGTTTACGAAACCGTCGCTCTACCAACTGAGCTAAGGTGGCTTGGCTTGTGAAGGCGTTTCAATATACGAACGCGCCGCTCTGAGTGTCAAGCAAGCGCGCGGCAGATAATCTTGAAGTTGATAACAACAGTGAGCGAGCAAATGAGAGGGAGCAGAGCAAATGTCACAGCAGATGAATAAAGAAGACGAAACGGCGCGCGAGAGCGGAGAGACTATGGGTGAGGCCGGAGACAGTCAGGAGAGCGAACTTGAGGCTGAACAGGAATCGGCGGCGGCGATGGATGCGGACGTGCCTCAACCATCCGACGCAGACCGGACGACGGAAGGGCAGCCGTCGTAAAAGAGTGTAGAGATAAACATGGCGATCATTTCTGTGCCGCACTATCAGTCTGGCATCTCGTCCGGCATGGTGCGCTGGCATTCGCGCTCATCTTGAAGTCAATTGAACCCCGCGCCTGTTTCGGAGAACTTGACGCAGATTTTTACCGCTCAATTGAAGCAGGCGAAGAGAGTCCTTAAAAACTTTATGGGAGTAAACGGTAAGCCGGGATTCCGGCGCGCCTTCAATTGAGGACGAAAACTCTCTTCGTCTCCGGCACACTCAACTGAAAAACGATCCGGTCTCACTCTTTTCCCCTTTCAAGTCCTGCGCGCTTCTCATTACATTCTGGCGCGGCTCTCAAATTCGCGCTACAATAAAAGTGTTTCTCGCGCGAGATGGCGGCGCGGCTGGCATCTGTGCCGATGGCAGAAACTGCCCCTTCTCCCACTAACGTGATCGCACGAGGGAAAAGATTATGACAATCTGCGAAAGATGCAGTACGGAAAATCTGGACGGGTCGCAGTATTGCGACGAATGCGGCGCGCCCTTAAATGCGGCGGCGCTGGCGAAGAAGCCTGCCGGAACAGGTAATTCCGGTAGCCCGACTGATAGCCAGGAGATGTCTGAAGCGCAGGTTGCCTTCGCACGGAATCAAGAGGTCACCTCGCAACGCGGGGCACGCGCCTACGCCCTCTCGGCTGGCTCAATCGCCTTGATGGACGGCGCGCACGCGCGGCTCGTGATCGAGCGCGGACGCTCCGCAGGCAAGCAGTTTCCCTTGAGTGATGAAGAGTCGCAGATCGGGCGCTGGGACGCGGACGGCGGTATCTTCCCGGACGTTGATCTGGATGCGGACGACCCGGAAGCGAAAGTCTCGCGGCGTCACGCGCGCATCATGCGACGTAATGAACAGTATTTCATCGAAGACTTAGGTTCGACGAACGGCACTTTTATCAATCGCGGGCGGAGGCTCTTGCCGGGCGATAAGCAACCCTTGCGCGATGGCGATGAGATTATCGTCGGCAAGACCTTCTTACGTTTTCATGTAGTTAAATAGCGGCCAGGTCGCTTTGCCACGTGTGCGGTGTCTGAGGCGACAGTCGGCGCTCTAAGAGAAATAACTTGTCCCTCGCAGAGCTTTCATCGAGAGAGATGACTTTCTGTCACGAATGCGGCGCGAAGATTGCGCCGGATGATCCCTTCTGCGGCAACTGCGGCGCAGCACAACCGTCCGCGTCCGCCGCCGGTTCCACCATCATTACAGTCGGCCACGCGAGCGCACCCGCTTCCGCGCCAGAGCCAACATCTGCTCAACTGGAAGACACTGAAAGTCCTGACCGGCAAGCAACAGAAGCGACAACCGATAACCCTTCAACTTCAGTCGCCGAATCTGCCAGCGCCGAGCCGGTTGCGAATACGGAAACGCCCGCGCCGGTTATCGAGCATGACGCGCAGTCCGATGCCCAAATGAAAAGTACTTTCGCGCCGAGTGATGAGAATGTTTCGGTGCCAAGCACTGCTTCCGAGAGCAAGCAAACCGGAGAACTCGCACCGGGCAATGGTGGCGCTGCGGCGACGGCGACAGCGCGCGCAGGTTCGACCGGAGGTCGCCAGCCCGCCGTCAAACAACTCGAAGCGGGCGCAGTCTTGAACGGTCGTTATGAGGTTGTGCGGCGCATCGGCGGCGGCGGCATGGGCGCTGTTTACCTGGCGAAAGATCGTCACCTGGGCGATGCCCCGCGCGCCGTCAAAGAGATGGTCGAAGCGCATCTCGATGGCGCGCAGCATGAAAAGGCTATCGGCGACTTCAAACGCGAGTCGCTACTCCTGACCTCGCTTGAGCATCCCTCGATCCCGACCATCTACGACTATTTTTACGACGACGAGAATGGCCGCTTCTATCTCGTCATGAGATATATTTCGGGCGGCGACTTCGCGGGTCGCCTGCGCAACGCGCCCGGCGGACGCATTGACGAGAAGACCGTCACGGATTGGTCAGTGCAGGCCGCAGATGTTTTAGACTATCTACACAAGCGTCCCAAACCGATCATCTATCGTGATCTCAAACCCGCGAACCTGATGATTGACGGCAATACTGGGCGCGTGATGTTGATTGACTTCGGCATCGCGCGTTGGGTCGCGCCGATGGAGAAGGGCGTGACCGCCGTCGGCACGATGGGCTATGCGCCGCCCGAACTTTTCAGCGGCAAGGCCGAGCCGCGCACGGACATCTACTCTTTAGGCGCGACGATGTTTCATCTCCTGACCGGCTCAGACCCGCAGGACAATCCGCTCTTAATTTTTGATTTCACGAAGAACCCGCGCCCGCGTCAGATCAATCCCGGAATCTCAACTGAGATGGAGCGCATCCTGATGCGTGCGGTCGAGTACAAGCCTGAAGATCGTTTTCGCTCGGCGGCAGAGATGCGCGAGACGCTTGCCACGCATCTTGAGAAACTGCGTCGAGGCGAAGTCAGCTACGGCGCGCTGCCAGCGCAACAACTCGGCGGCGAGACCGTCCAGGTCGAGACAGTCTTCTGCGGTTTCTGTGGCGGGCGCATCGCTGCCGACGACGTGTTCTGCGCGCACTGCGGGATGAAGCAACCGCTCGTCGGCGTCGGCTCAAGCTCCGCGTTGCGCGCGGCGCGTGCGACCGCGAAGTTGATCGTCGCCGGAACTACTGAGTTGAATGTTTCGTTTGATTTGCAGAAAGAGAGCAATCTCGTCGGGAGGAGCGATCCGCAGTCGAACGTCTTCCCTGAAATTGATCTCTCGAAGTTCGATCCTGAGACGAAGGTCTCGCGCCGCCACGCACTCATCTGGCGCAAAGGCGAGACATTTCTGATTGAAGATTTGAATTCGGTCAACGGCACCGTCATCAACGACGCCGTGCGCCTTGCACCACACCAGCCGCGCGTTTTAGAGAGCGGAGACAAGCTGCGGCTGGGCGAAACCACGCTCCACTTTTTGGTAGGATGAAGAGCAGTGGTCAGTAGTCAGTGGTCAGTGGTCAGTTAAAAGCTGAATCTGCTGACCACTGACCACTGACCACCGACCACCGACCACTGACCACTCGAATGGAAACCACCAGACTGATTTCAACAGACGCTTACGGCGCAGGCGGCGATGCGCAGAGCTATATGGAGAGATTCCGCGCGCCGTTCTCTCTGCGATGCGGCGCGCTCTTGATTGATTATATTTTGCTCGTGGGCATTATCGCGTTCAGCACGCTGCTGGCGCGAATGGGAAACAGTGGCCGCGCGACGACGGGCAATGCGGAGATGGTCGGAATCTTGATTGCCATCATCGTCGCCGCGATCAATTTCATCGGCCTCTCGGCGCTGCGCGGGCAGACGCTCGGCAAGTGGGCCACAGGATTAGTCGTCAGGCGAAAAGACGGCGAGCCTTTGAATTGGGGTCATGCGCTCCTGCGCCATTCAATTGTCTATCCGCCCTTCTTTCTCCTCCTTGCGCTCGGTTTCCTCTTCGCCGGTAAACTGACAGTGGCCGCCTATCTCGGAGGCGTCTTCGTCCTCACGTTGGGACTTGGATTTCTGACGGCGACTTTCAACTCTCATGGGCGCGCCTTGCATGATCTGATCGCCAACTCAATAGTCGTCCGCGAGACTGTGCGACGCACGCGCCGACAGATTCGTTCTTCAGTCTCGTAGCGCGAGCCGTAGGGAAGAGAAGCAATGGTCAAGCCCTGTCCAAATTGTGGAGCGAGGTTGGTGCCGGAGGCGCGTTTCTGCCGCTCGTGCGGCGTGCCGCTCAAGACCGGAAGCATCCACGAAACCGATGCTCCCGTCTCGCCGCGCGCTCAAACCATTCCGCTCACAGGCGAAGGACGCGCCACCGATGGACTCACCACCGACGACTCACGACCAAACGCTTCCGACACAGCGAAAGTCGGGCGCGCAGAGATAGAACAGATACTTCGGCGTGTGCAGGCCGAGTACTCAAGCGTTGACGACGGGAAGAAAGCCGCGCAGGATGCGGTCGAAACCGCCGCGCCGCAAACAACCATGAGACGTGCGCCGGAGTTGGCCGCAGCCGCACAAGTGTCCGACGCTTCATCTGCACCGGCAACATCTTCGTCTGTGCCAGCAACATCTTCGTCTGCGTCAACCGCTCGCACACGTCGCCTGTGGCCGGTGATTGCCGTCGCTCTTCTTTGCATTGGGCTGGTGACAGGAGTGTGGGCGCTGATTCATTCGCGCAGAGCAGCGAGCGCTCCCGATGCAGGCAGCGCGTCACCTGCGGCAAGCGATGAGAAGCAACTCGATAGCGAGCAGACGAATGAGGCAGAAGCGCAGCCCGCGCCGCAGCCGACAGTGGCAGCGGAGCCATCTCCTGCCGTCGTCGCTAAAAGCATGGAGCATCCGCGTGTCACACGCAACGAGCAGCAAACCGGCGCACCCAAAGTTTCCGGGCCGCCTGCTTCAGAATCGCCCACGCCGAGCGTGACGCCAACGCCTGCTCCCAAAACTAATGTCGCGCAGATTGCTCCCGACGACTATTATTTCAAGGGCTTGAATATGGTCAACGGGCGTGATCCTAAGAATCTGAATGATGGTGAGCTAACCGCCGCTCTCAACTATTTCCTGCGCGCGCAGGGCGGCACACACAGCGCGGAAGCGAGAAGATACGCCGACCGACTCGGCAAAGAGTTTGACCGAAGAAGGAAAAGATGAAAAGCGGAATCCAGAATCCAGAATCCAGAATTAAGAATAATAAGGCTGAAGCCGCGTTCATAGATTTGTTTTTCTTTTCTTCTGGCTCCTGAATTCTGGATTCTGAATTCTGCTTTACGCAATGCCTGACTTAATCGTCAAATACCCGGATCGCAATTCCGATACGTACCCGTTGGGACGCCTGCGTATCACGATTGGCCGCTCGGCGCGCAACGACCTGTGCATTCCCGACCCGTTCGCCTCGCGCGTTCACGCGGAGGTGCGCCGGGAAGGCGACCTCTACATTCTTCAGGATTTGGGGTCGGCCAACGGTACGCTCTATAACGGCGCAACCGTCGAGGCCGCGATCCCGCTCACCTCCGGCGGACGTATCCAGATCGGCGAAACGGAGATTGTCTTTAACGACGGCAACGCCGCCGCAGGGCTGGCGACGATGATTACAGACCCGACCGCGACACCTGTGCCCGAAGCGACTATTGCGATGAACTCTGCCGACCGGACTACTTCCGGCCTGCTCGAAGCCATCGAAGGCGCGCGCACGCTGCCCGATCAGGACATCCAGAAACATGCCGTCAAACAGAGCGACCTCTTGGCCTTAATCAGCAAAGTGGGCGTCACCTTGCTGGCCTCCGCGACGCTCGGCGAAACATTGCAGCAGATCGCCTCGCTCGTCTTCGAGGCTGTGCCTGCGGAGCGTTGCTGCATTATGATGCGCGATGAAGGCAGTGCAGAGTTGAAGGTGACGGTGGCGCGCCTGCGTGATCGTCAGGGCGATGTCGGCGAGATTCGCGTCAGCCGCACGATCATGGAAGAGGTGGTGGGCTTAGGGAGATCGGTTCTCACGGCGGACGCGCAGCACGATCCACATCTGATGAGCAGCACGATGACCTTACAGGGCATCCGCTCCGTCCTGGCAGTCCCGCTCGGCGTCGGCGAAAAAGTCTTCGGCATCATCTACGCCGACTCGCCCATCGCCGAAGGAAGATTCACCGGAGATCATCTCAAAGTGTTGACGACGCTCGCCTCGGTGGCCGCCATCCGCGTCGAGAACGCGCGCCTCATGGAGGAACAGATCAAGCGCGAGCGACTCGAACAGGAATTACAACTCGCCAGCGAGATTCAGCAACGCTTTCAACCGACGCAAGCTCCGCACGTCTCCGGCTACGAATTGCAGGGCATCAGTTTTCCCTGCTACGAAATCGGCGGCGACTATTATGATTTTATCGAACGCGCCGATGGCCGCATGATCGTGACGCTCGGCGACGTTTCGGGCAAAGGAACTGCCGCCGCGCTGCTCATGTCGTCGCTTCATGCGGCAGTGCACGGGCAGGCTTCTTCTCACAGTTCGCTGGTGGAGACCATCCGCGCCGTCAACAAGTATCTCGCCGAAAACATTCCGTCCAACCGCTTCGTCACACTCTTCTACGCAGAGCTTGATCCGCAGACGGGCGCGCTCTCCTTCATCAACGCCGGACACAACCCGCCGCTCATCGTTCACTCGGCAGGCACAGTCGAGAATCTCTCTGCGGGCGGACTGCCGCTCGGTATCCGTGCCGATGCAGACTACCGCGAAGGCCGCACACAGTTGCAGCCCAGCGACGTGCTCGTCATCTACTCCGACGGCGTCTCGGAAGCCGTCAACCCGCAGGGCGAAGAGTTTGGCACAGACCGTCTCTACGAAGTCGTCTCGCACAACCTCAACGCCTCCGCCGCAGGCATCCGCGACCGCATCGAAGCCGCCCTCACCAAGTGGGCGCAGGGCACGCCTGCCGCCGACGACATCACGCTCGTCATCGTCAAACGGCAGGCAGCAGGCTTTGTCGCCTCATCGAGAGGCTAAACAATGCGAGGACAGGCTACGTCCTCTGTAGATTATGTCTCACCAACTAAAAGTAATAATGGTCAGTAGCACCGCTCGTGATTTACCTGAGCATCGGGAAAAGGTAATGCACGCCTGTATGCGTCTCGGCCTGCTCCACCCGGACATGATGGAACACCTGACGGCCACAGACGCGAACGCGCTCGAAGTCTCGCTCAGGATGGTTGACAAAACTGACGTGTATCTCGGCGTCTTCGCATTCCGCTACGGCTATGTCCCGGAGAGCCAAACAATCTCTGTCACCGAAGCAGAGTATAACCGCGCCGTCGAACGCAACATCCCGCGCCTGATTTTCATCATGAGCGACGAGCATCCGGTGAAGCCCGCCGATGTCGAAACAGGCGAAGGCGCAGAGAAACTCAGGCAGCTTAAAGAGCGACTCAAGAAAGAGAGAGTCGTTGCTTTCTTCGAGTCTCCCGACGATCTGCTGGCTAAAGTAATTCAGAGTTTACTTCCGTACCACGAAGCCGACCTCACAACATTTCATTATGTCAGCGACATCCCCGCACCTCCCGAAGCATTCATCGCGCACCCTTACACGCTGCTGCAAAGTCACCGCCTCGTTGGTCGGCAACCCGAACTTAACCTACTGACGGATTGGGTCGCCAAGCCTGATGCAGACATCTATCGCGCGCGCATCCTGAACATCGTCGCCGTCGGCGGACTCGGCAAGAGCGCGTTGACGTGGAAGTGGTTCAACGACATCGCGCCGCAAGAGATGAAGCCGCTCGCTGGGCGTCTATGGTGGAGCTTTTACGAATCGGACGCGACGTTTGAAAACTTCGTCACTCGCGCACTGGCTTATGTCACACAGCGGAAGCTGGATGAAGTGCAACAGATTCCCGCGCCCGAACGCGAAGTACAACTGCTCGCCGCGCTCGACCATGAGCCGTTCCTGATTGTGCTCGATGGATTGGAACGGATTCTGATTGCGTATGCGCGGATGGATGCGGCACGGCTTGAAGATAGTCAGGTAGGCAATCAAAGGAATCTTCGCAAGACCGCAGACCCGCGCGTGGGTCGCTTCTTGAAGAAACTCGCACAGGTTAAGAAATCGCGCATCCTCGTCAGCACACGTCTTTATCCTGCCGAGCTTGAGACGGAAGCGGAAGACCCGATACCGGGCAGTTTCAGACATGACCTGACAGGGCTGACCGACGAAGATGCAATCGAACTCTGGCGCGCTTTTAACGTCTCCGGCTCACGCGACTTGCTGCTACCTGTGTTCGCCACCTTCGACAAACATCCTCTGCTTATTCAGGTGTTGGCGGGAGAGGTAAAACGCTATCGCCGCGCACCGGGCGATTTTGAAGAATGGCGCAAGTCTCATCCGCGATTTGATCCGACCAAGTTCCCACGCTTGCAGGATGCAATGAGTCACGTGCTGGAATTCGCTTTGCGCGGGCTGGATGTTAAAGCACGAAAGGCGCTGGAAATCATCGCCGCATTTAGAATGCCAGCCACCTATGACACGCTCACTGCTCTTCTGGTCGGTAAGATTAAAATTCGCTACGAGCTTCGCACGGGC
Source organism: Acidobacteriota bacterium (assembly GCA_032159235.1). Taxonomy (GTDB): domain Bacteria; phylum Acidobacteriota; class Blastocatellia; order Pyrinomonadales; family Pyrinomonadaceae; genus QHXM01. The sequence goes on from JAVHWW010000020.1 coordinate 11,380, forward strand.
AAGACTGTAACTGAAGAGGGAAAACTTTTTGATGGGGAAACAGAGTTAGTCACGGCTCTAACTGAATTAGAAGATCGGGGATTGGTCGGCTGGGACAAGCGTGCCAACCGCTACGACCTGCACCCGATTGTGCGCGGCGTGGTGTGGAGCGGCCTGGGCGACGACGCCCGGCGCGGCGTCTATACGAGCCTGCACGCGCACTTTGAAGCAGTGCCGATGATTGACGATTGGCACGAAGTCAAGAGCCTCGAAGACCTCACGCCCGCCATCGAATTGTACAACACGCTGATCGGACTGGGACGTTATGATGATGCCGGAAGATTCTTTCACGAGCGATTGGATGATGCCACGCTCTACCGTCTGAGTGCCAGCCGGCAGCGGGTCGAACTCTTGGAGTTGCTCTTTCCTGCCGGACTGGAGCAGTTGCCGCGTTTGAATAGTCAAGCCTATCAAGCCTACACACTCAATTCGCTGGCGCAGGGGTATCTATTCAGCGGACAGCCGGGGCGCGCAGCCGCGCTGTTTCGCCGCCATAACACAATTCGTTTGGAGATGAAGAATGAAGGCAACCTCAGCGTTGGTTTGGTCAACCTGTCAGACACATTGCGGCTGTCAGGTGCGCTGTACGAGTCGGAGTCCGCCGCACGGCGCGCGCTAGTCATCACACGCGAGCAGGATGATCGTTTTCAGGAAGCAGCTAGTCTGGATTGGCTTGGCTTGACGCTGGCGGCGCGTGGTCTTGCGAATGAATCCGGGTCTGCCTTACAGCGATCTTTGCGCCTGTTTATAGTGCAGTCTGAAAGTCAAGGTGAAGGCACGGTCAATTCTGATCTCGCGCAGAGCGCACTGTGGCTCGGCGAGTTTGCGGGCGCGCTATCGTTCGCCAATCGCGCGTGGAAGTTGGCTCATGTTCGGAGCCATGAGCGTGATTTCATCCTCGCGGCGCGAGCGCAAGGCGAGGCGGCATTGGGCTTGAATGATCTCGCCACAGCCGACGAGCGATTGCACCATGCGCTCACCCGCGCACGGATGGTGAATCTGGTTGAAGAAGAACTGCGCGCGCTCGTGGCGCTGGCGAAGTTGCGACGGCGGCAAGGCGAGGCGCAAGCGGCGCGTGAGTTTCTGGATGATGTCTGGGAGGCGGCGGAGCGTGGGCCGTATCCGCTCATTCATGCCGATGCGTGTAACGTGCTGGCGCAGATTGAGCGCGATGCGGGCAACACGACGGCGGCGATTAAAGCCGCGACGCGAGCGTACCGGCTGGCGTGGTGCGATGGGCCGCCGTTCGCGTATCACTGGGGACTTGTGAAGGCAAGAAAGCACCTGCAAGAGCTTGGCGCTCCCGAACCGGAGATGCCGCCGTTTGATGAGACTAAATTCGAGCCGATGCCTGAAGTGGAGATTGACCCGGAGGATGAGTTCCACGCGGGAAAGAGTGTTGATAATTAAGAAGCTGTTTGAAAAGTCCCGACAGGGACGATATATCAGTAGCCCGGCACGTTAGTGCCGGGTCGAGAGCGAGAGAATGACGAGAGTCCCGTTAGGGACGACATACCATGATGCCGTTCCTGACGGAACTCCGCAGATATTTCCGCTCCTTGTCCCGGCACTAACTTGGCCGGGCTACTGTTATTGCGTCCCTCCGGGACTTTTCTAAGGTGTCAGCCGCGCCGCTTTCCGGTAGCGATTCATAATTGATTGCAGCCTACGTTGAGAGTTCATGCTTGAGCGTATTCGTGAGAGCCGCCTGAAGGCTGGACTCTGAACCTGCCGCTCTCAACTCGCCGTTTCCAGTATCAAAACTGGCGTTTCACTGGCAAAACAGCCATTGCCGCCCACAAAACCTCGATTTCCGGCCTAAAATGCGAAATTCCCGGCTTCGGTATCGTGCAATCCGGCTTTAGGGATGCATCGGAAAGGCTTTCCTGTGCACAGGAAAGGCACTCTTGCGCGGAGGAATGCCACTCTTGTGTGCAGGAAGAGCATTCCTGCATAGAGGAAAGGCTTTCCTGCGCGGAGGAAGAGCATTCCTCTGCACAGGAAGGGCGCTCCTGCGGACAGGAAGAGCGTTCCTGTGCGCAGGAGTGCCTTTCCTCCGTGCAGGAAAGCCCCTCCTGTGCGCGTGAGTGCTTCTCTTGCGGGCGTGAGTGTTCCGGTATCGTACATCCTGAACTCAAGATCGCGCCTCCCGCCGTCAGTTTTTCAAAATTAAATGCCGGACATGGCAATTCCGGTTTGGAGGTCGTCATCTCCGGCAGCAAGAGGGTCATGCCGGGCTTTATGAATGCCTCGCCGGATTAAGTCGCCGAGAAATCGTTCAGGTAATCCAGCACGTTGCGCGGCAGGTTTGTCTCGTCTCCTTTAGAGCCGAACCATCTGACTTCCTGACCGTTCTTCATCCTGACATAAACGAAGCCTGTCCGTAGATCAATGGCGAAGCCCGCCTGCTCCTCGTCGCAGTTGTGTGCGCGGCAGACCTTGACCGCCAGAAAATCGCCGATCTGCTTGATGGGAGTTTCGACTCCGTATTCGCGCGTCAGCAGGTTGAAATCTCTGCGGCTTAAAAGTTTCATGAGCGGCCCTTGAGTTTCCGGCAATTTGAAGAAACTGGTTGTGACTTTGCCATGCCTGAGAGTCGGATACTTGCCCACCCATCTTCTCAGATTTTCGAGATTGCCTTGCGCTGCCGCGACGCTGCCGAAGCAGAAGAGAAGCAGCGCCAGCGCGATCAAGTTAGTTCGTTTCATCAAACTGGTTTCCTCCTTCAACATAAGTTCACAGATGTTTGAGACTCTCCCGGATTCTTTCGGCGCTTCGTTCGCCGATGCCGTCAACCATCTCAAGGCCACCGCCCGCGACGAACTGCTTGAGATCGTCAAGTGAAGAGATTTTGAATTGCTGGTGAAGCGTCGAGGCGGTCTTGAGGCCGATGCCGCCGACGCGCAGGAGGTCGAGCGTGGTTTCCGGTGTTTCCGCTATCAACTTCTCCCAGGCGTCGAATGTCCCGCGTTCGAGCAGTTCAATAATTTTACCACTGATGGCCTTGCCCACGCCGGGAAGAGTCTGCAAACCTTTGATGCCTTCTTCAGCCGCGATCTTCTTCAACGCGGTCGGCCACGTTTCGATCACTTCCGCCGCGTTGCGATAGGAGCGGATGCGGTAACGGTCGTCGCCGCGAATCTCCATCAGGTTCGCCAGCCGGTTGAAACGCTCGGCAATCGCTTCGTTGTCCATACCTTTTGTTCGACGCTGCCAGTTGAATAAGGCCATCGGTTGACAAATCAGAGTAGCATAAAAATTTCTGTCCGAAGATTTCAGAGAGCGGCTGTTGACAGTGCTGTGACTAGAGAATACAATCCGCCCGCTTCCACAGACTAAGCGTTACCGGCTGACTGCGTGAGTCTGCATCGTCATCGCAATCTCAACTGCGCAGCCTTTGATTTAACTCTTCATCTTCTTGAGCTACGATTGCACGCTACATCACTGAATACCGGTTGACAAGACGAATCCTAAGTTATCGTCCCGTTACCATTTGACTCTTAACACCCGACAAAGGAGAAGACAACTCTAATGATGACACGTCGTAAAGCCATTCTAATCTTGACGCTGATTCTCATGCTGGGCTTCATGCTCGCCTGCAACCTTGGTGGTGATCTGGCTAAGGCAAACAAAGTGAGGGATGAAACGAATCCTATCGTGGCCGAAGCGAACAAGGGTTTCATGGATGCCGATGCGAAACTGGGACAGCTTTATACCGGCAAATTAGATGTCGCAGAGCGCCAGAAGCAAGAGCCTGTGGCGAAGGATATTCTTAATTCGCTTGATAAGAGCCAGGCCGCATACAACACCGCCGCGCAGAAGATGGGAGATGCCAGTCAACTCAAGTTAGAACCCTGGCATAAAGAATATCTCGATCTCAAAGCGCAGGATTATCGCAAATCTTCTGAGGTGGCAGACGTTTACAAAGAGCTGATTAAAGTCTATCTGGATTATTCAATCACGGACCCGAAGGTGTTCGTGCAGAAACATGATGAGCTGGCAGCTAAAACTCAGAAGTTGTTGGAGGAGGCCAGGGAGCTAGAGGCCAAGGCCGACAAACTAGAGCAGGATCATAAAGATCAATTCAAGCAGTAGAACGCTCGCTCTTTTTCATCGCACTCGCTCTTGCGCTCCGTAGCCGACGACGAAGGCTGGAATTGGAAATAATCTCAGCCCTTATTACTCTAGCGAGCCAGGCTCACGCAGAGATAGCCTTCAGCGGCTTGACACGAGACCTCTGCGGCGGTTATCAATTCAGGCATCCCTTGAGATTGTTCGATGCTCTAAACAGGTGCTCTAAATTCTCCTCCGCCAACTTTCATACTTTTGAGGATCACAATGAGATTAAGAAAATTTTTATGCGCGGCTCTGATCGCGCTCTTCTCCTTCCAGATGCTGCACGTCACGGCTCTCGCGGACGAGGGCATGTGGCCTTTCAACAACGTTCCGCGAGCCGAGATTAAACGCAAGTACGGCTTTGACGTCACCGACGCCTGGCTCAAGAAAGTGCAGATGTCTGCGGTGCGTTTTAATAACGGCGGCTCCGGCTCGTTCGTTTCTCCGACCGGGCTGGTCTTGACCAACTATCACATCGTCGAAGACTTCGTGCATGAGTTCAGCACGCCGCAGCATGACTACGCCAAAGACGGCTTCGTCGCACGCACGCGCGCCGACGAACAGAAGATTCCGAATCTTGAATTGAACGTGCTCGTCAGCATCGAGGACGTGACGGATCGCGTCAACACTGCGGTGAAGGCTGGCGCTTCTGCCGCCGATGCTTTCACCATGCGACGTGCCGCCATCAGCGACATCGAGGCGGAATCAACCAAACAGACGAGCCTGCGCTCCGATGTTGTCACGCTCTATCAGGGTGGGCGTTACAATCTCTATCGCTACAAAAAATATACGGACGTGCGACTCGTCTTCGCGCCCGAATTTCAAGCTGCCTTCTTCGGCGGCGACCCGGACAATTTCAACTTCCCGCGCTTCAACATAGACATGGCCTTAGTGCGCGTTTATGAAAACGACCAGCCCGTGCATCCTGAGAACTATCTCAAGTGGTCAACGAAGGGCACGAAGGAAGGCGAGCTTGTCTTCGTCGCAGGTCATCCCGGCTCGACCTCGCGTCTCAACACCGTCGCGCATCTTGAAGAGTTGCGCGACGTGAGCCTGCCGCTCATCATCCGCTATCTCGAACACCGCGAGGCTGTCTTGAAGAAGTATATGGCGATGGGCGAAGAGCAGACGGAAGCCGCGCAGAATGAATTGAACAGCGTTCAGAACAGTCTGAAAGTATTTCGCGGCCAGCTTCAGGGCTTGCAGGACAAGACCTTGATGGAAAGAAAACTTCAGTCAGAGACTGCGCTGCGTAAAGCCATCGCCGCCGACCCGAAGAAACAACAGGAGTACGGCGATGCGTGGGATGCGATTGCCAAAGCGCACCAGAGCTTTGCCACTTACGCGAAGGAGCGCAGATTTATAGACCTCGCCGCAGCCTTCAACACGCAACTCTTCGGCATCGCGCGCACGCTCGTGCGTCTCGCCGACGAGAACGAGAAGCCGAACGCGCAGCGTCTTCCCGAATTCACGGATGCACGCCGCGCCGCGCTTGAGTCGGCTCTCTATGCGAGTGCGCCCATGCGTCTCGATCTTGAGAAATTGAAACTCGCCGATTCACTCGCCTTCATGGTCGAGGCTTTCGGCGCGGACAATGCTTTGGTCAAGCGCGTGCTGAACGGCAAAACGCCCGAAGCGCGTGCCGCAGAGTTGATTGATGGGACGAAGCTCAGAGACGTGGCGTTTCGTCAGCAACTCGCGGAAGGCAAACGCGCAGCGATTGAGTCCTCAACCGATCCGATGATCGTGCTGGCGCGAAGCCTTGATAAAGAGTCGCGCGACTTGCGCAGGCGCTACGAAAGTGAAGTGACGGGCGTCGAGCGCACCAGCTACGCGAAGATTGCCCGCGCGCTCTTCGAGACCGAAGGCGACAAGCTCTACCCCGACGCGACCTTCACCCTGCGTCTCTCCTACGGCGCAGTCAAAGGCTATACGGAGAACGGCCACAAGGTTGAACCCTTCACGACGCTCGGCGGTCTTTACGACCGGATGGCGAATCACAGCTCGCAGTTTCCCTACAACCTGCCGCCGCGCTGGTTAGAGAAGAAGTCCGCCTTGAATCTCAAGACGCCTTTTAACTTCGTTTCGTCCAACGACATCATCGGCGGAAACAGTGGTTCGCCGACGATCAACAAGGACGCGGAGCTTGTCGGCCTGATCTTCGACGGCAACATCCAATCGCTCGTCGGCAATTTCTACTACGACGAGACGATCAACCGCGCCATCTCCGTTGACTCGCGTGGGATGCTCGAAGTCCTGCGCAAGGTTTTCAACGCCAACGAAATCGCGGATGAATTGACCAAAGGGTAAGAACACAACGTCAGGTGTCATGGCGCAAGCGAGGATGAAAGATTCGCTCATCCTCGCTTGCGCCTTTTTACTTTTACCTTTCGCTTCCCTTATTGGTTCAGGTCGCGTTTCAGGTCAAGACTCCGAATGGCTGCGTCTAGTTGTGATTGAAGACTTTGACGCTCGGCGGTCGCGGCCTGTTTCTCTTTATTGAGTTGTTCGAGGCGCGTCTCCTGATCGTCAGCTTTTGAGACGTAACGTGTGATGAGTTGTTTGGCCTCGGCGGTCTTGGTCAGAGCTTCGATGTTCTCGCGCAATCGCTTTTGATCGTCGCCGATCTCTCGAATCTCCTTGTCTATGGCTGCGATGTGCGCGTCTGCTGCCGCGACACGGCTTCTTAAATCGAGAATGTTTTGAAGCGCGGCGCGTGTGGCGTCGTCTATGTAGTGGCGCGAGAAGAAGAGTTGAATCACGTCGGACGAGATGTTCAGCAGAGCATAAGTCTCCTGCGATTCCTCGCGCTCGACGACTGGCAGTTGCTTACTTTCGTGCGGCGTAAGCTCGACGCGAAAGCGATAGTAACGCGCGCTCTTGCCTTCGGGCTTCGGCGTCGCGTGGTCGTCCAGTTGCCAATCATCACGCACGGGATGCTCAACGTAAACGACGCGCGGTTTGTCCGTCTGGTTCGTCAACGTATAGACCTTTTTCTCTCGACCGTAGTAGTAAGCGTAGAGCGTGCCATTCGTGATGCGAATCATGTAGGCGGGCGATTTATCTTCATCTTCCTCGCGCACGGTGGCGAGCGTGCCGAGATCGAGCGCGAAAGAAACGAGACGCTGTTCGCCGGGCTTCAATCGCTCCATCAACGATTCGCCCGCGTAGGCGTTGCCATCAATGACTGTCAGCGCGCCGTCTTCGAGCGTGAGCGATGAAGTATTCTTCAGCAGCATTCCACTCATCGGGCGATTGCGATGCGCAGCCTCGTTAAAGATGGAGACACGCGCGCCCTCCATGCGAGTTTGCAGGATGGGGATGAGCGCCGAACGGTCGCGCTTGACCGTCACGGGCTGCGCGATCTGGTACTCGAAAAGATCGCCGACATCTTCACCCTCCGCAGCCGCTTTCACACCTGAGTCTCCGCTCGTGATCTCTTGGGCGAGCGTCTTATCCGTGTCACGTCTCGCCACGCCCGGCGCAAGCAGCGTCAGGTTGTTGACCGAATTCGCCCCATTAATTGGCTCGTTTTCGGCGGTGACAGTAACTGTCTCTGAAACATTAGCCACTTCAAGCTGCACACGGATGCTTGCAGGTCGGACAGGAGACACGCGCACGCCTGTCGCGACGTATTGCTTGAAAGCAGATGCTGAAACTGTCACCGTATAGTTACCAGAGATTACTGGCGGGGTGCGGAAGTTTCCGTTGCTATCAGTGGTTGTACTGTATTGCTGGCCGTTCGCATCATTTTTGACGGTAACATTTGCGCCCGCGATCACTGCTCCATTCGGATCAGTGACGATGCCGATCACGCGCCCGCTATTGCCGCTCATCTCGCCCGTATCCGGTTCATAGACTTGCGGCGAGAGGCGCAAATCTTCGGGCATGGGAACGACGGGGCGATAGCGATAGAAAGGTTTTTGAATCGGCTGGATGAATGAAACGGGAGTGCCGGAGATGAGCGAGAGTTGTATATTATCCCAATCTTCATCGCTCACGTTGTCAACAATCGCCCAGCCCTGAAAGAATGGCTTGCCTTCTTCATCAAGGACAACGCGATAAGTCGTCTTCCAGATCGGCGCGGCGATAGTGTAGCTGACGACCATCTCACGTGCGCCCGTGCCATCGGATGTGACGGTGATGGTCTTGGCGTCGCGTCGTCGCGCGCTGGCGGTGGCGGTGGCGAACTCGCTCACGTCGCGTCGTGTGCCCTCATCAACGAGCCGCACGGAACGCACGTCCGCGAGATCGAAGCTCGCCAGTTCGCCGTTTTCGGAGGCGATGACGAGCGCGTGCGTGATGACGGGCGGCTTGTTGGCGTCAATCTGCGTCTTGCGCTCTTCGACTGTCAGAATCGAGCCGGTCGCTGTGCGCGTCGCCGTCGCCACGACGACACGCGCGCCCTGCAACTGGCTGAGCACTCCGGCCAGCCCGCCCTGCAAGTTGTTCTGCGACTCAGACGCGATGGAGAAGGGAATGTCTGCCATGCGTGCAGACGGCGGCGCGCTGGAGTTGTAGCTGACCGCGCCGATGCGTCCCTGTCCGAGATCGAGCACGACCATTGATTTCAACACGTCGTCAACCTGCGATTGCTTGAACGAGAGATCAACCTCAGCGTGGCCTGTGACCGTGCCGCGCCGCTCGATGTAAGCGACGCCGTTGCTGTAGAGAATCACACGGCGAATCGGGAGCGTCTGTCCTGTCTGAGCAGCGGCGCTTGCTGGCCTGAACTGAATGGGGTGTTTCGATGGTCTGACCTGCGCCTGTGCGTTGATTGAGAAGACAAGCAGGGCTGTCAACAATAATCTGGTTTTCATAGATTTCCTCCAGGGAAGAAGAGAAGTAAAGTCGCGGGGAGATTTCTTTGGCCTTGCTTTGACGGCTGGATGGAATGCGTCGCCAGCCTTTACCTGGTGTCATTCAATGGATGCGATTTGTGGTGAAGTGGTTGACTGAAAAGCAGAATTCAGAATCCAGAAGTCAGGAGTCAGAAGAAAAGAAGAGCCGCAACGATGCGAGTCCGAGCTTTTCATTCTGAATTCTGA
>JAVHWW010000111.1:0-3444 GCA_032159235.1 Acidobacteriota bacterium
AAAAAAAAAAAACACAAAACTCAAAATTATTCTTAAACTTTCTCTTGTACGGTCGTGCCTAAGAGTCCCGACGGGCGCAGTAGTAAAACTAGAATCAGGATCGCAAAGGCGACGGCATCGCGGTATGACGATTCGATGCCGATGCTGCCGCCGTAGGCGATGACCATCGTTTCGGCGACACCAATCACGAGTCCGCCCAACACCGCGCCCGGAATGTTGCCGATCCCTCCCAGCACGGCGGCGACAAACGCCTTGAGGCCGAAGATGATTCCCATCAAAGGATCAATGCTCGAATTGAATTGCGTCGTCAACACACCGCCTGCGGCAGCCAGCGCCGACCCCAAAGCAAAGGTGAAGCTGATGACGACGTTGGTATTGATGCCCATCAGCTTCGCCGAGTTGAGGTTGAAGGAGACGGCGCGCATGGCCGTGCCGATTTTCGTCCGGTAGATGATCCATTGCAGCAAGAGCATCAACGCAATCGAAACCACGAAGATGATGATTTGCGGCAGGGAAATCTGAACAGTGCCGAAGAGGGTGAAATTATCTTTGCTGACGAATGCGGGAAAAGCCTGCTGTGCCGAGCCGAGCCGCGCGACAAAGAGGTTTTCGATCAGGAGCGAGACGCCGATGGCTGTAATCAGCGTCGTCATGCGCGCGTACTTCCTCACCGGGCGATAGGCGAATCGTTCTATCGCCATGCCGAGAATCGCCGCGCCGATCATCGAGCCGATCATGACGAGCGCGAATCCACCCCAGAGCGACGTATGCGCGGTCTCAGCATTGTAGCCCGCGACGCCGGCGCTGCCCGTGCTGTAGCCGAGCAGTTTCGACAGTCCCAGTCCGATGAACGCGCCGACCATGTAAACGTCGCCGTGCGCGAAGTTAATCAGACGGAGAATGCCATAGACCATCGTGTAGCCGAGCGCAATCAGCGCGTAGATGGCTCCGATGTTGAGGCCATTGATTAGTTGTTGAAAGAAATAATCCCTCACAGGCTTCTCGTTATGCGACCTTGTTCGACAAACTTTGAGCGAAGTTCATTTCAACAAACAATTAACCACCGGGCGATGAAGCTGGCGCGGTTGTTGGCGACGACGATGTATCCGCAGCCGCAGGAGATTGTCCGGTCTGAGCCGATGAGTCTGCTGGCGGCGGCGTCATGCCTTCCGGGTAAATCTTCTCCTTGTAGGTGTACTTGCGATCCTGCGCTTTGAGTTCGAGCACGGTCGCGGGCTTGTCAACATTGCGCTCGGCGTTCATGGTGATGGTGCCCGTCACGCCCGGAAAGTTTTTCGTCTGTGCGATGGCGTCGCGCAGTTGCGGCTCGGCATCCGTGCCAGCGCGTTTGAGCGCATCGCCCAGAACTCGCATCGCGTCGTAGCCGAGCGCCGCGAGCGCATCCGGGACGATGTTGTAGCGCGCTTTGTAATCCGCAACGAACTTCTGAACGAGTGGCGACGGGTCGTCAATCGAGTAGTGGTTCGAGATGAAAGTGTTATTCAAGGCATCGCCGCCGAGTTCCCAGAGTTGCGGCGCGTCCCAGCCGTCGCCGCCTAAGATAGGAACGGTGATTCCCTGCTGACGCGCTTGCTTGGCGATGACGCCGACCTGTCCGTAGTAGCCCGGAACGTAGATCACCTCCGGGTTCGACGCGCGAATCGAAGTCAACTGGCTGCTGAAATCACGATCCGTTTGCGTGTAAGATTTTTCGTTGACGATTGTGCCGCCTAATTTTGTGAAGCTCTGCTTGAAGAACTGCGTGAGTCCCTTGCTGTAATCGGAGTTGAAGTCTGAGAGGATGGCTGCGCGTTTGGCCTTCAAGGTGTTGGCCGCGAACTTCGCCATCACTTCGCCCTGAAACGGATCAATGAAGCAGACACGGAAGATGTAGTCGCCCTTTTTCGTCACTTCTGGATTGGTGGACGACGGCGTAATCATCGGGATGTGCGCTTCCTGCGCTTTGGGCGCGGCGGTCAGACTGTTGGTCGAAGCGACTTCGCCGAGCAACGCCTTGACCTGATCCTGTCTGAGCAACTTGGTGACGACCGTCGTGACTTTGCCCGGCTCGCCCTGTTCGTCCTCGACGACGAGTTCGATCTTGCGACCGTTGATACCACCGGCGTTGTTGATCTCGTCGCGCGCCATCTCAATGCCTCTTCTAGTTGAAAGGCCGAAGCTGGAAGTCTGGCCTGACAAATCAAGATAGACACCGACTTTGATGGCGTCGCCGCCACCACCTGCGGTATCGCCACCGCCTCGGCGCTGGCAGCCCGTCGCCGCGAGCATCACGGCGATCAATCCAAGAGCGATTAAAGTGCGTCTCATATTCACCTCGCTAAAGCTGAAATTTCGATAAAAATTTAGAACGGAGATTGAAGCAACTTAGGTTCGACCACACGAAAGAGATTGTCCGGTCTGACGGCACTCAAGAGAGAAGTCTGTCTCTCTCGCTCTTCCTTAGTGCAGAGCAATTGCCTCACTTGCCGCCTACGTTCCTGGTCTGTGGTCAGCATCATAGCGGCGAGTCGTCTGTAGAAGCAAACTTCCGTAGTGCGCTTAAAGTCGAACGTGACGCGCATTATACCTATTTGCGGCCAAGTGTCGAGCATTTATCTATTAGAAAGTCCCCTGGCCCAACGATTCTATCTGCCCGGTCGCGGACAGAGTTCGCTATTGAATTGAAAATCGGATACTATCGCCGCCTCTGGAAAGGAGACACAGGCATGGCTAAGAAACATCTGTCCCCAAAACACATGACGAAACAATCCACTTTGCAGTTTCTCACCGAAAGCTTACCCGGCTTTACTGTCGGCCAACAAACTTCCTTTAAGTTGCAGGCAACCGGCGGGACTGAGCTTTGATAGTAGTGGCGAGATCACGGGAACGCCACAGGAGGCGGGCGATACCACTGTTTTTTTAGAGGTGGCGGATGCGGCATCCGGCAAAGCTACTCAGGCTTACAATGCGCAGGTCGCAGCGCCCGCTTAAAGAGCACCAGCTTGATGCCACCTGTGCCCGGAATCCGACTTGGACAACAGCTTGGATAAGCTGTGGTTTCAAAGGAAAGTGTCTGACATAAGGAAAGCCGGAAACTAACAAGTTTCCATCAACATAGAGTAATCGAAGGTCAGAGAGCGGTGAGGCTACCAAAGCTCGCCGCTTTTGCTTTTGCGTTAAGACCTTTCCGCAGGCGGGAAGTGTACTGAATCCACGCGAATGCCGATTCTGACACTGAGAATGTCGTCTCCGACGCTGGGGAAATCAATTCCAACACCGGGGAAATGGATTCTGACGTTGGGGATGACAATTCCGGCAGTGCGGATGAGGTTTGAGAGGGCTGGCATGGGTGTTGTGCCGGGTGGGATGATCTCACCGAAGATGTTGAAACAGTGGGTCGCGCGCCTGCCCGCGCGCCCTCAATTGCGAGAGAGGTCAGTCATG
>JAVHWW010000009.1:0-23729 GCA_032159235.1 Acidobacteriota bacterium
CGCGGAGGTACAACGTGCCTGTGCGAATCGTCGGGCGTGGCGATGTCCTACACTTCGGCGCGGTTGAAGCGGAAGTGCTCTGGCCGCCGCGCACGCCGGATTTGAACGCGCCTTCGCGCAACAACGATTCCGTCGTGCTGCGCCTGCGCTTCGGCAATCGCGTCTTCATGATGACCGGCGACATCGAGAAAGACGCGGAAGCCGCCATCACCAGCACGCAGGGTGATCTACACTCAGATGTCGTCAAGGTCGCGCATCACGGAAGCAAGACCTCTTCGACGACCGATTTTATCAATGCGACGAAGCCCACCTATGCCGTCATCTCCGTCGGCCTCACGTCAATCTTCGGTCATCCACACTCCGAAGTTTTAGAACGCTGGCGCGCCAGCAACGCGCAAGTTATGACGACCGGACGGCGCGGCACCATTACCATCAGCACGGATGGAAACGATTTGAAAGTGGAAACGTTTGTAAGGCAGTGAAAAGTGAATAGTGAAAAGTGAATAGTGAAGATGGTTTTTAACTATTCACTTTTCACTTTTCACTTTTCACTGCCTTACGGTATCCGTAGCGTTCAAGCACCGCCTGCCCTTCGGAACTTAAAACGAAAGCGACGAATTGTTGCGCGGCTTCCTGCTGGCTTGAGTCTTTGACGACGGCTATCGCCTGGTCAATCGGTTGATGAAGATGCTCGTCAACTTCGATTAATTGACCTTCATTCGATTTGACGAGCGAGAGTGGAATGAAAGCGACCTCGGCGTTGCCCGTCGCCGCATACTGCTTCGTCTGCGAGACGTTCTGTCCGTAGATGACTTTCGGTTCGACCTGCGGCCAGAGGTTCAACGCGCGCAGTGCCTCAACGGTCGCGCGGCCATACGGCGCAATATCCGGCTTGGCGATGGCGATGCGCTCAACTTCGGCGCGTGTGATGTCTTCAATTCGATTGAGATTTAACGTGCTGCCCGGCGGCAGCCAGAGGACAAGGCGACCGCGCGCGTAAATGTGGTTCGTGCCGGATGTGAGCAGACCTTTGCCGTTCAGCATGTCAACGTGCTCGACATCCGCCGCCGCGAAGACATCAAACGGCGCGCCGTTCTCAATCTGTTTCTCAAGGTCGGCGGTCGCGCCGAAGCTATAGACGACACGGATGCCTGTTCGCGCTGTGAACTGTTTCCCCATCTCCGCGAAAGCATCCGTCAGATTCGCTGCCGCCGCGACGTTGATCTCTTCTGCGTTCGCTCGCTCATTCTGAGACAAGCTATGCGAGCAACCAACGAAGAGCAGAGAAATGAGAGCTAATGAAGAGATGAGGGATGAGGGATGAGGGATGAAAAAGTGGAGACGAGAAATCCAAAGCTGTAAGTCAAAATTCAGAATTGAAGAGCAAGCAACGGCCTTCCTCCTGACCCCCAACCCCTGACCCCCGACCCCTTTTCTATATTCCCGCGCCATCCATGAACTCGTTGGGTGAGTAGTGACCGATTTCCGTGCTTCCGACTTTGTAGGTGTTGAGAACATTGAGCGGCGGCGCGTAGAGATGCAGCGTCACCAAATCCTGACCGGAGACTTCAGGGTTGCCGAGTTGATGGATGTCGGGCACGTCCGCTCCCGTCACGTCGCCGATGTTCCATTCGCGTGCCGATTGATAGTAAAGCTGTCGCTCGTTGTTCAGAGCGAACATGGTCTCCCACATCACGCCTTCGCAGACGCGCACAGCGCCGTAAGAGCCGTTATGATCGTGGATGGGCGTGCGCTGTCCGGGACGCCAGCAGAGAACGAGAGCTTCTACAAACTCGTTGCGACAGACGCGATGGCGCGCATACGTGCCCTGTTTGAAGAAGCGAAACGGGCGCAGGTCGTCCAGCGTTACCTGCACGCGCGAGAGCCAGTCGTTGAGGTCTGCGAAGGTCGGTGGCTGCTTGAGCGCGCCGAGAGTTTCCGTCAATGACCTGAAGGAGAAGAGCGGCTGTTTGCCTTCGACGGATTTCGGAAAATGGATTGCTGGCGTGATGTTTGTTGACATGGCTCGTGGAACTCCTTCGGTTGTTGCAGGCTTCACGAAATCAGGCCGCGCAAGAGTCTTGATGCGCCGAAAGTTTTATAGTATGCGAGGCGCTTGCGAGTCAATGTTTCAGCAACCAGACAGGCGATCAGCCTGCAAGCATGATTCGCGTCGCGCATCGAGATGAAGTTCACGCGCGCGTGCGGTGAAGGGTGGGCAAGTCCGTCACGCGAACCTCACTCCGCAGTGACGAGCGCGCGCAAGTTACGAAAGCGACGGTCGCTGATGCCACGCACCATCATCAAATGTTCGGGACGACGAAAGCGGCCATACTGATTACGATAAGCGATGATGCGCGCGGCGAGACCACGGCCTATACCGGGCAGTCGTTCGAGTTCTTCGGCTGAGGCGGTGTTGAGGTTGACGAGCGGCGCGTTGGCGATGTTGGGTTGAGAAATGAGCGGCGCAGTTTGACCGCCGACGAGTTGAGCTTGACGTGACAACTTGACGCAAGCTGCGCAAGCGATGAGCAGTGCGCAAACGATAAGAAGAGGCAAAGATAATTTCGGAATGCGGAATGCGGATTTCGGATTGAAAGAACAAGAAGATTCCGCAATCGGCTTCGCTTGTCGGCTGTGTCTCATAAAATGCGGACTGCTCTTCGTGGTGACTCTAAAATTTTGCCGCGCCTGTGTGCAAAATGCTAGAAGTTGAAAATTTTCAAGAACTTGTAACTTTCAAGAGCGGCTTTTCCACAGGCTTTTCCACAGCTTCTGTGGAAAAGTGTCAAGACTTTTTTTCACTAGAGCGCAGAGAAAATAGAGCGCGTCTTCAGATCGGCTGCTAAATATTGGCATCCTGTTTTCTACGTCTGCATATTCTTACTCGAACGTCGGGAAGTCTTAACTTCAACCGTTCATCTAGCACAGACAGCGTTAATAATCAATGGCACGAATTATTTCAGAAGCAGTGGGTACGCCCATAGCACGGGCTTACGGGTTGTCATTTTTCTGCGGTCAACCAAATGGCGACGCGCGAAATTTGCTACGGTATGATTTTGAGTGCCGCCGCATTTTGCAGCAGTCTCTCGGCTCTGACCTTTGATGAGCAGACGATGTGTCAAACCATGCCCCAAGCTGGCCTTGATGCGTAGTCCGCTTTTCTTGGTGGACTTACACCGCGCGAAGAGGTGATTGGAGGTTCAACATCACATCCTAAAAAGAGAAGCGTGTAGTGGTACGGGACTTGCCAAAGCCAGCGATGAGTAAAACGCCGTTCCGATCCTTTAAGCAAAGCCCGCAACCCTGAATTAACATGATTTAAGGAGTAGCCAAGTGAAATTAATCAAGCTCTGTCGTGCTGTTACCTGGCTCACTCTTCTGGCGTTGCCGGTTGGCCTTGGTGCGGGTCTTCCGAACAACGATAGCGCCCGCGCACAGTCGAAGTCATCAGCCTCCGCCAAACTCTCACCGGATTTGTCCGCGCATGTACACGGAGGACGAGGTGACGCTCGTGTCAGCGTCATTATTCAATTTAATAACGCTCCGAGCCGCCAGCTTGATGATCTGTTGCTTAACTATGGTGCGAAGGGAACACGTAAATTTCGGAACTTCAATAGTCAGGCGGCGAGCCTGCCCGTGAACGCCATCGAGGCTCTGGCTGCTCGAAGTGAAGTCCGGTTTATCTCTCCTGACAGACAGACGGGCACCTTCGGGCATGTCACGACCACGACGGGCGCGGAGGCTGTGCGGGTGCAGACTTCAATCTCGCTGCTGGGCATCACGACGACCACTGTGCTTGATGGAACAGGCATCAGTATCGCCGTCGTTGATTCCGGTATTGATATGTCTCACACTTCATTGCTGGACAGCAATGGATTGAGCCGCGTCGTCGCCAGTCAGGACTTCACGGGCGAGAATCGGACGGACGACGTTTACGGTCATGGGACACACGTCGCTTCGCTTGCGGCGGGTAACAGTCAAATTTCAAATGGCGCTTACACAGGCATTGCAGCAAACGCCAACCTCGTCAACCTGCGGGTTCTTAATTCACAAGGGATAGGTTCTACCTCCGGGTTGTTGGCCGCGCTCGACTGGGTGATGACGAATCACACGCTCTACAACATCCGCGTCGTCAATATGAGTCTCGGCACTCCGGCGGTTGATTCTTACAAGAATGACCCGCTCTGTCAGGCCGTGCGGCGGTTGGTTGACGCGGGCATCGTGGTCGTGGCAGCGGCGGGCAACAACGGCAAGGACGCTAACGGCAATAAAATCTACGGAGAGATTCATTCGCCGGGTAATGAACCGGCGGCCATTACCGTCGGCGCTTCCAACAGTTTTGGGACAGACGCGCGAGGTGACGACTCTATTACTACTTATAGCTCGCGCGGCCCAACACGCAGTTATTGGACGGACGCGAGCAACATCAACCACTACGACAACCTTATCAAGCCGGACATCGTCGCTCCAGGGAATAAGCTCATCGGGGCGGCAGCACCCGGCAACTACTTGCTGACTACTTACCCGGATTTGGATGCCGGTGTCAGCACGCTTGATAACTATCAGATGATGTACATGAGTGGGACATCAATGGCGACGCCGGTTGCAGCAGGCGCAGCCGCTTTGATGCTGCAAGCCAATCCGACGCTGACGCCGAATCTCGTCAAAGCCATCTTGATGTACACGGCGCAGCCGCACGCAGGCTTCAACATGCTCGAACAGGGCGCGGGAGAGATTAACGTCAAGGGTGCGATTCGCGTGGCTAATCTTGTGAGGATGGATCGCACGGCGCTAACCCCGCTGGGCGCTCCGCTCTTGACCACAAGCACGCCCCCCTCGGCAACGACGACCCTCGTCGGACAGACTTTTTCCTGGTCGCAGGGGTTAATCCTGAATCATACTTACGCAACTGGCTCAGACCTTCTGACGAAATATCAAAAAGTTTACGGCACGAGTGTCTTATTGGGCGAGGGGATTGTTGAGAACGGAACGGATCAAACTATTGATCCGACAATCATGTCGAGCAATGTGCGGATTGGGACAGACATTCTCAACAGCGATGGTACATTGCTCAATAGCGGAACGGCCTTCCTCAGCACTTCGATGCTACTCGGTGATGGAACAATGCTGAGCGACGGAATCATGGTGGGAGACGGGATTATGGTGGGAGATGGAATCATGGTGGGAGATGGGATTATGGTCGGAGACACGTTTTTACACGCACAGTCAACGATCCTAAATGGCGACAATAGTTCTTGCATGAGGTAACTGTAGCCGGGAGATTGACTGGCGGTTAATTCCCTGTAATACTTCGTGCCCCAATCGCCGGCTATCTCGGCTAACATCTCTCCCTGGTTGATAGTTTTACATCGCGTTCGTCTTTTCGATTACTTCTGTCGGAGTGTCGAAAATATCTGTCAGTCAAAAACAAGTGGCGAAGAATTTATCAAATCCTGAAGAGGTCGGTCTGATTGCGTCAGCAAGCCCCCGCGGCGCTTTTCTCGACCGCATTTCAAGGAGGAGTCAAGTGAAAAACGGGAAACGTACCCTGCCAGTGTTATGGATTGCCCTCGTCTTGTTGATTGGCGCTTTGTCTGCGGGCATTCCGGTCAATGATGTCACCAATGCGCAGTCAGTCCCCGGCACGCCGTCCAGCGTGATAGTGAATTCAGCGAGCGCGACTGGGGCGGATAAGGTTTCAACCGATCTGCTTGATCTGGCGCGCGATCCGCGCACACGTGGAAATCGTGTGAAGGTTATCCTTCAATTAAAGGATAGCCCGAGCGGCTCGCTCAATTCTCTCCTTCATCGCAGCGACGTGAGCATCAAGCGCCAGTTCGAGAATTTCAATGCACGGGCGCTCGAATTGCCCGCCGCGTTGGTCGAAACGATGGCGGCTCATGGCGAAGTAAAGTTTGTCTCTTTAGACAGAGAGAGCGGCACGTTTGGTCATATTTCATTGACGACGGGCGCAGATGCTGTGCGCAACACGAACGGCGTCACGACGACCGGATTGGACGGCACAGGCATCGGCATCGCGATCCTCGATTCGGGGATTGATCCTACCCATACAGCCTTCCTGGATCGAAACAATGGACGGCGCTTGATCGTGAATAAAGATTTTACGGGCGAGAATCGGACGGATGATCCTTACGGTCATGGCACTCACGTCGCTTCGGTTGCGGCGGGTAATGGGCGCATTTCAAGCGCTGACTATATCGGCATTGCGCCGAACGCCAGCATCTTTAACCTGCGCGTGTTGAATTCAGTCGGGACAGGAACGACCTCTTCCGTCATGGCGGCGCTCGACTGGGTGATGACGAATCACACGCTCTACAACATCCGCGTCGTCAATATGAGTTTAGGCACTCCGGCTGCCGACTCTTACAAAAACGATCCTTTGTGCCAAGCCGTGCGGCGGTTGGTTGATGCAGGCATCGTGGTCGTGGCGGCGGCGGGCAACAATGGCAAGGATAGCTCCGGCAACAAGCTTTATGGAGAGATTCATTCGCCGGGTAATGAGCCTTCGGCCATTACCGTCGGAGCAAGTAATACTTTCGGAACTGATGTTCGCAGCGATGATGCAGTCGCCACCTATAGCTCACGCGGGCCAACGCGCAGTGGGTGGAAAGATACGCTGGGCATCAAGCACTACGACAATCTGATTAAGCCCGACATCGTTGCGCCCGGCAACAAGTTGATCTACGCCGAATCGCCGGGCAACTATCTGGTCACACAAAACCCGCAGCTCGATGCCGGCGTGAGTCCAGTTGATAACCGACGGATGATGTACATGAACGGCTCTTCGATGGCGACGCCGGTTGCAGCAGGCGCAGCCGCTTTGATGCTGCAAGCTAATCCGACGCTGACGCCGAATCTCATCAAAGCCATCTTGATGTACACGGCGCAGCCGCTCTCCGGCTTCAACATGCTCGAACAGGGCGCGGGCGAGATCAATATTGAGGGCGCTGTTCGGATCGCCAGGTTAGTACGCACAGACCTCACATCTGTAACGCCGCTCGGTAGTCCACTGCTCACAACGACGACCGCTCCGACGCCGCAGACAACTATTGCCGGACAGACTTTCACCTGGTCGCAGGGGTTGATCCTCAAATACGACTACGCGACAGGCCTTGACCTCATCACCAAATATCAAAAGGTCTATGGCTCAGGTGTGCTTGTCAGCGATGGTGTGATGCTGAGTAATGGCGTCCTTGTCAGCGATCAGACGATGCTCTCAAGCGGAGTCCTCGTCAGCGACGGCGTGCTGGTCAGCGATGGCGGTGTGCTGGGAAGCGGCACAATCTTCTTGAGTTCGGGTGTCCTGGTCAGCGATGGTGTCTTAGTGAGCGATGGCGTCCTGCTCAGGGACGGTGTTCTCGTCAGCGATACCAACCTCGGAGGCGATTCCATTGCCCAGGCGATGTCCGCAGCGACTAATGGTGATACTACGAATGTTACAAACCTGATCGTTGACACCGGAGTTGACTGCTTAAACTACTAACATTTTCCTTTAGTGGCGTTCCCCCTCGCGTTCAGATAGTTGAGAAAGATCAAGAATCTAAGGAGCTTGCTAATGCCCCACTTGATAAAGTTAGAAGAGAACGCAGCCACCATGACGGATTTGTCTTCGGTCTGTGCAGCCTCTTTGACAACGTATCCGCTCACGAATGAATATCAGAGCGAAGTTCTGGCTTTTCTTGCCGAGCGTCCTCTGCACACCGTCGTGATGAGCGGTTTTATCCGCGACAACGGTTTGGAGAGTCCCTTCAATCGCGGCACCTTTTATGCTTGTCGTAATGCGCGAGGTGAACTGGAAGGCGTAGCCTTAATCGGACACGCGATGTTCATCGAGATACGCAGCTTCGCCGCACTCAAAGCTTTCGCGCAACTCGCCCAAAGCTGCCGACGCGCACATCTGATTATGGGAGAGCAGGAGAAGATCGAACATTTCTGGAACTACTATTCTGAGGGCGGACAGCCGCCGCGTCTCTTCTGCCGCGAGATACTTTTCGAGCAGCGTTGGCCTGTTCAAGCCCTTGAATCTGTGCCCAACCTGCGTCCGGCGACCCTTGATGATCTGCTGCTGGTCATGCCCGTTCATGCGGCGCTCGCTTATGAGGAAAGCGGCATCAATCCGTTGGATGCTGATCCACAAGGATTCCGAGTGCGCTGCGAACGTCGCATCGAACAGAAACGTGTCTGGGTGTGGGTTGAGCATGGACAGTTAATCTTCAAGGCCGACATCATCGCCGACACACCGGATGTCATCTATCTCGAAGGCGTGTATGTTGATCTCAAAGAGCGCGGTCGAGGTTATGGGACACGCTGTCTGTCTCAGATGGCGCGCAGCCTCTTGCAGCGAACAGACGCGATCAGCCTGCTCGTCAATGAGGAACATCGCGCGGCGCGGGCCTTTTTTCAGAAAGCCGGATTCAAACGGCGAGGTTATTACGATACGATCTTCCTGCACCAGCAGCACGAGAGGCCATAACTTAATGCAAAATTAAAAATTAAAAATGAAAAATTGAGGACGAAGAGGAGGTCGGAAATCCACAGGGCTTCTTATCTTCCATTTTGCATTTTTAATTTTTAATTTTACATTCCTAAGAGGAGAGGAGCTATGAACAGACAGCGTTTTACGAAGCCGTACATGTTGTTGGTCATCGCCATCGGTGCCGTCGTTTCAGTTTATTCAGCGATACATTTACCCATCGAGCGGATTGACCTGCGCTTTCTGGTGCTCGCTCTGCTGACGATCAGCATTAGCTCACGCCTCTCCGTCAGAATTCCGCGCATCAGTGGTCACATCTCCGTCTCCGATACTTTCATCTTCCTGACAATGTTGATTTACGGCGGCGAAGCGGCAATCTTGTTGGCTGCTGCTGAAGCCCTCTGCTCGACATTACGCTTCAGCAAAAAAGCTATCTATATCAAGCCGCTGACGATCATCTTCAACACAGCCATGATGGCTTGCTCAACTTTTCTCACCGTCCTCGTGTTGCGCTCCATCTTCGGAAGTATTATCGAGCTACGTCATGGCGAGTTCTCAGGCACCTTCGTGGCTGCGCTCTGCGTGATGGCGCTGGTTCAGTACGTCACCAATTCGAGCCTAGCCGCGCTGCATACGTCCTTCAAGACTGACCAGTCTAGCTGGCATACCTGGAGCAAGTATTATCTCTGGGCTTCGATCACATATTTTGCGGGCGCATCCGCCGCAGGCATTACGGCCAAGATCACAGACATCGCGGGCTTCTATGCGCTCGTCGCCACCACCCCGATTATCGCCATCGTCTATTTCACCTATCGAACGTATCTGCAAAATATAGATGCGATGGCAGAGGCGGCCAAAGCTGAAGCGGCGGCAGAAGCAAAGGCTGAAGCATTGGCGGCACAGGCTGAACAGGCCCGACGTCACGTCGAAGAGCTGAATCATTATATCGCCGAGCAAGAGCGCATCCGCGAACAGTATTCGCAGATTGAGAAGATGTCCGCGCTCGGCGAACTGGCCTCTGGTGTCGCGCACGATTTCAACAACACGCTTGCCGGAATTCTAGGCCGCGCGCAGCTTTTGCTCGGAAAGAAAGACCCTGC
Source organism: Acidobacteriota bacterium (assembly GCA_032159235.1). Taxonomy (GTDB): domain Bacteria; phylum Acidobacteriota; class Blastocatellia; order Pyrinomonadales; family Pyrinomonadaceae; genus QHXM01. The sequence continues at coordinate 9,598 of JAVHWW010000009.1, forward strand.
GAAGATTGAAAACGGACTCAAGATTATTATCAAAACAGCTAAGGATGGCGCGAAAACTATCAAGCGGATTCAAGACTTCGCACGTCAGCGCCGCGATCATGATTTTCAGCCGGTGGATATGAGCCAACTGTTGTTGGACGTTGGAGAGATCACACGGCCACGCTGGAAAAATAGAGCCGAAGCCGCCAACGTGCACATCAACCTCAATCTGCAACTTCGCTGCAACGCGCTGATTATGGGTGATGAGTCGGAGTTGCGCGAAGTCTTAGTCAATATAGTCTTCAATGCTGTGGATGCGATGCCACAGGGCGGCACCCTGACGCTCTCTGCGCAGGGGGTAGATGGTTTCGTTGACATCTCTGTCAGCGATACAGGGATCGGCATGAGCGAAGAGGTGCGGCAGCGCATCTTCGATCCATTTTTTACCACGAAGGGTAAAACCGGAATGGGTCTCGGCCTCGCCGTCAGTTACGGCATCGTCCGGCGGCACGAAGGAATCATCGAAGTTGAATCTGAGGTCGGTCGTGGCACCAGCTTCCGCATCAGACTGCCGATTGCTAAAGGCGCGGTCAAAGCTCGACCGACCGCTGAACTGCCAGCCATAGCAAAACCGCAACTCGCCCAGACGAGAATTCTCGTCGTTGACGATGAAGAATATGTGCGCGACCTCCTGCGCGACATCTTGGAGGCGGAAGGCTGTGAGGTGGCACTGGCAGAAGGTGGACGCGAGGCGCTGACGCTCTTTGAAGCAGGGAAATTCGATGCCATCTTCACGGACGTGGGGATGCCGGAGATGAGCGGTTGGGAACTTGCGCGCGCCGTCCGCGAGCGCAACACCAGCATTCCGCTGGCCGTCATCACAGGCTGGGGCGAAGCCGTCGGCTCAAGCGAACGAAAGGCCGCACAAGTGGATTGGGTGGTGGCAAAGCCTTTTGATACTCCGCAGATTGTAGAGATCGCGCAGGAAGTTTTCCGGCGTCGGGAGGGAAATAGTGAAGGCGTGGATGCAATCGTGGCAGCCTAGCCATTTCGTTGACGACTTTGAAGGAGGTCGCCGTCAAGCTCCGCGCTGCGAGGTGAGGCTCAAGGTCGCTCTGCGATTCAGTCTTTCACCGCTCGCTGCGGAAGCGAACTCAAGCACGCCTCACTCAGCCGAGATGATTGGCGAGACCCTCAACCTCAGTGAGACAGGTTTAGCCATCGCTGTGCCCTCTAATCACATTGACCATCGGTATCTCAATCTCGTGGGTTGCACGCTCCATCTCACGCTTGAGCTTCCAGATGAGCCGGTGCAAATGCACGCCACGCCCAAGTGGTGCGAGTGGCGCCTGGAAGATGAAGGGGCGAGAAGCTATCACATCGGCCTGCGGATTACCGAAATGAGCGATGAAGAATGGGTGCGTCTGGTTCGCTACATCCACGCCTCTCTTTAACTAGCCCTTCAACTAAGGCCGCTCTTTAGGCGCAACAGCATTCGCTTCACTGCGGTCTAAATTATATCGCTCAAGCTTGCGCTGAAGCGTCGTGCGATCAATGCCGAGCACGCGCGCCGCCCCCTGTTTATTGCCGCCCGTGCGCGCCAGCACGCGAATGATGTGGCGGCGCTCAACCTCCGAGAGCGAGAGCAACTCTTCACCATCGCCGCTCACCTCCTGCGGCTGTGCGAGCGCGACAGGCTTATTCATCGCCAACCTGGAAAAATTACGCACGCGCTCAGGCAAGTCTTCAGGGCGAATGACCTGATCGCACAGCGCAGCGGCACGCACGATGGCGTTCTCCAACTCGCGGATGTTGCCGAGCCAATCATAATTTTCAAGGAGCTGTAGAGCCTCGCGCGAAAAACTGATCGGGGGCGCACCGGGCGGCATCATGCGTTTGGCAAAATGCATGGCAAGTGGAAAGATGTCTTCGCGGCGTTCTCTGAGTGGCGGCAGATGCAGGATCACTGCGTTCAACCTGTAAAGAAGGTCCTGGCGAAAACGTCCCTCGCACATCTCTTGATCGGCATCGCGGTTCGTGGCAGCAATCACGCGCACGTCAACGCGCTGAGTCTGGTTTGAGCCGACACGTCGAATCTCACCCTCTTGCAGAGCACGAAGGAGTTTGACCTGAAAGGCGAGGCTCGTCTCTGTGATTTCATCCAGGAACACAGTGCCGCCATCAGCTTCCTGCCAGAGACCTCTGCGATCAACGGTCGCTCCGGTAAATGAGCCGCGCACGTGGCCGAACAGTTCCGATTCAATCAACTCCGAAGGGATCGCGCCGCAATTGACGGCCACGAATGGCTGCGCCGCACGCAGACTACGGCGATGAATAGCACTGGCGACAACCTCTTTGCCCGTGCCCGATTCACCCGTGATTAAGACGGGAAGATTAGTCGCCGCGACACGACCGACTAACTTCATCACCTCGACGAAGGCGGCGCTCACGCCGACCAGATCAATATCGGAAGTGTAAACAGGAGTGGCCGGCAACTCGCCGGTTGTGCCCGGACGCGCACGTTTCTCTATTCCTTTGCGGACTGCCTGCGAGATTCTTAAAACATTCTCGACATCGAACGGTTTCATCAGATAGTCGTAAGCACCCGATGAGACTGCGTCGAGCGCGCCAACTGCCGAACCGTGTCCGGTCATCAAAACGATCTGCGCCTCCGGTTGCTCTTCTGTAAAGCGACGCAGGACGGCATAACCTTCCTCATTATTTTTATCGCTCAGTCTGACATCGCAGAAGACCAGCGACCAGCAGTCGCGCTGAAGCAACTCAAAAGCCTGTTCCGCCGAGTCGGCTTCGGATACTTCCCAGCCATCATCGCGCAGCGCTTCGGCCACGTTGCTGCGAATCAACTGGTTATCATCAACGACGAGGGCTTTCATAACTAAAAAAGTTTTGAGTTTTAAGTTTTGAGTTTTGAGTTGAAAACAATAACTCAGAACTCAGGACTCAGAATTCAGAATAACTCAAAACTCAAAACTCAAAACTCAAAACTTATCTTAGCTCTCCTTCATCCCAATCCGCGATGGTTTCATAAGCTCGGCTAAGAATGGGACGCGGACGCGCGCCGTCTGCCTGTCCGATGAAGCCTTCACGCTCCATCATGTCGAGGATGGCGGCGGCGCGACCGTAGCCGACGCGCAGGCGTCGCTGCAAGACGGAGGTTGAGGCGCGTTTCATCTCGACACAAATCCGCAGGGCTTCTTCAAACAATTCGTCGCGCTCGCCGCTCGTGCCGTCCAGTCCCATCGCTTCATCTTCAGACTGCGTGATGGTCTCATCATAAAGCGGCTCGCCCTGAGCTTTGACGTGTGTGACGATGCGATTGATTTCGGATTCGTCAACGTAAGCTCCGTGCACGCGAATCAGGCGCGATGTGCCCGGCGGCAGAAAGAGCATATCGCCGCGACCTAAGAGTTGCTCGGCTCCGTTGCCGTCAATGATGGTGCGCGAGTCAACTTTCGATGAGACGCGGAAGGAGATGCGCGAAGGGAAGTTTGCTTTAATCAGTCCCGTGATGACATCAACCGACGGACGCTGAGTTGCGAGCACGAGGTGGATGCCGATAGCGCGCGCCATCTGTGCGAGGCGCGTGATTGATTCTTCGACTTCGTGGCCGGAGACCATCATCAAATCTGCCAACTCGTCAATGATGATGACGATGTAGGGCAGCGGCTTCCAGGGTTCATTCGTCGCCTCGTCGTAATCTTTGACCATGTTGCGGCGCAGCACTTCCGCGTTGTAGCCGTCAATATTACGCACGCCCCATCCGGCTAATTCCTTGTAGCGATTCTCCATCTCCGAGACAGCCCACTTGAGCGCGTGCGCGGCGCGCTTCGGGTCTGTGATGATCGGCGTCTTCAAGTGCGGAATGTTTTCATAGAGACCAAGCTCAAGGCGCTTTGGGTCAATCAGGATGAACTTCACCTCTTCGGGCGATGCTTTGTAGAGAATGGAAACGATGAGCGAGTTGACACCGACGGATTTACCCGCGCCGGTTGTGCCTGCGATCAGAAGATGCGGCATCTTGGCTAGATCGGCGACGTAGTTCAAGCCGTCAATCGTCTTGCCGAGAGCGATGGTGAGTTTCGATGTTGACTCGCGGAACTGGCGCGATTCGATAACCTCGCGCAGGTGAATGGTCTCGCGGTGCGGGCTGGGCACTTCGATGCCGACGTGCGCTTTACCGGGCAGACGATCAATGCGGATTGATTCGGCCTTGAGCGCGAGGCAGAGATCGTCAACGAGTCCGGTGACGCGCGAATACTTGACGCCCGGATCGGGTTTGAACTCGTAAGTCGTCACGACCGGGCCGGGACAGATGTGTTCGATCTTGCCCGTGACGTTGAACTCTTTGCACTTTTCGGCGAGGCGCGTGGCAATCGAGTAGTATTCATCGTCGGCGTGTTCAAGATGCGGCGGCGGTGAGTTGAGAAATTCCAAATCCGGCAACTTGTAATCGCTGACCTGTGCGGCGGCGGCGCGACGAGATTGCCTGGTCGTCGCGGCAGGCTTCTCCTCCTTGATTTCCGTGCGCACGACTTCGGCACTCTTGACCATCTCTTCGATTTCCGCTACCTCGTCAACTTCCGTATCGAATGCAGGCGTGGGCTTCGGCACAGAGCGTTTCGTCGCTTCAGATTTCTCAACAACTGCAACGCCCTGGGTCGAAGTTGTAACCGGAGTGGAACTAACTGACGCTGCCAGAACCTTCACTTCGTCGGACGCAGTGATCGTCGGTTGAACTTTCGTTTCTGAAACTGTCGCGGCGCGTTTGATGGCAGTCGCCGCCGAAACACCTTCGCTCTCATTCATAAACTCCGCGACACGTTCGGCGGCGGTCTTTTCCTGAGTCTTCTCCTTCAAACTCTTTTCAGCTTGCAGCGCAGCCTCGCGCTCCGCTTTCGCCTCCTGGCGTATCTTCATACGCAGTTGCGCGCGCTCACGACGCGCCGCGCGCCATGCCTGAAAGCGTTCCGGGATGTTGCGGAAGAATGAGAAGCGATTGCCGAACGCGCCGCCGAGCCATTCGGAAGCGCGTATGAAAGAGAAGTTAGTGGCGAGCAGCAATCCAGTCGCGGCGAGCGCGAACAGCAGAACGCCTGCGCCGACCGTGTTCAAGCCGCTCACGAGTGCCTGCTTGATAAGATTTCCGGCGAGGCCGCCCGGTTTGAAACTCTGATCGAAGAGAGACGGCGTGATGAACAGATCGAAGAGCGCCGCCGATGCCATGACGAGTGTGACGAGACCGATGATTCTCGAAAGCGGAGCGCGGATGCGTCGCGTGCGAAAACGTCGCCAAGCGGCAGCGAGCAGCAGGAGCGGCAGCAGGTACGCGGCGAGACCGACGAATTGAAATAGACCTGCGGCCACGTTCGCACCGAGCGGGCCGATCCAGTTGCGTGTCGGGCCTTGCGCGGCTGTGTTCCAAGACGGATCGTTCGGCTTGTACGAGAAGAGGCACAAAGCCAGCAACGCGCTCAGAGCAAAGAGCAGGATGGCGATGATCTCGTTGCGCCGCGTGTTCTTGAGCACTTCCGTCTTCTTCCCTCGCGGCGCTTGTAAACGCGCACCATCGGATAAGCAGAAGGCGAGTGATTCATCAGTATAAGTGCGATTACATTGAGGACATTGCTTCATATCACCCTCCTAGCAGCTATAACTAATAGTCGCTTTCGCACGCGCTTCATTTTGTGTTGTTGCCATAAAGACTCCGCAAAGCTGATAATAAATATTGAATGAGCCGTTCCGCTTATGCTTTCTCTTCCTGACTCAAAATTTTCTCTTTCAGCCAGGCATTAACGAGCGCTGCTGCCGGAATCTGTTTCACCTTAGCGATCTCGTCGAGTTTGTCGGCCAACTCCTCGTCAATCGCTACCAGATGTGTCCGGCGATTGATGGCGACATCAAAGTGCGCTTCCGGCATCTGCTCAAGATGATCGCCCATATCATGCGTATCGAAGAACTCGACGAGTTCATCGAGCGACTTGTGGGGCGGTAAATTATGTGAGCTACTTTCTGCCATAGAGCCTCCGTTCTTTTCCCGCCATATCTCTGGCGCTCAAAATCAAAGCTTCTTTACTTGCTTTGTGAATAAACAGGATCGTCAAATATCTGCCTGCCTCTGTTTGGCCTAGAGCCATGTAAACATCTTCGCCCGCTCGTTCTCCTTTTTCCACAAAGCGGAATTTCGATTTTCCAATCAACACTTCTTCGACTTCATAAGTTTCTACATGATGTTTGATAACTAACTTATCAACTATGTTTCGCAGCCAGATGATGCCTTCAATATTCATCTACACTCCGCAGCGTGTTCTTGTGTGCTGGCGCTTTCGCACGCGCTTCAGTTTGTGTTGTTGCCATAGTCACTCCGAAAAGAAATCATTGATTGCGTGTGCTTCAGTTTACAAACTCGTAAATGAGATCTTCCTTCATTTTCATAAGCTGCTCTGGCTTTAACTCTCCGAGCTTTATTTTCTCTCTGCCTAGAATACTAATGCGCTCGCTTTCTATACTTCCATGATACCAGTGCAGCAATAGACCGAGCCTGCGCGTGCATCCAGACTTAAGCAAATCTGTAATAAATTCAATCCACTTATCCGCTTCAGGAATTCCTGCCTTAGCGTGCGCTTGATCTTCTCGTAAATGCTTGTCTTTTGCTTGCTCCTTTTGCTCAAGCCACCTCTGAATCTTTGTCTCGCTCCAACCTTTCTTCCTAAAATTTCTTAGTTCGCGTTCATAGCTTACATTTTTAGCACTGCTTGTTGAATTGAGAAAGCCTAAGACAGTTCCGCAATCACACTGGCCTCTTGTTGTCAGAACGTACATATCTCCATCATCAATCTGTGTAGAGATATGAGGATTAGAAATCAGCTTGAACCCAAGTTTGTGTGATTCAAAGATCGAAGCTACAAGCTCAGGCTTTGCATTATTAGGTAACGTAGCTGTTATATAGTGACACATCCAAAGCTCACTAACTTGCTACACTATTCATCCCTTATGCTGCACGCCGCGAAAGCAGATACGCTTTGATAAAATCGTCTATATCTCCCGCCAGCACTGCGTCAACATCGCCGCGCTCTAACTTGGTGCGCGCGTCTTTAACGAGACGATAAGGCGCGAGCACGTAGTTGCGTATCTGCGAGCCGAAGGAGATGTCCATCCGGTTCGCTTCCAATTCGGCGGTCTCGGCGCGGCGCTTCTCAAGCTCAAGCTCGTAGAGACGCGAGCGTAAGACCTGCATCGCCACGGCGCGGTTCTGATGCTGCGAGCGCTGGTTCTGGCACTGGACGACGATACCTGTCGGAAGATGCGTGATGCGCACGGCGCTGTCGGTCGTGTTGATGTGTTGGCCGCCTGCTCCGGTCGCGCGATAGGTGTCAACACGCAAATCCTTATCGTTAATCTCCACTTCGATGTTCTCGTCAATCTCTGGATAGACGAAGAGCGAGGCAAACGACGTGTGACGCCGCGCCGCCTGATCGAAAGGCGAGATGCGAACCAGACGATGCACGCCCGCTTCCGCCGTGAGCAGCCCGTAAGCGTACTCGCCTTCGACCGTGAACGTGACGTTCTTGAGTCCGGCCTCTTCGCCCGGCTGGTAATCCAGAATTTCCGTCTTGAAGCCGCGCGTCTCCGCCCATTTCAAATACATACGCAGGAGCATCTCCGCCCAGTCCTGCGATTCCGTGCCGCCAGCGCCCGGATGAATCGTGCAGATGGCGTTCAGTTGATCGTTCTCGCCGGACAAAAGCATCTCTGTTTCTGCCTGTCCGATGTCGTGTGCGAGGCGTTCGATGAGTGCGCGCAACTCGCTGAGAGAGTCTTCATCCTCTTCGGCGAATTCAAAGAGCACGCCCGCGTCTTCGATGGCGGATTCAAACTGCTCCTGGCGTGTGAGCGTTCGTTCAAGAGTGCTTCTGCGCGCCATCAGTTTCTGCGCGGCTTCCTGATCGTTCCAGAAGTCCTGTGCGGTCGCCTGTTCCTCGATGTGCTTCAACTCCGCGCGCTTCGTAGCGACATCAAAGAAACCTCCCGAGTTGTTCGACGCGCTGCCGCAGATCGTCGAAAGAATTGCGTAAATCTAAGATTGATAGTGTCTCTAACATTTTAATTATCCCTCAATAAAATAGTTTTGAATTTTGAGTTAAGGGCTTCAATTCAAAACTCAAAAATTCAAAACTCATAACTATTTCAAGCTCGTTTGATTCTTCTCCATGAAAGCGCAACGACGATCAAGGTCAAGGCCGCGCATAATTCAACAAAGAGGTCGCCAAACTTCGTGTAAAAAGTCGTTCCGTTTGGGGCGCGGTTCACTGTCCACGTTCGCACTGCCGGTTGAAAGCCTGCGGTCGCATCCAACACTTCGCCATGCTCCGTGATGAAAGCCGTGATGCCCGTATTCGTCACGCGCAGGACGGGGCGCGCATTCTCCACTGCGCGAAAGACAGTGTTTGCCAGATGCTGTCGCATCACTGGCGTCTCGCCTAAGTAGCCATCGTTCGAGATGTTCACCAGCACGTCCGCGCCGTCCTGCGCGAAGTGTCGTGCGATTGATGGAAACGCCGACTCGAAACAGATGAAGACGCCCGTGCGCGCAGTGCCCAGAGGCATCAACGTGTACTTCGCGCCCGGCGTGAAATCTCCGACCATCGCCGGGATCGAACTCACGCCCGGCAACCAGCGCGGCAACGGCACGTACTCGCCAAACGGTAGCAAGCGAATCTTATCATATTGCGCGACGAGCCTGCCCTCTTCGTTGACCAGCACGGCGGAATTGTAAATGCCGTTGGCGGGCGCAGGCTCCTGCGAGTTGAAGAGAACAGACGTGTGATTCTTCGCAGCGAAGCGCGCGATGAGATCACGAAACCCGGCGTCTCCGGCATATCTGAAGTTCATCGGCGATTCAGGCCAGATAACGACGCGCGGCACGTCCGCAGTCTCATGCCGCGCAAGCAGTCCGCTCTCGCTCAACATGTAGTGGCGCTCGATGAGAGCCGCCTCCACAGATGATTCCACAGAGTCCATCGGCACGTTCGGCTGAACGGCGATAATGACTGCGGCGGGTTTGTCGGATGAAGCAGGTAAGTTGTCTGAGCGCGCGACGAGAAATGCTGCGAAGATAATCACGATTACACAGAGGATGACCGCAACCGACATCTTCACTGCCCGCAGAGTTCTCTCCAACAGCATGAAAGCAATTGCCGCGCTCACAGTGACGATTAAAAATCCGACGAGATAGACGCCGCCCCAGCGCGCTGTCTGGATTAATGGAGGAACGTAAGCCTGCGAGTAGCCGATGGAGTCCCACAACAACCCCGTCACTCCGAGCCGCGTCCATTCAAGCGTCGGCCACAGGACAGGCGCGAGGAACAATGCGCGCACGCCCCATCGTCCAATAGCGCGAGCCAGCAACATGCAACACACACCGGAAAATAATCCGACGACGAGTGTGATCGGCACGAGCAGGAGATACGCAATGAAGGTCGGGATGTGGCCGTAACGAATCGCCGAGAACGTGGCCCAGTAACATGATCCGTAGAAGAAGAGCGTGCCTGTCATCCAGCCCAACAGAAAGCTGCTGCCACGTTGCGGCTTGCGCGCCACCGCTACGAAGAGCGGCACGAGTCCGACCCAAGCGAGCGGCCACAGGTTGAAATCTGGAAATGAGAGGACGAGCAGCGCGGCAGACAAGACGGAGAGGCCGACTTCGATGCGAGTCGGAACACAGGCGCGTGCGCGTCGGCGCAGCCGCGTCCGCAGTCTCTCACGCGCAGGCACATCAAGCGAGAGCGCATCGTCCATGCGTGCGAGTTTAACAGAAGAGAAGTCTGGAGTCTTGAGTCTGGAGTTGGAAGTTAAAGGCTTTTGTCTTTGGACTCAAGACTCCAGACTTCTACTGAAATGGTTCACGAATGAGGTTGGTTCGACAGAAAACGTCACCGTGCGAGTGACAAATTTCGTCGCTTCAAGGTTGGAGAGCGGGCGGATGTTCGGTTGAAAAGATACTTTGATAAGTCGGAGAGAAGTTTGGAGAAAGGCGTAAGGAGAATGCGAATCGTGCTTGAATGCTTGAAAAAGGCCGTAAACGTGGGTGAACCCGGCCATTTCTGACCGGGTTCATATTTCGGAAAGTTAAACTGAAGGGTCGCTCGGCGGGTGGCTGGCGCAGCGGCAGGCGGCGCTCAGAGAAGTGATGGCGGCGGGTCACGGTGTTTACTTCTTATTCCGTGCTTGCCGACATAAGCTAAAGCACCTCGCGTGCCACAGAAAAATCTTTTCTGGAAACCCTGTGTGATTAGACGTGAAAGAGGGAATTAATGGTTAAAAGCCGTCCGCCCAAACTTGTCCGGCGGCATTTGAGGCTGGTTGTAACAGAAAGCAAGCCTTAAATGCGAGTTTTTTGGCTGTCTAGGCTAAATATCAACCTTTATTGAGGAAATCGAAGGTCAGAACGTCATCGGCGAGGTTTATTTCGTCACAATCCAAGCCTCGTTCGTGGAAAACCAAACTTCCTTTTCCAAAAGGAAGGTTCCTTTCTCCAAAACCAAGCTTGGTTTCCGGGAAATCAGGCTTGGTTTTGGGAAAGAAGGTTCTCTTGTCCAAAAGGAGGCTTGGTTTTGGAAAGTGAGACCTGGATTTTCGGAAAGGAAGTTTCCTCTTCGACAACGAAGTTTGGTTTTCGACAACCCTGACTAGGTTGACGGCACGGCTGCCTTCGCCTGTCGCAACCCAAGCCTCGCCCGTCACAACCCCAGCTTGGTGTGTCGCACTTCTGCCTTGGTTTGTCAGAATCTAAGCCTCATTTGTCAGAATCTGAGTCTCGTCTGTTACCATCGGAGTTGCTCCCGTCGTAATCGAAGACTCGTCTGCCACATTCCTGTCTTAGTCTGCGGCAAGTCTAACTTCCTTTCCCAAAAAGGAGGCCTCATCTGCTGAAAAAGAGACTTAGTCAGAGGCAAATTTCGCGCAGCGTGTTTGCTCTATCGGTTGAGTAGCAGACGAAGTTAATGACGGGGCGGCTGATTTGATGAAGCGGGGCTTGGCATTGGTTTCGGCTGGGCAGTCCAGCGTCCGACGATCATCCCGATGGCGAAGAAGAGAACTGCGATGACGAGCGCGCTCAACAGCAAGACGGCTGGACGGCGCTCGTCGCGGCTGAACTCTTCGAGCGCCGAATGGCGCGTCTCATGCTCGCCCGCATATTTTTGAGTATCTGTCGCCATAAGCGATTGTTGCGACAAGGCCGATGGGAAATTAAAAATTAAAAATGCAAAATGCAAAATGCAAAATGGAAGACGAAGTGTGAGCTTCCGTTCTTCACTTTACATTTTTAATTTTTAATTTTTCATTTTTAATTTCCAAGCGGCTCGACTTCGAGCAGATAATTGCTGGCTCCGACGATACGCACCGTTCGCCCGCGCTCAACATTCGCGCCTGTGCGTGCCCGCGCCAGCCACAACTCACCGCGAATCAGCACAGAGCCTTCCGGCTCAAGCGTCGTCTCAACTGTGGCGAGCGCTCCCATCAAATCAAGCTCACCCGTCGCAGCCTTCCGATGCCTCGACACAGCAACAATGACGAGCGCGAGCGCCAGCCCGAGAGCCATCACTGCAACCAGAACAATCTGCGAAATAATCATGCCCGCTTTTGTGATCCGCAAACGTCGGACTCAGATTTCGAAGAGACGGATTCTAGCACAGATTAAGAGTGAAAAATTAAAAATGCAAAATGCAAAAGCGAAGATCAGAGAATTGCTCTTCGTCCTCACTTTTGCATTTTGCATTTTTAATTTTGAATTTACTTCCCGCCCGTCTCGGCCTGGCGCAGCAGCCCGATGGCCTCTTGGTTGTTGGGATCGATTTCAATGGCGCTGCGGGCGTAAGTCAGTGCCTGCGCGCGATCATTGAGGTCGAGGAAGATGCGACCCAGCAGGATGTGCGCGTCAATCGTTTTCGACTCCCAGAAGATCGCGGTCTTCAAGGCGCTGATGGCGGCGCGCTGGTCGCCCAGACGTTGATTGATGCGGCCAATCAGGAGAAAGGCTTCGGCGCTCGTCGGCTCAATCGTCAGCACACGCCGCAAGAGCGGCAGCGCTTCATCATCGCGCCCGTCTTGATAGAGTTTCTGCGCTTGCGCGAGCAGTTCGGTAGGGCTTCCGGGCGCTGATGCTGCGGTCTCGTCGCCGGGACTCGTCGGGCGCGGCAGGTCGCTGCGGTTGAAGACCTGTCGCAGCCGAACGGTGACGTTCGAGGTCGTCTGCGACTTTTGCCATTCCGTCTGCCACTTGGCGTAGGATGGCAGGTAACGGACGGCTTGATCGTCGGCGGCGCTGGCCTGATCGCTCTTGCCTGTCCTCTCCAGAGCTTTGGCGAGCAGAAAGTAGGCCTGTCCATCGCGCGGGTCGGCGGCGATGATGGGACGCAGTTGATCCGCAGCCTCCGCATATTTGCCTGAGAGGAAAAGCGCGTAAGCATAGTTGAAACGCACAATCGAATCATCGGGCTGGGAAGAGTCTGCGGCGCGCTTCAGATAGTTCATCGCCTGCTTGAGAAGCGCGTCACGCTGTTTCGCATCCTTCTCCTCGCGTGCTGCCTGAATGGAAATCGCTCCGGCGTTGTTGGCGACGCTGGTCAACGGGGCTTTGGAATTTTCAGGAGTCAAAGGCAGCAGCACGTCGAGCGCGCTGCGCTGGTTGCCCTGATAGCTGTAAGCGAGCGCGGCATAAAAGGCCGCTTCGGTATAGTGCGGGTCTTCCTTCTGAAGCCTTGAGAGATACTCGGCGGCCTGCTTCCAATCTTTCTCCTGAAAGTAGAACTGTCCAAGATCGAAAGCGGCGTCTGCGTAAACCGCTCCGCCTTTATCGTCCGAGTAAATCTTCAACGCATTCTTCAGATAGTTGACGCGCTTCTCTTTCTCGTCTGTGAGCGTGCCTTTGAGCCAGGCCTCGAAAGCCTGCTGCGGGACTTTGGTGGCGCGCTCGATGATTTCGTTGCGTGTGAAGGGAAACGCTTTATCGCGTGCGTAGAGAATGTCGAAGGCCAGGCGGCCATGCACACGTTGGAGGAGCGTCAGCGTATCGCCGAAATCGAAGATGCGCGAGGCCCAGCGTCCGTCGGGCATCACCTCGCCCATCAAACGCCCTTCGTTGACCTTGACGACGCGCGCCGTGCCGACCAGCGTCGCGTTGGCTTTGTCCGTGCCCTGCGAGACGCTGTACGTGCCGAGCACAACCATCGTCGCGTTCGCCGCACGTCCGAGACGGATAGCGGTGGCGAGCGAGGGAATGGTCGTCAGTGGAAGACCCAGTCGTTGATAGGCAAGCTCGCGCTCGTCGTTGGAGAGCACGACCAGACCGGGCACACGCAAAAGCTCTGAGAGCGAGTTGGCGAAGCTCTCGCCGACCCAGTTGTACTCCGTGAGATTCGAGGTGTTCTCAAACGGCAGAATCATCACCACGTCTTTGGTGCTGGCGGTCTGCGCGTTTAGTTTGGCCGGATTGAAAATCGCGGATTGAATAAAGAGCGTGGCCGCAAGCGCGGCGTAGATAAAGATGCGTCGTCTGAACATGAATAGCATTCCTTCAAAACTAAAGGGGCCGTCGGCGCGCTTCAACGAGAGCGTCGGCGGCCCCAACAAATCATTAAGAGAGCAAGCAAGCGCCAGCCTGCAATAACTTCCGTCCTACGAAATAAACCCTCTGCACCGCCTTTGAAACAGCTAGTTTGCCATACGAATGAGACAGGCACAAACCAGCACAACCTTTGAGATGCTCATGCTCTGCTTCCGGTTGGACTTAGCCGATTGCAGAATGCGGAATTCGGATTGCGGATTTATCAGCGCCCGGGTTCATCTTTTCACTCGGCATTTATTTTGTGCGCTTGATTGATTTCAACAACGCGCGTAGATGATCTGTCCAGCGTATCATATCGAAGTTCTGCGGGTCGTCGTGCGCGTCGGGGATGGTGACATCTATCGCGGCGTGAAAGGCCGGAATCAGCCACGCACCGCGCCGGACGCTGGCTGCGATATAGACGAGCGCGAGGCGCTCCAACTGCGCGTCCGTAAAACCGGGCACGGGCGCGATGTTATCGTTATTCGGTTTGCCTTGCGGGTCGCTGCGTCGCGGTTGGACAAGTTCG
>JAVHWW010000019.1:0-18051 GCA_032159235.1 Acidobacteriota bacterium
TCAATCATCTCGTGCCAGCGGATCAACTCTCGATTCGGATGTTTGGGGATATGTCTTTCGAGCGGTCGCGCAGTTTGGCAAGAGCGATGGATGAGATTAACAGGCGGCATGGGAGAGATACGATTCGGTTTGGAGTGGCGCGGGCTGATGGCCCATGGAAGACCAGAGGCATGAAGCGTTCGGCTCGTTACACGACTTGTCTGAAAGAGGTTCTGCATATCTAGGTATCCATGTTGGAACACGATGTCATAATCATTGGCGCAGGCGCCGCCGGTCTGTTTTGTGCGATGACCGCAGGCCAGCGCGGTCGCAGAGTTCTCTTGCTCGAACATAACGACCGGGTCGGGAAGAAGATCGGCATCTCCGGCGGCGGACGCTGCAACTTCACCAATATCTCTGCGACCGCTGAAAATTATCTTTCAGCCAACCCACATTTCTGCAAATCCGCTTTGGCTCGCTACACGCCCGCCGATTTCATCTCGCTCGTTGAAAAACACAGCATCGCGTATCACGAGAAGAAACTCGGACAGCTATTTTGTGATGGCAGTTCACAGCAGATCATCAATATGTTGCTCAGTGAGTGTCACACGGCAGGCGTGGAGATTCGCTGCGGGTGTCGTGTCCAAGAGGTGAGACAGGATGGTTCCTTCAAGCTCACAACGAATCAAGGCGTTTTCGTCGCACCTTCGCTCGTTATTGCGACGGGCGGGTTGTCCATCGCTCCTCTCGGAGCGACCGACTTTGGTTATCGCCTCGCCCGACAGTTTGATTTGTGCATTGTCGAACCCACACCGGCCTTAGTCCCGTTAACGCTCGCTTCGCAGATTCGGAATCAACTGGTCACGCTCAGCGGCGTTTCGCTCGATGCGCTTGTGAGTTATGGAAACAAAGAGTTCCGCGAAAACATTCTGCTGACGCATCGCGGGCTGAGCGGCCCGGCGATCTTGCAAATTTCCACATACTGGCGACCGGGTGAGCCAATCTCAATCAATCTGCTGCCGGATGAAGAGATGTTCGGGATTCTCACAGAGAACCGGAATTCAAGCATCGAATTGGCGAATCTGCTCTCACGGTTATTGCCGAAGCGCTTTGCTCAAGCGTGGTGTGCGCTCTACGCGGATTCCAGACCGCTCAAACAATATGCCGAGCATGAGTTGCAGGCAATCTCGCAAAGGATTCATCAACTAGAGATCACGCCGTCAGGAACAGAAGGCTACAAGAAGGCGGAGGTGACGGCGGGCGGCGTCGCGACCGAAGAGTTGTCATCGCAGACAATGGAGGCGAGACGCAGACCGGGACTTTATTTCATAGGAGAAGTGGTGGACGTGACGGGAGAACTGGGCGGCTATAACTTCCAATGGGCATGGGCGTCAGGTTACGCAGCAGGCCAACACGTCTAGGTCTCTAATCTTGATGAAAACGAAAAAGATTATTTAAGTCTATTTTTTCGATGCTAAAACTTTCGAGCTTTTCGAGCCATGACTTTTGACCTTGCGGGTAGATGCCGCTTGAGAGGCATCAATCAGCGACAAAGACTTTATGTTGGTTTCGCTTCCAAAGATGGCGGAACACCCTTACCGCCAGCTTGTAAATGGCGTGCGGCATATCGAGTAGTTCACACAGTTCGGCGGCGACTCTTTCCGCCCAATCCTCGCCAGTGCTCGGATAGCCCGCGCGGCGAGGACAATTGGCTCGTCCGCATCTTCATTGGGCGTGACGGTAACGAGAAGCGCCATTACATTAACAAAACGATCAGAGGCAAAAAGAAAGACGCGCAGGATTACCTGAATAAAACTCTGACCGCGATTAGCTCTGGCACTTTCGTTGAGCCGTCGCCAATGACAGTCAGCGCCTACTTTGACAAGTGGCTGGTGGCGACGCGCGGGCGCGTGCGTGAGAAAACGTTTCGGAGTTATGAGGATGTGCTGCGCCTCTATGTTCGCCCGGCCATCGGCGAGAAGCGGCTGATGGACGTGCGACCCCTCGATTTGCAGAGTCTCTACAGTCACATGCAGGCCACAAAGCTCAAAGACAAAGAAGCGCCGCAGCCGGGCGTCATCTACGGGCTTGGCCTATCGGCGCGCACCATCCGTTACGCACACACCGTCTCGTTTACTGCTTTCAGACAGGCCGTGAAGTGGCACATGCTGGCGCGCAATCCGTGTGAGGCCCTCGAACCGCCGCGTAAAGTGGGCAAAGAGATGCAAGCTCTGTCGCCGGATGAGGCAACGCGCTTTCTCGAAGCTGCCAAGCCGGATCGCTTTGGCGTACTGTTTGAGTTGGCGCTCTGTACGGGCATGAGGCCGTCAGAGTATCTTGGCTTGCAGTGGAAAGACGTTGACATGGAAAAAGGCATTATCACCGTGCAACGCACCCTTACGTGGCGTAAAGGTGGCGGTTGGTACTATGACGAGCCAAAGACGCCACGCAGCCGCCGCCGCATCCCGTTGCCTGCTTCGACTTTGCGCGCTCTGAAGGAACATAAGCGACGGCAGGCTGAAGCCCGGATGAAGGCTGGGGCTGCGTATCAGAATAATGATCTAGTGTTCGCCACAGGCGACGGCACGCCTCTACTTCTCCGCAATCTCATCCGGCGTCATTTACGGCCTGTGCTCAATAGCGCCAAGCTGCCCTTGACGCTCAGGCTATATGACCTACGCCACACTTGCGCTACGCTGCTACTTTCGGCGGGCGTTCATCCGAAAGTCGCCAGTGAACGCTTAGGACATTCAAGCGTGATGCTGACAATGGACGTTTATTCGCACGTGCTACCGTCTATGCAAGAGGCGGCGACTGAAAAACTAGAGAGCATACTTTTTAAGCAGACTGGTACACAATAAGTGAGCGTTTCAGAGGTTGGCACACTATAGGCACACAAAAGAAGAAAGGGCGATCACATGATCGCCCTTAACTTATTGCAAACATTGGGGCGGTTAGTGGGACTTGAACCCACGACCTCTTGATCCACAATCAAGCGTTCTAACCGACTGAACTATAACCGCCATGAATCTACAGCCGGAACAATGACGGACTTAATAGTACCGAAGCCGGGATTATCTGACAAGCGCGCCCAACGTCTGTTGATTCTCAAAAATCCGGCGCGGAATAAACTCCGCGAGCGCTCTGATAAGATGACGGCAGTCGTGCTAAACTTCAACTTGAAGCAGGAGCGTGGGAAGCTCTGCTTATTCACCGAGACAGATGATTCTGGTCGTTGATAATTATGATTCGTTTACCTATAACCTCGTGCAATATCTGGGTGAGCTTGGCGAGGAGCTGGAGGTGCGCCGCAACGACGAGGTGACGGTTGCAGAGGTCGAGGCGCATTGTTGCCCGGACAAAATTTTAATCTCGCCGGGGCCGGGAACACCGAACGACGCGGGCGTCTCTTTGAAGATGATCGAGCAGTTTGCCGGGCGCGTGCCGATTCTCGGCGTCTGTCTCGGACACCAAGCTATCGGGCAGGCATTCGGCGGGCGGGTCGTGCGAGCGCCCACGCTCATGCACGGCAAAGCGTCGGAGGTTTGCCATGATGGACGAACCATCTTTGAAGGTCTCGACTATCGTTTCAAAGCGGGACGGTATCACTCGCTCGTCGTCGAGCGCGAGAGTCTGCCGGACTGTCTGGAAGTCTCCGCGACCACGCCCGACGGCGTCATCATGGGCTTGCGTCACCGCGAGATGAAGATTGAAGGCGTTCAGTTTCACCCGGAATCAATCCTGACCGCCGACGGAAAAAGGTTGCTGGCAAATTTTTTAAGGCTGTGAAAAGCAGAATCCAGTAAAAGCAGAATCCAGAATCCAGAATCCAGAATTCAGAATTCAGAATGGATAAGGCGGAGACCGCTTTTACAGGTTTTACGGATTTTCTTTTCTTCTGGCTTCTGGCTTCTGGCTTCTGGCTTCTGAATTCTGGATTCTGCTTTATGCCCCGTCCTGCATGGCTGCTGCCGACTCCTGCGCGTAGAGATGAGCCGCGCTCCGACGCGGGGCTGCGCGCTCTGTTACTGCGCTTGATGCGCGGTGAAGATTTAGAGCGCGCAGAAGCCGCCGCGTTGCTTGATGCCTTGCTCGACGGTGAAGCGACGGACGCGCAGATCGCTGCGGCGTTGGTCGCACTCGCCGTCAAGGGTGAAACGGTCGAAGAACTCGCGGGCATGGCGTCGGCGATGCGAGCGCGTGCTGTGCGAATCAAGACTCGTCACGAATGTTTCATTGACACGGCGGGCACAGGTTCAAGCTACGCGAAGACTTTCAACGTCTCGACCGCCGCCGCTTTCGTTATCGCGGGCGCAGGCTTGCCCGTCGCCAAACACGGCAGCCGCGCGGCGACGAGTCGTTCGGGGAGCGCGGACGTGCTGACTGCGCTCGGCGTCGGCGTGACCTCAAAGCCTGAAATCTCCGAAGGATGTTTGAACGAGATCGGCATCTGTTTCATGTTTGCGCCGCTCTATCACACGGCTGCGGCGCGTGTGGCAAGTGTGCGACGTGAACTCGGCGTGCACACGACCTTCAATTTGCTTGGGCCGTTGACGAATCCTGCGGGCGCGCCGCGACAGATCATCGGCGTCTGGCATCAAGCGCTGGTCGAGCCTCTCGCGCGTGTGCTCGTCACACTCGGCACAGAGCACGCCTGGGTCGTTCACGGCTCGGACGGTCTGGATGAAGTCACGCTCACGGGTGAAACCTTCGTTGCGGAAGCTCATCAAGGCCGCGTCAAAACTTTCGAGGTCGCGCCCGAAGATTTCGGACTTGAGCGCGCGCAACTCTCTCACTTGCGCGGCGGCGACGCGGAAGCCAACGCGCAGACGATTCGCGCGGTGCTTCAAGGGAAGCGCCGTGACGAAGCGCGCGAACTCGTCGTCGTCAACGCCGCCGCCGCTCTCTTCGTCGGCGGCTCTGCCTCAAATCTGCACTCTGCGGCGCGACTCGCAGAGGAGAGCCTCGATAGCGGCGCTGCGCTTGGCAAACTCGAACGACTCGTCGAAGCAACGAACAAGTAAAGGAAAGGGGGAAACGGTTAAAGAGGAAAAGGGTGAAATGGAGGAAGCAGTAAATCTTCTTCGCCCTTTAACCCCTGTCCCCTTTAACCATTTCCCCTTTCTTAAAGCATGGACTTCCTGACAGAGATCATGTCACTCAAGAGCGCGCGTCTTGAGCAATTGAAGAGAGCGCGACCGATTCAAGAGTTGCGCGCTCTGGCTGACGATGCGCGGAGTCGCGCGCAGCCTCACGCTCTACGTGCCGCGCTCAGTCGTGAGAGCATCAACGTGATCGCGGAGTTCAAACGCGCTTCGCCATCGAAGGGCATGATTCGCGCGGATGTCGAACCGTCGCAGCTTGCGCGCAGCTACGAAGCGGGCGGCGCGGCTGCCGTTTCGGTTTTGACGGAAGAGGATCGCTTTCAAGGCTCGCTGGATGATCTGCGCGCTGTCCGGGCAGCAGTAAAGATTCCCTTGCTGCGGAAGGATTTTATCTTCGACGAGTATCAGTTTTATGAGTCGGCTGCGGCGGGCGCGGACGCACTCCTGCTAATTGTCGCCGCCCTTGATGATGAAAGACTCCTGCGCCTGCGCCGCATCGCAGAGGACGAACTGAACATGGATGCGTTGGTCGAAGTTCACACGAAGGACGAGATGCGCCGCGCAATCGCCGCAGGCGCAACGCTCATCGGAGTCAACAATCGAGACCTGCACTCGTTCAAAGTCTCGCTTGAGACTTCCGTTCAACTCGCGCAAGATGCTTCAACAGGATGTTTGCTCGTCGCCGAAAGCGGCCTCGGTTCAGGAAATGATCTGCGGCGTCTGCACACTCTCGGCTATCAAGGTTTTCTCATCGGCGAGACTTTAATGCGCGCCGATGAGCCGGAAGCAGCTCTGCGAAAGCTGATAGATGAAGCGTGGGGAAAAGGGGAAAGGTGAAAAGGTATAAGGCGTTTGCCTTCGTTGCTTTTCCCTTTACCCCTTTACCCTTTTCCACTCTTCCCCAAAGTTCTTATCGTGCTCATAAAAATCTGCGGCATTACTAATCTCGATGATGCGTTGGTGGCTGTTGATGCCGGTGCGGACGCGCTCGGCTTCAATTTCTATCCGCGCAGCCCGCGTTACATTGCTCCGACGGACGCGCGCAGCATTGTCGAGCAGTTGCCTGACGAGATAATGAGCGTCGGCGTGTTCGTCAATGAAAGCGTGCCGGAGCAGATCGCGCGCATCGCGGATCAAGTCGGTCTCAAGGCCGTGCAGTTGCATGGCGATGAGTCGCCGCAATACTGCCGCGCGTTGCGCGACCGCTTTGTGATTAAGGCGTTGCGTGTCGGCGATGGTTTTGAGCCGCAGAGCGTGAGGGAATATGAGACGGAGGCTATCTTGCTGGATGCTTTTTCAAATGATGCGCGGGGCGGCACGGGGCGTGTCATTGATTGGAGTGTGGCGCGACGGGTGAGCGCGCTTGCACCGCAGCTTTTTCTCGCGGGCGGATTGTCGGTCGAAAATGTGGCGCTGGCGATTGCCGCCGTCAAGCCTTACGCGGTGGATGCGTGCAGCAGTTTGGAGCGCGTGCCGGGAAGAAAAGATGCTGAACGTGTGCGGGCATTCATCGCTGCCGCACGCGGCGCGCATGTTAAACCTTGACGCCGTGCCTCCCTTATCGGTTATTCTGTGAAGCGTGGGCCGCAAAGAGTGTTAGCAAGTATCAGACTTGTCGTAGTCCACCCCCGTTACCTCATAACTGAATCTCAATTTCGTCCCGCAGAGATTTCTCTTCAGGTCTAAGAAGATGAGCGCGACAGCGAGAGCAACCTCAAACAATAGCACGCGCACGCGCGATCAGGGTCGCGTTCTGCTGGTGACGGACGAGCCGTCTGTCGCAGCTTACGGCGCGGCACTTGAAGGTGCGGGCTTCGCGGTCGTCGGCGTGACGGGCGGCGCTGCGGCGCTCGTTTCTCTGCGACGCACGCGCCCGCACATCGTTATCGTTGACATCAATCTGAGAGGCATTGGCGCGGATGATCTTGTCAGCTCGCTGGCGCGTATTGAGGATGGCGTGGCTGTGCTGCTGATTGGAGATGCGGCGACGACCACGGCGCGGCGCAGCGAAACGATTGCGCTCGGCGCTTTCGACTACTTTCAAACGCCCGCCGAACTCGCGTTGCTCATCGCGCGCACGACACAACTCGTCTTGCTCAAGCAGCAGATGGATCGCCTGCGCGCTCAAGCGGATCGTGATTATTTGACGGGGCTGGCGAACCGTCGCCGCTTTCGCATCGCGTTAGGACAGGAAATTGAAAGATGGCGACGTTACAGTGTTCCGTGCGCGCTCGTGCTGGTTGACATAGATCACCTCAAAAAGATTAACGACCGACATGGACATACGGCTGGTGACCGTGTGATTCGACACGTCGCCAGCGCGCTCCTCGAACTGTCGCGTGATAATGACACTGCCGCGCGTCTGGGCGGCGAAGAGTTTGCGCTGTTGCTGGCTGGAGTGGATGATGAGAAAGCTATTGCGGCAGCAGAGCGTTTGCGTCAAGCTGTTTGCGCCGCGCCAGTCGAAGAGATCGGAACGGTGACAGTGAGTCTGGGCGTCGCGGCTTGCCCGACGCACGCCACATCAGAGCGCACGATCTACTCGGCAAGCGATGCTGCGCTCTACCGTGCAAAAGGTGAAGGTCGCAATCGCACGGCTATCGCTATGATGATGGATGTCTCTTGAACTATAGTGATATGCGATTGAATGTGACCACAGATTAACCGCAGAGGGCGCGGAGGACGCAGAGTGAAGAGAGAGAATAAAGAATTGAAATCGGTCATCTCAAATTTTGTTGTCTTCTCTTTCAATCCCTGTTTTACCTCTGCGTCCTCCGCGTCCTCTGCGGGGATAATTTCTTTCTTTATACTCATCCGCAAATGACTATCAGCAACGAAAGGATGAAGAGATGATGCGATTGAAAATGTTTCGCCGCCTGATAGTTGCTTCCTGCCTGATGCTTCTGTTCATGACAGTTGCGGTGGCGCAGGATTACGACATCATGCCAGGCAGCCGAATCGGGAAGATTGAAATCGGAATGAGCCGTCAGGCCGTTCACAACACGCTCGGCAAGCCGACAGGCACATACGCTTTGCGAGCCAGAGGCTACAAAGGCGAATACTGGTTCTCGTCAGACAATTCAAACACGCTGCGCGTCTTTTATGATCCTGCCGGAAGGGTCTATCAAGTATCTATCACTTCATCGCGCTTCAAAACACCTGAGGGGTTGACGACGCAAAGCAGTCTTGATGAAATTAAACGGCATTACAAGAATCTGAAAGTGCTCCACCTCGCGGCGCGCGGAAACATAGACTACTATGATGCAGTGCGACAGGGAATCACCTTTGAATTTACAGAGCGGGTGGACGACCGTAACGTCTCGTCGTATGAGATGTATGGCCTCTTGATTCATAAACGGGGCGGTTCTGTTCTCCCCGAACCGGATGAGCTATTTAGATGAGCGGCGTTGAAGCAACACAACCGGACGCGCGCGGGCACTGGGGGCGATACGGCGGACGCTTCGTGCCGGAGACTTTGATGGCTCCGCTCGAAGAGTTGAATGAGGCTTACCGTATTGCGCGCGACGAGCAAGAGTTTCAGACTGAACTCGCCACGCTGCTGCGCGATTATTCCGGTCGCCCGACACCGCTCTTTCATGCTGCGCGTTTGACCGAGCACGCGGGCGGCGCGAACCTGTATCTCAAACGCGAAGACCTCTCGCACACAGGCTCGCACAAAATCAACAACGCGCTCGGACAGGTCTTGCTCGCGCGGCGCATGGGCAAGCGTCGCATCATCGCGGAGACAGGCGCTGGGCAACACGGCGTTGCAACGGCAACTGTCTGTGCTTTGTTTGGACTCGAATGCGTCGTCTATATGGGCGCGGAAGATATGCGCCGCCAGAAGTTGAATGTCTTTCGGATGCAATTGCTCGGTGCGGAAGTCCGCGAGGTTGATGCAGGCTCGCGCACTCTGAAGGATGCGATCAACGAAGCCCTGCGCGATTGGGTGACGAACGTCGCGGACACATATTACTTGCTCGGCAGCGCTCTCGGCCCGCATCCATATCCATTGATGGTGCGCGATTTTCAAAGCATCATCGGGCGTGAAGCACGCGCGCAGATTTTAGAAAAAGAAGGACGCCTGCCTGATGTCTTAGTGGCTTGCGTCGGCGGCGGCTCGAATTCGATTGGGTTGTTTCATCCGTTTCTGGCTGATGAAAACGTGCGGATGATCGGCGTCGAAGCTGGCGGAAGCGGCAACGAATTGGGCGAACACGCGGCGCGTTTTAACGAGAGTGGTGGCGGTCGTCCCGGCGTGCTTCAGGGCACGATGAGCTATGTCTTGCAGGATGAGCGCGGACAGATTGCTTCAACGCATTCAGTCTCAGCAGGTCTCGACTATCCCTCGATTGGCCCGGAGCACGCTTATCTTCATGACGCACAGCGCGTCGAATACGTTTCCGCGACAGATGCAGAGGCACTCGCAGCCTTCAAGACGCTTTCGCAACTCGAAGGCATCACTCCCGCGCTCGAATCCGCGCACGCCGTCGCGCACGCTCTCAAAGTCGCACGCGAGATGAGTCAAAATCAACTGCTCATCATCAATCTTTCAGGACGCGGCGACAAAGATGTAAACACAGTCGCAGAGTCTATCGAGTCTGGCGAGTCTGTCGAGTCCATTTGACTTGTTAGACTCGATAGACTCGATAGACTCGCCAGACTCGATAGACTCTATTATGACTCGTATCGAATCAGCTTTCGCACGTTTGCGACGTGAAGGACAACGCGGCCTGATTCCTTTCATCACGGCGGGCGATCCTGATCTTGAGACGACAGGCGAATTGCTGGTTGAGCTGGCGCGTGCGGGCGCGTGCATCATAGAGCTTGGCGTGCCGTTCAGCGATCCGATGGCCGACGGGCCTGTGATTCAAAGAGCATCGGAGCGCGCGTTGCGGCACGGCTTCGGCATCGCGGAGGTGTTGGATGTTGTGAAGCGCGCGCAGCCGTTGATGAATGATGTGCCCGTCGTGTTGTTCAGTTATTTCAATCCGTTGCTGCAATACGGTCTTGAGCATTTGAGCCGTGAAGCAAAACAAGCTGGCGTTGACGGCGTGCTCGTGACAGACCTCGTGCCGGAAGAGGCAGAAGAGTTTGCAAACCTTCTCCGTGCACACGACCTCGACATGATCTTTCTCGTCGCTCCAACCTCAACAGATGAGCGACTGCAAATGATCGCCGAACGAGCGAGCGGTTTTATCTACGCCGTCTCACGCGCTGGCATCACGGGCGCGCGGTCTGATGTCAGCCGCGAGGCCGAAGCGTTGGTCGGGCGCGTGCGTAAATTCTCTGAGTTGCCTGTTGCTGTCGGCTTCGGAATTTCCAACGCTGAACAGGTCGCTGAGACGTGGCGTTACGCGGACGCGGCGGTTGTCGGCTCGGCGCTCGTCGCAGAGATTGAGAGACTCGAAGGCTCTCTTGATATAGTAGAGCGGGTCGGAGAGTTTGTCAGAAAGCTGCTTCCCGACGGGAAATACGTTGAGACAAATGGCTGAAGCGAAGTCGAATCGAATGAAAGACTCTGAGGACACTAAAGGAATTAAGCGGGGCGCGGCGGTCATCCTCGTCCTGCACAGCCCGCGCGAAAAGTGTTGGGGCGTGCTCGATGAGATTAGCGCGGCGGGCGTCTTCCTGCGTGGAATTGATCTGAACGCTTTTGATGATTGGGTGCGGGCGATCATGCACGACGAGCCGTTCATGGGATTATCCGACCTGTTCTTTCCGATGTGGCGCGTCGAACGCATTTCGAGAGATGAGAGCGCGGGCGGCGTCTCATCTCTCGCCGAACAGTTTGAGCAGCGCACGGGTCGAAGCGTGCAGGAATTTTTTCGCGGATGAATCACGCTTGCATGATTCATCCCGACGTGATATACCGCAGCACGGCGCGATAGCCTCACGTCCCATTTGAGCCGAGAGAAGCGCGCCATCAATCGTCAAACTCATCGGTCGTTGGACTGAAAACCTCAACTCCGGTGAAAAAAAAACAGGGAATTATCTCTGTGAAAAATAGTTTCGTTTCATGTGTGAAACATCGTTCCATTCTCGCGTTGTCTGTGTTATACTGCCTTCCGGTTTGCAAAGTAGCAGGCCGCAATCGGTAGTTCAAGACCCAACATTTCGTGAGAAAAGGAATGGTAGAAAGAGATGTTTGTGATGGCTGAAGATAAATTTGGCGCGGATCGCGGGAAAGCGGTCGAGGCGGCGCTGCTCAATATTGAAAAGAAATTTGGCAAGGGATCAATCATGCGTCTGGGAGAACGCGAGGTCGCGGACGTGTCTTCGATCTCGACGACTTCATTGAGTCTGGATGCGGCAATCGGGATCGGCGGCGTGCCGCGCGGACGTGTCATCGAAGTTTACGGCCCCGAAAGTTCTGGCAAGACGACGCTGGCGCTGCACATCGTCGCGGAAGCGCAGAAGGCCGGAGGCGTCGCAGCTTACATTGATGCGGAGCACGCGATGGATGCCGAGTATGCCGGAAAGCTCGGCGTGAATATTGACGACCTGCTGATTTCGCAGCCGGATTCAGGCGAGCAGGCGCTGGAGATTGCAGAAGCTCTGGTGCGCTCGAACGGCGTTGACGTTATCATCATTGATTCTGTGGCGGCGCTTGTGCCGCGTGCGGAGTTGGATGGCGAGATGGGCGACAGCTTGCCGGGCTTGCAGGCGCGTTTGATGTCGCAGGCTCTCAGAAAGCTCGCGGCAATCATCGCACAGTCGAACACGTGCTTCATCTTCATCAACCAGATACGCGAGAAGATCGGCGTCATGTG
The DNA here is from genome assembly GCA_032159235.1 of Acidobacteriota bacterium. GTDB lineage: Bacteria > Acidobacteriota > Blastocatellia > Pyrinomonadales > Pyrinomonadaceae > QHXM01. Next base: position 11,858 of record JAVHWW010000019.1, read on the forward strand.
GGGGAGTCCTGAGACGACAACTGGCGGGCGCGCTTTGAAGTTTTATGCTTCTCTGCGTCTCGACATTCGTCGCATCGGCGCGATCAAGGACGGCGACCGCGTGGTCGGCAATCGCACGAAAGTCAAAGTCGTGAAGAACAAGGTTGCGCCGCCATTCCGCGAGTGCGAGTTCGACATTATGTATGGCGAGGGCATCTCGCGCGAGGGCGACGTGATTGACTTGGGCGTGACGAACAAGGTCGTCGAAAAGAGCGGCGCGTGGTTCTCTTACAAGGGCGAGCGTCTGGGACAGGGACGTGAAAACTCAAAGCAGACTCTGAAAGATAACCCGGAGTTGTTGCAACGCATCGAAAACGACGTGCGCGTTGCGCTTGGAATTGCTGTTCATGGTGCGGAGCCGCAGGAAGCAACAGAGATCGCTGAAACTTCCGAGAAAGCCAGCCGCAAGGCAGCGAAGTAAGGCGCAAGTCCGAAAGTAAAAGGCAAAAGTGAGGACGAAAGGCTCGTCTTTTTCTTCACTTTTGCCTTTTTAATTTATTGTCCCAAACGCGCTGGTGCAAAACTATGTGGAGCGGGTCAGTTTCAAATCAGAGCGCCGATAAACATTGGCTCAGAATTCCAAACTGATCCATTACCTTGCTGACCCCTTCCTTGACTGCTTGTGAAAGTGCGTGCTAGACTCGCAGGCTTTTAGAAGTTCGGAAAATCTCAATAATAAAACAGTTAGGCAATTCTCTTCGCTCGTTGTGAGCCTGTCGAGTGCTATGATTGCTCTGGCCTTCGCCGAAAACTCCATCCAACTCGTGCCGGACGGCACGTTGATTCTGCATATCGCGATCATTCTGGTGATGGTGTTTGTCTTGAACGCCACGCTCTTCAAGCCGATCAATCGCATTCTTGAAGAACGCGAGAGACGCACGCGCGGGCGCTCGAGTGAAGCACACGACATCTTGCATCGTGTCGAAGAAAAGCTGGCTCACTACGAGCAGACTCTGCGCCAGACTCGCACCGAAGGTTATCGCTTGATGGAGCAGGAGCACGCCGTAGCGATGCAGGAGCGACAGGCCAGTTTGAACGCGGCACGCGAGGAAATAAATCGTTCGGTTGCAGAGCAAAAAGAAACTATTCACGCACAGGCCGAGGAAGCACGCGCGACTCTAAATCAGGACGCTCGTCGCCGCGCGGCGGAAATCGGCGCGCAGATTCTACATCGCCCGATTAGCGATAACGTAACGAAAAGTTATGAGTTTTGAAGAAAGTTATGAGTTGTGAGTTGTGAGTTTTGAATTAAGGCTTTTAACTCAAAACTTAAAATTCATAACTCAAAATTAATTAAGTAATGTTTGCCACGTTGATGACAAGTTTGTTCGCGCTCGAAAGTGAAGGTGTGCCCGCGCCCTGGTGGAACATCCCCAGTTTCGAGGTGTGGCGATGGGTCAACCTGATTATTTTCGTTGTCGTCTTCATCTATATCCTGCGTCGTCCGGTGAGCAATGCCATGCGTGCGCGGCGCGAAGGCATCCGCCGCGACTTGATGCGTGCGCAGGAAGAACGCAACGCGGCGCTGGCGAAACTCGAAGAGGTCGAAGCGCGATTAGCCAAGCTGGATGCGGAAGTAGCAAGCATCCGCGAGCAATCGCAAAGGGAAGCTGCTGAGGAACGCGAGCGCACACGCCGTTCCACCGAAAGCGAGACGCAGAAGTTGCGCGAGCAGGCGCAACGTGAAATCGAAAGTGCTGGGAAGGCCGCGCGTCAGGAGTTACGCGAGTTCGCTGCGGAGCAGAGCGTGCGACTTGCAGAAGAGATGATTCGCCGCGACATCAGGCCGGAAGATGATGCGCGCTTAGTCAATCTGCGCGTCGAAGAACTGGGAGGGGCGAGGCCTTGAGCGTGCAAACGGTGGCGCGCCGTTATGCGACGGCGCTGGCGGATGTGGTCGTGGCGCGCGGTGAAGCGCAGGACGTGCAAAGGGAGTTGGCTGCGTGGGAAGAGATGATGCAGTCAAGCGAGCAACTCCTCGAAGTCTTCCGCAACCCGACGATTCCTTACGACCAGAAACGAAAAGTTTTGAACGCGCTGATTGCGCGCACGCACGTTCGTCAGACGACAGCCAATTTTCTGCAAGTCCTTTTACAGAATCAACGCCTCGCGGATTTGAGTGAAGTAAACCTTCGCTTCGCGCAAATCCTGGACGAGCGTTCGGGCGTCGTCTCCGCCGAAGTCACGACGGCGCGACCCGTGCCGCAATCTTCGCAGGAAGCGTTACGCGCGAAGCTCACCGAGTTGACCGGCAAGCGCGTGCGTTTGAATTTCACGACTGACGAAGAACTCATCGGCGGCATCACGACGCGCATCGGCTCGACCATCTACGATGGCTCCGTGCGCAATCAGTTGCAGCAGGTCAAAGAGAGGATGAAAAGCGATAAGTGAATAGTGAATAGTGAAAAGTGAAAAGTTAAAAACAGCTCTTCACTATTCACTATTCACTATTCACTTTTCACTAAACAATTATGGAACCGATCAAAGCTAACGAGATTAATGAAATTATTCGCCAGCAGATTGAGAACTTCGAGTCGGGCGTGACGGTCAGTGAAGTCGGCACGGTCATCAAGGTTGGCGACGGCATCGCGGAGATTCACGGCCTCGAAAAAGTGATGGCTGGCGAGTTGTTGGAGTTTCCGCATGAAGTTCGCGGCCTCGCTTTGAATCTTGAAGAGGACAAAGTCGGCACGGTGCTCTTCGGCGATTTTCAGGCCATCATGGAAGGTGATCTGGTCAAGCGCACGGGGCGCATCATGGAAGTCCCTGTCGGCGATGCGATGATCGGTCGCGTCGTGAACGCTTTGGGACTGCCGATTGACGAGCGCGGGCCGATCATGACGGATAGTTTTAACTCCATCGAACGCATCGCGCCCGGCATCGTTGACCGGCAACCTGTGAAAGAGCCTTTGCAGACGGGTCTCAAAGCGATTGACTCAATGGTTCCGATTGGACGCGGACAGCGCGAGTTGATTATCGGCGACCGACAGACGGGCAAAACGGCTGTTGCAGTTGACACGATCATCAATCAAAAGGGCAAGGATGTTATCTGCATCTACGTCGCTATCGGACAGAAGGCTTCGACGGTCGCGCAGGTCGTTAAGACCTTAACCGACTTCGGTGCGATGGACTACACCATCGTCGTCAAAGCGACAGCTTCCGATCCGGCGGCGATGCAGTTCTTGGCACCATACACGGGCGCAGCCATCGGCGAATACTTCCGCGACAACGGACGCCACGCGCTCACAATCTACGACGATCTCTCGAAGCAGGCCGCAGCTTATCGTGAAATCTCTCTCTTGCTGCGTCGTCCGCCGGGACGCGAGGCGTATCCGGGCGACGTGTTTTACCTGCACTCGCGCCTGCTCGAACGCGCAGCGAAGTTGTCGGACGCGAAAGGCGGCGGCTCACTGACGAGTCTTCCGATCATCGAGACGCAGGCGGGCGACATCTCCGCCTACATTCCGACGAACGTGATTTCGATCACCGACGGTCAAATCTTTCTCGAAGCAGACCTCTTCAACTCCGGCATTCGCCCCGCCATCAACGTCGGCAACTCCGTCTCGCGCGTCGGCGGCGCGGCGCAGATCAAGGCTATGAAGTCTGTCGCCGGAACTCTGCGGATTGACCTCGCGCAGTTTCGTGAGCTACAGGCCTTCGCGCAGTTCGGCTCTGACCTGGACAAATCCACACAGGCGCAGATTGCGCGCGGGCAACGTTTGGTTGAGATTCTGAAGCAGCCGCAGTATCAGCCGATGGACGTTGAGAAACAGGTGCTCATCATCTGGGCTGCGACTTCCGGGAAGGTGGATGATGTTCCGGTCGAGAACGTGCGGCGCTTCGAGGCTGGACTCCTGAAGTTCGTCGAAAATTCTCATCCGGGATTGCTTCAATCCATCCGTGAGAAGAAGGCGTTGACCGACGAGATCAAGGCCGATCTCGAACAAGCGCTCAAAGATTTCAGAGAACGCTGGGACGAAGAAGCGAACGTCGCCACGCGAGCCGCAACCACTGCTTAAAAACAATTATGAGTTTTGAGTTTTGAATTTTGAATTAAAAAACTTTTGGCCTCAATTCAAAACTCAAAACTCATCACTCAAAATTAATTAAATGCCGAACCTCTTAGACATTCGCCGCCGCATCAAGTCGGTGAAGAATACGCAGCAGATCACGAAGGCAATGAAGATGTTGTCTGCGGCGAAGTTGAAGCGCGCGCAGGATGCTGTCGTGGCGGCGCGACCGTTTGCGAATAAGATGATGGAGGTGCTGGCTGACCTCGCTTCACGCACGGACGAAGATTTTCATCATCCACTACTTGATGCACGCGGCGACGAGCGTTACCTCATCGTCCTCGTGACGGATGACAAGGGACTGGCGGGCGCGTTCAATACCAATCTGATTAAAGCGGCGCAGGCTTTCATGCGCGAGCACGCCGCTCAAACAATCGAGATGCTGCCCGTCGGACGCAAAGGCAGAGATTTCTTTCGCAACCGTAACGTCCCAATCGTTAATGAGTATATCGGTCTGACGGGCAAAGGGCGCATCGAGTATGCGGAAGCCGTAGAGGTTGCGCGCAACGTCATCAATCGCTTCACGGAAGACAAGGAACTGGACAAAGTCTTTCTCATCTACAGCGAATTCAAGTCCGTCCTGCAACAGCGCGCCGTCGTCGAACAACTCCTGCCCGTCTCGCGCAAAACCGAAACGCCGGATGCGACGACGACGGTTGACACGCCGCCGCGCGCAGATAATTTGACGGAGTACCTTTACGAGCAACCGCCCGCCGAGATTTTCTCACGCCTCTTGCCGCGCCTCATCGAGACGCAAATCTTTCGCGCGTTATTAGAGTCCGTCGCCTCCGCACACGGCGCGCGAATGACGGCGATGGATTCCGCCTCGAAGAACGCAGCCGAGTTGATTGACACGCTGACACTCAACATGAACCGCGTCCGTCAGGCCGCCATCACGAACGAGATTATCGAAGTCGTCTCCGGCGCATCAGTGTAGTAGGTCAAGTTTCAATCTGATTCCTGCCGAAAATGGTTTATTATTCCAGCCATCATTACGATTTGAGGAGACGAGAGATGTCAACCACATTACGAGCGATGTATCGAGACGGCGTTTTCGTGCCGCTTCTCGACGGCGAGAAGTTGGACTTGCCGGACACGGTGGAAGTTGAATTGACGGTGCGTGTCGTCGCCGATGCAGAGGACGCGCAACACGCCGCGTCGGAACTGCGTGAGATAGCCGAGAGTATGCGAGCCAACACTTTCAATGGAGACCCGCCGCGCTTTACCCGCGAGGAACTTCATGAACGCCGTTGACACCAACATTCTGATCTACACGCACGATCCGCGAGATGCGGTAAAGCAAAACAAAGCGGTGCAACTGGTGGCGTCTCTCACCGATGGCGTTTTGCTCTGGCAAGTGGCTTGTGAATATGTCGCGGCCAGCCGCAAGTTGGCAGCTTATGGATTGAATCCGCAAAAAGCATTTGCCGCTTTGCTGAGATTAAGAAACGTCTGGAAGCCGACGCTGCCGACGTGGACGGTTTTAGACAAAGCGGAAAATCTAATGACCACAGGCAATCTTTCAAGTTGGGATGCTTTAATCATCGCCGCTTGTCTTGAGGGCGGCGTCACCCGATTATATTCGGAAGACATGGATTCTTCGTTGACGGCGCAAACCGGAATCGCAATCGTCAATCCGTTTATTTGAGCCAGACAAGATTATTGAAGTCGTCTCAGGCGCAGCAGCGCAGTAACTAATCAAAAGTAAACGAAAAGAAGATACTCACCTCTGGGAGAAGACTTTGTTATGTCCACGATCAATCTGGTTGGGAAAGAAGTTAGAATTGCCGCAGACTCAGGCAGGAATGTGGCAGACGAGGCTTCGATTACGACGGGAGCAACTCCGATTGTGACAGACGAGACTCAGATTCTGACACATGAGGCTTCGATTCTGACAAACGAAGGCAGAAGTGCGACACACCAAGCTGGGGTTGTGACGGGCGAGGCTTGGGTTGCGGCAGGCGAAGGCAGCCTTGCCGTCAACCAAGTCAGGGTTGTCGAAAACCAAACTTCGTTGTCGAAGAGGAAACTTCCTTTCGGTAATTCCAGACCCGACTTTCCACAAACGAGGTTTCCTTTTGGACA
>JAVHWW010000034.1:0-50215 GCA_032159235.1 Acidobacteriota bacterium
TGATGATCTCTTCTTAGCGTGCTTTGGCTTTTCTTCGCGCCTTTGCGTGAAATGTTTTTATCTGATTGTTCTGTTCGGGAGTATCTATGAAAGTGATCGTGCTCGGTGGTTGCGGCGAGATGGGTTCAGAAGCGACGAGAGACCTCGCGCGGACGAGCGACTTTGAAGAGATTGTCATCGCCGATATTGATTTGTCGAAGGCGCAGAGGTTCGCTAGCGAGTTGGGCGGCGGGCGTGTGCGCGCCGAAAGAATTGATGCGAGCGATGAAGAGGCGCTGGCGGAAAAGTTTAATGGCTTCGATGTCGTGGCTAACTGCACGACTTATCATTTTGGTTTGATAGTGACAAGAGCGGCGATTCGCGCGGGCGTCAACTATCTTGATCTGGGCGGACTGTTCAATACGCCGAAGCAGTTGGAACTCGATGCAGAGGCGCGTGCGGCGGGTGTGACAGTTTGTCTCGGTTGTGGCGCGACGCCGGGCGTGACGAACTTGATGGCGCGGCGTGCGGCGGAGCAGTTGGATGAAGTGAGCGAAGTTCACATCGCGTTCGCTTCGTATCGCGCGATTGCTCCGTCGCCGGGATTGCTTGATACGGTGTTGGATGAGTTCAGTCCGGGCAGTCGTAGATTTTACTGGCAGGCGGGAGAGCTAATCGAAGTCCCTGCTTTCTCCGGCGCGAAGCAGGTTCAGTTCGCAGAGCCTGTCGGGAGCGCGGAAGTTTATTATGTCCCTCATTCGGAGACACACACGCTGCCCAGGTTTTTAGGCAAAGGCGTGGAGCTTGTTGACGTGCGCGGGACGTGGAGGCCGGAGATTATGCGTGCGTTGCGCGTCTTCGCGGATTTTAAGTTGACGGGCAATCAGACGGTCGCTTTTAATGAGCAGGCGATTGATTCAAAATCTTTCCTGCGCCAGCACATCCTGCAAGCGGCTGCCGACGTTGGCGGTGATGGCGAATGGGCTTTTCTGCTGAATGTTGAAGTGTTGGGCCAGCGCGACGGGAAGCTCGCGCGCTACGAATACACGAGCAGTCATCCGATGCGAGCCGAGTGGGGCACAACGGCGACTGCCAGAGTGACGGGCATTCCGGCCTCCATCGGCGCGCAAAAATTGGCGCGTGGCGAAGCTGCACGAGTCGGTGTGATCGCGCCGGAAATTTGTTTCGAGCCGCAATCTTTTTTTCAGGAATTATCTCGACGGGGCATTATCATTAAAGAGCAGGCGGGAATAGTTGAAACCGAAAGCTGACGAGCTTGAGAAAAGAGAAGTCGTCGCAGTAGTTTACGATGATCGTCGCGTCAAACCATCTTCCATTATTCAGGACAAAGACTATGAACTTACAAAAGCGCACTCTCGCGTTCGTGTTGATTCTTGTTGCTATCATTATCACTCAGGCTGCGGTGTCTCACGCACAGCAGTTGAGCCAGGAGTTTACACGCGCTCTTCACTGGCGCAACATCGGCCCGTTTCGCGGCGGACGCACGCGCGCTGTTGCGGGCATACCTTCGCAGCCGAATGTTTTTTATGTCGCGCAGGTGAATGGCGGAGTTTTCAAGACGACGGATTATGGTCAGACGTGGACACCGATCTTCGATGACCAGCCCACAGGCTCTGTCGGCGCAATCGCCGTTGCAATCTCAAACTCTGACATCATCTATGTCGGCAGTGGCGAAGGCTTGCATCGTCCTGATCTTTCGGTGGGCGATGGTGTCTATAAATCAACTGACGGCGGAAGAACCTGGACGCACTTGGGGCTTCGTGACGGGCAACAGATCGCGCAGATTGCCGTTGACCCGCGCGATGCGAATCGTCTCTTCGTCGCGGTCGCGGGACATCCCTACGGCCCGAACGAAGAGCGCGGCATCTTTCGTTCGACTGACGGCGGCAAGAGTTTTGAGAAGGTGCTTTACAAGGACGAGAACACGGGCGGCGCGGACGTGCAGATTGATCCGACGAATCCTCAGACAATCTACGCTTCGCTCTGGGAGGCGCGTGAAGGCCCCTGGGAAAATGGCTCATGGAATGGAACGGGCGGCGGCATCTTCAAATCAACTGATGGCGGCAAGACATGGACACAATTGACCAAAGGTTTGCCGGATGGAATCGTGCAAGCCAATCTTGCTATTGCAGCAAGCCAGTCGCGTTCTCTCTTCGCTGCGGTCGCAACAATGGCGGGCGTGAACCTCTATCGCTCCGACGATGGCGGCGCGAGTTGGTCAATCATCACCAACGATCCCCGTCCCGCAACACGCATCGGCGGCGGCGATCTTCCGGTAGTCAGGATAGACCCGAAGAATCCAGATGTCATTTACTCCGCGAGCACAGTCACCTGGAAATCAACCGATGGCGGCAAAACATGGACTGGATTGCGCGGCGCGCCGGGCGGCGACGATTATCAAAACATCTGGATCAATCCGAATAACACGGACATCATTCTCCTGGGCAGCGATCAGGGCGCAATCATCACCGTCAATGGTGGGAAGACCTGGAGCAGTTGGTACAACCAGCCGACGGCGCAGCTTTATCACGTCGGTGCGGACAATGCTTTTCCATATAGAGTCTGTAGCGGACAACAGGAGAGCGGCTCTGCCTGCATCAGCAGTCGCGGCGACGACGGAGAGATTACTTTCCGCGAGTGGCATCCGGTGGCGGCGGAAGAATATGGCTATGTCACACCCGACCCGCTCGACCCGGACATAGTGTTCGGCGGCAAGCTCACGCGCTATGATCGTCGCACAGGGCAGGCACAGAACATTTTGCCCAAGGCATTTCGGTCGGCAGATTTTCGGATGCTGCGGACAGAGCCTATCATCTTTTCGCCTGTTGACCCGCACGTTTTGTACTTCGCCGCGAACACATTATGGAAGACGAAGGATGGCGGGCAGAATTGGGAGCAGATTAGTCCAGACCTGACACGCAAGACTTATGAAGTTCCGGCCTCAGTCGGCAAGTATCGTTCGCAACAGACGGCACAACCGACACAACGCGGCGTCATCTATGCTGTCGCGCCTTCGCCTCTCGACATCAATCGCATCTGGGCGGGCACAGACGATGGGCTGATCTATCTCACGATAGACGGCGGTACGAATTGGAGCAACATCACGCCGCCGCAAATTACAGCGTGGCAGAAAATCTCCATCATCGAAGCCAGCCACTTTGACGCGCAGACAGCCTACGCTGCCGTCAACACTCTTCGCCTCGACGACATGCGCCCGCACATCTATCGCACGCGCGATGGCGGCAAGACGTGGACGGAGATTACGAACGGCATCACGGCAGGCCAGACGGTGAATGTTGTGCGCGAGGACACGGAGCGCAAAGGCTTGCTCTTCGCCGGAACGGAGCGCGCCGTCTATGTTTCCTTCGACGACGGCGATCACTGGCAACCGTTACGCATGAACATGCCCGCCACATCCGTGCGCGACCTCATCATCAAAAACGACGACCTCGTGGCAGCGACACACGGGCGCGGCTTCTGGATTCTCGACGACATCACACCTTTGCGGCAGTTGAATGCAAAGATAATGGATGCGCGCGCCTCCCTCTTCCGTCCACAAACTGCGATGCGTGTGCGCTGGAACACGAACACAGACACGCCTCTGCCGCCAGATGTTCCTGCCGGAGAAAATCCGCCCGATGGTGCGGTGATAGATTACTACTTGAATCGTTCAACGTCCGGGCCGGTCACGCTTGAGATACGCGACAGTGACGGAAAGATTGTGCGCCACTTTTCGAGCGCCGATCCTGTTCCGCAGATTGACCCGATGTTGAGAATCCCGACGTACTGGGTGCGCCCGCCGCAAATTCTTTCAGCCGAGCGTGGACTGCATCGCTTCGTCTGGGACTTGCACTATACGCCCGTTCCCGGCGTCGAGGCCGACTATCCAATCTCAGCCGTCGCGCACAACACGCCGCCCGCGCCGACTTCGCCCTGGGCGATGCCCGGCGATTACACAATCATTCTCAACGTCAACGGCGCGAAGCTCAAACAGACGCTCACAGTCAAGATGGACCCGCGTGTGAAAACTTCACCTGCCGACCTCGCCAGGCAGTTCGATCTCTCCAAACAGTTGTACGATGAATGGTTCACGCTACAAACAATTAACGAGCGTTTCACTGCTCTGAGCAAGCAAGTTGCCAATCTCAAGACGCGCGTGGCGAACGATCCCATCTCGGCGCAGATTGATGCCTTCGGTAAGAAGTTGCAGGAACTGGAAGGGCAGGCCAATCGTCGTCCCGGTGCGCCGCCCGCTCTCGGCGCACTGGCGCGTGTACAGGCGCTCTTCGGCACGATTCAGGAAGCGGACGTGGCGCCGACGCCGCAAGTTGCGACAGCCGCAGTTGAGAATATCAAAGACGCGCAGTCTCTCATCGAACGCTGGCGCGCCATCGAGTCGCAGGACATCCCCGCCCTCAATAAGCAACTGAAAGCGGCAGGCATCCCGGAAGTGGAGATGAAAGAACCGAAGTGAGAATTTGCGATTGGATGGGACTACCATATCGAAGCGTTAAGTCAGTACCGCCTTCCGATTGCGGATTTCGGATTGCGGAATGCGGATTGAAAAGATAAGAGGCTGATTCATTAAATCCGCAATCCGAAATCCGCATTCCGCAATCGTTACGGGCGGTACTGACTTGAAACTCTTGCGCGTCTCAACTTATCCAACTTCGGAAACTCGCGGTCAAGATATGCGTTGCCTCCTGCAAAGATTTTGCCTTGCTTGCCGCCGCGCATTCCGCCGCCCGCATCTTCGCCGTATCCCGCGTAGAGTTGATCCACTACCTGCATCCCTTCGATGACCTTGCCGATGGGCGCGAAACCTTCTTTGTCCAAACGTGAGTTGTCGGCGAGGTTGACGAAGAGTTGCGTCGTGCGTGCGTTCGGGCCGGTCATCGCATAAGAGACATAGCCGCGAGTGTTGCTTTGTCTGGCAGGATCGTCAGGGATGGTTTGATTTTTCCAGACGGCTGAGATTTCGGGATTGCCCGGAATACCGAATTGAGCGATGAAGCCTGCACGCACGCGGAAGAAGCGTGAATCATCGAAGAAGCCCGCGCGCACCAGATTGTAAAATCTGTCAACGCCGTGAGGCGACCAATCCCTGTGAGCTTCGATGATGAAGTCGCCTTTGTCGGTTTCAAATCGCACCTGAAAAGTATCGGGCGCTCTTTTGTCCCAGAGCTGGTGCTGTGGATTCGTCAAAGCTGCGCGGGCATCGCGCGTTTGTGCCGTTTCGCTGGAACTTTGAGATGGAAGCGTGCTAATAGAAAATAGAAGAAGAGTTGTTATGCTGACAAGAGATCGCATTGAAGTCATGTTCTTCATGCGCCATCTTCTTATTTCTTGAAGAGATTGCGCAAGGGAGTATGATAAGTCGTCAATCTATTATTCATGCGGAGGGTCAAGAATGAACATCAGGCGAGTTACTCTGATCGCGCTCTTATCATTACTCCTGAGCCACACAGCCCTTGCTCAAAACGGCAACGCTGCTCAAACACAGACGCCTGCAAATTACCCAACGCCCGTGCAGGGCGATTTTGTCGCTCGTGATTTTCACTTCAAAAGCGGCGAGACGTTGCCGGAACTCAAGCTCCACTACACGACCATCGGGACTCCCGTGCGAGATAAAGATGGCGTGGTCAGAAACGCCGTGCTCATCATGCACGGCACGGGCGGGAGCGGGCGCAACTTTCTGAACGCGCGCTTTGCCGGTGTGCTCTTCGGACGCGGGCAACTGCTTGACGCGACCAAGTATTTCATCATCCTTCCAGACGGCATCGGTCACGGCGCTTCGAGCAAACCGAGCGACGGGCTTCACGCGCGCTTCCCGCACTACGGCTATCGAGACATGGTCGAAGCGCAATACAGATTGGTCACAGAGAAACTCGGCGTCAATCACCTGCGTCTGGTGATGGGCACTTCGATGGGTGGAATGCAGACGTGGCTCTGGGGCGAGACCTATCCTGATTTCATGGACGCGCTGATGCCGCTCGCCAGCTTGCCCGTTGAGATCGCCGGTCGTAATCGCATGATGCGCCGCATGGTCACGGATTCGATTCGCAACGACCCGCAGTGGAACAACGGCGAGTACAAACAAGAGCCGCACGGACTCGCTTCCGCCGTTTACACTTTGATTTTCATGGTCAGCAGTCCTTTGCAGTGGCAGAAGCAAGCGCCGACGCGCGAGACGGCGGATAAGTTCTTCGATCAGATGGTCGAGAATTATCTGAAGCAGTTCGATGCCAACGATATGTTGTACCAGTTCGACGCCTCGCGCGACTATAATCCTCAGCCCGAACTCGAAAAGATCAGAGCGCCGCTTGTCGCCATCAACTCCGCAGACGATCAGGTTAATCCGCCGGAGCTTGGAATTATGGAGCGAGAGATCAAGCGCGTCCCGCGTGGCCGCTACATCCTGATTCCAATTAGCGACCAGACGCGCGGGCACGGCACGCATTCGCTCCCCGCAATCTGGCAGCAACACCTGGCCGCGCTTCTCGAAGAGACGAGACCGAAATGAGAGTCTGCTCCAAAATAATAACGCCTCATTTTCGTCATAAAATAGCAACAACAACTGCGTAGCAATCGGTTAAATAAATTCTGCACGGCACCGTCAGGCTTCCCGGCAGCGAGTCTCGTTCATCTACATGATTGAAACTCGCTCATGCCGGATGCTGTGGATGCAAATCGTTGGAGTGCGCAGCGCTCACTCTTGAACAATGTGTCTTGGTGCAGAGCGAGTTGGACGGCTAACTGAGGACCACAAGCGAAGGAAGAAGATCATGAAGCGGGAAACAAAATGCGATGAGCGTTCTGAGAGAGAAGAAACGATTGACTGTGGGTTGTCAGAGACAGATGCGGCCAGCCGCGACGAAGCGGAGTTGCTCTTATCTGAGGACGGCGAAGCGCGCCGCAGGTTCTTGAAACAGGCTCTGATTGCGGGCGGAGGATTGGCGGCGGCGAATCTGCTTTTGAGTTATCAAATGTCTGCCTCTGCACAGGCGAACACAGAGGCCATCGCATCTTTATCTCAAACAGGGATGGCAGACCTGCTACCTGTCACGCTGCGCGTCAATGGCAAGGCATATCCGTTAAAGATCGAGCCGCAGGTGACCTTGCTTGATGCCTTGCGCGAGAGAATCGGGCTGACGGGATCAAAGAAGGGTTGTGATCGCGGGCAGTGCGGCGCGTGCACTGTGCTGGCCGACGGTCATCGCATCAATTCGTGTCTCGCGCTCGCGGCGTCTTATGAGGGCGCGGACATCACGACCGTCGAAGGTCTGGCGCACGGCGACGAGTTGCACCCGATTCAGACGGCTTTCATCAAGCACGACGGCTTCCAGTGCGGCTACTGCACATCTGGACAGATCATGTCGGCGGTCGGGTTGTTGAAGGAAGGTTGCCCGCCGGGACTCGGCGTGCGCGAGTGCATGAGCGGCAATATCTGTCGCTGCGGCGCATATAACGGCATCGTCGCCGCCATCGAAGAGGTGCGCGGGATGAAGGCTTGAGGCCACTTTGCGTCTTTGCGAGAACACCAGCGTTTCGCGCAAAGGCGCAAAGAGAAACTAAAGGCGCAAAGGTCTGATTCATAAGGAAGGGAAGAGAGATGAATCCGTTTACATACAAACGCGCGACCGATCAGGCTGAAGCTATCAGAGAGGTCGCGGGAAATCGTGACGCGAAGTTTCTGGCGGGCGGCACTAATCTCGTTGACTTGATGAAAGTGAACGTGCAATCGCCGAACGAGTTGATTGACATCAATCGCCTCGCGTTGAAAAAGATTGAGAAGACGCCGACGGGCTTGCGTATCGGCGCGCTGGCGAGCAACAGCGAGGTGGCGAATAACAAACTCGTGCGCGAGAGTTTTCCCGTGCTCTCGGAAGCCTTGCTCGCGGGCGCTTCGCCGCAACTGCGGAACATGGCGACTGTCGGCGGCAATCTGTTGCAACGCACGCGCTGCTACTACTTCATGGACACAGCCTTTCCCTGCAACAAGCGCGCGCCCGGTTCGGGCTGCCCGGCCATTCCGGGCTTCAATCGCATTCACGCGATTCTTGGCGCGAGCGACAAGTGTATCGCCGTGCATCCGTCGGATATGTGCGTTGCGCTCGCGGCACTCGATGCAGTCATTCGCGTCGAAGGCTCGAAGGGAGCGCGCACAATTCCGATGACGGAGTTTCATCGCTTGCCCGGCGACACGCCGCAGATAGATACCAACTTGCAGCCCGACGAATTGATCGTCGCTGTTGATCTGCCAACGTCTGCTTTCGCCAGGCGTTCGGGCTATCTGAAAATCAGAGACCGCGCGCAGTATGCGTTCGCGCTCGTCTCCGTCGCGGCGGCGCTCGACATCAAAAACGGCAAGATTAACGAGGCGCGTCTGGCGCTTGGCGGTGTGGCGCACAAACCCTGGCGCTCGCTCGACGCGGAGAAGGTTCTGACGGGTGCGCAGGCCAACGCACAGACTTTCTCAGCCGCCGCCGATGCGGTCGTCAAAGACGCGCAACCGCAGAAGCACAACGCTTTCAAGATTGAATTGGCAAGGCGCGCTGTGCGGCGCATCTTGAATGAAGTTGCTAACGGAAAGATGGAAGGTGCGGCATGAGCGCAAATCAGCAAACGAACAAGACAGGCAATCAGGTGAAGGGTGGCGTGGTCGGCCAGCCGATCAATCGCGTGGACGGACGATTGAAGGTGACGGGCGGCGCGCGTTACGCCGTCGAATGGCCGCTCGACAACATGGCTTACGCGGTGCTCGTCAACAGCACCATCCCCAATGGTCGGATCAAGAGTTTCGACACCAGCGCGGCTGAAAAAGTTCCGGGCGTGCTGCACATCATGACTTATGAGAATGCGCCGAAGCTGAAACCCGTCGTGACGAATCCGGCTGAAGGCGATGCGGCGGGTCGTCGTGTTCCGTTGCAAAGCCCTGTCGTCTATTATGCGGGGCAGTACATCGCCGTCGTCGTTGCAGACAAGTTGGAACAAGCGCAGCGCGCCGCCGATCTCGTGCGCGTCACTTACGAAGAGCAGCCGCCCGCCACAGATATGAATCGTGAACGCGAGAAGGCGCGCAAGCCGAAACAGGTCGCGGGCAAACCGGCGGACGTGACGCGCGGCGACGTGCAGGCTGGACTTAATGCAGCCGAAGTGAAAGTTGAAGAGACTTACCGCACGCCCACAGAACATCACAACCCGATGGAGCCGCACGCGACGACTGCTGTTTGGGAAGGCGACAAGCTCACGGTTTACGATGCGACGCAATACACATACGGCGTGCGTCACTCGATGGCCGCGACCTTCGGCGTCCCTGAAGAGAATGTGCGCTGCGTCTGCAAATTCACGGGCGGCGGTTTCGGCTGCAAAGGTAATGTCTGGTCGCACGTCGCGCTCGCTGCCGCCGCCGCGCGCGAGGTGCGCCGTCCCGTCAGGCTCGCCACCACGCGCAAGCAGATGTTCGCCAACATGGGACACCGCGCCGAGACGGAACAGCGCGTCACGCTTGGCGCAAAGCGCGACGGTAAATTAACCGTCATCATTCACGAGGGACTCTCGCACACGTCAACATTCGATGAGTTCGTCGAGCCTTTCACGAAGCCGACGAACATGATGTACGCCTGCGATAACCTCAAAGCCTCGCAACGCCTCGTCGAACTCAACGTCGGGACTCCGACCTACATGCGTGCGCCCGGCGAAAGTTCCGGCATGTTCGCGCTCGAATCAGCGTTGGATGAACTGTCCTACAAGTTGAACATTGATCCGATTCAACTGCGCCTCATCAATCACGCGGACACAGACCCGGACACAAAGTTTCCCTGGTCAACCAAACTGCTGAAAGAAAGCTATCGCACCGGCGCAGAGCGTTTCGGCTGGTCAAAACGCAAACCGACGCCCGCTTCGATGCGCGATGGGCGTTATCTCGTCGGCATGGGCATGGCGACAGCCGTCTATCCCGTCAACCATTTTCCGTCGAGCGCGCGCGTCCGAATTCTTCAAGATGGAAGTGCCATTGCCGAAAGCAGCACGCATGATCTGGGCACGGGCGCTTACACCATTCTCACTCAAATCGCGGCAGAGACGTTGGCCTTGCCTGTCGAGCGCGTGAAAGTTGAGATCGGCGATACAAACTTGCCGAAGGCGATGGTCTCCGGCGGCTCGTCAACCACGATGTCTGTCGGCACTTCCATACAGGGCGCTGGTCAGGCGGCGATCACGAAGTTGAAAGAGTTGGCGCGCGCCGATTCATCCTCGCCGCTCTACGGCGCGAATGCGGATCAGATCGTCGTCAAAACAGGAATGCTCTCGCACGTCGCTGACGCATCGAAAAGTGAGTCTTACGCGGCGATCCTCTCACGCGCCGGATTGAAAGAGATTGAGGGAAAGTACGACACGGAGTTCAACGATAGAGAGAAGACGCATTCATCGCATTCCTTCGGCGCGCATTTCGCGGAGGTGCGCGTTGATCCAGACTTCGGCGAGGTGCGCGTCACACGCTACAGCTCGGCCTTCGACATCGGGCGCGTGATGAACATGAAGACGGCGCAGTCGCAGATGCAGGGCGGCATCGTGATGGGAATCGGCATGGCGCTGATGGAAGAGACCGTGTTAGACGAGAATCTGGGAATCATCGTCAATCGTGATTTGGCCGAATATCACGTACCCGTCAACGCGGACGTGCCGCCGATTGATGTCGTCCTGTTGGAAAATTTCGACCAGTACGCCAGCCCCATCGGAGCCAAAGGCGCGGGCGAGATTGGCATCGTCGGCGCGGCTGCGGCCATCGCCAATGCTGTCTATCACGCGACGGGCGTGCGCGTGCGCGACCTGCCCATCACGCCGGACAAGCTACTCGGAAAGGGAGCACTTGCATGAACGAGTTGCAGGCAATCGTTGACGTTTATCAGAAAGCGTGTGCGCGTGGCGAGCGCATGGCGTTGGCGACTGTGGTTAGCGTCGAAGGGTCTGCGTATCGTCGGCCAGGCGCGCGGATGTTGATTACGGAGAGCGGTCAAACAGTCGGCACGATTAGCGGCGGTTGCCTTGAAAGTGATGTCATGGAACGCGCCGCGCAAGTCGTGGAGACAGGCGTGCCACGTGTCATCGAATACGACACGCGCGGCAATGAAGACATCGTGTGGGGACTTGGGCTGGGCTGCAACGGCGTCGTGCGAGTGTTGCTCGAAAGTCTGCATGAAGGAAGTTATGGCGCACGCTCTCTGCAATTCATCAATGATTGCTTACACGCACGCAGGCGCGGCGTGATGGCGACCATCATTCACAAATCGCAGACGACGAATGGCGAGAGCGGCGAATACAAAATCGGCGAACGCTTTATCGTCGGTGACGATGAATTTAACAATAACGACCAAGCTCTAGCGGCTGGTGAGTTCGTCTCAGACATCAGCGAAGATGCTCGAAAGGCGCTCATGGACGGGCGCTCCGTGATGCGGTCTTATGAATCGAACACGAGCCAAACGGAAATCTTCTTTGATGTGATTGAGCCGCCGCGTCCGCTCATCGTCTTCGGCGCGGAGCAAGATGCAAAGCCGCTCGTGCGATTAGCGCATACGCTTGGCTGGCACGCAACAATCGTTGACACGCGAGCACGCCGCGCAACAACTGAACGCTTCAATGAAGCTGACGCTGTGGTGTTGTGTCGCGCCGAAGATGTTGCTGCACAGGTCTCGCTAACGCCGGACACTGCGGTGGTCGTGATGACGCACAACTACCTGCACGATGTTGATTTGCTGCGCGTGTTGCTGCCAGCATCTTTAAGTTATCTGGGCATTCTTGGCCCGAAAGAGCGCACCACAAAGTTACTCCAAGAGCTTCACACGCACGGCAGTGTCTTCACGAACACGCAACTCGCACGCCTTCACAGTCCCATCGGCATAGACATCGGCGCGGAAACACCCGAAGAGATTGCGCTGGCGATCATCGCTGAAATCAAGGCCGCCTGCGCCTTGCGCCGGGGCGGTTTTCTGCGCGACCGCAACGCGCCGATTCACGATGACCAAACCGCGAATCTGGCGACCATCGAGTTCTCTGTGAAGCCTCATCGCGTGCAACCTGCCAGCACGACCGATAGAGAAAGCGCGCCCCGTGCGGCTTGTTACTTGTCGTGAGCGAGCCATCAATCGGAATCATCGTGCTGGCGGCGGGCGCAAGCCTTCGCATGGGCGAACTCAAACAACTCCTGCGCTACGAGGGTGAGACGCTGCTTAGACGTGCCGTGCGCTCTGCGCTCGATTCGCAATGTCATCCGGTCATCGTCGTGCTTGGCGCTGAGGCCGATGTTCTGCGCGATGAGATTGCCGATCTGGAGGCGCTGATAGTCGTCAATCAAGAGTGGAATGAGGGGATGAGTTCTTCAATTCGTTGCGGCATCTCCGCACTCGAAGCTGCAACGTCAGGGCACGCACAGGCGGCAATCTTGATGCTCTGCGATCAGCCGTTCGTCAACGCATCGGTCATCAATCGTTTGCTTGAGACATCTCACGCCAGGCCTTCGCTGCTCGTCGCTTCTGAATATGAATCGAATGGTGAGAGAACACGAGGCGTTCCGGCTCTTTTCAGTCGGGCGCTCTTTTCTGAGTTGATGGCTGTGCGTGGAGCGGAAGGAGCGAAGCGCGTCATCGAGCGACATCAGAATGAGGCTGGCCTCATCGCTGTGCCCGAAGCCGCCTTTGATGTTGACACGCCGGATGACTACCAGATTTTGCGAGAGCAAGCTGACGCGGGACTCTCAGGCCGATTAAAGCGTGCCGCAGCAAAGTGAAAAGATTGACTTTGTGATCTGAGCCTGTCGGGATGAAAGATGAATTATGGAGAAGTCTCTTAAACTTTTATTTCGCGTCGCGTGCGAAGCTGAACGACAGCGCCTTGCTCTTCTTCGTTTCCTGCATGTACTGGCTGAGGTTCCGGCGATCTGAGTCGGTCATCTTCATGATCCGCGCGCCGATCAAATATTTCCGATCAGCCTGTTTCTCGTGCAGCTTGTCATAACGCACCGGAGCGATATGGATGTTGACCACGCCATTCGGTAGTTCGACCAGAACGCGCAACGGATAGTGCCCGCTGACGAGGAAGTTGTTGCCGAAGCGTAGAGACGGCACGACTAATGATAATCCGGTCTTGCTAATATCTCGCAGGTATCCTGACATCGTCGAGGAGGAGTGCATTCTGACGGCAGCTCTCCTTGAATCAAGCAGCGACACACTCAGCGGCAAGCGCATATCGTATCTTCGAGCATGAACATTATTGCTCAGAAACGAATAGACGCGACCCATAATTGAGTTCGTCAATTTTCTCATGCCTTTGACCTCTTCCAGGTTGTATAGAGATTTAGATTGACCTGCTTGTAGCCGTCCTGACACAAGCGAAGGGATTTAACACTCAAGCGAGGCCGAGCTATAATCCTAAAAGCTCAAGATACTGTGGAAGCTGGCGTGGCAAGCTACTACAGAATGTGGCTGAGAGAGCTAAGTCCTAGCTAGTCAAGAAGTTCACTAAAAGAAACCGAGGAGAAATTAGCACTCGTTCCGCGTCCTGTAAAGAAAAATTTTCGATCAACCTTTGGAGAGTTAAGTCCAGCGATTTTTCTATTTAGCCGAAACCAAGGTGCGTTGTGGCGAACTATAGGCGAACGGGAATCCGCATGTGGAAATAGTCCACTGGCAGCAAAGCAAAGCTGGATGAGCCTTTCACGATGACGCCAAAATTATAAGTTAAATCTTTCCTCTGTCTCGTGATATTCTGCCCGCGCAAACTGTTAAATCAATCGCGACGCGGAACACCACGGGCGCCTGCGGGAAGTGCGCGCGATGCAGTCGCGGCAGGGGATGCTCGAACTGCTTGTGAATAACGAGGGTTCTGTTATTAGATATGCGCTCGACTATCACGGCGGCGAGCGTTACCCGCGCCTTGAGCGCGACAAAGGCAAGCCGGACTTGCTCGGCCAGATAATTGCGCCACACGCGAATCGTCGCTAACAAGACATTTCAAGTTAAGAAACTTAAAAGGAGCGATATGGAATTCTCGTCCCCGTTTCTCTCAACTCTCAGATTGCGCTGGCAAGATAAATTATTCTTCTCTGCGCTGGCGCTCATCACTCTCTTTCTATTTTCAAGCGGAGCGACGTTCGCTCAAAGCACTTATCGCAAGCCGCCGAAAGAAGTGCTGGACGTGCTGGATGCGCCGCCGACGCCGACCGCTTCAATCAGTCCGACGCGCGATTTCATGCTGCTCGCGCAGGGCGTTCGTTATCCGCCGATTACAGAATTAGCACAGCCGATGTTGCGTCTCGCGGGCTTGCGCATCAACCCGAGCACGAACGGGCCGCACCGCTCTCCTTACTTCATCAAGCTCTGGCTCAAGAAGATTAGCGACGGCTCCGACATGGAAGTGGCCTTGCCGTCAGGCGCGCACATCGGATTCCCGCAGTGGAGCGCAGACGGCAAGCGCTTCGCATTTCTCAACACGACATCGAGCGGGATCGAATTGTGGGTCGGAGATACAGCCACAGGTAAAGCGCACGCGCTCTCTGGACTGAAAGTCAATGACGTGCTCGAAAGAGACAGCGTGCAGTGGATGCCGGATAAGCGCACGCTGCTGGTCGAGCTTGTGCCGTCGAAGCGTGCGGCGTTGCCGTCCGCGCCGACAGTCCCGCAGGGGCCAACCATTCAGGAGAGTTCAGGCAAGCCCGCGCCCATTCGCACCTTCGAGGACATGCTGACGAATCCGCATGACGAAGACCTCTTCGATTATTATGCGACGGCTCAACTCGCTTTCGTTGATGCTGAGAGCGGGCGCGCAACGCCTCTGGGTCAGCCCGCGATCTTCGAGACGATCAATCCTGCGCCTGATGGACAGCACATTCTCATCGCGCGCGTGCATCGTCCGTACTCCTATTTGCTGCCTTACGAGTTCTTTCCGAAAGATGTCGAAGTGTGGGACAGAAGCGCGAAGGTGGTTTACAAGCTGGCGAGTCTTCCGCTCGCGGATCAAGTGCCGATTGAAGGTGTGCCGACGGGCCCGCGCGATTATCACTGGCGACCCACGACGCCGACGACGCTCGTCTGGGCGGAGGCTTTAGATCAGGGCGACCCGCGCAAGAAAGTTTCGCCGCGTGATCGCATCCTGATGCTCAAAGCGCCGTTTACCGAAAAGCCTGTGGAGCTTTTCAAGACCGAGCAGCGTTTCAACGGCTTGCAGTGGGGCGAGCGTGATGGATTGGTCTTAGTCAGCGATTATGAACGTGATCGTCGCTGGCGGCGCACCTTCGCGCTGAACGCTGATAACCTTTCTGAACCTGCGCGGCTCGTCTGGGAACGCAACAGCAACGACCAGTACAAGAATCCGGGCACGCCGTTGCTGCGTGTGCTTCCTACAGGCCAGCGCGCGATTCTGCAACATGATGATTGGATTTACCTGACCGGCACGGGCGCATCACAGGAAGGCGACCGACCATTTCTTGATCGTCTGAACTTACGCACGCTCAAAACTGAGCGTCTCTTCCGCAGCGAAGCGACGAGCTATGAAACAGTCGTCACGCTTTTGAGCGACGACGCCAAACAGTTCATCACGCGCCGCGAAAGACCGATTGAGCCGCTCAACTATTACATTCGCACATTTGCTACTAAGGCGGACTTGCGTGACTCAGCTTTAGAACCGGGAGACAATACAACAATCGTGCCTGCCATTGAACCATACATGGAGCCGCTCACGAAGTTCACAGACCCGACGCCGCAACTGCGCGGCATCAAGAAACAACTCGTCACCTACAAACGCGCGGACGGCGTGCAATGCTCCTTCACGCTCTACCTGCCGCCGAATTATAAAGAAGGCACGCGCCTGCCGACGGTCGTCTGGGCGTATCCGTTGGAATTCACAGACCCCTCGACAGCCGGACAGGTGACAGGCTCGGCGCAACGCTTCACGACCATCACAGGCCCTTCGCATCTCTTCTTCCTGCTCGAAGGCTACGCAGTTTTAGACAACGCGACGATGCCTGTCGTCGGCGATCCTGAGACGATGAACAACACCTACATCGAGCAGATCGTGATGAGCGCGAAGGCTGCGATTGATAAGGCTGCGGAGATGGGCGTCACAGACCCTGATCGTGTGGGCGTCGGCGGACACTCTTACGGCGCATTTATGACGGCGAATCTGCTGGCGCATTCAGACCTCTTCCGCGCAGGCATCGCACGAAGCGGCGCATACAATCGCACCTTGACGCCCTTCGGCTTTCAAAGCGAGCGCCGCACGATCTGGGAAGCGCCCGATCTTTACATGAAGGTCTCGCCCTTCCTCTTCGCCAACAAAATCAACGAGCCGCTCTTGATGATTCACGGCGAGGCAGACGACAATAGCGGCACATTCCCGATTCAATCCGAGCGCATGTATCAGGCCGTGCGCGGCAACGGCGGCACGGTGCGTCTCGTCATGCTCCCGCTCGAAGCGCACGGCTACGCCGCACACGAAACCATCGAGCACGTGCTTTACGAGATGATTTCGTGGTTCGACAAGTACGTGAAGAACGCGCCGCCGCGAACGAATAAGGAGAAAACAGCAGCCAAGTAGAGCTTTTACAGTAAAAAACGGGACTGGCGACTTCTCTTGCCCGCTTCTTTGGGCTTCGGCGTTATCATTTCAGGCTTTGAGGGTGGCGCTTGAGACTCTGATCCTCAATGGTGAGGTCTAAACACTCGGCTCTGAGGCTCAAAGACTCAACGATGAGACCTAAACACTCACACGTGAGACTTCAACCCTCATCGTTGAGTCTTTGAGTCTCTCCGTTGAGAGTTCAGGACTCTCGCGTGAGTGTTTAGGTCTCATCGTTGAGTGTTGAAGAGTTAGCCATGAGTCCTCAACGCTCAACAATGACTCTTGAAGAATCAATCGTCATTGCCGAGAGCGCAAGAGGATGACAGGCGTGCTCCGCCGTGTGCGTTCAATGTATCATTAGATGCCGATTGTTGGAGCACCATTCATCATGTCTTGAAGCGCTCGTTGTGGGATACCACGAACTTTGTTCAATTTCCATTGGCCGCTTTTAATAAACGAAGCAAACCAATCGGATGTGCCTTCGGCGTCAATCTGATATAGCAAGACACTTGCTTGATCCGTTTTTAAAGTCTCCCCACTGTACCAAAGGAAGAGACCTGACCGACTAATAAGAGATAAATATCGCTGCCGGTTATCACCACTATGTTGCTCAATATGCAATGGCCGCGCGGCAGCCATAAGGTAAGAAGATGAAGCAGCCATATCGGAGCGAAAATAACGTTGACTCACCACGCGGTGTGGCTCGAATGGTGGCACGACAAGCTTCTTGTTCCAAGTACCTAAAGCACCAAGAACTTTGCCGGAGAACTTCTGCCATTTGCGATCAAAGCAATGATCTATTTCAACTACATAGACATCATGAGGGCGATAGCGAGTTACGGTAGAGTTCAAGATCGTCGAGACTATTCCAATGAATTGTGGATCGTCATGTGTCGTTTGATTCAATGTAATCATATATTTTAGAAGGCCTCTAATCCTCTTTTATCACACGATTGATCGTTGCGGTCACACGCTCGACCGTCACGCGGCGGATACATTCGGGCGCGTCGAACTCCGCGCAGAAGTAGCCGGGGCAGGGTTGACAGGGCAACTCTTCGCGGACGATTTCTGAGGGTGCGATTGTCCAGGGACGCCAGTGCGCGACGTTGGATGAGCCGAAGATGACGACCGACGGCACGCGCATAGCCGCCGCGATGTGCGCGATGCCGCTATCGTTGCCGACGAAGAGACGCGAGCGCGCGGCGAGCGCGGTGACTTCCGGTAATGACAGGTCTGTGAAAGCCGTGAGACGAGCCGACGAGTGCTCGATGAGATTGGCGATAACCTGATGCTCATTCGGCGCAGCGATGGCAACACAGTTGAAGCCGCGCGCAGAGAGGTCTTCGATGACGCGCGCGAAGTTCGCGGTCGCCCATTGCTTCGTGTCGAACGCGGCTGCTGGATGAATCAGCGCGAGTGGTTTCGCTTCGTCAACACGTGCCGCGCGAAGTCTCTCCGCAATGCTCAATGCGGCTTGCTCAGTCACGACGAGTCGCGTCGGCGGTCTGTCGCTCACAGGCACACCCGTCCAACCGAGCAGCGCGAGTTGTTGTTCGACGGAATGCGTCTTCGCCCTGTTCCAGATTTCAGTCGGCAGCGGCGCGGCATGATTGAGCAGGCGACTGTATTGATAACTGCTGAAGCCGACGCGATGACGCGCGCCTGCCGCACGCATCAGAATGGTCGCGGTAGTTCCGCCGTGAAGATTGTAGGCGACATCATAGCGCGCTGCGCGCAGGCGTCTTGCCACACGCGCGCGTGAAGCTGTGCTGCCGCGCTCCGTCGTGATGATGTTGTCCACCGCGTCGAAGCCTTCGAGCACGGGCGCGACCCAGCTTTCAAGCAGGATGTCTATCTGCGCGGCGGGAAGAAAACGGCGCAGAGCGTCGAGCGACGGCGTCGCCAGCACCGTGTCGCCAATCGAGCGCAGCCGCACGACGAGCACACGCTTGACGCTCTGCCAATCCCAACGCGCGGGCGCAAGCGGTTGCGACACGCTCTCATCGCTCAATTGATTGATGACGGGAGCGTATGAGGTAGTCGCGGACGACTCAGGAGTTTCCAGCAGGCTCTTCATCCTCGATAGTCGCTTCGTCAATCAACATCACCGGAATGTCGTCACGGATCGGATAGACTCGCCTGCATTCCACACACTTCAACCCGCTTTCGTCAGGCTTCAACTCGACCTTAGCCTTGCACGCCGGACACGCGAGTATCTCCAACAAATCTGGACTGATCGCCATTCTTCTGACACCTCTTGATTCTGAGCCGCGCGAATTCTTCGTTGATAGTTGTGATGAAGACTTCACCGGCTCGTTTGAAATGAAATAAAGATTAACAGAAAACAGTGATAAGTGATAAGTGATGAGTGATGAGAAAAAGCTGCCTTTAACTCATCACTCATCACTTATCACTTATCACTGTTTTTCCACCGTCATTCGCATTCCGTATTTCGGTCTGAGCGTGATGACCGGCAGAGTTTCGACCACATGATCCGGGACGAGGCGCATCCGCCAGCGTTGGGCGAGCGTGGCGATGAGCAGGATGCCTTCCATCCACGCGAAGCCTTCGCCGATGCAGCGTCGCGGGCCGCCGCCGAAGGGGAAGTAAGCGAACTGCGGTCTTGATTCGCGCGCTGCGGTCGTCCAGCGCTCAGGGTCGAAGCGCACGGGGTCTGGAAAGAAACGCGCGTCGCGGTGTGTGACATACTGGCTCAGGAGAACGAGCGACTTCGCGGGAATCTTGTAGCCGCCGATCTCGCAATCCCTGAGCGCGAGACGACCAATCGCCCACGCAGGCGGATACAGTCGCATTGACTCCGACAGAATCATCTCCGTATAGCGCAAGCGCGGCACGTCTTCAACGGTTGGTTGTCGTCCTTCAAGAACCGTGTTGAGTTCCTCTCGCAGCTTTGCTTCAACGTCCGGGTGTTCAGAGAGTAAGTACCACGTCCACGTCAGAGCGTTGGCAGTCGTCTCATGTCCGGCGAGAAAAAGTGTCATCACTTCGTCGCGCACTTGCAGGTCGTTCATTTGTCCGCCGTCGCCCTCTTCATCACGCGCGCTCAAGAGCATCGAGAGCAAATCGCCGTGATCCTCATTACTGCGTCGCCGCTCTTCGATGATGCGATAGATCGTGGCATCAAGCCGCGCCTTAGCTTTCTGAAATCTTTTCATGTAAGGCAGAGATATTGGCAGCTTTTCCAGTAGCTCTGAGAAAGGCATGAGCAGCAGGTCGAACAACTCCATCACGGCGGTCAGCGCCGCGCCGATCTCGTCAGCTTCGGATTCAACGTCTGCATCGAAGAGAGTCTTGCCGACGATGGCGAGCGTCAGGCGCATCATCTCGTGCGAGATGTCTAAGGTCTCGCCATCATGCCAGCGCGAAGCGATGCGCGCGGCGTAAGTGGTCATCACCGCTCCGTAAGAGGCGATGCGCGTGCGATGGAAAGCGGGCTGTGCCAGACGACGCTGGCGTAGATGAAAGTCATTCTCGCTGGTCAGCAATCCTTCGCCGAGCAGACGTTTTGAGCGTTGGAGCGCGCGACCCTTGATGAAATTCTGATGCTGTGTAATCAGCACGTCCTTGACTTGATCCGGGTGATTGAAGAAGAACGTGTGCTGCGGGCCGAGTTTGAAATAGATAATGTCGCCGTGCTCGCTGACGGCGCGTTGTAAATAAGCGAGCGCATCGCGGCGAAACGCTCTGAAGTTGCTGCCGAGCACCTTGCGTTTCGGGCCTGGGGGATAATGGGGGCTTGTCACCTGCCGCTCCTTTGCATCACCTGTCTAGCTGAAGAGAGTACGGTCAGGACATTCTTTCATCTGCGGTTTGCATGGTCAAACCGTCCGATTGCGGATTGCGGATTGCGGAATGCGGATTGAAAAAGACGAGCCATCGTTTCTCTTAAATCCGCAATCCGAAATCCGCATTCCGCAATTGAAAGGCTTGCCCTTCACACGCTCGTGTGATAGTGATTAAAGATGAAGCAGTTTTCTTTTCTGAGAAGCAAGGAGTAAAGGTTTGTCTTTAGAATTTGCAGTTGAATATCCATGCAGTTTGCGCGCGCGTTATTCTGAGGAACACCTGCGTGCGTGGGGACGCTTGAGCAATATCCACACGCGGCTGACGACGGGCGAAGAGGCCGCGCCGACGGAAGACAAAGTGCGCTTTGTCGAGAACGCGCGCGGCGAACTTGAGCGGACGCAGGAGGAAACAGTTATCTGTCCGACGTGTCCTGCCTGCCTGCCGCACGAAACGGCTGGCGAGGGCGAGATGGTCGGTTGTCTTGGCCGAGTCACGTATCCGATTGAAGCGCAGTTTGAGAAGTTCCTGGCCGACCGCGTGCAGCTTACGCTCGACACGATAGATCAAGCTGACCAACCACGACTGCTCCGCATTCTCGTTGATAAGGAATCGCCTTTCGATGGTGAAGGCACAAAGGAGTTGCGGCGCGTGACGACGGCGCAGGGCTTGCGCTTCTTCGAGCTACGACTGCCGATTAAGTTGACGCGCGAGGCTGCGCATCTAACGACGGACAATCTCTTCGATCTGCTTGCCGGATTCCGCTCCGACGATTCGGAGCAGACCACTTACACACGCGAGTTACCTCAAGCAGCGACCGCAGACTTCTACGACTTTCTGGATCACCTGCTGCGTAACGATCTCTCCGAATCCGAGCGCACGCGCATCCACGCGCGTAGCAAAAACTACGCACAGTACCTGCGACTGCTCGCCGCGCTCGAACGCGCCGAAGCTCTCAGCGCACGTGTATTAATAGATTAGTCTGGATTCAACGCACTGCACTTTAGGTCACCTCACAGCCCATGCGCTAAAGCCGTATGTTTTCATGTGCCAGTGTGCGGCGTTGATGTTCGCTACGGGGTCTTCACGGCGCAAACCGGCTCGCCCTTCGGGCGTGTTGCGCCACGTCACCAGGTCAAATTGGTAGATGCCTACATACCTCCCGCTCTTGCTGCGAGCATTCGATTTGAACTTGGATTCGCGCCAGGCGATCTTCACGACCTTGGCTTCCGGGAGGCCATACTTTCGGGCAGACTCCCTGATTAAGGCTTCAATTTCTTTGGGTGTGTGTGTGGGCTGAACGCTCTGTAGGGTTTGGGGCGTTGGCGGTTGAATCCAATCACCAACGCGGTTTACGGCTCGCGTGACAGGCACTGAGAAGACTCCTCCTGCCAGCGCGATTGAAAGAATAGATTTCAAATAAGCAGTTTCTGCCGCAGTGCGGTTTTCTCGTCTTTTCAACATACGGGCAGGGAGTTTACAACAGAGGCTCACCTCTTCCAAAGTGCGGGTGAGCAGGTGAGCGGGGCGTGAACGAAGGTAACACAGGCGCACTTATTCGATAATTCAGGTACTGCGGGGAAGGCGTCCAACTTTATATGCTTATTTGAGCGCGCTCTTGTTAGATATTTTCGAGTCAGTCGCAATTCACGTCTTCTCTTCATCCAGTTGCCGCAGACTGTCGAGGATCAGATTCGTGTTGCTGGCGGCGTTGATGGTAACAGGGAATGGTTGAAGCGACTTTTCAAAATCGAAAGTCCCGCTGGTCACTTCGACAATTTTGCGAAAGGCATCCTGGCCTGTGACTAATCCCGCCTCTGCGCCGACGATGCGTCCCTCGTTGAAGAAGACGCTGCCCGAATGCGTAGCGCTCGTAATGGCAAGCACGCCTGTCAGACGCGAGTTCTCTATCACTTGCACGACATCGAAGATGCTGACGGCTGCGAGGTCTCCGGTCAGAGTGAATTTAGGTCTTTCAGGGACGGCGTGTTCAATGGCTTGTTCGCCTGGTTGAAGATGAGGGCGACGGGCGCGGCGGATCGCGTCAAGGCCGGGCGCAATCGAGATGCGCGGGTCCAGGTTTTTGGCTTCGAGCAGACGGTCGTGTGCTGTTTGAAGTTCCTCGCGCTCGATGTAGAGACTGGCGAGTGCGAGACACTGGCGCGCTGCTTCCTCTGGATGTTGGGCCGCGCTGATCTCACGCAACCGTTCTCGCAACTGGATGGAACGCGGGCTGTGCTCAAGCGCGGTGCGAAGTCTGTGGAGGGCGCGTTCCGGCGCTTGATACTTGATGAACAACTCGGCATCGAGCAGTGCGGTTTCGACATCTCCATCCTGATTTCTGGTGCTCGGCGTGTCGCTCATTGATCTCGTTCCGGTGCTGTGATGCCTCGTGGTCAACTTTCGAGGTCAGCAGCGCAAGTTTATCACAAACGAGAGGTTGCTCATTCACCACGTTTCCATCCGCGATGCCTGAAACACCATATCGTATAACCGGCACAGGCTCTAACTCAGGCTCGTGTTTCTTCTATGCGACAACATGAGACGCAACTGAGACGCAACTCTGATCGAGACCTCATGCAAGCTCTCAAGGAATTCCGCGCAAGCTAAATTTTAATTGCTCTTAGCTTCAAACATTAAATCGTCCTCCTCGTTGGCCTAATGTTCGCTACCGCACGCAAGATAATTTTATGTTTTGCAAATGAAACATGGCACGTCGGATGCAAAACGATCAGACGAGAAGTCACAGAGGTTTTCAAATTCACCCGCGTGAGATTCTCCCCGGTCACGAATTTCATCCCCCACGTTTTCAGTTTTGTCCGACTCACTTTGGAGGGTCACAGAATGTACGATGAAATGACGTTGGAGACTACCAACGCCGCGACAATCAAGCTGGTGAATTGTAGCTGGGCTAACTATCTGACGCGCGTTCTACAGCGTCTCAAATCAATCGGTCGCCTTCACAAAACAAATGGCACGGAAGCCTTACTCAAACATCTCAAACGCACGCGCCCCGAAACCTACTCGCACAGTGTTCGCGTGTCGCGTGTCTCGCGCTCGATTGGACGCGCCTTCGGTTTCGATGATGAGCGTCTGAAGCAACTTTGCTACGCGGGCGTGCTGCACGATGTCGGCAAGATACTCGTGCCCGAAGCCGTCCTGAATCGCCCGCGCAAGCCGACGCCGACGGAGCTTTTCATCCTGCACAAGCATCCGAGCTTCGGCGCGCTGCTGGCTTCCTACTTCAATCTTCCGGCAGACCTGCGCATCCGCACGCAGCATCACCACGAGCGTTGGGACGGGTGCGGCTATCCACACAAACTCGGAGGCTGTGACATCCCTTTGATGGCGCGCATCGTCCAGGTCGCGGACACTTACGACGCGATGGTCTCGGATCGTCCGTACCGCAAGGCTCTCACACACGAGGCGGCAGCGTCGGAACTTCGCAAAGAAGAAGGCAAACAGTTTGACCCGCGAGTGATCGAAGCATTTTTAGATACATACCCGGCAAGGGAGATCGAGGTGTAGTTATGAGTTCATGGATGAAGCGTCGCATACATCGTTCCCGCGCGCGCTGTCACAAAGCGTTTCCGACGAACAAGGCGAAGATGCGACACGAGCAAACAGAAGAGAAGACAGATAGGCAATCTTCGAAAACTCTTCACGCAGATTCTCGACCCATCAGCGAGAGATGAAGACTTGAAAAGTTGTTTTCAATAGACTTCTTCGCTGGAGAGGTCTATTCCTGAAGCCTTTAGCAAATAGAGACAGGCTTCACGGAAATCTCCCTCTTTGGGAGACCATCGGTCAACTACGTGATAGCGACCTTCTTTGTATCCTTCAAGAATCCATCGTGCTCCATCCAGACCTCCGCCTTTATTATCTTCTGTCGGCATCTTCCAGTAACAAGTCTGTTCAAGAAGAGCTATAAACTTGTCCCATTCACTCTCGGTAAGAGACCTAGTCTTATCAGTGATTAGCCTTCCAAATCCTCGGCCACCAGTATCACTAAGTTGCTTTAAGGTGATGAAGCGCTCATCTCCTGATCGCCAAATGTGGACTGCTACAGGACTATTAAATGAGCGGAACCAGAGAAAGCGATAGCTCTCAGACTGAGTTTTAGCTAAGGAAAAAAGCGCTGATTCATTCATCACCTTCAAGGGTTTTGAATACCAGTTGGCAATATACTGCTCTTGTTCAGGCTGAGAACTAAAAACTCCTGGCGGGAAGTATGAAGATGATTCAATGTTTTCTACTTTAATAGATAAGCCGGGAAAACATGAAGCGACAGTAAGTATTGGTTTCCCATTCTTCCCGGTTGGCGGTGAGAGGTTAGGCCGTTCGCTGCGGTTGAAATAAATCACCACCGCACCGATCCCCAAGGTAAAGGTAGTCAACGCAATTGTGAGCCAAAGTAATAGTCGTTTCATGTTACTGCTTCCAGATCGCATCACGCTGCTTTCAATCTCGCTAAGATTTCGCGTGTCTCCATCCTCAGCCGATCAATCTCCTCCTGGTCGCGTGCCATCTTTTTATTGGATTGCTTCATCTCGCCGAACATTTGATTGACAGCTTCTTCATAGTTGACGTTTTCATCAGCAGGCATATCAGGCGCAATCGTCTTACTCATCGTCTTACCTCCGACTGCATTTTAGCATCTTTCATGCACGGCCAATCAATAGAAGCTGCGTATCCATGATTCAGAAATCGAAACGAACTCCAATCCGAATCTGTCGCGCGCGCGAGGTGCGCGTCGGGACGAGAAACGAATCAATGAAAGCCTGTCGTTGCGCGGCGGTCGCGGTCGGGCCGAGACCCGTGAAGTTGATG
This sequence comes from Acidobacteriota bacterium, assembly GCA_032159235.1. Classification (GTDB taxonomy): domain Bacteria; phylum Acidobacteriota; class Blastocatellia; order Pyrinomonadales; family Pyrinomonadaceae; genus QHXM01. The sequence goes on from JAVHWW010000034.1 coordinate 25,246, forward strand.
AACTCCGAGCCGAAGCTGGGAACTGTTTTGTTCAGCACGTTGTTAATCTCAACGACGGGACGCAGACGCATCCGACCTTCCAGACGAAACTCGCGCGTAATGTTGAGATCGAAAATAAAAATGCCCGGCCCCAATCCGGCGTTGCGCGGTAGGTTTCCGGTCTGGCCGATAGTCGGTAGTGTAAAGGCTGTGAGCAATGCAGGGTTGAGCGGTTCGCCCGGTTGACGGAAGTGCAGCAGCGAGAGATCGCCAGTGAAGATCGGGCGGTCGTTGCCAACGTCATCGAGGTTGCGGTCAGTGCCACCGATGGAGATGTTGAAGGGCGCGCCGGAAGCGAGACGCAGGATCGGCGAGAAGTTGAGTCGTCCGAGCCAGCGTGGTGTGTCGAGCGTGCCGGAGAGGACGAAGCGATGCCGACGATCAAGGAGACTGCGCGAGCGTTCAGCGCGAAAGTCGCCGGGCGTGAGCGCGTCCGATGTGTTGACGATGCCGTCGTCAATCAGGCGCGAGAGCGTGTAAGCGGCGCGGAACGTGTAGCCGAAACCACTTTTGCTGCGATGAAAACGGTGGCGCAGCTCAACCGTCAGTCCATGATAGAAACTGTTGCCGACGGGAGCGAGTTGTTGAATGTCCGTTTGCGACGGGTCGGGACGGAGCGCGTTCAAGGCATCAAGCGCGACGTTGAGCGCGGTCGTCGAACTGATGCTGTTGAGATTGAAGATAGAGATGGGCACACCGAATTCGAGAATGCGTCCGATGGCGTTCGGGTTCGTCGGATCGGTTGATGCAGTGGCAAAGCGGACAAGCTCGCCTGCGGTGGAAACATCGTAGAGCGGACGCGGGCATCCGGCGCACGGACGAAAGTTTGGGAAGTCGCGCGAGAGAAGATACTGCGTGAAATTCTTGTAGCCTGCGGGCAGACGCGGCGCGTTGATGTTGAACTCGCGCCAGAGATGAATCCCGCGATTGAAGGTGTAGTTTGCATCAAGAACGAAATTGCGTCCCAGCCCGCGCTCGAAGCCGACGTTGACCTGATAGCTCTCAGGGATTCGTAAAGTTGGATCAACGCGACGCGAGAAGTTTGTGTTGAGCGTGCCGAACTGTTTGACGAGCGGCGAGTCAGCCGCGAGCACATTGGGGAATTTGAGATTGGCAGCGATGAAGGCGCGGCGCTGGGCTGTGGTCAAAGCTGTCCCGGTTGTGGGATCAACCAGCGCGTTGGTATCGAAAAGAAGTTGTTGCTTGCCGAGCGTGAAATCGTCAATCGTTCTGAGCAGCACGCGATTATAGAAGATGCCCGCGCCGAGACGAATGACGGTCTTACCGGATTTGAACGGATCGTAAGCGATGGCGAAGCGCGGCCCGAAGTTGTTGTAGTCGTGAAGAATTGTTTCGACCTCGTAGCGCAATCCGTAGCTGATCGTCAGGTTTGATCTAGCGCGCCACTCGTCCTGCGCGAAGAAGCCCAGATAGTTGTTGCGCTGCGTTGATTCGGTCTGAAAGGTTTGACGAAAACGGCTCGGAGCGTTCGCCAGAAAATCTCCCGCGCTGGCGAAAGTGAAAGTGCCGGAAATATCCGTGAGGTCTATGAAGGTGGATTTGATATGTTGAATATCAGCGCCGAACTTCAGTGAGTGTGGGCCGACGATCCACGACAGGATGTCCTGCACTTGAATGCGATTCTCACGGCGGTCGGTTGCGCCCGATGTTGACGAACCGGCGACGAGCGTGCCGGAGCGTTGTTCCGGGTCGCTCGAAGGAAGCGGATCGTTCAACGTAATCAGGATGACGGGCTTGCGTCCTCCGGTCGCTTGGACGGCGGGCGTCAGGCGCGACAATTGGAAGCGCGCTTCGTTGACGACCTTTGACGAGAAGACGAAATTGTCGGAATAAGAGATGGCGTCCGTGTTGCGCGTCGTGCCTTGCAAGGCTTCGGCGAGACGATTGCCGCCGCCGAATTGTCGCAGGTTTTTCTCACGACCTAATTGATAAACGAGCGTGCCGTTGTGCAGGTCTGTGAACTTGTGATCCACGCGCGTCGTAAAGATATGTTTTCTGACGGGCGTGCTGACGGCTTCGATGAAAGGCGCGACCTCCGCCGCGAGAGTTCCCGTTGAAGTAGTTTCAAATCGTCGCCCGTTGAGCGTAGTCGGCGCAGGGATCGGAAAGAGCGGATTCTGCTGGACGGGCACGAGCGTGTCTATCGTCGCCGAGTCGAGAATCGTGTCGTACTCGTAAGAAGAGAAGAAGAAGGTTCGCTTGCGTCCATCATAGAACGGCAGCTTGACGGGGCCGCCGAACGTGAAGCCGGGATTGTGTTCCTGGAGCGGCAGGCGCGGCAGTCCGAGAGCTTTGTTGTGCGGCGTATTGGCGTTGAAGATGTCGTTGCGATAGAAGTCGTAGGCACGCCCGCGATATTTATTCGAGCCACCGCGCGTGCGGATGTTGATGCGACCACCCGAAGCTCTGCCGTACTCCGCCGAGAACTGATTCCTGATGACCTGCACTTCTTCGACGGCATCGAGCGAAGGTTGGAAACGCTCGCGCGCGCCGCGGTCATCGTTGTTGTCAAGGCCGTCAATCGTGATGTTGTTGGAATAAGCCTGCCCGCCTGAGAGCGCGAATGAGCCTGCTTCTTCCGGTGTGCGTGCCGGATTAGTGTTGCGGTCTTCGGCGAGGTCGCGCGTCGAGAGCGGCTCTTCCGTCACACCGCCGAGCGTGAAAATCAGATCGAGCGGCGAGCGCGAGACGTTGGGTAGTGCTTCAATCTCTTCCGTTCTGATTGTGCCGCCGACGACCGTGCGCGTCGTGTCAACCGGAGGCGGCTCGCCTATGTCAACGACGACCTGATTGCCCGTCACATCGGCGGGGCGCAGCGTGAAATCGAGTTGGACGTTCTGCCCGGCGACGGTGTTGATGTTCGTCTTCTCTTCTTTAGCGAAGCCCGCCGAAGAAACGCGCACAGTGTACTCGCCCGGATCAAGCTGGATGATCTTGTAGCGTCCCTCGTCGTTAGCCGTCACACTGCGCTCAACATTGGTCTGCACCAAAACAGCCGTCACGGTCGCGGCGGGAATGATCGCGCCGTTCTGGTCTGTGACGCGCCCGTTGATGGTCACCTTATCAAGGTCTTGTGCGTGCGCCGCAGAAGGCATGAGCGCAGACGCAGCAACGAAAGCCAGCAACAGCGAGAGGCGCGCTCCCATCGTCAAAAGGCGCGAGGGCTTGCAAATCATATTCGGGACGCTCTCCTTGTCCGATACGAGGCCATCCGCTTCAACGCGCACTCTGGAAACGAGCGTCAGGCGACGAGCGAAACGTCTGGAAAATTGAAACTGAACTTAATAACGACCTGCGGGAAACTCAAGCAGCTATCACAACTCGCTCATCTCAACAGCAGAGTTTTGAACTGATGATTGCGATAGAAACAGCGGGCGAACTTTAGCATCCTGCGCGCAGTGAGTACAAGGCCACAGGCCAGCGGAATTATCTACGCGCGCTGGAGCGGCGACGGATGCGAAGCGCAGTGATGTGCGAGGTCGGTACGAGAGCGCCAGCTTCGGGCGGCGGCGGCGCGTCTGTGAAATGCGCGAACTCTTCGGCGTGAGTTTGCAGGTAATCGAAGAAACGCTCGAACTCGCGCTGCATCGCGTCCATCTTCTCGCGCATGTTGAGAATGATTTCTACGCCCGCCAGATTCACGCCGAGATCGCGCGTCAAAGAAAGGATAACTTCGAGGCGTTCGAGATCGGCGTCCGTGTACAGCCGCGTGTTGCCCTCTGAACGCGAAGGCTTCAAGAGTCCCTCACGCTCGTAGAGACGCAAAGTCTGCGGATGAATTCCAAACTGATCCGCCACCGCGCTGATTGTGTATGTGCGAGCCTTCCTCTTCATAAAGAGAGTTTTGAATTTTAAGTTTTAAGTTTTAAGTTCTTGCTTTTAACTCAAAACTCAAAACTTGAAACTCATAATTATTCCAACCCCATCGCCACACGCGGATTCTCAGAGTTGATCTGCGCGTAGCGGCGTAAAAGTTCTTTCGTCTCCTCCGAAACTATGTTCGGCAGTGTGACCTGCACTTCGACGAATTGATCGCCGCGCAGGTTCGGATTACGCAAACTAGGCACGCCGCGTTCGCGCAGGCGAATCTTCATCCCTGATTGCGTGCCCGGCCTGATTTTCAACTGCGTCTTGCCTTCGACGGTCGGCACTTCGATGTTCGCGCCGAGTGCAGCCTCCGGCACGGTGATCGGCACAGTCACATAGATGTTGTCGCCCTTGCGTGTAAAATATTTGTGCCGCCCGACGTTCGTGATAATGAAAAGATCGCCCGGCGGCGCGCCCAAGCGTCCACCTTCACCTTTGCCGGCGATACGCACGCGCGAGCCTGTATCAACGCCCGCCGGAATGCGTACTTTCACAGTCTCTGTCTTCGGTAGCACGCCGCTGCCTTTGCAAAGCGAACAAGGTTGACGACGCTTGCCAGTGCCAGCGCAGTCTGGACACTCCTGCGAGAATTTAAGTCGTCCACCAGCGCGTTGAACCTGTCCAGAGCCTTTGCAAGTCGGACAGGTAATCAACGAGCCGCCCGTGTCGCCCGCACCGTTGCAACGCGAACACTGTTCGGAACGATTGACAGTGATGTTGGTCGTCATGCCTGTGACGGCTTCCTCAAACGAGAGCGCCAGCGGCATCTCAATATCCGCGCCGCGCTTCGGTTGTGGACGCGGCGGTTCGCGTTCCTGTTTAGAACTTGAGCCGCCGAAGAGGTCTGCGAAGATGTCCCTAAAACTTGAGCCACCGCCGCTACTGCTCGAAGTTGTCGAAGTGCCCCAATCGAAACCTTCAAAATCGAAACCGCCCGTGCTGCGCCCCGCGCCTCCAGCGCCCGGAGTCGCGCCACGCGCCGCCGCTTCAGCCAGATTATCTGAATACTGCCCGAAGCGATCATAGACCTTGCGCTTCTTCTCATCCGAGAGCACATCGTGCGCCTCCGTGATGAGCTTGAAACGCTCTTCGGCAGACTTATCGCCCGGATTCACATCCGGGTGATACTTACGCGCCAGGCGACGATAAGCCTTCTTAATCTCATCCGGCTTCGCGTCGCGCTTGATGCCCAGTGTCTGATAGTAATCTTGTTTAGCCATCGTAAAAAGGGGTCGGGGGCCAGGGGTCGGGGGCTGGTATAAAATTAGTTCTTACCGGCCCCCGACCCCTAACCCCTGGCCCCCGCTCTTACTTGTTCTCGTCAACGTCAACGTATTCGGCGTCAATCACGTTGTCTTCACCGCCGGTGTTGCCGTGCGAGGTTTGACCGGAAGATGCGCCTGCGGCTGAAGCCTGCTCGTCGGTCGTTCCAGTCGAGCTGCCCTGCTGTTGATAGAGCGCTTCCGCGATTTTGTGCGAAGCGGTTTGCAGATTGTTGAATGCGTCGTTCATACGTTCCACGCCGCCTTCTTCAGTTGCCTTCTTCGCGTCCGCGAGTGCTGTTTCGACTTCAGACGCAGCCGAAGCCTCTAGCTTGTCGCGGTTCTCACTGAAAGTTTTCTCGACCTGATAGGTCAGAGAATCCAGACGATTGCGCGCCTCTATCTCTTCGCGCTTGCGCTGGTCGTCAGCCGAGTGCGATTCCGCATCACGCATCATCTTGTCAATCTCATCTTTCGAGAGACCGCTTGATGCCGTGATCGTGATCTTCTGCTCGCGCCCCGTACCCATATCTTTGGCCGAGACGTTGACGATGCCGTTGGCGTCAATATCAAAAGTCACTTCCACCTGCGGCATTCCGCGTGGTGCTGGCGGAATCCCGATGAGATGAAACTTGCCGAGCGTGCGATTGTCTCCGGCCATCGGTCGCTCGCCCTGAAGGACGTGGACTTCGACGGACGTTTGATTGTCCGAAGCCGTTGAGAAGACTTCCGACTTGCGCGTCGGAATCGTCGTGTTGCGCTCGATCAGTTTCGTGAAGACGCCGCCGAGTGTTTCGATGCCGAGACTCAAAGGCGTCACATCCAGGAGCAGAATGTCCGTCTTCTCGCCCGAAAGCACGCCCGCCTGCACAGCCGCGCCGACAGCGACGACCTCATCCGGGTTCACACTCTTGTTCGGCTCCTTCCCGAAAATTCCCTTGACGATCTCCTGCACTTTCGGAATGCGCGTCGAGCCTCCGACGAGCACCACCTCGTCAACTTTCTTCGCGTCAATCCCTGCATCCTTGATCGCCTGCTCCACAGGATTCTTGAGTCGCTGCAAGATCGGGTCAATCAACTGCTCAAACTTCGCCCGCGTCAGCTTCATCACGAGATGCTTCGGACCTGACTGGTCAGCCGTGATGAAGGGCAGATTGATCTCCGTCTCCATCGCGCTCGACAACTCAATCTTAGCCTTCTCCGCAGCTTCCTTCAGACGCTGCAAAGCCATCTTGTCGTTCGAGAGGTCTATGCCCTGATCTTTCTTGAACTCTTCCGTGATCCACTCCATCAGACGCTCGTCAATATCGTCGCCGCCCAAGTGCGTGTCGCCGTTCGTGGACTTCACTTCGACGACGCCTTCGCCGACTTCGAGGATGGAGATGTCGAATGTGCCGCCGCCGAAGTCGAACACGGCGATGGTCTCGTCCTTCTTCTTGTCCAGCCCGTAAGCGAGCGCGGCAGCCGTCGGTTCGTTGACGATCCGCATCACTTCGAGACCGGCAATGCGTCCGGCGTCCTTCGTCGCCTGTCGTTGCGCGTCATTGAAGTAAGCGGGAACGGTGATGACAGCCTTATCAACTTTTTGTCCGAGATAATCTTCGGCAGACTGCTTCATCTTTTGCAGGATCATCGCCGAAATTTCCGGCGGGCTGTAATCCTTGCCGCCCGCATTGATACGGACATCGCCGTTTCCTGACCCCTGCACTTTATAGGGAACTTGTTTGATCTCTTCCGTCACTTCGTTGTAGCGACGGCCCATGAAACGCTTAATCGAATAGACCGTGTTCTCAGGGTTGGTAACGGCCTGACGCTTGGCGACCTGACCGACGAGACGGTTGCCATCTTTCGTGAAGGCCACGACCGAAGGCGTCGTGCGCCCGCCTTCCGAGTTGGTGATGACGGTCGGTTCGCCGCCTTCCATCACGGCCACCACAGAGTTGGTCGTGCCTAAATCAATTCCGATAATCTTGCTCATTGCTCTCTTCTCCCAAGGTTGATTGGCCTTTCTCCCGGGAGGGAAAACGGCCTTCGAGACGCGCCCGCCGCCTGCTGTCAATGACCGCCGAATTCGACTCAGGCGGCTTGTTATTAGTTACGGGTTGAACGCACTCTCAATATAATATGTGAGTCCCTCTTTGTCAAGTTTTATTTCAGATGGAAGAGCATCTTTCGCCACTGGATTTAAGCACTGAAACATCAATTTTATTGAAGAATCCAGCGAAAATTACTCACTCTGACGGCGCTCTTCGTTAAGCAGCCGGGAGGCGAAAAAGATGTAGTGGACGCCGGAGATGACGGCGAAGCTGAAAACTATCGTATAGACAGTGGGCAGGTAGCCGCTCAGTTTTGGAAAGCTGGCAGCGATGAGAACGGCGGCGATGGCTATGATCTGGATGGTCGTGTTGATCTTGCCGAGCCAGGAAGGGCGAAAGCGCCGGAAGCCGGTCACGATATTGATTGCCGCCGCGCCGACAATGATGAAGATGTCGCGGCTGAAGACCGCCGCCGTCACCCAGAAAGGCACAGGGAAGTGGCGCGGCAAAGGAGGCGGGATGATCGCGGGCATCGAGAGAACGACGAATGAGGTCACGAGCAGAAGTTTATCGGCGATAGGGTCGAGGATTGCGCCGAGTTGAGAGCCTTGATTCAAGCGGCGCGCCAGCAGACCGTCCAGCCCGTCAGTGATTCCTGCGAGGACGAAAACGCCGAGCGCCCATCCAAATTTGCTGTAGAAAAGAAGCGAGACGAAAACCGGAATCAGCGCCATCCGAAACAAGGTCAGCAGATTCGGCACCGTGACGATCCGTGAGGAGACAGGTGAATTTACGACTTTGGATTTTTGATTTTCAATTGGAACGGGATGAATTTTTGTCTTCGTCATTATCAAGTCTCAGAGTTCAAATCAAAAATCAAAATATCGGAGCATTAAAAGGCGCGCATTATAGTGATGATGGTCGCGGCAGCGCAAGCTCAACGAGAAGACGTTGACGCGAGCGCAGAGAGAGAGAGTTGTCGCGCCGATCTGGTGCCTTCAATTGAAGAGAGTCGGCTCGGTATTTGTCGCAGCCTTCTTTGTCGCGCGTTTCCTGGAGACCTTTGCAGAGGCTGAGCTTGAATGCTGCGCGAGGTGTTCGGCGTTGAGACCAAGCTCGCGCAAGGTAGCGGCAAACTTCGGCTCACCGTGCATGGTGATAATTCGTTCAGCGCCAGACGCTCGCGCCAGATGCACAAGCTCATCGAAGTCCGCATGATCCGAAAGCGGCAGAATCAAGTCCACGCCCCTGTACCTGTACGGCGCGCTTTTGTGCAGCGCCCAGCCCGTCAGCATAATCACGTAACGCCGCTCGATATTCAGCACCATCGGTTGCTTGCGGCATCCGGGCGGCGCAATCAACACACGACCCCGTAAGTGTTCGCGGTCATACTTTTCATACGACGCGGAAAACTTCACACCCATCTCGCGGTAAATCTCCGCGACGTTCCAGACAGAGCCGTGCAGCGTGACGCGATAGTCGCGCCTCAATAAAAGCTCAAGAGCCTCCTGTCCTTTGCCGAGCGCGTAAGCAAGGACGACCGGCACGCGATCATCCGAGAGCGCGCGATCAACGGCAGCGTAGAGACGCGCTAAGGTTGCGACATCGGGAGGAAAACGATAGAGCGGGTCGCCGAAAGTTGATTCCATCACGAGCGTGTCGCAAGGAACGATGACGGCGTTTTCCGCCGCGACGTTCGGACGCAACTTGATGTCGCCCGTATAAACCAGTCGTTCGCCGTCTGCTTCAATCAACACCTGCGCCGAACCCAGACAGTGTCCGGCGGGAAAGAACGTCAACGCGAAGCGACCGTAATCGCGCCGCTCGCCGTAAGCTAATGTTTCCATCGCGGCATCTCCGCGACGATGGCGAAAGATGCGCGCCGTCTCAGGTGTCGAGATGATGGAAGCGTGCTCTGCGATGTGATCCGAATGGGCGTGCGAGATGACTGAGCGTCCGCGCGGAGCCTCCGCGTCGAGCCACAGATCAATGTCGGGCAGGTACAGCCCTTCGCGGTATTCAACTCTTAACAAAGCTTTCCCTCCGAGGAAAAATTCAAACAAGTAAGTTTAGAGAAGCTCTCTCTGAGCGGTGGCTTGCCGCTCATCTACTTGTCCGCTATCTTCGGGAGATTAACTTGAGGAATTATAATACAGGCGTGGAGAGCGGGGCTAACGAACAAGCGAGATGAATCCAAATAGTGAGCGTGAGTTGAAAGCAAGTGAGCCGGTTGAATCGCCGGTGGCGACAGTTCCGCGCTGGCGCGCTCTTCGTCGTCTCTTGCGCGCAGAGACGGTCTACATCATCGCGCTCGCAGCATTTGCGGTCTTAGCCCTCTTAGCACACCTCAATCCTTACTTCACATGGGATTTGAAAGTGTCGAGTGTTTTCAACTGGACGACTTTCACGCCGCCCGGACTCAAGCCCTTGATGGTCTTCGTCTCCATTTTCGGCAACAGTTGGATACCTTACGCGCTGACGGCTCTGACAGCGATTATTTTCCTGATGTTCCGCTGTCGCAGTGAAGCCTTCGGACTAATCTTCAGCGCAAGTGGAAGCGGATTTCTCAACTCACTGCTCAAAATAATCATCGCGCGCCCGCGCCCTGCGCATGATCTCATCCCAAGTTACGCAGAGTTGATGACACGCAGCTTTCCATCAGGCCATGTCACTTTCTATGTCTCCTACTTCGGCTTTCTCTTCTTCGTCGCTTACGCGCTGCTGCCGCGCGGCTCATTCGTCCGTCGTCTCGCGCTCACACTCGCGGCATTGCCTGTCCTGCTCGTCGGACTCTCGCGCATTTACCTGGGCGCGCACTGGCCTTCAGACACAGTCGGCGCGTATCTCTGGAGCGGCGTCTGGCTCGCGTTTGCTCTGTGGATGTATCGTCGCTGGAAAGAACGCAGGACGTTTCACCAGAAAGCGGAAAGCAGAAAGCAGTAGGCACAAGGCAGTAGGCAGAGAGCAGCAGGAAACGCTTCGTCCGCTTCTTACTGCCTTCTGCCTTCTGCTTTCTGCCTACTGCTTTTTCAGTTCAGGCTTCAGATTCATATTGCGAATCAGACGATGAAGGTAGTTCGGATGAACGCCCAGGAGCTTGGCGGCTTCCGTGTAATTGCCTGCGGCTTGTTCGACGGCCTGAAGAATCAAATGCTTCTTGGCTTCGGTCACGGCTTCGTGATACTTCGCCACGCCGCCGCTCGCCGGCACTACTGTTTCAAGCACGGCCTCCGGTAAATCTTCGGGCAGGATGAGTTCTGTGGTGCCGAGCACGAGGGCGCGCTCGATGGCGTTCTCAAACTCGCGCACGTTGCCGGGCCAGTCGTAGTGAGTCAATCGCGCGCGTGCCTCGCTCGAAATTCCTTTCACCTTCCGGTTGCACTTGTCGCTGTACTTCTGAACGAAATAATTTGCCAGCAGTGGAATATCCTCACGCCTCTCTCTCAGCGGCGGCATTGAGAGGGAGACGACGTTGAGGCGATAGTAAAGGTCTTGACGAAATGTGCCCTGACGGATGGCTTCTTCGAGGTCTCTGTTGGTCGCGGCAATCAATCGGATGTCAACCTTGAGCGTGCGTGTGCCGCCGACGCGCTCGAACTCTCGCTCCTGAAGCACGCGCAGCAGTTTGGCTTGCAAGAGCGCAGGCATCTCGCCGACTTCATCCAGAAAGAGCGTGCCGCCGTCGGCCACTTCGAGCTTGCCTTTCTTCTGCACGAGCGCTCCCGTGAACGCGCCTTTCTCATGTCCGAAGAGTTCAGATTCGAGCAGGGTTTCGGTGAGCGCGGCGCAGTTGACGGCGACGAAAGGTTTACCTTTGCGCGGGCTGTTCAAATGAATCGCACGCGCGGCCAATTCTTTTCCAGTCCCGCTCTCGCCCGTGATTAAAACGGTCGAACTGGTCGGCGCGACCCGCGCGATGTATTGATAGACGCTGCGCATCCGCTCGCTCTCGCCGATCATGTTGTGCTCGACTTGAATATCCTCTTGCAGACGCTGATTCTCACTTTCGAGCCACTCGACGTGGCGCGCATTCTCCAGCGCGACCGCCGCGATGCCAGCAATCGCCGTCACCAATTGCAACTGATCTTGATCGAATCGCGTTGCGACATCGCTCGTGTAGAGATAGATGACGCCGATCACCTTTTCAGCGAGCATGAGCGGCACGCAGAGGAGCGACTGAATTCTTGAGGCGATCAAACTTTCAGCCGCGCCGAGAGCTTCGTTCTGCTGAACGTCGTTGCTCAAAATCGAGATGCCTTCGCGCAGAACGCGATCTGTGATGGTGCGGCTGACGTGCACCGCGCGGTTTGGTCCATCACGACGGTCGAGGCCGAAGATGGAAGAGAAGTCGTGTAGCTCAGCTTCGACGAGCAGAATCGCGCCGCGCTCGGCGGGCACGATCTCGAAGATTAGTTCGAGGAGTTGCTGTTGAATCGCTTCGAGGCCGCGCATGGAGTTGATGGTCGTGCTGATTTTCATCAACGCGCTCAGGTCGCGCGCCATCAGGTGAAAGGCATCCGCGATCCGCACCTGAAGCGTATTCTCGCCGGTGGCGATCTGGTCTTCATCTAACAGCACGGTGCTTGAGATTGAAAGAGCCTCATCTTCATGGAGCAGGAAAGAGAAGTTGTAGTCACCGATTCTGAGACGGTCGCCGTGCGCAAGGAGACGCTCCTTGACCGGCACGTCGTTGACGAACGTGCCGTTGAGACTTTCGAGATCACTGATCTTGAATAGCTCGCCTTCTTGTTTGATGATGCAGTGGCGGCGCGAGACCGAAGAGTTCGAGAGGCAGATACGGTTGGCCGATTCGCGCCCGATAGAAGTCTCTGCTTCGAGCAGGCTGAAGATTGTGCCCTTCAAAGGCCCGGCGATGGTTGCGAGTCTCGGAGTCATTCCGCGTCTCAGGTCAATTCCTCTTGTCTCTTTAACATATTTAGATTGCGGAAGGGTAGAGTAAACATCTCACGCAGGCGTTGAAGCAATGAGGAAGAGCTACTTCGACGCAGGCTCTAAATCTTCAAGAAATTTTGCAAGCGGAGGTGGAAGCGGCGTCGTCAAGTGCAACGGCTCGTTGGTGCGCGGGTGACGAAAGGCAAGCTGCTCGGCGTGTAAGAATTGACGATTGAGCGCGTTGATGCGCGCGCGCAACTGAGCGTCCGGCACGGTCTTATCGCGCCCGCCGCCATAGACAGCGTCGCCGACGACCGGATGCTTGAGCCATTGGAGATGCACTCTGATCTGATGCGTCCGCCCCGTCTTGATCTCCACGTCGAGCAACGTGAATCTCGTATAACGCCGACGCACGCGATACAGCGTGAGAGCGGGGCGACCTCCGCGCACGACAGCCATGCGCGTGCGGTTGCGCGGGTCACGAGCGATGGGCTGGTCAATGCGTCCGCTCTCCTGCTCGACGCGACCGTGAACGAGCGCGACATAGGATTTGAAAACCTCACGCGCGCGAAACTGATCCGCGAGATTTTCGTGCGCGGCTTCCGATTTGGCGACAACGATGAGGCCGGAAGTGTCTTTGTCGAGACGGTGAACGATGCCGGGCCGCACTGCGCCGCCGCGCGTTGAGAGTTGATGAAAATGATAGGCCAGCGCGTTAGCGAGCGTGCCCGCAGAGATGCCTGCTGCCGGATGAACGACGAGTCCGGCGGGTTTGTTGACGACGATCAATTCGTCATCTTCATAAACGATGTCCAGAGGAATGTCTTCGGGCGTGAACGCGGTTGAAGCAAGCGGTGTCAGTTCAACTTCAATTTCATCATTGGCGCGCAGCTTGTGTGAAGATTTAGCGGTGCGGCCATTGACGAGCACGTCACCGTCTTCAATCAATCGCTGAATCCGCGCGCGACTCCAATCCTCGATGCGCGCGGCAAGATAAGCGTCAAGGCGCCCGGCGGAATCTTCGGCGGTGACGTTGAAGGTGAGAGTTGATGCTTCCTGCTCCGCCGCTTCATCCTGCATCGCGCAAGTTCCTTCTTCCACGCTCAAGCGCGGGCTGTGTTCGGCGTCGAGGAGACTTTCTCTGTGCCCGCATTAGCACGCCGCCAGCGAATGATGAGAAGGACGAGACTGCCGATGCCGACGATGATACTGAGCATCTGCGAGGTCGAGAGTCCGGTGAGTGTTGTTAAGCCCAGAATATCGCCGCGCGGGTCGTCGCGGAAGATTTCGACGGTGAAGCGCAGCACGGCGTAGAGCACGGCGTAAAAGAGTATGACCTGCCCGCTAAAACGCTTGCGCCTGTAGAGCCAGAGCAGGAAGAAGAAGATCAGAAGCGCGCCGAAGGATTCGTAAAGCTGCGTTGGATGAAGATGCAGCGGCGCTCCACTCGCATCCACAACGGGAACGCCAGTCACTTTACTTCCGGCTTCTGTAAACTGCACGCCCCAGGGCAGCGTCGTCGGCTTGCCCCAACAGCATCCGGCGGCAAAGCAGCCCTGCCGACCGAGAGCGTTGCCGAGCGCGATGCCGGGCGCGAAAGCGTCGGCGGTTTTCCACCAGGGAAGTTTGTAACGTCGAATCAAAAAGTAGCCAACGATGACTGCGCCAAGAAAGCCGCCGTAAAAAACTCCGCCGGAGCGCAGGAAGTCGAGCGAGAACAAACGTAACGGGTTCTCACGATACTCCGGCTCCGTCACGAGCATCAAAACCTTCGAGCCGACAATCGCCGCGAGCAGTATCCACAATCCAAGATCGTAAATACGCTCGCGCGGCAGCCCATCACGCGCCGCGAGCTTGGCCGTAATCAAGAGACCGGCGAGAAACGCTATCGCCAGCAGCACGCCGTAAGTGTTAATCGGAAAATTGCCGATGCGAAATAATTCTGGGTACATAGTTGTAAAGCAGAATTCAGAATTCAGAATTCAGAATTCAGAAGCCAGAATAAAAGCATATCACCTTTCATCACTTTGATTCCTGTGTTCCGGCCACAGACTCGCGCACATTCTTCTGGATTCTGGATTCTGGATTCTGGATTCTGTTTTTCCGAAACATATCGTAGATCAAGAGGAACGCTCCGGCGGTGATGCTCATATCCGCGACGTTAAAGAGGGGCCATTGAAACGACTTGTAATGCAACAGGATGAAATCTATCACGTGGCCGAGACGCGCGCGGTCGGTTAAATTGCCCGCGATGCCTGCGAGCAGGAGCACGCACGCACTCAACATGCGGCCATCATTGCGCGTCGTGCGAAAGAAATAGACGAGCACGGCGACAGCCGCCGCCACCGCCAGCGCGACGAAGAACCAGCGCCCGAACGCGCCGCCTTCCTGCAACTGCCCGAAGGCGATGCCGGGATTCTCCGCGTAAGACAAATCGAGAAAACCGTTAACCAGTGTCACCCTTTCAATGCACGGCTTCGTCGCCACCGCCCACGTCTTTGACACCTGATCCAGCAAGTAGATGCCGAAGGCGGCGAAGAGGTAGGCTATGCGTTGATTCACTTGCTGTTTATTCACGCCGCATCCTCCCGCTCAATCTCCATCAGAGCCTCAACGCAACGCTCGCACACAGTTGGATAGCGCATTGATTCGCCAACGCGCACGGAGTAGTTCCAACAACGTTCGCACTTTTCACCCGCCGCACGCTCGACTGTGACGGCGACTCCAGTGCTTTGGGTTGTCGCCCCTTCTTTCGCCCGTGAAAGATTCACCTGTGAGACGATGAAGATGTAGCGCAAGTCATCAAGATAGTTTTCAAGCAGGCTGTACGTCTGCCCGGCAGCCGAAATATTAACCTGAGCTTCAAGCGAACTGCCGATGACTTTTGCGATGCGTGCCTCTTCAAGGACGCGCAAGATCACATCGCGCACTTCAAAGAGTTGCTCCCAACGCGCAGCCATTTTAGCATCACGCTCACCGCGCACTTCAGGAAATTCCATGAGATGAACGGCTGCGCTCTGTGTGTCATTCGTCTGAGCATCGCCATTTGTTCGTGGCAGGTTTTCCCAGATTTCGTCAGCAGTGAAAACGAGTATCGGCGCAAGCATTCGCGCTAAAGCGTCTGCGATCTTGTAAAGCGCTGTTTGCGCCGAGCGTCGCGCATGAGAGCGAGGCGCTGACGTGTAAAGACGGTCCTTGATGATGTCGAAGTAGCGCGCCGAGAGCGGCACGGTCGCAAAGTTGTAGAGCGCTTGATAGACGGTATGAAATTCGTAAGCCTCGTATCCGGCGCGCACCTTCTCGATCACCGCGTCGAGTTCGGCGAGCGCCCAGGCGTCTATCTCAAGCATCTCTTCTTCGCTGACGCTATCGCGCGCTTGCTCGAAACCGTCGAGATTGCCGAGAGCGAAGCGCGCAGTGTTACGCAGCTTGCGGTAGGCATCTGCGATGCGCTGCAAGATTTCCGTTGAGCAGCGCATGTCGTCGTGATAATCGGACGAGACGCACCAGAGCCGCAGGATGTCAGCGCCGGATTCTTTGACGAACTCTTCGGGCGCGACGGCGTTGCCCGCAGACTTGTGCATCGCTTTACCCTGCGCATCCAACGTCCAGCCGTGCGTCAACACAGCTTTGTAAGGCGCGCGGTCGTGCGCGGCGAGGCCGATCATCAGAGACGAGTTGAACCAGCCGCGATATTGGTCGCCGCCTTCCAGATAAACGTCCGCAGGCCAGCGCAGATTCTCGCGCCGTTCGAGTACGGCGATAGAAGACGAGCCGCTATCGAACCAGACATCCAAGATGTCAGTCTCTTTAGTCCACTCAGAGCCACCGCACTTCGGACACTTGAAGTCTTCAGGCAAAAGTTCCTTTGCCTCACGCGAGTACCATGCGTCCGTTGTTTCTTTTTCAAAAATATCGGCGACGTGATTGACAACCGACGGGTCGGCCACAGCCTCATCGCAAGCAGCACAATAAAAGACGGGAATCGGCACGCCCCACACGCGCTGGCGCGAGACGCACCAATCGGGACGCCCTTTGAGCATGTTGCGCATCCTGTCTTCGCCCCAGGCGGGAATCCACTCGATATTCTCAATCTCACGCAACGCACCCGCGCGCAGTGAGTCGGATGTGTCCGCATCGCTGTCGGAAAAGTTGTCTATGAAGTTGCTCACGTCGCGCCCGTCTTCATCCTTTTCGACGACGGTGCGAGAAGCAGCCGCGCTCGCATCCATCGAGATGAACCACTGCGGCGTGGCGCGGAAGATGACCGGATTCTTGCAGCGCCAGCAATGCGGATAACGATGATTGTAATCTTCACTGAAGAGCAACACGCCTTCTCCACGCATGAACTCGACGATCTTCGGATTCGCTTCAAAGACACGCTCGCCCGCGAAGTGTTCGACCTCACTTGTGAAGCGTCCGGCATTGTCAACGGGACAGTAAATCTCAAGTCCGTACCTTTTACCGATCACGAAGTCGTCATGACCGTGACCGGGCGCAGTATGCACGAGACCCGTTCCGGCTTTGCCCGTCGCGGATTTTTCGCGCGCCTCTTTCACATCCAATTCCGTTTCGGCATCCGCTTCGCCACCGAGCGTCACATGGTCGCCGAGCATCACGAGCGATGGGCGATCAAGCCACGCATGACGACATTCGAGACGATCAAGGCGCGAGCCGGGAAAACGCGCGAGCACGGTCGGCGCGATGCGCTCCCCATTCGCGTCGCGCTCGCCGATGTTGCATTTGCTGGCGACTGCGCCGAGCAGTTCGCTGGCGACGACGTAAACTTCATCACCATTCTCAAAAGCCGCGTACTCGAATTCTGGATTGACGGCGATGCCGAGATTCGCGGGCAGCGTCCAGGGCGTCGTCGTCCAGATGAGAAAGAAGACTTTGCGCCCCGTCAATGCTTCGTCAATCTGTGCTGGGTCGCTCACGAGTGGGAATTTGACATAGACGGACGGACTCGTGTGCTCGCGGTATTCAACCTCAGCTTCGGCGAGCGCCGTCTGATCGTGGATGCACCAATAGACGGGACGCGCGCCCTTATAGACGTAGCCGCGCTCGATGAAGCGACCGAAGAGACGTGCAGTCTCCGCTTCGTAGTGGTTCGACATCGTGAGGTAAGGATGATCCCACTCGCCAAGGATGCCGAGCCGTTGAAAATCTCTCGTCTGACTCTTCAAAGATTTCGCGGCGTGCTCGCGGCAGGCGCGGCGAAAGCTGACAACTGAGAGGTCTGTCTTTTTCTTGCCTTTCTTGTCGAGTTCTTTTTCGACGTACTGCTCAATCGGCAGCCCGTGACAGTCGTAGCCGGGAACGTAGGGCGCGTCATATCCCATCATCGAACGCGATTTGACGACGATGTCTTTGAGGGTCTTGTTGAGCGCCGTGCCGAGATGAATGTCCGCGTTGGCGTAGGGCGGGCCGTCGTGGAGGATGAACTTCTCGCGCCCGGCGCGCGTGCGCTGAATCATTTCATAGAGACCCATCTCCGCCCACTTCTTCAAGCGTGCGGGTTCAGATTGCGCGAGGTTGGCCTTTTGACTAAAACCTGTCTTCGGCAGGTTGATCGTCTTCTTCAGATCGAGCGGCGTTTCGGTTGACATAAAAGCAGGTTCAAAGTTCAAGGTTCAAAAGTTCAAGATGAGAGTCTAAAGCTAAAAGCCCCAAGTTCAAAGTCTGACCAATGTTTCGGCCTTTGACTTTGAACTTGGGACTTTGAACTTTGAACTCCCAATTCGGCCTTAGCCGATGAACATCTCATCTTCTCCGTAGGTTTGATTAACGGGCTTCGGCGAGGGCGCGAGCAGAACTTCAAGGCCCCGGCGGAAGCCCGCCATAATCGCCGCCAACTCGCGCGCTGGCTGAATCACCTTATCGCGGATGTACGCGGTGGTGGTCGTCACCTGCTGATGCGTCTTGTCTATCGTGCTGCTGACCAAAGCCACCTTGTCGCGCGCCGTCTCAGTCGTCTCGCCGACGACCTGCTTTAGATCGCGCACCTCATCCTTGATTAATCCGATGGATTCGGAGAGGTGCATCGTGGCGGTCGAGAGATAACTGGACATGACGTTGATCTGTTCCGCGATCTCTTTGCCCTGCACGGCGATCTGTTTGCCCTGCTCGCTCAAAGCCGTGACCCTCTCGATGAGCGGCTCCATGCGCTGTTCCAATCGCCCGACAGTCTTCACCGCGCGGCTGACCATCAGCGCAATCACGATCATCGCAATCGCAATCACGATGAAGGCCACGGCGACGATGACCATCACCCAGAACATCGGATTGTCCAGGTTCATCTGTAAGGCTAACGAAGCGCGCATAATTTTCAAAAATTTTGAGTTTTAAGTTTTGAATTTTGAGTTAAGGCTTTCAATTCAAAACTCAAAATTCAAAACTCATAACTTTCTTTTAGCTTAAGTCGCCTTGTGGCGGATAGGTCGGCTTGGCTTCTCCAACGCCCGGTTCCGTGCGGCGTTTCTCTTCGTTGTAAGCCTGACGGCCTGCGTCAACGGCAGCGGAAAACTGGCCGCGCTTTTGTGTCGCAGTATCACGCACGCCGCCTACCAGATCAGTGGCTTTCTCGCGCACCGCTCCGTAGTAATCACCGGCTTTGTCTCCAATGTACGAAGCCGCCTCGCGCGTCTTGTCAATGCCTTTGCGCGTCACGTCGGCGATGTCGCCGCGTAGTTCCGTGCCGGATTTCGGAGCGAACAGCAGCGCCAGAATAGCGCCGATGCCGCCACCGATCAGTAGATAAGTGAGACGGGTCGAAACGTCAGACCCTCCACGCCTCTCATCGTTTTCCATAAAAGATTCCTTTCGCGTAATCGAGGCCCCGAGCCTCGACGAATGTTTAATAACCGGAGAAATTACAGTGCGGAGAATATAGCATAAGAGCAGTGATGAGTGACAAGTGGTAAAGACAGTGAAAAGTGAAAAGTGAATAGTTAAAGACAGTTCTTCACTTTTCACTTTTCACTATTCACTGTCTTTCTGGTATTGCTGTAGCTTCCTGTAAAGCGTCTTGCGTCCGATGCCGAGGGTGCGTGCGGCGCGGGTCTTGTCGCCTTTGGTGTAATCGAGAGTGGCTTCGATAGCGCGGCGCTCGATGTCGTCAATCGTGGAAGGGACATTGACCTCTAGTTTGATGGCGCGGCCTTCGTTGGCAGCCTCCGCACGCTCGCGGCGAAGTTGGGCGCGCTCGTCAAAGACGCGCTTGCTGATTGCTTCCGGCAGATCGTCGAGTTCGATGCTCCGGCCTGAAGCGATGATGACGGCGCGCTCAATCGCGTTCTCAAGTTCGCGCACGTTGCCGGGCCATTCATACTCGATGAGCGCGTGCAGCGCATCCTTCGAGATGCCGGAGATGAAGCGTCCGGTCTTCTGTTTATAATGTTCGAGGAAATGTATGACGAGCGGATGAATATCTTCGGGACGCTCGCGCAGTGGAGGCAATCGAATCGGAAAGACAGAGAGACGATAGTAGAGGTCACGGCGGAACGCGCCTGTTTCGACAGCGCGCTCAAGATCAACATTGGAAGCAGCGATGACGCGCACGTCAGTCTTCAAAAGCTCGCTGCCGCCGACGCGCGTGAATTCGCCGTCTTGTAGAACGCGCAGAAGTCGCACCTGCGCCGAGAGACTCATCTCGCCGATCTCATCAAGAAAGAGTGTGCCGCCGTCTGCTTCCTCAAAGCGTCCGCGCCGACGCGAGCGCGCATCCGTGAACGCGCCCTTCTCGTGACCGAAGAGTTCGCTTTCAAGCAGTGTTTCGGGAATCGCGCCGCAGTTGAGTTTGATATATGGCTGATCCTCGCGGCCAGAGTTGAAGTGAATCAGGTTGGCGATCAGTTCCTTGCCCGTACCCGATTCGCCCTGAATGAGCACGGAGGTTTGCGTGTCGGCGACGTTCAAAGCTAATTCGATAGCGCGGCGAATCGTCGGAGCCTGGCCGATGATGCGGTCTTGTGCGTGCCGCTCGTGCAAGGCACTACGCAAGCGCATCACTTCCGCCGAAAGCTGATCGCGTTCGAGCGCCGTGCCGATTTGATCTGCGATGCCCTCGACGAGCGCGACTTCGTGATCCTCGAAGCCTTCACGCGCGCCGCTCCAGACCAGACCGAGCAATCCGAAGGTTTGTCCGCCGATGCGAACCGGAGCGACGAGCGCCGCGCGCCCGCCGAAGGTTGCGTTGAAGATGAGGCGAACCGGAAACGGCAAGTCTGTATCGAGCAGCCGCAAGGTCTTGCCTTGAGCCAGCACCTCCATCATCGCCGGATATGCAGTGATGTCGAGCGACTGGCCGTGCGCGTCAATCAATCCACGCACAGCATCAGTCGAAGCGTGCGGCGCGGCTTTGAAGGCCGCAAGACTGATGCGCCCGCCCGCCGGATCAATCACGCCGAGCGCGCCGTAGTCTGCGCCGACCAGAGCGAGAGCGCGTTCGAGAACGAGCGAAGTGACTTCACCGAAATCGGAGTGCGCGTTGAGCGCGTTGGCAATTTCGAGCAACGCTTCGGTCGTCTCCGCTTCGCGCTGCTTATCCGTGAAGAGTCGCGTGTACTGATAGCCGACCGCGATGTGCTGGGCGATTGCTTGTAGAAAAGAGACCTCTTCATCGAGCCACGTGCGCGGCGCGCGTGTGTTGTGCAGTCCGAGCAGACCGAGCACATCGCCGCCGAGAATGACGGGCACGACCAGCAGCGAGCGCGTGCCGAGACTCGCCGCAAAGAAACGCACTTTCTGATCGAGGCCGGGCGCGCTTGTGTCGTTGAGGCGCATCGGCTTCGTCAGGTCGAAGTGTTCCGCGAGTTGCCGCAGGTCAATCGGAATCGTCATACCCTCGCTCGAAGGCACATCTTCGGAGGCACGCCATTCATGGCTGATACGCAATTCGGAATCCGAAGCGAGTTGGATCACGTCGCAGCGATCCGCGTTCATCATCCGTCCTAATTCTTTAACGACGGCGCGCAGGAATCTATCCAGATCAATGCTGGCCGGAAGCTCCAGCGCGAGACGATCAATGATCGCTTCGCGCGCCTCGTGCATCTTGATCTTGCGTTCGAGCGAAAGTGATTCGGTAGCGGTGGACATAAATGGTCAGTTTTGAGTTTGCAGTTTTCAGTTTTCAGTTTTCAGAAATGAGCGCAAGGCTGAAAACTGAAAACTCAAAACTGCAAACTGTCTTTTGCTTGCGGATAATAGCGAACCGCGCGCCAAGTTGCAAAGCGAACTTGAGGCGCGCGGCTCGTGTGAAGCGCATAGATGAAATTGTGTCTGACCGATTAGCCCTGTAGTTGCGCGACCTCCGGCAAGAGGCGGAATTCGACGCGCGCCTGTTCCGGCGTCAGCAACGGATGATAGGTCTTGCCGTAGCGACCCGTGATGATGCGGACGTAATTCTGCGTTTCGTTGTAGGGCGGCACGCCGTTGTATTTATCAACTGCGCCTTCACCAGCGTTGTAGCCTGCGAGCGCGAGCGAGACGTTGCCGTTGAACCGCTCAAGCAGCCAGCGCAGATATTTCGCTCCGGCATCAATGTTGGAGGCCGGATCGTTGGCGTCGTCGCAACCGAAACGACGGGCGGTGGCGGGCATCAACTGCATCAAGCCCTGCGCGCCGACGTGTGAGCGTGCGCGAACTTTGTACTTCGACTCCTGCCAGATGACAGCGTGGAGAAATCTTGGATCAACGCCATAACGCTCGCCCGCGCGAAAGATGATTAAGTCAAGCTCGTGATCGCCGGACGTGGGCACATCCGCCGGGATGTAATCGTCGGCGACAGCAGCAGTGGTCTCGGCGACGGGCGTTGAGGTCTCCATAGCCTGGACTGCTGGCGCGTAAGCGTGATTGAAGAGAACACCTGTCAGGTTGGTGAAAACGAAGAGTGCGATAATCGCAAAGGGCGCAAATTTGAAAGAGCGAAAATGGGGAACAAAGCGGGTCAGTTTCATCTATCCGTCCTCCATGTGAGCGATGGCTTTTCAACCATCTGGTACCGCGCGTTTGATCGCGCTCTTGGGGGCTACGCATGGCGGATTCGAGTTGCAAAGAGCAGTTCATCGAAGCCGGGACTAAGATGGGAGAAGTACGTTGCCGGTTGCTTGCGACGCACGAAAAAAGTCCGGTAAAGTATTGATTTCATATGTACTTAATTCAACCGGGTGTAAGTCGTTTGATTGACTGGTTTCGCTTGCGATTCATTCATAATGAGAGAAGTTTTAATGCCCGACCAAGCTAGTCACGTATTAGATGGATACGAAAATTTTAGAATCCAAATAAAATATCTTCGATAACTCATCAAGCGGCGCGAACAGTCCTGCCGCGCGCGCATCTGACTGAAGTCAGAGCATGGATTTAGGGTTCGGAACACGAGCTTCCGTGTTCCGAGCCTCAAGATTCGAGTTCTGAACACGAACGTTCGAGTAAAAAGCCTCAAGGTTCGAGTTCTGAGCATGAAAGTTCGAGTTCCGAACTCGAATCTCCGAGTTAAAAGCACGAACTTCCGAGTTCTGAACCCGAACTTCCGAGTTAAAAGCATGAACATTCGAGTTCCGAGCCTCAAGACTCGTGCTCAGAACTCGAAAGTCCGTGCTTTGAGCTTCAAACTCCATGCTCTAAGTCTCAAAGTTGACTCTCTGAACACGAAAGAGAGGCTTTTGTGCCATAGTTGCAGGTGTCAAAAGCGATTCGTATAATTTTGTTTGGTTAAATCCCGAAAGAGAAAGTTTGGAGTTAAAATTTCTCATGCCCATTTATGAGTATGAATGCAGCAAATGTCAGTCGCGCGTCGAGGTCATGCAGAAGATGACGGATAAGCCGCTGAAGAAATGTCGTGAGTGCGGCGGACGTTTGGAGAAGCAGTGGTCGCCGACGAGTTTTCAGCTCAAAGGCTCCGGCTGGTACGTGACGGATTACGCCGGAAAAAAAGCGGAGACGAAAGAAGAGAACAAAAAGGCGGACGCTGAAGAGAGTAAAAAGGTGGACGCCAAAGAAGAGAAGAGCGCAAAAGCTGAGACGGCAACCACCGGCGACAAAGTAAATTCTGACAAAGCAACGCCGCGAGAGACATCCTCCTCTAAAAAGAAAAGTTCGTCCAAGTCCGCACCGTCAAGCGGTGACTAAAAACTTTTCTGAAACGGGTGAGCCAACATGCGCGCGTTACACAGACTACTGATCGTCGCCTTTCTGCTCCTGGCGTTTCTCAGTCTTGTTTTTGGACAGGCCGGGCGACATCCCGTTCCAGCCAATGAAAGTTCTATGTTGCTCAACGTCGTCGCCACGCGCGCGGGCGATTCGACCGGCCCGATCACGAGCAAGCAGATCGCGCTCTACGATGGCGGCATTGAACAGACCGTCAAGAGTTTCTCGCACGATCCTTCACCGGCACGTATCGTTCTGCTGGTTGATAACTCGCTGACGATTCGCGCGGACGTGGAGAAGCTGGAAGCCGCCACGCGCGAGTTCGCTTACGAGATTTACGAAGGCGATCAGTTGCTCATCGTCGGTTACGATGAGAATGCGGAGATCGTCGCGGATTGGACTGACGACTCGAAGCAGATTGAGAAGTCGCTCAAGAGTTTCCGCAAGAAGGGCGAGCCGCATCTCTTCGACGCTCTGGAAGCGGTCGCGCAGGAGGCTTTGCTGCCTTTGCGTGCGTCTAATCAGAAGCGCATCATCGTCGTCATCAGTGACGGCCTTGATCGCGGCAGCAAGACCAAGTTTGACCGCGCGCTCGCCGATCTGCAATCACAGGACATCACAGTCTATGCCGTGCAAGCGCCGGATCGCACGGGCGGCGCGCTCCGGCGTGACCAACCGAAACCCGTGCAGGTGATTGATAAACTCGTCGAAGGCACGGGCGGTCGCATCTTTCCCATCAACCAGCCGCGCGAAGCCGCCAAAGCCATCTGTGATGAACTACGCAAGAATCGCTACGTCCTCGCTTACTCACCAAACAACGTCTCTTACGGCGACGCCCGCCGCCTGCTCGTCATCGCAGACTCCGGCATCAACGTCCGCGCCAAGACGCTTCAGCCGCCGAATTAAATGATTAGTAATTGCTATGTCATTCGAGCGTGAGAGATGTCTCTATCTGGCACGCTTGCGCCGCCCTATTTTGCTTCCCAAAAGCGCCCCCAAAAAGGCGGCTGACAGCAAGAGGGGTAAGAAGAGTTGTAAGAAATAAATAAAACGATCCTTGTCAACAGGAGGAGCGCCGAACGCTCCAATAGTAAGAAGGATTGCCGGGATAGCAGTTAGCCAGAGACTCCATTTCCACCCTCCTTGCGGCCACTTATATCCGAATAAGAGTGCCAAAGCTCCATAGCTTAAAAGATAGAGCGCGGTTGCAGGAGGCAGGTTATTCGTCTCATACACAAAGTGCCTGATAACGAGATCATAGTGTCTTCTAGTAAAAAGGAACTCATTTACCAGTACGAAGCCGAAGATACATGCTATCACGTTGCCTACTAAAGCCAGCACATAACTACGGCGAGGAACTATTAATGAAGGTGGCTGCTCCTGAGAAAATTGCGAAGGCTGTGGATATAGCACGGCGTTATTGATTGGTGGTGGTGTGTATCCTGGTTGAGACTGGATACTTCGTGCGTTCAGACGGACAGCAATTAGATTAACGACCGAAAGCAGAATCGCTATTAATAGTCCAAAGAAAAGAAATAACACAGAGCCTACATAAGTCGAAGCCAGCAAAAACAAAACGACAAGAATTATAGGAATACTCCAAGGGATCGGCGGCCTCCTTTTCTGAGGGCTGCTGACAGCATATTGTCCCTGATGAAATTGCGGATACTGCGGATATGGCACGGCGTTACTAATTGGTGGCGGTGT
>JAVHWW010000035.1:0-20654 GCA_032159235.1 Acidobacteriota bacterium
TGCGGGTGTGCGCTTATCTTCGCGGTTGTTTCCATGCTCTGCCGTTACTTTCCTTCTACTTTGATTGTCATCCGCCAGCGTGCACTTTTTTCGGGACTCAGCCGCAGGTCGCGCGACTCGTAAATCAAATTCAACGGTATCGCCCCACGCGCGCCGCGCCCCAACACGCTGTCGCCCATCGCCAGCAGCGAGACCTGCACAGGCCAGTCTGCTATGGAGGCAACCGTGAGCACACGATTATTCGACTCGAAACGATCCTGACGCTGTCCCTGTGCGAATTGTACATCATTACGCGAGGCTGTGGTCGGCACGGCGATCCACCATCGCCGCACGTTGATGCTCTCGGTTGATTTCAAAGTCTCCTCGCGCATGAGCGTCGTGCCTTGAATGTGCCAGACGACTTCGCTCGTGATGTGCGGGTCTGCAAGTTCGCCGGCTTTACCGCCGATGACGGCCCAACGTCGCCAGACCACGCGCAAAGATTTGCCGTCCGCCGCAGGCTCTATCTCATCCGCGCCATCGCCCGCGACGAGCACTCGACCGTCGGTGAGTTCGATGAACGGCGTGAGCGACGGATAAACCTGCTCGACCGGAGCGGCAAAACCGGGAAGGCCGTGCGGCGCGGGCAGGTAATCCGCGACGCCCGGCTTCGTGCCTGTCGTGATCGGCAGCGTGAAATAGATCGCCCCTTGCCGGACAAGCCAAACGCCGCACGGACGTTCACCGCGCCGGAAAAACTGAAAACGCGCAAGGTCGGGTCTGTTTATGTCAGCAGCGAACTCAGTGATCTTCTCCTGCGCCATCGCCACACGGAAGAGCGCGTGCGCCGACGCAGCCTTGCCGAAGAAACTCGTCGTCTGTTGCCACTCGCGGTCGAGCGAGATGTAAGAATAATTGCCGCGCCCGAAGGCAAAGACTGAAAGAACATGTCTCTTATCGTTGTAGTCATGACGCAGCCAGCGCCAAGCCTGATAGTATGCACCTGCGAGTTGTTCCAAAGGCGCGGGACGAAACTCCGGGTGGCGCGCGAGAAAGCCCACGATCTCCAAAGTGTCTTCATAACTCACGACGCCCATGCTGCGTCCCCACGCATAGCCGTAACCGTCAGGCAGAATCAAATCCCACCACAGACGCATCTGTTCCTTTAACGAAGGTCGCACGGCATCTTGAATATCAAGTCTTCCCGCCGCGTCAGCCGCGTCGAAGACGAAACGCGCGTACTCGTTCGAGTAACGGTCAAAGCGTCCGGTCGGCGGCGCATCATCGGAGTAGAGACCGCCGTTCATAAACGGGCGCGCGGCGCGCGTCAAGACGCCATCGAGAAGCTGACGATCTTTGAGCAATCCGAGTTGGTAGCTGATGCTGGCGATGCGCGCCGCCACGCCCAGATAGTTCTCCGGCAGATTGATGACCTTCTGCGTCTTCGGATCATAAAACGCGGAGATGTCCAAAAACTTACGCCACTGCGCGCGTTCCTCTTCGGTGAGGCTCTGCCAGACAGGATTTGAATCGAGATCGCGCCCGAAGCGGCGCAGTGCCAGCACCGCGTACAACTGCGAGAAGCGCGTGCCGCCGAGCCGATATTCGAGCAGACCTATTTGTCCGACCTCGCGCGCGAGTTCGCGCTCCGCCAATGTGCGCTTGCCTGAAAGCTCTGCGTAGCTGCCGAGCGCGCTCATGAAAGTGCCCCAAGTGTACTCGCCGGACGAGCCTGCGCCGAGAACTTTATTTGGCGACGGGTTGTAAGATTTGATGTCAGCGAGATGCGCGGCCAGTTCTTTGCCGAGAAAGTTTGTCACCTCCGCGTCGAGGTCTGAGGTCTTCACGGTCGTCGAGACGCGCGGAGGTTGAGACTGCGACGCAATGCTCAAAGGCAGCAGGAAAAGCAACAGCAGACTGAGTGCAGGCGGAGCTACTCTTCTAGTCATCGTCCCATCCAACCCCCGTCCACGATGAGCACGTGACCGTGTATGTAATCGCTCGCGGTTGAAGCCAGAAAAATTGCCGCGCCCGCGAGGTCGCGCGGCTCGCCCCAGCGCCCTGCCGGAATGCGTTCGAGTATCTGGCGATTGCGCGTCTCGTCGGCTTGCAAGGCTTTTGTGTTATCCGTTCGCATGTAGCCGGGCGCAATCGCGTTGACGTTGACGCCCTTCGACGCCCACTCGTTCGCCAGAGCTTTAGTCAACTGCGCGACGCCACCTTTCGCAGCAGCGTAAGCGGGCACGTTGATGCCGCCTTGAAATGAGAGCAGGCTGGCGATGTTGATAATCTTGCCGCCCGCTCCGCGTTCGAGCAGATGACGCCCCGCGAGTTGTGAGAGACGGAAGACGCTTGAGAGATTGACTTCGATAACCCGCGCCCAATCTTCGTCGGAAAATTCTACGGCAGGCGCGCGTGCGATAGTGCCCGCGTTGTTGACCAGAATATCAACGCGCCCGAACGCCGCGAGCGTCTCTTCAAAGATCGCGCGCGGAGTCTCGCGCCGGCTTAAATCGCCCGTCAGCGGGTGCGCCACGCGACCGAGTTTCCTGATCTCTTCGCAAGTCGCATCAGGCGAGCGCGTGTTGCCATGACAGGCAACATCAGCGCCCGCTTCGGCCAGTGCGATAGCGATTGCCGCGCCGAGTCCAGCCGATGCGCCGGTGACGAGAGCCTTCTTGCCATCTAACTTGAAAGCGTCGAGTATCAAGCATCCGCCTCCAACTCAACCTGCGCGGGCGTGAAATGCGGCGCGAGCAGTTGAATAAACAGGAGCGCGACGAGATACGCCGAACCCGCGATGACGAAGATGGGAAGATAGCTGCCCGTCCATTCGAGCACGTAGCCGACGACTTTTGCGATGAGCATTCCGCCGACAGCGCCCGCCATGCCGCCGATGCCGACCACCGAGCCGACGGCGCGTCGCGGAAACATGTCGGATGTCATCGTGAAGACATTGGCAGACCATCCCTGGTGCGCCGCCGCCGCAAGTCCAATCAGCACGACGGCCACCCACATATTTGAAGTTTGCGAGACCAGCACAATCGGCACCACGCACACGGCGCAGACCAGCATCGCAGTTTTGCGTGCGCGATTAACAGACAAGCCTCGTTTGATAAGCGACGAAGAGAGCCAGCCGCCGCCGATGCTGCCAACGTCCGCCATCACATAGATCACGACCAATGGCAGGCCGCTCGTCAGACTGTCGAGCGGCAGTTTGTATTGATCGTGTAGAAAGCCCGGAATCCAGAAGAGGTAAAACCACCAGATCGGGTCTGTCATAAACTTGGCGACGATGAAGGCCCACGTCTGACGATGTGGAATCAAACGCAGCCAGGGAATTTTTGTCTCCTTCTCAGGCGGGTCGCTGTTGATGTAGTCCAGCTCCGCTTTCTTCACGCGCGGATGTTCATGCGGCTTGCGATAGAGTGCAATCCACGCGACGAGCCAGATAAATCCAAGCGCTCCTGTGATGATGAAAGCCGTGCGCCAGCCGTAGCGACCGACAATCCAGGGCACAGTCAAAGGCGTCACAATCGCGCCGACGTTCGTGCCCGCGTTGAAGATACCTGTGGCGAGCGCGCGTTCCTTTTTCGGAAACCACTCGGCGACGGTCTTCACAGACGCCGGAAAGTTGCCGGATTCGCCGAGTCCCAAACCGATGCGCGCGAGGCTGAACGTCGTGACCGAGTAGGCCAGCGAGTGCGCCATCGCCGCCAGACTCCAGAAGATGACGGAGAGGGAGAAGCCTCGACGTGTGCCGAGCCGATCCATCAAACGCCCCATGAAGATGAAGCCCGCGGCATAAGCCAACTGAAACCAGAAGACGACGTTACTGTAAGCAATCTCGTCCCAACCCAGCCCATCTTTGCTCATCAGCGTCGGCTTGAGGATGCCGATCACCTGCCGATCTATGTAGTTGATGGTCGCGGCGAAGAAGAGCAGCGCGCAGATCGTCCAGCGATAACGCCCGATGCGCGCCGTCAATCCTTCCGCACTCACGGCAATCACAGCGCCAGTCGCACTCGCGCCAGCAGACTGCGGCGGCGCGACATCGCTCAGAGATTTCGGTAGCGCCGTCGCTTCCTCTGCCTGTGCGATCTCTTCCTTCATGGCTTGCGCCCCTTCTCTTGCTCCGCAGGCTTCTTCTCCGCCGCGCGCATCGGCTCGGCAAAGATTTTTACGAGAATCATCGTGAAATCTTTGCCTGCGGTGCTGCGCTGGTGCGGCGTGCCGCGCGGCACGACGACTAGATCGCCCTTTTTGATTTCAATCGTCTGGCCGCCGATGATGCGCGGGCTGCGCCACTCGCCGGGCGTCGCCTCGCGCGGCGCGTCGAGCCGTCCGCCGAGAATGAGAGTGGCCGACCCATCGAGCACGTAGTAAACATCGTCGGACGCATCATGGAGTTCGGCAGCAGCATCGCCTATGCCTTTCTCATGCTGCACAGCTACGCGCAGTTGCATCCCTGCGCCGCCGATTAAATCCTCGACCTTGTTATCGGGTTTCAATTTCTGCTCAAGGGCGTCGAGCGATTGCGCGTTGAGCACGACGAAAGGCCGCGAAGGCGAGCTTGGCGCTCGCTGCGCTTTGTCGATTGCAGGCGATTGCGCCGACAAAGTTGCGGCGAGAGCTATCAGGAAAGTCAACGCTCCCGCAATGCGCTTTATCTTCATCAAGACCATGCCTCCAATCATCCGATGAGCACGGCGGCTCAGGGCGTATTACTCTTTGTGATCTCAAGTTTTCCTTTGCGCCTTTGCGAGAACAAACGCCGTTATTTCACGCAAAGGCGCAAAGAGAAGAGCTAAGTTCGCAAAGTCGCCATGCCGCTTACTTGCGGCTCGCTTCAAGACCGCTTCCGCCCTGATCGAAGCCGGGCTGCACGGTGACGACGCCGAACTGTCTGTCTTCAACTTCACGATGCGCGGCCATCATCCAGACGAAGTTGATCGGATGACCGGGCACGGAGACGTTCGGGTGAAAACCTCGCGGCATAATCACGGCATCGCCGTCGCGCACCACGCCGACGAACTCCGGCTCGTCCGGGTTCGTGTAAACGAACTGCACGCCGAAGGCAGGCGCGGGCATGTCGTAATAGACGTAAAGCTCTTCGAGGATCGCGGCGTGCTCGTGCGGCGGCCAACTCGTCCAGTGTCCGGGTTCAGACGTTGTGAAGCCCGCGAGAATGCGTCCCGCCTCGACGTTTTTGCCGAGCGTGATGTTGACGGTGCGCGAGTTCGACGCGCCGCCCGTTTTGAATTTGAGCGAGCTGTCCTTCTCAACGTCCGCGTAGCGCACGACCTGGAGTGGATACTTCTTGTCCACCGCTGCCGAACACTCGACGAGATCAACCGCGCTGCCGGTTGTGACTTCCACGTCGGTGTCGCGCGGAATGTAGATTGAGTCGTAACGATCAATCTTGAGTGTCTCGCCGTCGGCCTTGATCGTGCACTCGCCGGACAGACAGATCAGGCCGGTTTCAAGCTCTCCGGTGCTGAACGTCGCGCGCGGCGTCTCCTGATCGAGAATGATGCGACCATAGACCAGATGCTTCATCGAACTGTTCTGCGGCGTGATTGAGATGTGCCGCCCTTTACGCTCGTTGGTGCGGCGAAAGATCATGCGCTTCTGTGTCTCCTGCATTTGCGTGCTCATGAGTTTCCCCTTCCTTTACTTTGAATCATTCAATTCTTCTTGTGCCCGTCGAGCCACAACAGGTCTTCGAGCAGATAGTAATCGCCATAAATTAACATGCTGTCGCCCGGCCTAGTGCTTGAGCCGTGACGCAGCACGCCCGGCGGCGTCTTGTCTCCGGCAGCGACGGGCGTCAGATACCTGTCAATGAGTGATTGAGTGATGCGCTCGCCCTCGTGCCGGTAAATGGCAGCGCGGGTTTTGTCAGTCGTTAATTCCGAAAGCCGAAACAGACCGCCCGCAATCAGTGCGGCGGCTGATGTATCACGATTACGGAAATGCACGCCCTCGTCCGCGAAGTCGTACCAGGGCACGCCATCTTCGGGCAGATGATCTAAGACAAAGGCCGCGATCTTCTCAGCGGTCGTGAGCAGGCGCGCATCCTTCGTTTCATTGTATGCGACAGTGAAACCATAGAGCGCCCACGCCGTGCCGCGCGACCATGAAGTGTCGGCGGCGAAGCCCTGATGCGTGTGCGTGAAAACCTTTTCGCCGGGACGCGCCTGATTCGGAAATGCGAAGTCTTCAATCCCGCCGGAGTGAAACACCTGCCGGTTGTCGCCGGGATTGTAATGCACCGACTGAATCACAGAGCCGTCGGGACGAATCAGCCACTCAGATGTTTTGAGCGCGTGCTTTAACCCAAGCTCTTTCCACTGCGAATCACCTGTCTCGCGCGCAGCCCACCACCAGATTTGCAGGTTCATCATCGTGTCAATAATGGTGTCGTCGCCGTTCACGTTCCACGCCGCGATGAGTCCGGTCGTCGGATTGTAGAGTTGCTTCAAACGTTCAGCCGCGCGCAATCCGCTCGCGCGATACTTCGCATCCTTCGTCTGACGGTAAGCCAACACGGACGTGTAGAAGTTGAGAAACCCGACATCATGATTCTCCGTCATCTCTTTGCCGAGAAAGCGCGCGTTCCACAATTCAGCCCAGCGACGAAAACGCTCGTCACCTGTCTTCGCGTAAAGCTGCCACAACTCGCCCGTCCAGAAATTACCTGTCCAGAAAAAACCTTTCTGAGTTTTCCACTCGCCCGTTTGATTGTCGCCTTCGGTAAAGAATCCGGGGCCGTTGTTTTTATCAAATTGTTCGGGCGGGGTCTGTGAGATGACGGGTTCCCACTTCCGCGCGGTGCGCTCGGCGGCCTGTCGCATCAGTTCGAGCGCCTCTGCGTAAGTCTTGCTGCGTGCGGGATGAAGCGTATCGGGTGGCGCTGATTGCGGCGCAGCGCTCGCAGAAAGGATTGAGACTTGCGCGGGCTGCGTGAGGCGTCGGCTGGTCTGCTCGACAAGTTCGATGAAACTCTCGCGCGTCGTCGAGATGGCGTTCGAAGGAGTGATGAGAGAACCGTTGCGATACCTTTCCGCCGCGCTCGTCGCGCTCGTGGTCAGCGACTCGCTCTCTTCCTGATCCCACGCGGCCAGCGCATACCAACTCGCAGTGCCGTTCACAAACGCGGGTTGCACGAGCAGGTTCAACTTGTCGTCCGCGATGGCTTTGCTCTCACGTCCCGGCGCGATAATTGCCAGTCCAAGATTTTGATCGGGAAGCATGTGAGTCGCCGTCGCCGGTGGACCCTCTTCTTCGACTTGATGTCCCCACCACGCGCGTATGAACGCGGGTTGTG
Organism: Acidobacteriota bacterium; assembly: GCA_032159235.1. Classification (GTDB taxonomy): domain Bacteria; phylum Acidobacteriota; class Blastocatellia; order Pyrinomonadales; family Pyrinomonadaceae; genus QHXM01. The sequence goes on from JAVHWW010000035.1 coordinate 7,310, forward strand.
CGCTCGTGGGCTGAAAGATTTTTTCCTGTAAATCGGGTTCGCGCACGATGCCTGTAACAAACGTCAACCCGTCCGCGCCTTCAGCCGTGATGCGATGTTCAAAGCCGTGCTCGCCAGCCCATTGCGTGATGCGGCTGGTGAGATTTACTTTGCGCCCGCCAACCGCCCAGCCTTTGTATCTCAGTTCGACGATGGAGCGCACCGGGCCGTCGGCGACAATGCGCCACGAGCGTTCATCCACATCCGCCACCTTGACGACTTTGCCGTCAACGAGCGCGGCGACCGAGCCGATGCCAATCGCATCGCCGATCTTGTAGATGTCGCGCCCGAATGGTGATTCCTCGTGGTAATCGTATTCGGGCGTGCCGAACATTTCGAGATAGAGTCCGGGACGGCGCTTGCCGTAGAGGTCAATCGCATTGCGCTTATCGAAGTAGATGCGCCATGCGGTCGTGTCTGATTCCCAACCCATGCCTTCAAACCGCTGCGTGAATTTGGCGTGCGTGCGTTTCGGATAGTCGCTGCGCAGGCGTGCGATGGCTGAAGGATCGCCGTATGCAATCGTCACAATGCGCGTCTGTTTCGGTTTGAGTTCGATCTGAAAAGCAATCTCATCGAGTGTGCCATCACCATCCAAATCGTCGGCTTGTGAGGGCACTTCGGTAGTTTCGAGTGTGCGCGCATCTTCGTCGAGCGTGACGGCATCCGAGGTTGTCACGATAATGGCGCTGGCCTTGAAGTCCGGCGCGATACGTTTCAAAGCGGCGACGCTGACGATGATGTTCTCATGCGCGCGCAACTGCTCGGTCGGATTAGTGACCGCAAGTTTCAGAACTTTAATGCGCGGCACAGCCGACGCGGGCAGTGTTGCACCGAGTAAGAAAATCAGAGAGAGCAGTTTGATGGAAAGTCCCGTCGGTAGTCTGTTCAAGCAATCGCTCCTGAGATCAATTGATAGCTAATTGCAATTGAGTGTAACCGCAAGTGAGTATCTGACGATTCATATTAATTGCCGCCCCAGCTTTCTTCTCAGTCTCACTTCTGAAATGTTTCCTGCATCTCGTGATAGTATCTCTGCATGACGTAGAACGCCTTCTTCCTCTCTCCCCGGTCAGAGATTAATCCCTTTCGGTTGTGGAAGTCTTGAATGCCCGGTAAGGGTCTGCGTGGAGAACGGAAATCCATCAGAATCCAGGGACACGTGCCACGCAGGAAGGAGATTCTCTTTAGCATCTCGACCTGGTGCTGGTACAAGTTCTCCTGATATTCCTCAGTCCATCTCGTCAAAGCATCACCATGATTTCCGTAGAGCGCGTCGCCGCCGAATTCACTCATGATGAGCGGCTTCTGATACTTGGTTTTCCATTCCAGTTGATCGGCTTTTTCAGGCAAACCATCGTACCAGCCGACATATTCGTTACAGCCGAGCACATCAAGGTATTCTCCGAGCGGATCATCAATCATCTCCGTTCGGTCGTCTAGATAGTGACGCTCCAGCGCGGCTGAAATCAATCGCGTCGAGTCCAGACTTTTGGCGCGTTCGATCAGTTTCTTCAGAAATGACAGGCGCGCGTCGCCAAGCGGCGTCTCATTCGCCATTGACCAGATAATGATGGCCGCCCTGTTCTTATCGCGCGCGATCATCTCGCTCAGTTGCGTCTGGGCGTTATCGAATGTGGCGGCGTTTTCCCAAAGGATAGTCCAGTAAACCGGTATCTCGGACCAGACCATGATTCCCAACCTGTCAGCCTCCCTGACCATGAATTCATTGTGTGGATAGTGAGCGAGGCGAACAAAATTGCAGCCCAACTCTTTAGCCCAGCCGAGCAGCGTGAGGGCATCCTCCCGACTAAAGGCTCGTCCTCCTCGGAAGGGCGCTTCTTCATGGATCGAGACGCCGCGCAGAAAGACGGGCCGCCCGTTCAGCAAAATCTCCGTGCCTCTGGTTTCAATGCTGCGAAAGCCGATCTGATCCTGAATCCTATCGGTCTCCGCTTCGATAATTACATCGTAGAGTTTCGGATTGTCTGGCGACCAAAGTGTCAAAGCAGCGTTGAAGTTAATTTCCGCGTATCCGTTCGCGTCCGTAGTAAAGGACTTGTTGATCCCGGCTTCGGGAATTCGCACAGTTATTCTTTGATTGAGCTTGTCTCCGTTCAGTCTCACCCAGCCAGCGATCCGATCTCGTGAACCCTTCTGAAGTTGGATAAAGTAGTCCTGCACGAAAGTAGATGGCGTTTCGATAAGCTTCACCTGGCGGGTGAGTCCACCATAGTTCCACCAATCGGTGTTCAATGTCGGAACGGCGTCGCGCCGCCGCTTGTTGTCAACTTTGACGATCAGAGAATTGGCCTTGTCCCGAATCAAGTTCGTGACTTCAAAATTGAACGGCGTGAATCCGCCCTCATGTCGCCCGATCTTCTCACCGTTGAGATAGACATCGGCCAGATAGTTAGCTGCGCCAAAATAGACGAAGAGACGGGTGTTCGGCTTCCTCTGATAATCGAAGGATTTCCTGTACCAGATAGTACCTTCGTAAAGCAGCAGGCGTTCTCTTTGAGTGTTCCAATCTCCCGGCACCGTCAGCGATTCAGAAGTGTCGAAATCATATTCAATCAGATCGCTTTTGGTTTTGGGCTTGGCGTCTTTGAAATAACCATTGGCACTCGGCTCGTAACGATAATCGTAATAGCCGGTTTCGTAAGGATCAATGATCGTCTGCCATTGGCCGTCCAGACTGATCGTCTTGCGGCCATCCGTGTTTGCGACCAGGCCGATTTGCTGCGCTCGCGCACACGGAAGAACCGTGAGAAGAGAGATAAGAATGATAAGGGCTTTCATCTTGCGACTCGGACAGCAGACAGATAACCACGACCCCGGTTGATTTGCCAGAATGAAATACTGTGTAAACACCTTCCGGCATTTCACTCAGCCTTATCTCTCTAAGAGAGCAAGCCTTCATTGCCCATGCTCTTCATCCCGCCGGAGTCAGCAGGATGAAGAGCATGGGCAATGGCTAGGAGATCATCTCAGCTACCATCAGGGATCAGAAGTCTAGTTTAAGACCAAACTGAATGTTGCGAGCCGGTCCGGTGTTTGTGATTGTGCCGAAGCCGCCGTTTGTAACAACAGTGGCTGGCGCTTTGAAGTTTGCACGGTTGAAGGCATTGAACATATCCGCCTGGAACCGCAACTTGACCCTTTCCGTGATCGAGAACTGTTTGCGCATGGAGAAATCCCAAAGTTGCAAATTAGGTCCGATCACGTTCCCTACGCCGCTGTTTCCGCGTCGGGTGTCAGGCGCAGCCGCAAACGCCGCTGGATTGATCCAACCGTCGGGGCCTGGATTGGATAGTAGCACTGGTCCGCCAAGGTAGTCAGCCCGGCGCGCGCCGATTGATGTGTTTCCAGTGACGGTGAGGAGTGGCCCGCTCTGGAAGCGGGTGATGCCGCTGATTTCCCAGCCGGAGAGTACCGCCCCGCCCACGCCTTTCAGGTTGTGGAAGAAGGGTAACCGATAGTCGTAAGTGGTGACGAAGATGTGCCGACGATCAAAAGTCGCTGGGCCGTAGCTCAGACGACGGTTGAAGGGATCGTCTCCGACATCTACGTTATCTGCATTCCCGCTTGTGTCCGTGAGAGCTTTGGACCACGTATAGGAGGCGGTCAGTTCCAAATCGCCTTTGCGTTTGGCCGCGTAAAGTTGCAGCCCATTGTAGTTCGAATTGGCATCCGAGAGACGCATTCTGATTTGAGAGAAACCCTTATAAGGTCGTAGAGAGTTAACCGACGCCTTAGCGCCGGCGGCGTTGGCCGCGAGGGCTGCAAAAGTCGGCATATTGATATCCGGTTGGCGTATCAAGTGCCGTCCCAAGTTGCCTACGTATGTTGCCTCAACGAAGAAGCCTTGAGGCAATTCCCGTTGCACACCGAGACTGAAATTCATCGAGGATGAGACCTTCAGGTTGGGGTCAATCGCGTTGATCGTGCCGAACGGCGTCAGCGCAGAGGGAGTGCCACCCGAGGGATTGGCAATGTTGCCATTTTCAAACTGGGGAGTGTTGATGAAGGGAGGGACATTCAATTGAGAAAAGATCAGGTTGCCTTCGGCCTTATCATAGAAGATGCCAAAGCCACCGCGAATCGAGGTCTTATCGTTCCCAAACGGCGCATAAGCAAAGCCGACGCGCGGTGCGATCTTGTGAGCGGGTTGGAAGAAACCGCGCGGCGCTCCAGTCGGGACGGCCTGCAGTATAGGACTGCCCGCAATGCTCACTCGCCCGACTTGATCATCCGGGATTCCGGTTCCCGCGCGCACCAGCCCATCGAACCGATTGCCACCCTTGGTCGGATCGATGTTGCCGTTAGCGAGGATGGTCACGGCCTGGGTGGGATCGTATCTGCTGGGGTCGAAGTTGGCTGCGTTGTTCGCCTGCAAATAAGTCGGCGAGAAGTAATAGTAGCGTGCGCCAAATTCAAGGCTCAGATTGCGAGCTACCTTCCAGCTATCGGTCACGTATGCCTCGACCTGGTTGAAGCGAAAGAATCCAGTCGGGTCATTGTCCGCCTCGTTATAGGTCCGAAAATTTCCCAGCAAGGCATCTGCAAAGGCGTTGCCTGTCGTTCTCGTGTTGCCGCTCGTGCTGAAAGCGAGCGTACCCGCGTAATTGGACCGCCCGTTCTGATCCTTGCGGTTACGAACAACCAACACGCCCGTTTTGATCGAATGCTTACCGCGAACGATAGTGAGGTTGTCACTCTCGGCGATGTCAGTGGTGGGTGATACCAGCGAAGCTGCAGCGCCATTGAAGCTGGCAAAGCCGGTGATGGTAGTGTCAGGAATGCTGTTGTCGAAGCGACCGCCGGAGAACAGTTGCGGATAAGTGAACCCGTAAGTCTCCCGCTTCCAGAACTCACCGACCGGAGGAATCCTTTGACCGTTCCAGGAGGCGTTGATCTTGGCCTCGTTGATCAGCGTCGGACTGATCAGCCAAGTGTAAGAGAGTTGAATGCTGTTACCGGGCCGCAGACGATTGCTCGGAATCGTTGGCAGTTGCGAGTTGATAAACGTACCGAATGGATCAATCAGGTCGTAGTGGTCGTGGAAGTAGCGGCCATAGACACTGTGCTTTTCATTGAAACGATAGTCCAGACGCACGTTGTCTTCGCGGAAGTTGAACGGGTTGGGCTGCTGGTAGGTGGCATTGTTCGCCGCCGTCGTGTCTGTGTATGCTGCGGCCACCTTCTCCATCGCGGTGTAAACTGCCGCAATAGCCGCACCGTTCGGTGTGATACCCACCGGCGCACCGTTCAGTCTCAGGTTAGCGAGGTTGCGACCGGGAATTGGCTGCCCGGCGGCAACTACCGCGCCCGTGGCGGGATTAATCGCTGTGTAACCAGTCGGGACGTTCAGCGTGCCAGAACGCGCGCTGAAATCTCCGGCCCTTTCCGCCCTCGTCGGCAGCGTTCGGCGCGTCGCATCCGAAAGCTGGCGGATATACTTCCACTCCTGGCCTCCGAAAAAGAAGAACTTGTCTTTCTTGATTGGCCCGTTGAAGTTCCAGCCGAAATTGTTGAACCGCAGATTCGCTCTGACGGGCGCGAAGAAACGGCGCGCGTCAAGCTTGTCATTGCGAAAGAATTCAAAAGCGCTGCCGTGAAACGCATTGCCCCCGCCGCGCGTGATGATGTTGATCGCAGCCCCGGAATTGCGGCCATACTCGGCTGAGAAGTTGGACGTTTCGATCTTGACTTCCTGAATGAAGTCAATGCCGACGTTGTTGACCTGACTGTTATTGCTGCCGGAATCCATATTGAAGCCGCCATCAACCGTGAGGTTGTTATAATTCGGACGGTTTCCATTGATGGCTGCTTGACTGATGCTCAAGCTGGTAGTGAGTGCTAGCTGATCTTCATCGAGAATGACCGAGCCGGGAATGAGCGTCACCAATTGCATATAGTTCCGCCCGTTCAGTGCGAGGTCTTGCACCTGCCGCTTATCAATCACGCGCGCGACTTCTCCGGAGGTAGTGTTCACAGTCTCTCCAGACGACGTAGCGACCTGAACCGTTTCAGAAAGCTCTCCCGGCTCAAGCATGATGTCAACCGTCAGACGCGCATCGGCGGCCAGAACATTGTCGCCCAGTAGCGCCTTTTTGAATCCTTTCAGTTCCGCCGATATTGTGTAGGTGCTGGGAGGCAGGTTCGTGACAGTGTAAAACCCGCTCTCATCCGCAATTGCGGTACGCACCAAATTATTGGCTGTGTCAGTGACGGTAATGGATGCGTTCGGGACAATCGCACCCTGGCTATCCCGCACCGTACCGGAAATGCGCCCAGAGATTGTTTGTCCCTGTATGCTGAAACCGCCACAGATCATCAACAAGAGTAATCCGCAAATTCTTGTGACAAAGAAATGTTTTGACCAGGATTTGTTTGCACTTCGCATATTAGTGACCTCCAATGAAGAATCAAAAACCGCAGACAAGACCGACACCCTTACCGATAGTGGTACGGTTGCTCCCGAGAAATTAAGTTGATCCCTTGTTCTGTTGACCTTCGGAAGGAAGTAAGAGCCTGTGCTCTCTCCTTAACATTCTAGGCTACACGTGGTGCTGCAAAAGTCGGTGCAGCAATGAGCGCCATTGCTCCACGTAACCTTGGATACTCGTGCGTTGCAGTGACGCGAAGCGGCGTTGACGCGGCAGCTTCCGTCAGGGCGCGCTCGACGAGCGCCTCCCGCACGATGCTCTCCATCAAATCCCAGGCGGTCGTGATCTCGCCCGCCAGATAGATGGTGTCTGGGTTCGCGACGTTAATAACGGTCGCCAAGCCCAGCCCTAAGAAACGTGCGGTGGATTGAATCGCGACGATGGCTTTGGCATCGTTGCCGCGCGCCCGCGCGATCAGGTCTAAGACGGTAAATGAGTTTTGTCTGGCGTCGTGCAATGAATTTGGATGGAGTTTGGACAAATCCCGCCCAAAATAACGCGCCAGCGTCGCCAGATTGGAGATGTACGCTTCCCAGCATCCTGTTCGGCCACACATACAGCGCGGCCCGTCTAAACTGAGCGGCATGTGTCCGAATTCCCCTGCAACGTGGTTGTGCCCGCGAACCAGTTCGCCATTCAACACAATACCCACTCCGATGCCGTCCGACACGCTCACGTAAGCAAAGTTTTGCGTGACGGTCGCCTCTCCACGTTCCAGCCATAGAGTGGCGAGCGAGCAGGCGCGAGCGGAGTTCTCCACCTGCACCGGCAGCGCCGTCGCCGCAGCCAGTCCGTCGCGGATGTCTACCTCGCGCCAGCCGAGCGTCGGGGCATTGAGAATGCGCCCCGTGCGATAATCCACCATGCCGGGCACGACCACGCCGATGCCCTCGCAATTTCTCTTTGCGCCCTGTGTTCTCAGCATTCTACGAATGCGAGCAGCCAGGTCTTTGACGAACGCCGGGATTGAAAAGACTGTGTCGTAAATCTCCAGCGCGAGTTGCCGTCCCGAAAAATCGCATAGCATCAGGTAGGTCTTGCTGAAGCGCACATCAACAGCGATAGCCAAGCGGTCTTGCGTCCTGATGTGCAGGAAAGTCGGCTTACGTCCGCGCGCTGTGTCGCCCGTCGCGCCTTCATAAATCAAGTCCTGCTCGATCAACTCCTGCACCAGCACACTCACCGCGCCGCGCGTCACATCCATCCGGCGCGCCAGGTCTGCGCGCGAGATGGGTTGATGCTCGCGGATCAGATTGAGCGCGATGCGGCGATTAATATCGCGGGAAGTGGTGCGGGTCGCTATGTGAAAATCTCGGGGGTTGATTTTGCGCATTGGTTTCTCCGATATTGTTCGGAGAGCGAACAATATACCTCGAAGGTTTTTCTGTCAAGAAAAATTTTTGCCTGAATTATTCTACCGCCTGCCCCTGCTTGGAAAACTTTTCAAGTCGGAGTGAAAGCTCGTGCCATAAAGTTTGAGGTTGAGTTGAATGGGTAAGGATTGTTTTTGCTTTGCTTGACAGCGCTTCAATAAAAACATCAGGCGGCAAGTCGGATAGAATTTCACTTGCTCTCTGGGAGAATCTCAAAATCGCCTTTGAGTCGAATATCTTCGGAAGAAGAGCCTATCATAACTCTGAACATTCCCGGTTCAACCACAAAATTCATGTTCCTGTCCCAGAGGGATAAATCATCAGGCATCAGAGTGAAGTTAACAGTCTTTGTCTCACCTGGCTTCAGATGAACTCGCTCGAAGCCGCGCAGGTTCTTCTCGTAGGTGGTGACGCTGCTCACCAGATCGCGTGTGTAAAGTTGCACGACTTCATCGCCTTCGCGCGAGCCTGTGTTCTTAACAGCGAAGCTGATAGTAATGTTGCCGCGCGCGTGCTGCTCCAATGGGCTGATTTTCAAATTGCTGTAAGCGAACGTGGTGTAGCTCAGGCCGTAACCGAAATAGTAGAGCGCGCCGTTGACGCGCGTCTTCTCGCCTTCCCACTGAGCGTTGGGCTTGGTCGGAAAGTTATATGGAATCTGTCCGACCGTTTTGGGAAATGTCATCGTCAATTTTCCGCCCGGATTGTAATCGCCGAAGAGCACGTCGGCAATGGCAGTTCCACCTTGCGCGCCCGGAAGCCAAGCCTCCAAAATTCCCGGCACATACTTGTTCACCCAGTTGATACTCAATGGACGACCGTTGAGTAAAATAACTATCACGGGCTTGCCCGTCGCATAGACAGCTTGCACCAATTCTAATTGACGACCAGGCAAATCAAGACTCGTGCGGCTCTCACTCTCGCCGACAGTTTTTCCAGAGTCGCCAAGCACAACAACGGCCACATCTGAATTTTTCGCCGCTTCAACCGCTTTAGTAATCTCGTCCTGTTCTTCTTTCGTCAGAGGCTCAGGCAACACTTCGGTCTCAGGCCAGTGTGCGCTCGTGACCTCGCAGCCCTTCGCATAGTTGACTTTGACACGATCACCTAATTTGTTTTTAATGCCTTGCAGTACCGTAACACCTTTCACGCCGTTCGGCCCGTAACGATATTGAGTGAGACTGTCATCATCAGCATTCGGCCCGATGACGGCGATTGAATTGATGGCTTTGCTCAGTGGCAGAATATTCTTTTCATTCTTGAGGAGCACGAGGCTCTCGCGCGCCGCACGCAGAGCGACTTGTTGATGCTCTGCGGAGTTGACGATTCGTTCGGTTGCCTCTGCATCTGTCACGTAAGGATGATCGAAGATGCCGACCAGAAACTTGACGCGCAGGACATCGCGCACTCTGTCGTCGAGCGTCTTCATCGAGACCTTTCCTTCTTTGACCAACTCGCGCAAAGGAAGAATGAAATCTTCCGGCTTGGTAAAATTGGTTTTGACATTCAAGCCAGCCTCGATTGTTTGCCTGACGGCGTCTTTCATGTCCGTTGCGACGGCGTGCTTGTTATAGAGATATTCGACAGCAGCGCTATCGGAGACGACGTAGCCTTTGAATCCAAAATCATTTCTCAGCCGAGTCGTCAACCAGTATTTGCTTCCGGTGATCGGGATGCCGTCAAAGTCGTTATACGAACTCATGATGCCGAGCAGTCCGGCCTCTTTGATAACAGCTTTGAAAGGCGGAAGAAAAATATTCTCGACTTCGCGCGGTGAGGTCTGCGGGTCTGTGCGTGCTTGTCCTTCTCGCGCGCCTTTGCCGTAACTGTACACAGCGAAATGTTTGGCCGTCGCCGCCACTGTGTAGTTCTCCTGCAAACCTTTGACCATCTCCACGCCGAGACGAGAAATGAGGTATGGGTCTTCACCGTAAGTGTCTTCCACACGTCCCCAACGCTGATCGCGTGACGCATCCAGAGTTGGAGCATAAACATTCGTGTAACCCAGCGCCCTGCCTTCGACAGCGGTGATGCGTCCCATCTCACGCACTAACTCTTTGTCCCAAGTGTGGCCGATGCCTATTTGCGATGGGAAACTCGTTGCGGTAAATGCAGCGACGCCGCGCAGTCCTTCATTCGTAAAGTCCGCAGGGATGCCGAGTCGTGTCTCTTCAATAAAAAAGCGTTGAACTTCGTTCATAGCCCAGACATGCTTCTTGATGTCTGTGGCGTAGATGCTCTTTGAACCTGCGCCCCATCCATTCAGGTGCTCGTCAATGTTGGCGATGCCGTCTTTCCAGATTTGATTCTTCCACTCCGGCGTCGGTAGCTCATCTTTCAGCACACGCCCGTAACCGTAGAGAGTCGCCGTCTGGCAGGTCTTCTCTTCGAGTGTCATCTGCGAGAGCAAATCTTCGATGCGTGCGTTGATATCGGCTTTGGGATTCTCGTAAATATCCATCTTGCCGTTCTTGTTCAAATCAACCCAGCCATCGTGATAGATGTTTGGCTGACGGCTCATTCTCTGCTGCGCTGGGGAACTCAGATTGAAGAGGGGGAAGAGGATTACCAGAATAACTAACAGGGAAATCGCGCGCATTTTATCCTTCTCTTATCGAAGTTAATATTAGAGCTAGGAGTTAGATTGTGTTTGGCAATTAAGAATTGAACCGGCGGTATCCTACCACAATATTTTGACAGCGTTACCGGTAACATCTAATATCCGTTGCCGCTGCGCAGGAGCAGAGCCGGGAGGATATGCACTTGAGAAGAATCGGAAAGTTAATGTTAGGCTGTCTATCTGGTTTGTTAATAGTCACGCAGGTTGTCGCGCAAAAAGTTGCGACCCCAGTCGGCGTTTCCGACACGCCTCGCGTGTTCCTGCTTGATGCCGGACAGTTGCAGGCGACCAGGCAACGTCTTCGTGCCGATGATAAAAGTCTCGCGCAGGCGTGGGGCAGGCTTGAACGCGAGGCGCAGAAGGCGCTCTCCGCAGGCACGTTCTCCGTCGTCAGTAAAGAGGTCACGCCGCCGAGCGGCGACAAGCATGACTACATGAGCCAGGCTCCATACTTCTGGCCTGATCCGAAATCACCGAACGGCCTTCCTTACATCCGGCGCGACGGCGAGCGCAATCCTGAGATCAACAAAATCACCGACCATCACACGATGGATGAGATGGTCTCCGCAGTTGAGACTCTCTCGCTCGCTTACTATCTCAAAGGCAGCGAGGCTTATGCTGCGAAGGCAGCGCAGTTGTTGCGCGCCTGGTTCTTCGATCCGGCGACGCGCATGAATCCGAACCTGCAATACGCGCAATTCATTCCCGGCGTCAACACGGGGCGCGGCATCGGTTTGATTGAGACGCGCGGGCTGACGCAGGTCGTAGATTCGGTTGGGCTATTGGCAGGCTCGAAGTCTTGGACTGAAGCAGACCAGCGCAATCTCCAGGAGTGGTTCGCAAAATTTCTCAACTGGATGCAGGAGAGCAAGAACGGGCGCGAGGAGGCCGCCGCGAAAAACAATCACGGAACTTACTACGCAGTTCAAGCAACATCCTACGCGCTCTTTCTCGGCAAGAAAGATTTAGCCATGAGCATTCTCGAAGCCGTGCGCCAGAAACGCATCGCCTCGCAGATTGAGCCTGACGGACGCCAGCCTCTCGAACTCGTTCGCACGAAGGCCTGGAGTTATAGCGTCGGGAATCTCGGGGGACTGATGCTGCTGGCGCGGCTCGGCGAAAACGTCGGCGTTGATTTATGGAACTATAAAACGGCAGATGGTCGCAGCATTCGCAAGGCGCTCGAATACCTGGTGCCTTTCGCTCTCGGCGAGAGTAAATGGCCTGACCAACAGATCACCGGGTGGCAACCAGAGACTCTCTTCCCGTTGATGCGGATCGCCGCCGCACATTATCAAGACCGGCTGTATCAATCCCTGATGACGAAGATACCGAAAGTGGATTCATCAGACCGCAGCCTCCTGCTCGGCCCGAATATGGCGGAGAGCAAACTGGCACATAGATAAGCTGTCGCTGAATGTCTAAGTTAGTCTCGCCTTGCGGTAGCTGGTTGATAAATTCAAGAGGTGGATGAAGACTTGCGCGTTGGCTTCTGCTATTGATTAACGCCGCTTGCCAGGAAGCCGCCATCAACCACAAGGACTTCGCCTGTCACGAAACTGGCCGCATCGGAAGCCAGAAAGACCGCCGCGCCAGCCAACTCTTCGACTTTCCCGAACCGCTTCATCGGCGTTCGCAGCAAAAACTCGCGCCCGCGCTCCGTCTCGTCCAGCAACTTCTCATTCAATGCCGTCCGAAAGACTCCCGGCGCAATCGCGTTGACGTTGACCCCGCGCGCAGACCATTCCACCGCCAGCGATTTCGTCAGCGAAGCCACCGCCGCCTTGCTCGCCGCATAAGCCGCAACTTCATGCAGCGCGACGAAGGTTGACAGCGACGCGATGTTGATGATGCGCCCGTACTCGCGCTCCAGCATGTGACGACCGAAGACCTGACAGGCTCTGAGTGTGCCCGTCAGATTCGTTTCCATAATCGTGTTCCAATCCTCTTCCGTGAAATCGAGCGTGGGTCCGCGCTTCGTGCGCCCCGCGCAGTTGACCAGAATATCTACCTGCCCAAACACGCGCACGCTTTCTTCCAGCACACGCTGCAAGGAAGCGCGATCAGAGACATCGGAAGCAAGACGCAACGTGCGGCGTCCACGCTCTTCAATCTCGGTGGCCGCAGCTTCAACCTGTTCCATCCGGCGCGCAGTCGGGATCACGTCCGCGCCTGCTTCGGCCAGTCCGTGCGCGATGGCCCGACCGATGCCCGATGTGCCGCCGATCACGACTGCCACTTTGCCATTCAGTTCTAAAGCAGAATAACTCATTGCTCCATCCTCATCATGAGATGAGGATAGTGTGTAACGCGATTAAGCATCGGTCAAGCAAAGGTTGGCAACAAATAGTTGGCGCAGTCCATATCTTGCGGGTTGAGGAATTACCTTGTGTCGTTTTGATATTTGATGGTACAAGCTCTTTTTTTAAGCACAATCAGTCGGATCGCCTCAAGGCGTCTGGGACGCGGAAAAGCCATCGAGCTTTACCGGAATTTGCTCTCGCGGAACTGAATCCGATGCTTGGAAAATTTTAGAACGAACATGCCTTCTTGGGCAATCATCGCGGAGTGGCTTTGCACAAAAATTAACTCTACACCGCAATATCTTGAGGACAGCAGATGTTCTTGGCTCAATATCCTGCGGTCATTTTGAATTTTTGTGCAAAGCCGCACTCCTTCGCCTGTGTGCGCGGCAACCGCCCTCATGCTATAACTCTCACGTTTTACCAATTTCATTAACTTCGGTCTTAACTGTTGCCATGCTGGTTGGGAGCGCGCCTGGAAGAGAGGCCCAGCATAATACCAGAGTGTTGTTCAACTCGCTGAAGACAATGTTTCACTGGAAGCCCGGAACAGCCGCG
>JAVHWW010000039.1:0-33591 GCA_032159235.1 Acidobacteriota bacterium
GGGAGAGCGCCATTACGCTCTCGCCTCGAAGCACCTCTAAACCTTTCAACCCCGGGCGGCGAGCCTCATACCAACAGACTCAGCCGCCTGTTAAGGAGAACCCAAAATGCAGGAGAATAGAATCAGCGCGACACTCTCGGACGCAGACCAGCAGTTCGTGATGTCCGCCATCAACAACATGCGTCAGAAACTTCCCTTCCTGGTTGACCTGACGCCGGAGGAGCGCCGCGCGCTGCCGAAGATGGGCGATAAAAGCCGTGCCTTCGTCGCGCAGGCGCTCGATGTCGCCACGCAGAACGAGGACATCCTGCCGCGCTCTTTCGACGTGGAAGAGATGCGTAAGGACGTGGAACTAATTCTGGCGCTCGCGCCCATTCTGACAGCGCTCGCGCAGTTGCAGGAGTTGATTGAAGACACCTTTCTGGAGGTCGGAAGCGAAGCCTACACGGCGGCGCTGCTCGTCTATCAATTCGCGCACAGAGCCGGAAAGGGCGCGGCGCTCGACTCCGCCCTTGACGCCCTGAGCCAACGCTTTGCGCGCAAGACTGCTAAAAACACGACTCCGCCCGCCCCGCCGCAGTAAAGTTGACGGCTCCGGTCTGGACGGCAACAGTCAAAAGCGTGTGAACAGGGGCGTGCCGACCGCTCGCCCCTGACCGCCATGTTCCCTGCGGAGCATGAAATTTGAGGTGCTGAACCGGAAGATTGAGCTTTTTTACTCGAACGACGAGGTAAAAAAGCTCGACCTCCGGCTTCCGATGTCGAAGATTTGAGAAAAAAGGCTCGACGTTCGAGAAAAAAGGTTCGGCGTCCGAGAAAATTTGCCCGACGTTGAAGAAAAAAGGTCGGATGTTCGAGTTCTGAGCAGGAAGAATTGACAAAATTTGTCAATCGTTCCTGTAATTTTGTCAATCTTTTCTGTTTTGAGGCACAAAGTTCCTGTTCTGAGGCTGAAGGCTCGGCTTCAAAGGCTCAACGTCCGTGTTCAGAAGGCCGGCTTTGAGCCTTTTTGCCGGAACTTTGAGCCACAGAAGTCGAAAATCCCTGTAAAAACGCCCGCAACGATCCAACCATAGCGAAGGAGACACGCCATTTATGCCAAACGACAATCTTTCCGGCAAAATTGACCGGGCACTCAAAGAGATGGAAAGGACTGACCGGCAGCGCAGCAAGCATCAGCCCGCCCCGGAGCAGGAGTCAGACCCGGTCGTGGCCGCGCTCATTGCCAAAGGGCTGAAGGCCATGGAAGAGCTTGACCCAATCGTCCGCGAGACCTATCGTGACGACCCCGCCACACTCGCCGAATGGGACGACATCATGCGTATGCGCGACAACCCGCCTGAAGACGATGCCACACAAGCGGAAGATACATCTTTGAAGAAAGAATAAGGCGTGTGCTGGAAATGTGCGGCGAAGTGGAGCGGTAATATCTGCCATTTTTAGGCGTGTGAGACCGAAGTGTTCGGCTTTTGCCGCCCTCTTGCCGGGTTAGGCCGCTCGAAGCGGCACAATAGTAGTTCGGCGGCTATCGCTTAATTGGGGCTTGCGATAGGAAGACCGCTTGCTTGAAGCCTCACTCAACTAAGGAGAAAATACAATGCGAAAGATATTTCTGGCAGCGATGATAGTTAGTGCCATTTTGGTATCACTATCAACGAGTTCGGCTCAGTCCAGCGGCAAAGCTTCTTATCCGTTAACTGTGGTTGTTCACGGTGCCGCGAAGATTAAGCTGGAATCTGGAAACGCTAAATGGGTTACGCGCCCCGATTCAGGGTTTGGTGCTGATTTTACCGGGGCTTCTCATTTTGAAGTCGGTGGTAACACCCTTACCGTTTCGAAGAATCAAGGTGATGGGCGTATTGACATGGACATAGAAGTTGATTCCGAGACTTCTTCGCTGACGATATTAATCACAGACCTTGAGGCTAAAGGAGGAGGTTCAATAAGTTCTGGGAGCAATGAGGTTGATTTTTCGAAGCGCGATAAGTCAGGCAGAATCAAATTCCCTCTAAAGTAAGCTGTAGGGAAAGACTGCCGCTGTTATTGAACCGCCGCCGAACAAGTCATTCGAGCGGACTGCCCGCCAGCCTGCCTCTCATCTGCGTTGTATGGATTCTTTGAGGCGGTCTTTAGCGGGCGGGCAGCCGCTCAATTCCAGCGTTGGGCGGCTCATATCATCTTATTGAAAGCGAAAGGACTTTGAAATGGAAACAAACAGATTCGTTAAAGTAACGCTTGTAGTGATTGCTCTGCTTTTGGCGATCATTTGCGCCAAGAATTTCATTGCCTCATCGGTTGAGGCAGCCCCACCACCTACATTTATCCAGACAGGTAAATCCTATTATGGCGGCACCGGAACTCTTAATACCTTCAAAGTGCTGGAGGTTCAAAGTAACGGCTGGATTAAAGCCGAGGGTCAAGCTTTAAATGGCCCGAAGGTGATTTGGGTGAATACGTCGGCGCTAACATATATGCAGTTAGCGGATCAGCAGTGACACGTTACCGGGCGCGGTGATACTTAAAACCACATCCTGCTATTGCAACACCGCCGCCCAACTCATTCGACCGGACTCGCAATCGGGCGGCTCTCATCATTTGAGAAGTTTGCTCGCCGGTCGAGCGTTCGGTCTTGGAGAGCGAACATTCACTCTCCGAGAGTCAGCCGTCCGTCCGCGCGACTGAAACTCCATGCGCGGAGTCGCAAAGCTGGCTCTCAGAACACGAAAGTCCTGGCTCTCGGCTCGCAGTTCCGAGCCAAAAGCGCCGCGCATCTTGCCGGACAAGGCGTCACACAACCCGATTTCCGAAGGTCAGGAGAGACATCCTTTATGCGAGACAAAAATCTTTCCCGCCAAATTGATCAGCGCATCAAGGAGCTGAAGAAACAGAACCTGCTCCGAGAAATGGACAAGGTCCTCAAAGAGATGCAAAGGGTGGACGAAGAAAACCCGACCGGCCCGGACGACGAAGGAGACCCGCGCATTGACGCCATTCTCGCCAAAGGGAATAGAATCCAGAACGAGCTTGACCCCATCATGCGCGAACTCTATGTCGGCAATCCCGCCGCCCTCGCCGAATGGGACGAAATCATGCACCTGTGCGACGACCTGCACGAAGACGACGACACTCAAGCGGAAGAGACATCTTCGCGGAAAAGCTAAGGCGTGCGCTGGAAATGTTTCACTGAAGGAAGACAGTAAAACCGCTCTTTTGACTAGCGATGCCGAATCACTCGGTACAGTAGTTCGACGGCCTCAACTGCTATCACGATCATCTTTGACTGTTTGCCAGAGCTTCCTGTTACGAATACTTGTTGAATCGAGGTGAGCAAAAGTGAATAACCATGATCCTGTCTCCAAAGATTCCTCTAATCCTGCTTCTAGTGTAGAGCCGGAGAAATTCTGGGAATTTTTTCAAGACTTTCTCGGATGGAAGAAAAAATATGAGAAGTTTAGGAGCTTTCTTAAAACTCGCAAACTTATTAAGGAAGGAGAGCTAAATCCGATAAGTCTCATGACGGAGGGAAAGCGTCCCTTTAATTTGTCTGCGGATGAAATCAAGCAGCGAAAACTTATGGGGCCGTTTACTTATAAGCTCTATCAAACGGTAATCATTGCGCTTCCTGCTTCACTTATCTCTCTGGCTATCAGTCTATTTTCCTCATCAGAAACACTTGCGCCTCCGTCTCCAAGCAAAACGCCTCAAGCCCTTATAGACCTGTATCAACCAAAGATATTTGCTTTACTCGTAGCTTTTGTAGGGCCGGTAGTATTTTTTGCACTGACCGCACAAGTCATGAGTTGGGCGATAGCCCTAGCTCCTTCGCGGAAACGTATTAGAGATGCCTTTCTTTATTATGATGCGACCTACAGCTTGACACCACAGGCAATTCTGATACTAACAGTCACTCTTTTAAGTATTTATCGAGGGGGGTCTTTTGCATTTGCATATGCATTATTTTTTCTATTTTGCGTAGGAGGTTTTTATCAACTTATTATTACCTTCAGCGAAATACCTGCGCTTCTTTTACCATTAAACGATCACCCAAGAGGCGGATCACTCCGGCTCCTTTATACGCTCTCAGTAGTATTTACTGGCGCGCCTTTAGTTTTTGCTGTTCGAGAAATATTGTATTACTTAGCTAAGGGTTGCACTATATTATTTGTAACTTTGTTGGTCTGGCTAAGAGGTTAACCATTTCTGCTGGCAGAATTGCAGTCATTGTTGGATAGGCCATGAGAAAAGACGGGGAACAGTCAGCGCATTTTGCAATCTGCCTTAATAGCGAAAGATTCAAAGCGCCACCTGAACTCAATCGTTAGGCGCTTGTCCTTTGCTGAGAAATCGCTGTTGAACTTAGCATCATTCGATATCGTAATGATTTAAGGAGGTAACAGAGGATGTATTGTTCATCATGCGGCGTAGTGGTCGCGCAGGGCTTGAGCTACTGTAATTATTGTGGCGCAAAGTCGAGTGGAGCGAAAAGCGATAACGTCGTCAAATCAGCAGAAGTGAAACCTGGAATACTCGTCCCGGCGATGGTCATCACCTTCGTCTTCGGCCTGATAGCGATCATTTTGCTAATGTTTGGGATGAAAATGCTCAACTTAAATACAGGGCAGATTCTCGCTTTCATGATCTTGAGCTTTCTGATAATGCTTACAGTCGAAGGCGTCTTCATTCGGCTGCTATTGCGTCGTCAGCGTGGCGCTGAGGCAGCAGGCGAGACTGTGCCATTGAAGGGACAAGCGACGAAAGAGTTGGACGCGGCACAGGCGCGAGTGCTGCCGGAACACATGCCGAGCGTGACCGAACACACGACCCGCGCGCTTGAGCCGAGCTACAACGAGCGCACACCAAAATAAAGAATCGTCCTTCAGCCACGCCGCGCCTGATAGGAACTCATTGGAGCGGGAGCGCGGCGAGCCTCTTTCTCAACTTGTTTGATCCGGCGAAGGTTGAAAGTAATCGCCGCGCCCGGTCAACTCTGACGTTATTGGGCGCAAGGGGACACACTTTATCTGAGCGCAATTGAAGGAGGAGAAAACTATGCGTGAGGAGCATCCCATCAAAGAAGATATCAGACCGCTACTGTTTCATGTTAATAATGTATTTCATATGAGGATCAACCTCCTTCTTGTCGCAGAATCAATTTTCTTTGCAGCGATAGCTAGTCTTTGGAAAGATGGCGACAGGTCAATAAAATTGATTGTCTGTGGGCTAGGCATAACCATGACGCTGATCCTTTGGTTTTCTAATGCTACATTGCATAAGCGTTCCAACTTCCTAACACGAAAATT
Organism: Acidobacteriota bacterium; assembly: GCA_032159235.1. Lineage (GTDB taxonomy): Bacteria > Acidobacteriota > Blastocatellia > Pyrinomonadales > Pyrinomonadaceae > QHXM01. The sequence goes on from JAVHWW010000039.1 coordinate 5,301, forward strand.
AAAAGAAGTAGATTCAATCTACCAACAATACATAGATGAAGTGCCAATGAAGCCTATCTCCGTCACGGCACTGCTAACGCATTTTTTGCCAATGATTTCGTTAGTGGCTTGGGCGCTGGTGATCTTAGCCATTTTTAAGATTGTGTAATGCTGTTTGGACTGCGCCTCATAACTCATTCAATCGGCGCGCGAGTTGCGCCGAAAATGTCTGGATACTTTCAAGGTTTAATAATCTGCTTGCAATCGGTATCGTTCCGCTTCTGTGTCGCTTCCTCTTCGCCCAGCGTCCGCTCTGCTCCGGGAATAGTCTTAATGCTTGACGCGATCAGCCTTCGCTTTTTCAAGAATAAGTGCTAGATAGTCTGGGAGGAGAATTAAGGAGCAGCAACTATGATTCAAAGTAGAGGAACGATTCTCGCAAAACTCCGCGCGCTCAGGAAATCACCCGGAGCTTCAACATCAAAAGAGCTTCGGCCAATGAAGCGTTTAGCTCCCGCGCTCACCCGCCAGACGCCGGGCGCGCAGACGACTGTGCTGATGCGCCGTCCGGGTGTCGAGCAGCCGGAGTCGCTGCCGCCGGAGCGGATCAGCGATGAACTGCCCTCGCCGGATGTGCTCCTCTGGGTGGACATCCGCGATCCCGGCGCGGCGGAGTTGAAGATGCTCACGGAAGAGTTTGATTTCAGTCCGCTCTCTTTGGAAGATGCCTTGAAGCAGCGTCAACGTCCTAAAGTTGATGAGTATCCGAACTACTACAACATCGTCATCTATGCGCCGTTGGAGACAGCAGGGAGTCGAGAATTGCAGATGACCGAAGTTGATCTCTTCATCGGCCAGAACTATATCGTGTCGCTGCATCCGGGCCACGTTCCCGCGCTTGATCTGGCGCGCCAGCGCTGGGAAAAGGCGCAACCAGACCTGCGCGACCGCGTCGGTTTTCTCTCGCACATCGTCGTGGACGCGATCATAGACGCCTGCTTTCCTATCGTTGACGATATTGATGACCGCTTGCACCAGTTGGACGCGACCATGTTTCGTGGGAACAAGGGCGCGAACCCGGAAGAATTGCTGGTCGTCAAACGCAGCGTCTTTGCGCTACGGATGGCGCTCTATCCTTTGCGCGATGCCTTTAATGAATTTCCCAAACGCGAGCACTCGCTCTTTGATCTCGAAACGCATCCTTACTTTCAGGCTGTTTACGATCACATCCTGCGCCTCCTGGACATCGTTGACATTCAACAGGACATGGTCGCGGGCGCGACCGAAGCTCACCTGGCCTTTATGTCCAACCAGCTTAACGAAACGATGAAGACGCTGACGGTCGTTGGAATTTGTGAAGCCGCCGCCGCCGCCGTCTTTGGCGCGTGGGGGATGAATGTCTCAGGACTGCCTCTGGCACACGTTCGCATCGCCGGAATAGATGTCGGCTTCTGGCTCGTCTGCGCGTTCACACTCGTGCTGATTGGTATTGCCCTGCTGTGGCTGAAACGGCGTGGAATGTGGTAGGGGAATTTAAGAGCAATCAGGTTTGTTCATCGGCGGCGAGTTTCTTCATGATCTCAGCGAATTTCTCAACATCACTTCGCGTTCGCTCCATCGCGCGGCGACTATCGAGATAGGCTTGCCAGTGTGGTGTGTTGGTGAGAGCTTTGGTGGTGTCCGGGTCGAGCGTCTGCGCCATCAAAGCGATGAGGTCGCTGATGATGCGCGTGTGCTCAAGCAGTGATTCGATGATGGAGTAAGCGAGCCGTGCCTGCTCGAAATCGAGGTCGCGTGGCGTAGTCGCAGCATCCGTCCCATCTGTCTCTTCGCTCATGCGCCGCTCTCCGCAGTCGCGCTTGATGCTTCGTACCAACTTCCGCGAACGTGTGGAAGCGCTGTGACGTGCGCCGCAAGTTCTGCATCATTGGAAACAACGCGCACTTGGGTTTCAGGCGCGAGATAATCGTACTTGACAAGACCGAGCGCGATCATGCGATTCAAGCGCGGCGAGAATGCGATGGAAGTCAGGCGACCAATCTCTTTGCCCTCCGGCGTTCTGATCTTATCGTCGCGCTTTGCCTCTCCTGTCTCGTCAAAGACCAGCCCGGCGAGTTTCTTGGCGACGTGGCCGCGCCAGTGTATGCGCGCGATGATCTCCTGGCCGATGTAGCAGCCCTTCGTGAAGCTGACCGCATCATCCGACACGGCTTCGAGCACGACGTTCGTCTCATCCATATCAACATTGTAGCGCGCGACGCCAGCCTCGATGCGTAAGATGTCGAGCGCATCAAAGCCGACAGCTCGCGCGCCGGACTCCGTGAGCGCATCCCAGAGCAAGACGGCATCAGCCGCACTGACGAAGAGATCGAAACCGTCTTCAGATGTGTGTGTCGTGCGAATGAGATGAAGCAGTTGATCGTTCCATCTCACAGCGCCGACCTGCCCGCGTTCGACTTGTGCCGCCTCTTCGCCGAGTGTTGTGTTAATGATTTGAGAAGCACGCGCGCCCTGCAAAGAGATGAGCGCGGTTTCGTCCGTCAAATCCGTAACGCGGAAATCGCCCGCGAGCGTGAAGCGTTCGAGTGTTTTCAGCACGCGCTCGTGCGTCACGGCTTCCGTGTCGAAGAGGAATTTGTCGCCCGCGAGACGCAGCACACGCACCTCTGCAATGAGCCGTCCCTGCACGTTCGGAAACGCGGCGTGCATCCACGTATTTTCTGCGAGAGCCTTGACATCATTGGTGATGAGGCCGTTTAAGAATTGCACCGCCTCAGAGCCTGCAACCTCTATGCGCCCGCGTGACGAAAGGTCAATCAGCCCTGCGCCGCCATCGCGCACAATCGCATACTCAGATGCCGCATCGGTGTAAGATGAAGGGAGACGCCACTCGCCATCTTCCAACATCTTCGCGCCGAGCCGCGCGTGTGTCTCATCAAGCGGCGATTTATAAACTGTGTCTATCATTTTCGACGCGGCTTTTCTGTAACACTGATAACGAAGTCCACTTCACGCAGGTTATTATCGGCTTGCCATTTCACATTCTGCTCTGTGACTTTCTCAAACACTCCCAAGCTATTAAGTTGCTTCAAGCCTCGTCGCAACGCTCTAACTGTAAAGAAATTGCCTTCTCGCAAATTGGCCGCGCGATGTAGCACTTCGTCTCTGATGAATCTATTCCCCAAAAGTTCTACACGCCGAATAGTAAACCCCTCCAGCCTCTCGAAATTACCTGTTGACCAATCATCAGACGAACCTTGTTGATGGCCTACAGAGAATGATAGAGCCAGAGGGGTTTGCGCTTCTGCGTGTAGGGCAATAATGATCAGGGAGACGCATAAAATATTTACGAGTCTCAACATAAATACACTCCGATTCGATTATTACCTGACTTCTAGTTCAGCTTGGCTAGCTCTTCTTTGAGCTTGTTGTAATCATTCGCGTCGCCAGCTTTGAACGCCAGGTTGCTGTAACGCACGACACCGTTTTTGTCTATCAGGAAGATGGTGCGATTGTTGAAGCCAAACTCTTCGTTGTAGCTGCCGTAAAGTTTAGCGACCTTGTGGTCGTGGTCGGAGAGCAACGGAAATTGCAGCTTATGAAACTTCGCCCACTCCTGATGCGAGAAGACGTAATCGCCGCTGATGGCAAGCACAGTCGCGTTCAGCTTCGACAACTCCGCGAAAGTGTCGCGCAGGGTGCAGACCTCTTTCGTGCAGCCGCCAGACCAGTCCGCCGGATAGAAAGCTAAGATTACATTCTTGCCGCGCATACTTGCGAGCGTCATGCGTTCTTCCGGCTTGAGAAAAATCTTCTCCTGCGTCGCGTAAGGCAGACTGAAATCCGGCGCGGCGTCGCCGACCTTCGGAGGAACTGCCGCCGCATCATTTTTCTTCCCATCGGCGCGCACGCCCGACGCAATAGACATGAAAGAGGCGATGATGAACAGCGTCACGCCTGCTAATGAAATCCACGAATTCCTTGAGAGCTTAAATGGGGATGTCTTCATCTTTCTCAACCTTTCTTTCTGACGCGCGCCCTCATGTTGCGAGGCCAACTGAAGCGAGAGCGCGTCCGATTGCTTTGTAGTCCCGCAACTGCTCTCGTTCGCGCCTGTGCGAAGCCAGCACCTGCGGGCTTGGATGGTAAACGGGAACGAGCAGCCGCCCGTTCCACTCATGCACCTGACCGACCGCTTCACGGAGAGACAGATGATGATACTCAACCAGCCGGAGCGCAGCAAGCGAGACCGCGCCGAGCGTCACAACCACGCGCGGATTTATCACTTCAATCTGGCGACGAAGAAAAGCGGAACAGTTCGAGACCTCTCTCTGTGTCGGCTGGCGATTCGCGCCGGAATCTCGACGTGGATTGCAGAGCACGGCGTTGGTGATGAAGATTGAAGCGCGTGTGAGTTTAATGGAAGCGAGGAAGCGTTCAAAGTTGCGTCCAGATTGATCGCCTGAGAACGGCACGCGCGTGCGGTCGCCGCCCTGTCTGCCCGGCGCTTCGCCGATGAACATGAGCGGCGCGCTCAGTGAGCCATTGCGCTCACTCAAGACAGCGCGCCGGTCGCACATGGCAGGGCATAACACGCACGCTGCTGCCTCCGCCGCCAACAATGCGAAGCTGGCGTTTCTTTGCTCAGACGTGTCTGACACAGAGTCTATTTTAGCTATCTCTTCATGCCATGACCAATCAAGGGAAATCACCACCGCCAGACAGTGGAGCGCTGTTAAGAGTCACGCATCCTTTTCCTTGAGGACGAGGCCTTAAAATTTTTCCTTTGGCGGAGGTGGTGGGCCGGTTTCTACATAATTAAGATGTTTGACTTGTCCGCAGATGAAGGCGCTTTGCCACTCAGGATCGCCAAAAGGATGATTGACATCCTGAATGAAGATCGTTGCAGGAACATATGAGTAAAGCGGAAACTCTACGGTGTCACCGGTGGCGTTGAGAAGCTGTCGCTCTCTTTCTTCGTTCTGCCGGGAAAACCTTTCGGCACGCCCGCTGAGAAGGTCTAAATAGGCATTGGCGTAAACACTTTTCGTCTTGATTTGAGAGAAGAATCTTTGGCTTCGAGATGAAGATGGGATGATATTTGTACCACCGAGTTCGAGCTTATATCCTGTCAGGAGAAAGCCGACGATGCAGGCCACAAGCACTCCGCTTATCCAATGCGGAACAGACAGGTGAACTTTTTTTCTGGAGAGATCAAAGAAGAGCGCAGTCAGCAACAAGAGCCACCCGAAGAAAATGCTGTACACGTAAATGTTCTTGAGGCGATCAGTTAAGCTGTTCACGCCCACCGCCGTAAAGATGACAAAGTTAATGGCGGTGATGGAGAGGAGCATAAACAACAGAATCCAGTGCCAGCGCACTCGGCGCAGGAGAGAAGAAAGTCGCTCCAGCTTGTCACGATTAGCGCTCAAAAAAGCAAGGTAAATGATGCTGGCTGGCAGCAGCGGAGTGGAGGTCAGAAGATCAATCAGCAGGTAAAAGGTCAGTCCGATTGCGCCCGCCAGAACATTGAGAAGATGAAATTCCGCTCCCACTTCCGCAATGCGCGCCTGAGTCCCGGGAGCTAAGAAGGAGACCAAACCGAACATGATACTGAGAGCTAAAAATGCCAGACTCCACGTGTGCAGTCTCTTAAACTCGATGAGATAGAGAAAATTAATCAAGCCGAACGTCGCAATGACTAAGAGGACGGACACCTCATTGAGACCTGCTAAGAGCGCTATCAAGATCGTCATCAGTAAGGCGTAGCTCATTCTAATCAGCGATTTTTTTGTCCGGCAGAGATTGATGAAGAGCGCAAAGATTAGGAGTGACGTAAAGACCGCACCGGCATACTGGATGCTTGTGTCCAGCCAGTAGAATCCGGTCGCAATATCCGGGGTCAGGCTAATCAGCAAGGTGTAGATCGTCGCCGAGAGGATGAAGCGCGTGGTCTTGCTAAACGCGGGGCCGAAGAGGGCTTTGACGAAATAGTAGAGAGACCCGAACCCCGCAATTAGCAGCGCTACGGGAAACACCTTATAAATCGTCAGCCAACTGTTAGATAATGAGATCAGACTTTGTAAAAATAGATAGCTGTACCTCCCCGCTCCACTGAAGTACCACCATTTAGTGGCCCCCAGCGCGCCCAATCTTCTGGCCTGAAGGGCAATGAGATAATCTTCTCCGCTTGGATAGTTGTACTGAGAAATCCAGAGCAGTGGAAAAAAGAGCAGCAGCAAAAAAAGGAGTGCGATCAAAAAGCGCTTCGGCATAAATTGACCAAGGCTGTCAGACGTCAGACTCGCCTCTGTGCTCGTCTTGTAAGATTTATAATAACGAAATCAACCGGCCAAGTTAGCTTAACGGCTCAGAAGATTATTTTGGAACGACGCGATCATCGTGCCATCTCGCCCGGCAACAGAGAGCGTGTCCGGCACGCCTCCTGGAATGACCAGCACTACCCGAATTGCTTTCTCGAGCGAGCCAAATCTCAGAACGCAACCAGCAGATGCTATCTTCGACTTGCATAGATTAAGAGGATTTAATAAACTCTGCAACCTCACCTTTAGATTAGTCGGATCATTAGTTGAACTATGGCACAGAGTTCCCCTGGCGTAAGTGTCTTCTTTCCGGCATACAACGACGAAGGAAGCATTGAACGGATGGTAGCGGATGCGCTCGCCGTCCTGCCAACCCTAACCCATGACTATGAGGTGATTGTCGTCAATGACGGCAGCACGGATGCAACCATGTCCGTCCTGGAGCATCTGGCGTCCAACTCACCTTTCATTAAGATCATTCATCACGAGCACAATCAGGGATACGGTGCGGCGCTTCGCAGCGGATTCAATCATGCCTGCAAAGACCTGGTTTTCTATACGGATGGTGACGGGCAGTATGATGCGCGCGAGCTGGTGGCTCTGTTTCCGTTAATGACCGACACGGTTGATATTGTCAACGGATATAAAGTGAAACGCGGAGACAGCCGCCACCGGATCATCATTGGCGCGATCTACAACCGTCTGGCGCGTCTGCTTTTCAACCTCCCAATCCGTGATGTTGATTGCGACTTCCGACTGATGCGGCGGCGCGCCATCCAGCAGATTCAACTGAATTCATCAAGCGGCGTGATTTGCACTGAGATGATACGCAAGCTGTCCGCGGCTGGCTGCGTCTTTGCCGAAGTGCCCGTCAACCATTACCCACGCGCGCATGGTCAGTCACAGTTCTTTACGTTTCGACGTGTGTCACGCACGGCCTTTGATTTTTTCGCCCTGTGGTGGAAGATCGTCGCCCTGCGACGGCTGTCTCCTGCCACAGATGCTTTACAGAATAGAGATGCCGGGAAGCCATTAGTCACCAAGCAAGCTCGATCCTCTTCGGAATAGAATTCAGCAGTCTGGTCTCAGTTATCAACGGATATGTGAGGCGCTGGTTGGATAAATAAAACGGTAATCACTTATGAATGCCTCTAAGCCCTTTAGCGAATATAAAGGTCGGTCTGTGCTCATCACGGGTGGGCTGGGATTTATCGGCAGTAACCTGGCGCACCGCCTGGTCGAGATCGGTGACGTGGAAGTCTTTCTAGTGGATGCGCTCATTCCAGATCAGGGCGGCAATCACTTCAACATTGAGAGCATCAGAGATCGAGTAAACCTCCGCATCGCTAATATCGGCGACGATTATGCGATTAACCATCTGGTCGGCGGCGTTGATTACGTTTTTAATCTGGCGGGCAACGTCAGTCATCTGGATTCTATGATCTATCCGCAGCAGGATTTGGAACTGAACTGCGCTGCGCAATTAACGCTTTTGGAAGCCTGCCGCAATTTTAATCCTCATGTGAAGATTATTTTTACCAGCACGCGACAGGTTTACGGGAAGCCCATCTACTTGCCGCTTGATGAGCAGCACCGCGTCGCGCCGCTCGACATCAACGGCATCAACAAATTTGCCGCCGAGCACTATCACCTGCTTTACAATCGCGTTTACGGCACGCGCGTCGTCTGCCTGCGTTTGACCAACACCTACGGGCCACGACAACTCATCTCGCATAATCGCCAGGGAGTGATCGCATGGTTTATCCGGCAGGCGATGGACGGCGGGGTGATCGAGTTGTTCGGTGAAGGCAAGCAGCGACGCGATATGAATTACGTTGATGATGTGGTTGAAGCGTTACTGCTGGCCGGAGCCAGCGAAGCGGCTGAAGGCGACATCTTCAATCTTGGCGGCGATGAGCCTGTGAGCCTCTCGTATCTGGCTGAGGAATTGATTAAGATGACGGGTCGCGGCTCCGTCAGGTCTGTGCCGTTTCCGACCGAACGCCAGTTAATAGACATCGGTAATTCCTATTCCAGTTATCAAAAGATCGAATCTGTTCTTGGCTGGCGACCACGCACACCGCTCCGCGCAGGCTTGTCCCAAACTCTTGAATTTTACCAGCAGCATCGAGCCGCATACTGGAATCCACATGCGAGTACGGTTTCTTGATCTCAGACGACAGCATCAAGAGATTGAGACGGAATTAATGGAAACTGCTGCGCGTGTGATGCGAAGCGGTGCGTATATTCTTGGGCATGAGGTTGATAGCTTTGAACTCGAATGGGCGCGATTTTGCGGAGTCAGTGCCGCGGCGGGCACGGCCAGCGGGACAGATGCGCTCACGCTCGCGCTGCTCGCATCCGGCGCGCTTCGTCATCCTCTTCAGGATGAAGTCATCACCTCAACGCTGACTGCGGCCTATACAGCGCTCGCCATCTTGAATGCGGGCGCTGTTCCTGTCTTCGCTGATATAGACCCTCAAACTTACACGATTGATCCAGCGGCCATCGAAAAAGTCATCACTGAGCGCACGCGCGCGATCATCCCTGTGCATCTCTACGGACAGATGGCTGATCTGAAGTCTATCAATGAGATTGCGTCGCACTATAAATTGGCTGTGATTGAAGATGCCGCGCAAGCGCATGGCGCGCGCTGGCAGGGAAAGAGCGCTGGCGCGCACTCGCTGGCCGCAGCCTACAGTTTTTATCCGACGAAGAACCTCGGCGCTCTGGGCGATGGTGGAGTTGTCGTCTCAAATGATGCGGAGTTGATCGCGCGCGTGCGTGTGCTGCGTCAGGGTGGACATCTCAAGGCCTTACAAGAGGGACGCGCTGGGCTTAATTCACGTCTGGATGAAATACAAGCCGCATTACTCCGCGTGAAACTCAAGCACCTTGAAAGATGGAACAACCAGCGACGCACTCTCGCGCAGCTTTATCGAGAGAGGCTACGCAACTCTCCGCGCACCTTTCTTCCTCTCACGCCGAGCCACCCGGAAGCGCATGTCTATCACCTTTACGTCATACAACACCCGGAGCGCACGCGGTTGCGTCACCACCTGGCAGAGCGCGGCATTGAGACCATGATTCATTACCCGTACTTGCTGCACCAACAGCCGCTCTTCCGTCGCCGTGAGCAAATCTCGTTGCCGGTCGCTGAACAGGTGGCGAAGAAGATTCTCAGCTTACCCCTTTATCCGCAACTGAGCGCCGAAGAAGCTGGCGCGGTCTGCGATGCTCTTATTGAATTTGGAGTTTGAGAGTTTTGAGTGGCTCTTGAACCATTGAACATGCTCAAGCTGTTAAGACCCCAGTGTCAAAGTATTTTCAATTCGTTTTGACGGCGGGAGCTTTTTGAGCAATGCAGATGGCCGAAAGACCGACAGGCAATTTCGCTTGAAGCCGTCGGAACAAACGCGCTTCGCTGCGTAGTGCGCTGGCAAACGGTCTGTTCATCCATTGCAGCGGCGGCGAGAAAGGCTTGACATCTGATCCGGGGTCGCTCAGTCCGATGCGCTTCAGCACGAGTCGCCTGAATGCGGCGAGAGGCAGAAGCAAAGTATTGGCGTAAGTAGCACGCAGAAGGTTGAAGCCTGCCTGCTCCATCTTTTGCCGGAGCCGGGTGAGCGTGTAGCGGCGCTGTGTCGAAATAGCTGTATCGTGGCCGCTACGCATCCACTCGTAAGCTGGAACACGGACGAAACAGACGCCGCCCGGTCGAAGCACGCGATACATCTCACACACTGCACGTTCATCCGACTGCTCGCCGGGCAATTGCTCCAACACATCAAAACTCGTCACCAACTCGAACGTCTCGTCGGCAAACGACAAGTCCGTCGCTGACGCCTGGGCCAGATATGGTCCCGGTCGCTGGCGGCAAAATTCGAGCGCCTCGGAGATGAGATCAATGCCGACGACTCTTCTGTTTCCGGCGTAGCGCTTGAGCCACACGAGGTTGCCGCCCGTGCCGCACCCCGCATCTAACACAAGTCTGTCTTGTCCTGCCGGGCAAAAAGGGTCGAGCAATGCTGCCGCAATTTCACGCATCCCTGTAAACCACCAGAAGTTCTCCTCCAGAGCATACAGGTTGACGTAATCTTCGGTTTGCATTGAGGAAGTAATGAGTGACAAGTTAAAACTTATTTTCGCTCATCTCTTGTCACTCATTGCTTGTTATTGACTGATGGTAATGTCGCGCGATGTCGAATTGTAATCTCCGTTGGCAACGACGTTGCCGTCTTTGTCAATGAGTTCGAGTTTGACCGTGTGCTTGCCTGCCGTCCAGCCTTTTAACCAGATCGGCGACCAGGCATCTATGTACTTCGCTTCGCCACCATCAACGGAATAGCGCACGCGGTAATCGCCGCCAGCGTCTTTTAACTTCGCGTTCAAGAGCCAGAAGTCAATCATGATCGCGTCCGCGTCCGCGCCTTTGTACTCGCCTTTCGGACGGCTGTAGGTCAGCAGTGGCTTCTTCGCATCAACGTCGCTCGCCGTGCTTGGAGCAAAATCTTTTCCTTCGCGCGGCGCGGCGGTGTTTGAGTTGGCAGTCGTGTTCGCGGTCTTGTTCGCGTTGCTCTTGTTGTCGGACATCACCTGTCCGCTATTGGTCGTCGTCGGCTTCGAGGCATCGCCGCCGCCTTTGACGTTGAAGGTCACCATCTGGAACGCGCCAGCGTTTTTGTAGCTCTCATGCCAGGGGCGAGATGGAAAGACGCGAATAGTGTGTTTGCCTTCAGCGACGTTGCGTAGCTCGAAGGGCTGGTCGAGATTGTAGTAAGCCTCGTAGGGCTGATTGTCGAGGATGACGTGGATGTGATTGCCCATCCCGGTCGCGGGGTCTTTCATCGGCTTGTAGCCTTTCAGGTCTCCGCTCAAAGTGAGCTTGAGATTGACGGTCGAGCCATTGATGGTCGCGCCCTCACGCGGCTCGACGACTTTCAGCACGGGGCTGGCTTTGTCTTGATCGCCGCGCTGCGCCATCATGTCCTTGACCTTCTGCGGTCGCTCCGTCACTTCCAGATTTTGCGTGGCCGGTGTGGGCGATGCGGCGGGCGGCGTGACATTAGTCGTTGCCGTCGTGTTCTCATTCGCGTTGTCATTGGAAGCGCAGCCTGCGAAAGAAAGCGCAGCCATCATAATTATTAGCGGGAGCAGAGTCCGTTTCATAAAGTTTATTGTCTCCTTCTATGTAAATACAGAAGTCAGGAGCCAGGAAGAATGATAAGGCGGAAACCACTTTAACAGGTTCTACGGATTTTCTTTTCTTCTGGCTCCTGACTCCTAGCTTCTATCTTCTGCTTTCACGCTGTTTGTTGGCGCGAAGTAGTGCCGGTCTTCAGTCGTTGCCCGACGGCGTTCCAGTCAATGTTGGAGAAGAACGCTTCGATGTATTTCGGACGATCCGCCGGTTTGTAATCGAGGATGAAAGCGTGTTCCCAGACATCCATCACGAGCACCGGGATGAAGCCCGCGATGTTGCCTGTCTCGTGCAGTGTGATCCAGTGATTCGAGAGCCGACCGTTTGACGGGTTCTCGTAGCAGATGGCCCAGCCGACGCCGCGCATCTTGCCGACGCCCATGAAATCCGCTTTCCAGATGTCGTAGCTGCCGAAAGATGTTTCGGCGGCGCGGAAAAAGTTTGAGTTTTTGTCGGGGTCGGTTGTCGTCGAACCCTTCTTCATGTTGCCGAAGTAGTATTCGTGCAAGACCATGCCGTTGTACTCGAATCCGAGACGGCGCGTCAGTTCCGAATAGGCCGGCATCTCTTCGTGATCCACTTTGCCGTCGGCCAGAAACTCTGAAATCTTCTCCGTCAGATTGTTGGTCTCTTTGACGTAGCCCTCGTAAAGTTTGAAGTGCATCTCAAGCGTCTGATCCGAGATGCCGTTCAGCCCGCTCAGGTCGAACTGTTTGGCCGTGTATGAACTGTTGAATCCCATTTCTTTACCTCCTCAAAAAAAAATCAGCACCCTGCGATTCTGCTGCCCCAGACAGAAATCGCATTTGAAATTGACGAAACACAGGAATGTTTCGCCTCACTATCGCGCCCGAATGTAACGATTCGAATGAAAGGATAAATCTTTAGTGTGGCGAAAGCAAAAGCAGAAGCGGGATGTCGCTTCTCCTGAATCAGAAGCGACATCCCGCAGTAACCTTAATCTTAATTCTTTCGCAGCAAATTTGTAGTCCTGCATTAAGACTGACGGCGCGGCTTTATCTGCTACTCCTTCCGAAAATCACTCAATCGCCGTGCGACTTAGCTACCATGCTGCTCTCCGAAAAGGCCGATTCTCTATTGCCCGAAAGAAGTAATGTAATTTTCGTGCGACGTAGCCATGAAGAAGAGCATCGGCAGCGAGAGCCAGGCATTGGTGCGCGAGGCCAGAAATGCCTTACGTCCAAGCGCGGCAGATTCGGGCGGAATCGGCGTCCCGTTCTGCGCGTTATCTTTTGTCCACGCGATGATGCGCTTCTGCGCGGGCCAGATGATGCCCCAGACATTTAAGAGCATGATGATGCCGAGCGCGCCGCCGATGCCGATGGAGAACGTCTTGTTACTGACCCCGTTAAACTCCTTTGCCTGCGGCATCTGTGAATTAAACCACCAGATAATTCCTACCGACATCGCGACGACCAGAATCAAGACGATAACGGCTAAGACCCGTCCATCGTTAATCCCCGATTTCTGAATGATGAAAAATTCGATGACGAACGTCACAATGGGAAAGGCCAGCCAGACTGCGAGCACAATCCAGCCGCTCACATTTAAGCCGCCTTTATCTCTCGCAGACTGAACATCCGGTCTGAGAATATACATCGCATAGTAAGCCAGACCAACGAGGACGGTGACGACCGCGCCCCAGCGAAAGAACCAGAGTGCGCGCGGCATCAGTTCGGGAATGACCTTGCCTTTGGTCGGCGCGTCAAGCGCTTTCATGAGTTTGACGTTGACGAGATTGAAGAAGTAGAGAAGCCCGATCCAAGTAATGCCTGCGACAAAGTGTGCCCAGCGCAAAGCGATAGGACCGATGTCATGCAAATAATGGTTCGGGTTATCGGCTACGTTCTGAAGCACGGCGAAGCCAGTCGGGAGATGAGCAAGTGGTTCAATCAACATACGTCCCTCCAAAACTTTTGATATTGTAAAGCGAACGCGCCCCGTAATCCACGAACGCGCTGCGAACGCAAATGAATGCACCGAGACAGCACGCGCCATCTCCGGTTCAAGCCTTAATTGTCATGTAAGACATGCGAAGATTACTAAATACAGTGACGAGTGACAAGCTAAATAAGTTTTGAATTATGAATTATGAGTTTTGAATTGAAAAGAAAGCCTGTAATTCAAAACTCAAAATTCAAAACTCATAATTATTCTGTGGGTCTTGGCCCGGGATCAATTCCGCGCACGCTCGCCTGATTGACGACGCGCACCTTGAGATCGTCCATCACATGCACCTGGCAGGAGAGGCGCACATTTTCGGCCAAGCCTGTTTCCATCGCCAGGCGATTGCGCTCAAGCTCGCCGATTTCGCCGGGGTCGCCCGCGAGCACTTCGACACGACAGGTCGTGCATTTGGCGTTGCCGCCGCAACGATGCAGGATGTCTATCCCGGCGTCTTCAATGGCAAGCACGAGCTTGCGTCCCTCGTCTGCTTCAAAAGCCTGCGCTCCGGTCGCAGTCTCCGCCTCGATTCTAGGCATTTACTGATACTCCTTGAACTGTCTGTTGTGATTTGAAAAGCAAAGCGACTTTGGCACATCTCAAGGCGTGGCGGCAAGTCCGGCGCGAAGTTATTTCAAACTCAACTCCATGAAGAGCGCGCCCGCGACCGGATTGTGATAGTAAGGCTCTATCTCACAGAAACCGAGCGAGCGATAGAGCGCAATGGCTTCATCCATCTTCGCGGGCAGCGTATCAAGCCGCATCCGCGTGTAGCCAATCTCACGCGCTTCTGCGATAAGTTTTTCAGCTAACGCTCTGCCTATCTGCTGCCCACGAAACTCCGGCCTGACATACAGCCTCTTCATCTCGCACGCTTCATCACCGATTTTTCTCAAAGCGATACATCCGGCAATCTTGTTGTCGTGTACTGCAAAAAGCAAACGTCCATCCGGCGGAGTGTATGCGCCGGGAAGTTCCGCGAGTTCCTGATCGAAATTTTGAAAACAGAGATTAATGCCGAGCGCCGCCGCGTACTCTTCAAATAACTCTCGCGCACGGTTCACCTGCTCTACGGATTCAGCCTGAACAAATTCCAACAATTCTTGAGCCTTCTATTTTCGTGGCGACGACTATTTATCTTTCACCTTTTCAAGCCTCGCACTCTTCAGCATCCCGTCAATCGCCATCTCGATGCCCCACAGTTCGACCGGCCCCGTGTCCGCATAATTCGTAATCGTTTTGCGCTTGCCGTTCATCACCACGCTCGTGATGGTAGAAGGCATATCCGTGATGGGACGGGAGTAATTATCTTTCAAGTTGAAATAACCCGCAGACGTAATCAACTGCGCGAGTCGCTCGAAGCCATAGACTTGGCCTTGATATGTGCCCGTCATCTCGACGAACCTGATGCCGTTGTAAGTGATCGTCCCGTCGCGTCTGAGCGTGACCGTGTAGTTCGGACAAGTCCCAAAGCATGTCGTGCGCTCTAATGTTATTTCAGTGATTTGATCTTTATTTTGCGCTGACGGTGTTTGGGCTACGGCCACAAGGGCAGATGTTAAGAGCAGGACTGATGCCAGCAAAAGGCGTTTCATCACGAGAGCCTCCATTACCAACGATGCGATTTAATTCCAACACAAAGAGACGCGACGCGCCGGAAGACTCTACCAGCCTCTTGTTGCTTCAATGAGAACAAGACAAGCAAAGTATCCCGCGCGCATCGCGTCTCGTGGCTTTTATTGCTGTGTCGAACTTTACGCCGTGAACGAGGAGCCGCAGCCGCAGCCGCCCGTCGCGTTCGGATTCGTGAACGTAAAGCCCGAACCCATCACGCCCGACACGTAATCAATCTTGACGCCGTTCAGATACTGCGCGCTGAACATATCAACGAAGAGACGCACGCCGTTTTCATTCAAAATGAAATCGCCCTGCCGCGACTCCTCTTCGATGTTCAGGCTGTACTGAAAGCCCGAACAGCCGCCGGGCACGACGCGCACGCGCAGGCCAGCAGTCTCCGGCAAGCCCTCTTCGCCCGCCATAAATTTCTTAATCTCTGTGGCCGCCGGTTCCGTGACGTTCAGTGTCATCGTCGGCGCAGTACCCGGCGTCGCCGGAGCAGTTGTGGTTGTTGTCGTTGTTGCAGACATTTTATTTTTCTCCTTAAAATTAAGTGGTCAGTGGTCGGTGGTCAGTGGTCAGGCAAATCAGTTTTTCAACTGACCACCGACCACTGACTACTGACCACTCTATTATTGCATTATCGAGCTTTGCCCAAAACGACAAGCTCAGGTTTCATTGCTTCTATCGAAACTTGCCGCGCGACCTCTTCCGCCACTTTGCGGAAAGCCTGCGCCTGCGGCGAATCGGGTTGACCGACAACGACAGGCACGCCATTGTCGCCGCCCTCGCGCACATCCAATCCTAAAGGCACCGCTCCCAGAAACGGCACGCCGTACTGCTCCGCTAGTTTCTGCCCGCCGCCCTCGCCGAAGATATTATACCGCACGTTTGTGTCCGGCGCGATGAAGTAACTCATATTCTCGACCACGCCGAGCACGGGTACAGCCACCGTCTCAAACATCCTCAAAGCGCGCCTGACATCCATCACGGCGACTTCCTGCGGAGTCGTCACCAGCACAGCGCCCTGCACGGGCACAAGTTGCGCGAGACTTAGTTGCACGTCGCCCGTTCCGGGTGGCATGTCAACAATTAAATAATCAAGCTCGCCCCATTTCACGTCCGTCAAAAACTGCTTGACCAGTCCGTGCAAGATAGGCCCGCGCACGATCATCGGCTTATCGCCCGGCTGAAGCACAGCCATTGACATCAGCTTGACGCCGTAAGCCTCAATCGGAATCAACTTGTTCCCGTCAACTTCCGGTTTGGCCTGACCCGCGCCCAACATCAACGGCACGTTCGGCCCATAGACATCCATATCCATCAATCCGACACGCGCGCCATTGAGCGCAAGCGAGACGGAGAGATTGACCGCGACTGTTGACTTGCCGACGCCGCCCTTACCCGAAGAGACAGCGATAATGTTGCGCACGCCCGGCATCGTCACCTTATCGCCGAGTCCGCGTCCCTTCGGCACTTCCGCATCCATCGTCACGTTCACAGAGGTCACGCCCGGCAAAGCAGTGACAACTTCCTTTGCCCCGCTCTCCATCTGCTCTTTGACGGGGCACGCGGGCGTCGTCAGCACGATGCGGAACGACACCACGCCGCCCTCGATCTTCAAATCCTTGATAAAGCCGAGCGTCACGATGTCCTTGTGCAAATCCGGGTCTGTGATCTGCCGCAGGGCATCGAGCACACTCTGTTCCGATATTTGAGTCATAAGCTATTTTCTTATTTGTTCCCGATGGTTGTCTTCCAGTATTTACCTGTCATTATACACAAGTGGGCAATTATGCCGTAACCGAGCCGGTTTGTCATTTCGTTAAAATTCGATTCGCCATCGTTTTGACAAACAAAGCGTCACACAGTTACGCTTCTGCGCGAACCCTTCGCACGTAAATTCAATCCGCGCGATGTCATACTATCCTGCACGCATCAACGAGCATTTTCTGAACCCGCGCAACGTCGGCGAGTGCGATGATGCGGACGCTATCGGCGAAGCAGGCTCGTTCACTTGCGGCGCAGTCGTACGCTTGTCATTGAAGATTGATGCCGCGTTGCAGAGAATTACGGACGCGAGATTCAAAGCGGCGGGTTGCGGCTACCTCATCGCTTCGGCTTCGGTTTTGACAGAGACGATCAAAGACCTCGCCATCAGTAGAGCAGCAACATTGCACGAAAACGCTATCGCAGATTGGTTCGGCGAATTGCCAGCAGACAAAACACACTGCGCTGCGCTCTGCCATGAGGCTTTGCACGCGGCGCTGGCGAATTATCATAACGCGGCGCGCGAAGAGTGGACTGGCGATGAAGCTCTCATCTGCACCTGCTTCTGTGTCTCCGAAAAGACGATTGAGCGCGTGATCGAAACAGGCTCGCTTCGCACCATCGAACAGGTCACGCGCGCCTGCAACGCTGGCGGCGGATGCCGTTCATGCCATCCGCTCATCGAAGATATTTTGGAAGACTACTGGCGCACAACAGCACTAACATCGGAAGAGATCAACAGGCTATGAGAGATATTATTTATTTAGACAACAACGCGACCACGCGCGTCGCCCCTGAAGTGCGCGATGCGATGCTGCCTTATCTCGACGAGCTTTACGGCAATCCGTCTTCAGCGCACACCTTCGGCAGAGAAATGCGCCGCAGCGTCGAGAGAGCGCGTGAGCAGGTTGCGGAGTTGCTGAACGCGGCTGACGTTAATGAAATCGTCTTCACCTCCTGTGGCTCCGAATCCGACAACTGGGCTATACGCGGCGTGCTTGAACAACAACCGGACAAGCGCCACATCATCACCACACGTGTCGAGCACGAGGCAGTGAGAAACTGGTGCGAGCGCCTTGAAAAGAGCGGTTATGAAGTGACTTGGCTCGACGTTGACGAAGAAGGTTTGCTCAATCTCGAAGACTTACGCGCCGCGCTTCGCCCGGACACGGCGCTTGTCTCCGTCATGCTGGCGAACAACGAAACGGGCGTGCTCTTTCCCATCGAAGAGATCGGACGAACGGTGCGCGAGAATTCCGAAGCCGTCTTCCACGTTGACGGCGTGCAGGCCGTCGGCAAGATTCCGATTGACTTGCGCCACACGCACGTTGATCTCTTCGCCCTCTCCGGCCACAAGTTTCACGCGCCCAAAGGCGTCGGCGCGCTTTACATTCGCGGCGGCGTCAATCTCGCGCCCTTCATTATCGGCGGCGGGCAGGAGCGCGGTCGTCGTTCGGGGACTGAAGCCGTGCCATACATCGTCGCGCTCGGCGCGGCGTGCGAGTTGGCGAAAAATTTTGACGGGCACGCTGAAGTTCGTCGTCTGCGCGATAAGTTGGAGGACACGATTCTCGACACGTTCACCAAGGCGCGCTTGAATGGAACACCGGAGCGCGCACGTCGTCTGCCGAACACAGCCAACATCTCGTTTGAGCTTATCGAAGGCGAGAGTATCCTTGCTCATCTCAACGAAGCAGGCATCTGCGTCTCGACCGGCTCGGCCTGCAACGCAGAGTCGCACGTCTCGTCCGCCGTCCTGCGCGCGATGAACGTGCCCTACACTGTCGCGCAAGGCTCAATCCGTTTCTCTCTCGGTCGCTACAACACCGAGAGCGAGATTGACCGCACGCTTGACATGCTACCTGCTATTATCAAGCGACTCTCAGAGATGTCGCCTTTTGAAATCAAGCAAACATAGTCCGATGTAAAAATCCTGGAGGCGTGATAAATGAAACGTAGAAACTTTCTCGCAGGCGTCGGCGCGGCCAGCGCGCTCCCTCTGCTTCGCACAACAATTTTTAGCTCTCCCGCAACTTTCGATAACGATTACGCGCCCGCAGACTTAATCCGCCCGAAAGCCTTGCGACTCGGCGACACGGTCGGACTCGTCACGCCCGCGACGGAAGTTCCCGAACCTGAACGCCTCGATCTGGCCGAGCGCACCATCAACTATTTCAAGCTCCGCATGAAGCGCGGGCGCAACGCTGGCCGTCGCTTCGGCACGTACCGCGAATCAATCGCCGCACGGCTTGATGATTTGCACACAATGTTCCGCGACCCGGAAGTGAAAGCCGTCTTCTGCATTCGCGGCGGCTACGGCTCGATGCAACTGCTCGACCGCATTGACTATGATTTAATCCGCCGCAATCCCAAAATCTTCATCGGCTACAGCGACATCACGGCCATGCACCTCGCCATCAATCGCCACTCGCGTCTCGTCACTTTTCACGGCCCCATCGTGCTCTCGCGCTTCACGGACTACACGCAGCAATATTTTCACAAGGCGCTCTTCGAGACCGCGCCCATTGGCCTTGTCACAAACCCGACAGACTCAAACGAGCTACGCCCCGCGCATCCTCTTCGCACAATTCGTCCCGGCACGGCGAGCGGGCAACTCATCGGCGGCAATCTCTCGCTCGTCTCCGCCACGCTCGGCACGCCCTACGAGATAGACACGCGCGGGCGCATCCTCTTCATCGAAGATACGGGCGAGCAGCCTTACAGTCTTGACCGGATGCTGACGCACCTGCGGCTCGCCGGAAAGTTCGAGCAGGCGGCTGGCGTCATCTGGGGCGAATGTCAGAGTTGCGGCCCAAGCGATTTCCAGCCCTCGCTCGCTTCGCCTTTCAGTGTCGGCGAAACTGTGGACAATATTTTAGGCGAACTGAAAGTGC
Organism: Acidobacteriota bacterium; assembly: GCA_032159235.1. Taxonomy (GTDB): domain Bacteria; phylum Acidobacteriota; class Blastocatellia; order Pyrinomonadales; family Pyrinomonadaceae; genus QHXM01. The sequence continues at coordinate 25,049 of JAVHWW010000039.1, forward strand.
CCGTGCTCTCAGGCCTGACCATCGGCCACACAAACGACCAGCTCACGCTCCCCGAAGGCGTGATGGCGACGCTCGACGCGACGAACAGGACGTTGGAAATTAAAGAGGCGGGCGTGATTTGAAGTTGCAACTCGCATCTGCCGTCGCTCCTTTTGTCTTTTACCTCTTGTTACGTGCTACAATTTGACTTCGGTTCACGAACGCGATTCCACCGGGAACGGAGCATCCCCTAATGTCAGCCGAACACCCTCAGAAAAGCGAGCCGCAGACGCCTGCGGAGAAAACGGACGCGCCACATCGCGCGCGCGCAGATAGCGTGACGCTGCTCGAAACGGATGACTTCGTCTGCATCCGTCCAGACATGCCTTTAACGAAAGCTATCGAACAGATGAAGAAAGATGAGGGCGGCTGCGCTATCGTCTGTGATGAAAATGGTAGCATCGTCGGCATCTTCACCGAGCGTGACCTGTTGAATCAGATCGTCGGCGAAGAGATTGATATGAACGCGCCCGTGAGCCAGTTCATGTCTCAGTCGGTCGAGACATTGACCACCGAGGCGACGATTGGCGACGCCGTGCGCATGATGAACGAGAAGGGTTATCGCAACATTCCGCTCGTCAAAGACGGACAACTCATCGGCTCCATCTCCGTCTTCGATGTCATCACTTACTTAGCCGAAACTTACCCGAAAGAGACGATGAATCTGCCGCCCGATCCGGCACAGGTGATGGACACAACCGATGGCGGTTGAAAGGCCGGACAACAAACACCACTGCCACTAACATCCCAAGCTATAAGAGGACACAAATAAAGCAATCATGAGCACTGTCATCGAAAACCCCGTCGAACAAGAGAAACTCTTTGAAGAACTAGAGGCCGTCACGATTCGCTTCGCCGGAGATTCCGGCGACGGAATGCAGTTGACGGGCACGCAGTTCACGAACACGTCTGCCGTCCTCGGCAACGACATCTCGACCTTGCCGGACTTTCCAGCAGAGATACGCGCACCCGCCGGAAGTCTGCCCGGCGTCTCCGGCTTTCAGTTGAACTTTTCCAGCCAGGACATACGCACGCCCGGCGATCAACCGAACGTCTTGATTGCGATGAACCCGGCGGCGCTCAAAGTCAATCTCTCCGATCTGGAGGAAGGCGGCACGCTCATCATCAACACGGATGAGTTCACGCCCTCGAATCTCGAACACGCCGCGTACAAATCTAATCCGCTCGAAGACGATTCGCTTAAGGGCTATCGCGTTCATCGTCTGCCGATCACGACGCTCAACATGAACGCGCTCAAAGGCCAGGTCGAACTCTCGCGCAAGGAGATGGATCGCTGCAAAAACTTCTTCGCGCTCGGCGTGCTCTACTGGCTCTATGATCGCCCGACGGAGCAGACCATCAAATGGATTCAGGACAAGTTTGCCAAGAACCCGGAGGTGATGAAGGCCAACGAGATCGCGCTCCGCACGGGCTACAACTTCGCCGACACGACGGAAGTTTTCACGACGCACTACACCATCAAGAAAGCGCAGATCGCGCCCGGCAAGTATCGCAAGATAACCGGCAACGAAGCGACTGCCATCGGCTTCATCGCTGCCTCGCAGCTTGCGGGTCGCCCGCTCTTTTACGGCTCGTATCCGATCACGCCCGCGTCCGACATTCTGCATGAGCTTGCACGCCACAAAAATTTCGGCGTCAAAACATTTCAAGCTGAAGACGAGATCGCAGCCGTCTGCGCCGCCATCGGCGCGAGCTTCGCCGGACAGATTGGATTGACTGGAACTTCTGGGCCGGGCGTCGCGCTCAAGCAGGAAGCTATCGGTCTCGCAGTGATGACGGAACTGCCGCTCGTCATCATCAACGTGCAGCGCGGCGGCCCGTCAACGGGCTTGCCGACGAAGACCGAACAGGCAGACCTCTTTCAAGCCGTCTGGGGACGCAACGGCGAGTGCCCCGCAATCGTCGTCGCGCCTGCGACGCCCGCAGACTGTTTCCACATGGCCGTCGAATCCGTGCGTCTCGCGTTCAAGTACATGACGCCCGTCTTCTATCTCTCGGACGGTTATCTGGCGAACGGCGCGGAACCCTGGGCATTGCCGAAGATTGAAGACCTGCCGAAGATCGAGGTTAAGTTTGCGACCGACCCGGAGAACTTCATGCCTTACGCGCGCGATGAAGAAACTTTAGCGCGTCCCTACGCGATACCGGGAACGCCCGGCCTCGAACATCGCATCGGCGGCATTGAGAAACAGCACTTGACGGGCAACGTCAACTATGACCCTGAGAATCATCACTTCATGGTCAAGCTCAGACAGGAAAAAGTTGACCGCGCCGCGAACGATATTCCACTCATCGAAATCTTCGGCGAGCGTGAGGGCAAGGTGCTCGTGCTCGGCTGGGGTTCGACTTACGGTTCGATCACTTCAGCCGTCGAGAGATTGCAGCGCGAAGGCAAAGCCGTTTCAAGCGCGCATCTCAAGTATCTCAATCCGTTCCCGAAGAACCTGGGCGAAGTGCTCGCAGGCTTCGAGACGGTGATTGTGCCGGAGATGAATCTCGGACAACTCTGCACGATGATTCGCGCACGCTATCTGGTTGACGCCGTCGCGTTCTCGAAGGTCAAGGGTCGCCCGTTCCAGATTCGTGAGATCGTGCGGAAGGTCGAGGAGTATTTGTGAGATAAATTAAGTGGGACAGGTTTGCAGTAATGAAGAGAGCGATTGATGAAAGTCTATCTTGACACATGCAGCCTGCAACGCCCGCTTGATAGCAAAGAACAGCCTCGCAATGTTCTCGAAGCGGAAGCCGTCTTGCTCCTGATCGCGCTCTGTGAGACAGGTAGCATCGAGTTGGTTTCATCTGAGGCGCTTTTGTTTGAGATTCGACGAATCAGCAACATTGCGCGGCAGGAGTTCGCTCTTGAGATGCTGGTTAAAGCTAAACTCTTTGTGAAAGCAGATCAGGCAGTTCAAGATAGAGCCAAAGAGATCATTGCGCGAGGAGTCATGCCTTTGGATGCTTTGCATCTGGCGTCAGCAGAAGAGGCTGAGGCCGATTTCTTCTGCACCTGCGATGATAAATTGCTCAGGAAAGCCAAGATGATTTGCGAAACGAAGATGCGTGTGGTGACTCCCATACAGCTTGTGGAGGAGATGGAAGGATGACGGTTGAAGTTAAGCCTCTGGCCGAAATTACCCAGGAAGCGCTGGCTTTGTTGTGTAAACAACTTGGCGTCGCTAACACCATTCGCTTCGTCAATCAATTCACGAGAGGTTACGGGAACTATACGGAAGAGCGTCAGAGTATGTTTGCGACGATGTCTCTCGAAGAGATCGTTGCAGAGATCGAGCGAACAAGGAAACAATGACGGCTTTCGCTGCAAATATTGGCTCTCGTTCTCTCCATGCTGTGTACGCGGAAGGGTTGCGCTACTTGATGGGTGAAGGAACGCTGCAAGGCACGCTCGCGCAACTCTCATACGATCTGAAGCAAAGCGAGATAGATTACATGGTCACAGACGAAGTTGCTTTGCTGGCTTATGGCTATCCGCGCTTCACCGAAGATATTGATCTGGTGTTGACGAAGGAAGGGCTGGAGACATTTCACCAAGAGTTAATCGGCTTGGGCTACGTCCCGGCATTTTCGGGCGCGAAGAAAAGACTGCGTTCGACGAGCGATGGCGTTCCGATTGAAGTGATCGTGACAGGCGAGTATCCGGGCGATGGCAAGCCTAAGCCTGTCAGCTTTCCCGTGCCAGCCGACGCTTCGATTGAGATTGACGGCGTGCGCGTCGTCACGCTTGAGAAATTGATTGATTTGAAACTCGCTTCCGGCATGACCGCGCCTGATCGTCTGAAGGATTTGGCGGATGTGCAGGAGTTGATTAAATTACGCTGCCTCACGGCTGACTTTGCGGAACAACTGAATCCTTACGTGCGTGAGAAATTTTTAGAACTGTGCCGTGCAGTCGAACAAGGGCGACAAGATTCATGAGATCGCGCGCAAAGTGAAAGAGTAATTGGTAGGAATCAAAGCGCTGATAACCAGAAGAGGCTAAGAAGAACATGGCAACAAATTTCGCCTTGATCTTGGATTTACTGCTCCGTGCAAATCCAAATATGAGTTGGACGAAATTCATCATTATTTGTGCCGCCACCATCGTAGCTATCGTCGTCGCATTTATATTTCTCATGGGACGATTCAAATCCGGGACAGCGCCCCTCTGGACGAAACTTGCACCGGTCATCAACGGCAGATTGAAGATGAGTAACTGGACTTACTCTGGCACTAAACTCAACGGCTCTTACAATGGTCTCCCCGTCGTTGCGTGGGTGGACTACGACAAGCAGATCGCGATAGGTGCGCCGGGCGTCACGCACAACTATTTTTTCGCCGTCGAAGGCATGACGGGCGCACACGGCACTAATTGGAATCTCCAACGCAGCTACAATAATCAAAGCGCGGAGATTCAAGCGAACGCCCCGCTGCAACAGCGACTTTATCAGGCAGGCATTCTCTCAACCGCACAGGACTGGCCCGCGCAGGCGTCGGCAGCTTATAACGCGCGGCACGGGGCGCTTCGATTGCGGATGCCGATACAGAATGAGAGGGCGCTGCCGACGCCAGATATTTTCAAGCACCAGTTGGAAGCGCTGTTGTCCTTGGCAAATATCAACGGACAGGTGAACATTTATTAACGACGCAGAAAGTTGCGTACATTGAGGAATAAAAATGAGTACAAATGGTAACGGAACAAACGGCAATGGACACAAAGAGATTGTCGAAACATCTGTCTCCGCCGAAAGCGAAGGCGGAGCGACTGCGGGTGGAGTTGCGCCGCCGCCCGCGAAGTTGACGAAGGCTGATTTCGTGTCCGGTCAGGAAGTGCGCTGGTGTCCGGGCTGCGGCGACTATTCTATTTTGAACAACGTGCAGAAGGTGATGCCCGAACTAGGAATCACGCGCGAGAAGATCGTCTTCGTCTCAGGCATCGGCTGCTCGTCGCGCTTCCCCTACTACATGAACACCTACGGCTTTCACTCGATTCACGGACGCGCGCCTGCGATAGCGACCGGCATCAAGAGCGCGAATCCTGACTTGAGCGTCTGGGTCATCACGGGCGACGGCGATGCGCTTTCAATCGGCGGCAACCATTTCATGCACGCCATCCGCCGCAACCTCGACATCAACTACATCCTCTTCAACAACCGCATCTACGGTTTGACCAAAGGGCAATACAGTCCGACCTCAGAGCTTGGCAAGAAGACGAAATCAACGCCGATGGGCGTGATTGATTATCCGCTCAATCCATTGTCGGTGGCGATTGCCAGTGAGGCGACCTTCGTCGCACGCTCGCTCGACATTGATGTCAAGCATCTCGGCACGACCGTGCAGGCGGCGGCGCATCACAAGGGCGTCTCCTTCGTCGAGGTCTATCAGAACTGCAACATCTTCAACGACCATGCCTTCGATTACTTCGCCGAACGCTCAGTCCGCTCCGACAACATGATTTACCTGGAACACGGCCAGCCGATGGTCTTCGGCAAGAATCGTGACAAAGGCATTCGCATGAACGGCGCGCACCCGGAAGTCGTCCAACTCGGCAGCGAGACAGGACTCAACGAAAACGATCTGCTCGTCCATGACATTCATCTCAAAGACCCCTCGGTCGCCTTCATGCTCGCGCGGATGGAGCAACCCAATTTCCCGCAACCCCTCGGCATCTTCCGCGCTGTCGAGCGAGACACTTACGAAGACATGATGGCCGCTCAGATTGCAGCCGCCATTGCTAAATCGGGACCCGGCAGTTTGGATAAGTTAATCAACAGTGGCGATATGTGGGTCGTTGAATAAGAAAGGGGAAAGGTTAAAAGGGGAAATGGGTCAAGGGTAGGAAAGGCAACTTCCCTTTCGCCTTTTCCCGTTTCCCCTTTTAACCCCAAATCTTTATGCTTTGTCCATCTTGCGGTCACGATAATTTAGAGGGCATGGATCGGTGCGAGAACTGCATGAAGCCTCTGCTCGATCTGGATGTGCCGCGCGGCGAGGCAACCGGCGGATTGGTGCGCTCGGTGATGGAGGACAACCTGAGCCATCTTGAGCAGGAAGAGACTTTGCTGGTGAGTCCTGAAGTATCCGCGCTGCAAGTGGCTCGCTGGATGAAAGAGGCTCAGACGGGCTGTGCGCTCATCCTCGACGATCAAGGAGAACTTCTCGGTATCTTCACCGAGCATGATGTGATGTCCAAGTTGATTGGCAGGGCGGACGATGCGCAAAGTGTGGCCGTGAGCGAGTTGATGAGCCGCAATCCAGAAGCCCTGCGTGAGATGGATTCGGTCGCCGCCGCGCTCAACAAGATGGCGCTGGGACGCTACCGCCACGTCCCCGTCGCACTGGATAATGGCCGCTACAGCGTCACCTCGATCAAGAGCGTGCTGAAGTATATCGCACAGGAAGACTTCTAAAGAATGCAAAATGAAAAATTAAAAATGCAAAGATGGAAGACCAAGAATGTGCTTCTCATCTCCCATTTTGCCTTTTACCTTTTTAATTTTGCATTCTTTTTCTGTCGTTGCTTGAAAACTCTTTCGCCGCCCGTTTCGCCGAGCTTCACACCGGTCGGGGCGGCTGCCGGAACTGACGGCGAGTTTGAACGCGGCGTGACCGCATCGCCTGTCTCATGCTGAGATGATTCGTCGGCAAACATCTTGCTCGCTTTCTGACGACGACCGCGCAAGGCCGGAGTGTCTTTCATCGCCGCGCGGTTCTGATCCGGGTTTCCGGCAGAGCCTGTCTGTTGACCGCGCGGCTTGCGCGGCGTGCCCACCTTGTGCTGATCTTTTTTAGTAACCATTCAAGAAACCTCCCATGTGAAAAAGCAGAATCCAGAATCCAGAAGCCAGAAGTCAGAAGAACAGAAAGACAAAATCTGTGGATGCGAGCTTCCGCCTTCTCATTCTGGATTCTGAATTCTGGATTCTGAATTCTGTTTCCCGCGCGCCAGCGCCCACTTGAGCGCGGGCGGTGTGACGAGCGTCGTGGTGATGACCATGATGACGATCACACCGAAGGTGCCTGCGCTGATGACAGGCTCACTCACGCCTTGCGCGTTGGGCAAGAGAAGCGTCGTTCCAATCCCTGCGAGAATCAGACTAACTTCGCCGCGCGGAATCATCCCCAGCCCAATGACTAAACGATTGATCTTGCGCTCCACGACTGCGAACGAGCAAAGCTGTTTGCCGATGATCGTCGCCGCCGTCAACGCCAGAGCGAAGCCGAGTAATTTAACCTGCGCGAACACGCGCAGGTCAACACGCAGACCGATCAACACGAAGAAGATGGGGACGAAGATAGTGCTGACGGGCGCGATCAATTGTTGCAGGTCGTGCTTGCCTCTTTCAGCGAAAGTCTTGAAGTGAACTTCGTCGAGCACGAGTCCGGCGGCGAACGCTCCGATGATCGGCGCGAGTCCGACTTTCGCTGCTACCCACGCCAAGAGAAAACAGAAAGAGATTGAGAGCGCTAGCAACACGCCGCGCACTTCAAGTTGTCCCGCGCCGCGAAAGATGTGCGGCGTCACGTAGTGCCCGATCAGAACCGCGCCGCAAAGAAATGCGACGGCTTTCCCGGTGATGATCGTGATGTCGAGCACTGAAAGCGGCGCGCCCGTTGCGGCAGCTTTGATTGCGCCCGCCACGACTGCGAGCAAAAGCAGTCCGAGCACGTCGTCAATCACAGCCGCGCCCAAGATGATGCGTGCCTCGCGCGTCTGCAAGCGTCCCAAATCTTTCAGCACACGCGCCGTGATGCCGACGCTCGTCGCACACAGCGTTGCGCCGATGAAGATGTGAACGAGCCGCGCCGCATCGGGCATGAAGTAAGCAGCCACGCCCCAGCCCAGAAAGAAGAGCACGACGACGCCCGCCACCGCGACGAGCAGCGAAGACCACCCGACTTCCAACATCTCGCTCAAATTAGTTTCAAGTCCGACTTCAAAGAGCAGAATGATGACGCCGATCTCCGCCAGCGCGGAGATAATCTCATTCGCTTTCAACGGCTCGGCTGCCGTGAATCCGACGAGCGCTAGATTGCCGACGATGATTCCGGCGATGAGTTCGCCGAGCACTGCGGGCTGATGGAGTCTCTCAAACAATTCGCCACCGAGTTTGGCAACGATCAGGATCACAGCGACGCCGACGAGCACTTGCGGATCAAGCCCGGACGATGCGCCGCCCGTCGCCGCTGCTCCGCGAACGTCGTGCGTCATGAGCAACACTGCGCCGCACGCCATAATTTCCGGGAGGAAATATCTTTTCATCCCACTTCTCTGCTCGAATGTTTTGAAATAACTCTCTCAACCATTCTAGCGTCGAGTCTCCCCTTTGCATATCGCCGAGCGCGAGAGCGGCGACTCTCAATGCGCGTCAGATTTTGTCTTGATGCAAAGCCTATGTTAAGTTTGGCAGCCGCCGCGCGAAAATCTTTCGAGTAGATGTAAAAAGCGAGAGCGTGAAAAGCGATTCACTTGAACACACGTCAAATCA
>JAVHWW010000089.1:0-50469 GCA_032159235.1 Acidobacteriota bacterium
AGACGGACAACAGCGATTCCGCGTTTGAATCGCCCGATGCCGAAAGCACGCCCGACAGAAAGTCTCAACAACAGGACGCGCGCGAACTCTTCAACGCCTGGAACAGCATGGAGCCGGAGGGCGAGCCTGATGAATTGAACGGCGCAGAGGCTTGGACGCGCGCGGAAATTCCAGAGCAGGGCTTGGAAGAGGGCGAAGTCGCATTCAACTACGACGAGTGGGATAGAGACTTAACGGATCATCGTCTGGGCTGGTGTCGCGTCATCGAAAAGCGCGTCCGTCGCGGAGATAAAATTTTCGTCGAGCAGACGCGCGAGCGTCACCGTGGCGTCATCTCTTCAATCCGCCATCAGTTTCAGATGATGAAGCCTGAGAATCTACAGCGCGTCGCCAATGAACTCGACGGCGAAGACTATGACCTCAACGCCGTCATTGATTACATCATTGACCGACGCGCCGACGGCCATCAATCCGAGCGTCTCTACACGAAGCGCCTCAGACGCCAGCGCGATGTCGCCGTCTCTTTCCTGCTCGATCAATCTTCGTCAACCGCGCGCACCATCGGTCGCCATCCCTTGCAGCCCTACACGCATCCAGGCCGCCGCATCATCGAGATTGAGAAGGAAGGACTCGTTTTGATGAGCGAGGCGCTCGAAGCCGTTGGCGATTGTTATTCAATCAACGGCTTCACCTCCGAAGGCCGCCGCAACGTCAAGTTTTACGTCGTCAAAGATTTCAACGAGCGTTACTCCGAAGAGGTCGAGCGCAAGATCGGCGGCATCACTTACCAGAACAACACACGTCTCGGCGCAGCCATTCGTCACGCCGCCGCGCGCCTCGCCACGCAGGAAGCGCGCACGCGCCTCCTGATCGTCCTCTCCGACGGTCGTCCCTATGACCACGACTACGGCGACGCCCGCTACGCACGCGAAGACACACGCGAAGCCCTGCGCCAGACCAAACTGCAAGGCATCACCCCTTTTTGCATCACCATTGACCGCGAGTCCGAAAGCGAACTCAAAGACCTCTACGGCGATGTCGGCTACACGATCATTGACGATGTGATGTCACTACCGGAGCGTATGCCGGGCATTTATCGAAGGCTGACGACTTGAAGCGTTCGTGCGTGTTACAATCCGAAGCGCAGTTAGGAGAGGTTATGTCTAAGACCTTGCATGTGCTCTACGATGGGGAAGTCCTACGCCCGGAGGAAAAGTCTGACTTGCAGCCGAATACTCGCTACCGGGTCACTATTGAGGAAGAGGAAAACAACGGAGAGACCGCAGAAAGCTCTGCCTCTGATTATCCGCTCACGATGCTTCTCGACGTGGCTACGGATATGGGCGTCGCCGATTTAGCGTCGAGACATGACCGGTATGCTCACAGCGCTTTAGAAGATAATGGCGACACTGCCGAATAGTCTCACACCTGTCTTTCTTGACACTGCTTACATTTATGCTTTGGTCAATACACGCGACCAGTGGCACGAACAGGCTCTGGATTGGCAAAGAGAGCTTGCATTGGAACGACGGAAACTTGTCACTACCGAGCTGATTCTCGTCGAGATTGCGGATGGACTTGCTGCCGTCAAGTTTCGCGCTCAGGCAGCAACGGCACTGGCAATGCTCCAAGCCAGCACGTTTGTTGATATTGTTCCTTTCTCATCGCAATTGTTCTCTGAGGCTTTTGATTTGTATCGCAGCCGTCCAGATAAAGATTGGGGCATGACCGATTGCGCTTCTTTCGTGGTCATGCGCGAGCGTGCCTTGTCTGAAGCATTAACTATGGACGAGCACTTTCAGCAAGCGGGCTTTCGCGCATTATTACGAGAAGAATAATGCTATCTCTCTGGCGATGTCGGCTACACGATCATTGATGACGTGATGTCTTTGCCGGAACGAATGCCCGGTATTTATCGAAGATTGACTACATAACGGCGTGAATTTTCACTGCCATGTTCGCGCCATCTACGTTATACTTTTCAGCGATGAGCCAAGCCACGACCACAGTTCCGCTCTCCCAAGATCAAGCAGGCGTCTTGCGCGTTATAGGCACGCGCGTCTCTCTTGATTCTGTCATCTTCGCTTTCAAAGAAGGCGCAACGCCTGAAGAGATCGTTCAGCAATATCCGACACTCGATTTGAAAGATGTTTATGCCGTCGTTAGCTATTACTTACAAAATCAAGATGAAGTAGAAAACTATTTAGCTCAAAGACAGACTGAACGTCAGGAGTTGAAAAAAGAGATAGAGTCTCGCTTCGACCCTCGCGGCATCCGCGAACGACTACTGGCTCGAAAATAAAAATAGTGGAGAGTTCTTAAAAGATTGCATGGGTGGTTGCTAGTTGTGCTAGAATTTGCTCGTTACTTGGGCGCGGAAATACTCGCGCGAGAATTCTCAAGCTAATACGCATACGGCCATAGTGGTTTCTAGTAGACCCCGGCTGTGCGTGAGAGGTTAAAGCCTTTCTCTGCACACTGGGGCTTTTTCATTTTGGGCGGACAAATGGAAAAGATAAGCACATAAACACAAGAACGGTGATGGCTAGGATACGACCAATGCTGCGCTTGGTAACTGACGAAGATTTCAATAACCGCGTTCTACGCGGGCTGCTTCGTCGTAATCCTAATCTGGACATCCTGCGCGTGCAGGATGCCGGATTGAGAGCCAGAACTGATCCTGAAATTTTGGAATGGGCGGCTGTTGAACGTCGTGTGTTACTCACACATGATGTCACAACCATGACGCAGTATGCGTATGACCGTATCGCCGCCGGATTGCCGATGCCTGGAATCTTTGTGGTCAGTCAAGAAATTCCCATCGGTCTGGCAATTGAAGATGTATTGCTCATTGCCGTATGTAGTCTTGAAGGCGAATGGGAAGGACAGATTAGATTCCTACCGCTTAGATAACAAATCAACAATGACTTGAAACAGCCTCACTCAAGATAATTCTCTGCGCCGCAAGCCCCGTGTTATCATTTCTCTCGACTCGTTAAGCGGCGAGTGTGAATCATTCCATGTTGTATCTCTCTCAAGTATTGAATCGTCCGATCCGCGATCTTGACGGCGAGCGGGTGGCGACGATTAAAGATGTCATCGTGCATCTCGGCGAGCAGGATCATCCGCCGGTGACGGGCTTCGTCGCGCGCTACAATCGCCGCGATTTTTTTCTGCCGCGCTGGCGCATGAAGGAGTTCAGCGAGCACGGCGCGCGGCTCAACTCAGACATTCTGGACTTGCGACCGTTCGCACGCCGCGAGGGCGAGATTCTGCTGGCGCGCGATGTGCTCGATAAACAGTTGATTGATGTTGATGGCAAGCGCGTCGTGCGCGTCAACGATGTGCAGTTGATCGAGGCGGGCAGTGAGTTTCGCGTGACGGGCGCGGACGTGAGCTTGCAGGGTTTGTGGCGGCGTTTGATGCCCGCCGGATTTGTCGGCTCGAAGCGGACTGTCGAAGTGATTGACTGGGCGGATGTGGGCTATCTGGCGACGAATGCGGCGGGCGTGCAGTTAAAGAGTTCGCGCGACAAGCTGGCGCGTCTGCATCCGGTCGAGATCGCGCGCCTCGCCGAAGCGCTCTCGTATCATCACGGCTCGGAGATTGTCGAATCACTCGATGATGAGACGGCTGCCGAGACGCTCGAAGAGATGTCTGCCGAAGATCAGGCGCGCATCATTAGCGACATGGACGAAGAGCGCGCGGCTGACATTCTCGAATGGATGTCGCCGGACGAAGCTGCGGACGTGTTGGGCGATCTGCCGGAAGAGAAAGCGGAAGACTTGCTCAACCGCATGGAGACGGAAGAGCAGGCGGATGTCGCGGAGCTTTTACCTTACGAAGACGACACGGCGGGGGGCTTGATGACGACGGAGTTCGTCACGCTGCCGCGCAACTTAACTGTCAGCGAAGCTCTCGCACGATTGCGCGAGATGGCCCAGACGCCGAACATGATCTACTACCTATACGTCGTCGAGCGTGAAGAATCTTGGAAGCTCTGCGGTGTGATCGCGCTTCGCAGTCTGATTCTCGCTGACCCGAATGCGCCGCTTGAAGAAGTCATGCGCGATGAGTTTCAGAGAGCGCACGCGGATGATTCAGCGCGCGAAGTGGCGGAGAAGATTGCCGAATATAATCTGCTCGCGCTCCCCGTTGTTGACGAAGCGGGTGATATTCTTGGAATCATCACGGTGGATGATGCGATGGAGATGTTGCTGCCGAAAGGTTGGCGACAGCGTCTGCCGCGACTCTTTGGTTAAGAGTAGTTGCCCTTGCGAGAGAAACCTTCTTCTAATTCCGCCAACTCTACTTCAAATCCAGCACCCAGATATTACCGTTCGTCTCCGCGTACTCGTAAGCAATCTGATTGCCAAGCGGCGACCATGAGGGATAGCGAACGAATGAATTGAGCTTCGTGTAGTTCGTCAACTGCTTCTGCTGTTTGGTCGAGCGCGAGTACCACCAGACATTCCACGCACCATTGCGCTCTCCGGCGAAGAGTATCTTGTCACCATCGGGCGAGAAACCGTGAGGCCAACTCCGGCCATGATCGAAAGTCAGTTGCACGGGATCGCCGCCCTCGCTCGGAATTATCATCAGGTAGGCGTCATCGCCTCGCTTCATTTGATAAGCGATAAACTTTCCGTCGGGCGACCAGCAGGGGAAACCCGCTAACTCATGATCGAAGGTCAACTGTCTGGGCTGTCCGCCCGCAACCGGAACTGTCCAGAGGTTAATGATCCCTCCATCCGCGAGATTGAAAGCGATCCGTTGACCGTCGGGCGACAGGCGCGCGAACTGTATATCTCGCCCAATATCGAAGAGCAGACGGTCTCTTCTGTTTTGCAGCGAGGTGGCCCAGACGCTCCAATGATTATCACGGTAGGAAACGAAGGCTAGTTGATCTCCGTCTGGAAACCAGTTCGGCACGAGGTTTCTCGGATTAGTCGTGACCTGCACAGGATTCTTCCCGTCCGCCTCCACTACCCAAATGTCCGCGCCGCCGCCACGCAGATACTCCATGAAAGCTATCTTGTGTCCGTCGGGTGAGAAGGCGGGTTGATTATTGCGCGTGCCCGTTTGATTGGTGAGCGGCTGTGGCGGCGCGGTCGCTTCGCCCGTCTGCGGCGAGAGGGGAAGAGACCAGATGTTGCTCGTCAGCGTCTGCACGCTATAGGCCATTCTCTTCCCGTCGGCTGAGATCGTCAGATCATTGATGATTGAAGCGCCCACGTCTGTGACTTTGATTGGATTGCCTGTTGGCTCTCCATTCTCATTTGAAATAGGTAGCTTCCACAGCACCGGGCCGCCAGCAAAGTAAAGGCTCCGGCCATCAGGAGCGTAGAGCGGATAACCTGGCTTCATGTTGTTGTCTTTCGTCATCTGCCTGAGATCGTCTCCGTTGTTGGAAACAGACCACAACTGCTGGCCGAGGAAATTAAGGGCGACGAAGGCGATCCTCCGATTATCGGGAGACCACGTTGGGCCAACATGCCCACCTGCCGGATTGCCGACCTTCGTTATCTGCTTCGGCGTTCCGCCTTGTGACGGGACAATCCAGATAGTTGACGAGCCGACCGAGCCTGAACCCAAATCAGGATTAGCATCCGATTGAAACGCGATCATCGCGCCGTCGTGAGACCATTTAGGGCCGGAGCCGAACTCCGTCAACTGTCGTGGCGAACCGCCGAGCGTCGGCACAATCCAGATGCCGCCGCGCGTCTTCGAGTAGTAAGCGATACGTTGGCCGTCGGGCGCCCACGCGGGCTGAAAGTTCTCTTGCCCGTCGGAAGTCAACTGAATCTCTCGACCGCCGGGCGTGAGTTGCTTGACATAAATCTCAAAGCTCCCGTTGTGATTCGAGATGTAGGCGACAGAGTTGCCGTCAGGCGCGAGCGTCGGTTGCGTGTCGAGACCAGACCAGACTGTGACGCGCGAGATGTTGGCAACAGTGGGTGCTTCCGTCACATTGTTCTTCTCGGTAGAAGCGTTTTGAGATTGACTGCGACTCATCAGCTTGTAAATCCCGAAGGTCGCAGCCGCGATTAAGACCGCCGCAACGAGAGCGAGCAAAGGCCAACGATTGCCGCTCTGTGCTGGAATCAGCGTGGGCTGAACGATTGTGGTGGCTCTTGCTTCCTGTATCTCGTCGGTGCGCACAGCTTCATCGGCGATTCTCTTGTGCGGTTGTTGAATGGTGATGGCGGCGGCTGCCGATCCACGCGCTGGCGGTGTGGAGGATTGTTCCAGGCGGGCCTCAAAATCCAACTGCTGTTTGACGCCGCGCAAGTCGCCGAGCATTTCTCTGATCGTTTGATAACGCTCATCGCGGTCTTTCCTGAGCGTCTTCTTCACGATCCAATCCAACTCGGCTGGAAACTTTTCTGAAAGCGTAGCGAGCGACGCAGGCTCTCTTTCCAGAATCGAGACGGTCACGTCGGTCGGCGTCTCGCCCTGAAACGGCGCGCTTCCAGACAGCATCTCGTAGAAGACCACGCCGAGACTCCAGATGTCTGTCCGCTCGTCCGTCTCCAGGCCGCGCGCCTGCTCCGGCGACATGTAGTTGACCGTGCCCATCACCATGCCGGGCGAGGTGTTGCCGCGCATCCGTGTCGGCGCTGCTGAATCGAAGCGCGGGGACTTCGGCTCGGTGAGCTTGGCGAGACCGAAATCCAAGACCTTCACGTAGCCGTCTCTGCGGAGCATGATGTTCTCCGGCTTCACGTCTCGATGCACGATCCCGACTTCATGCGCCGCCGCCAGAGCCGAAGCCGCTTGCAGGATGATGTCGAGCGCATCGCTTAACTCCACGTGGCCGCCCCTCAAACGCTGGCGCAAGGTTTGTCCCTCGATCAACTCGGTGACGATGTATGGCCTGCCCTGCTCCTCGCCGATCTCGTAAATCGTCAGAATGTTCGGATGGTTCAAAGCGGACGCGGTGCGCGCTTCCTGCTGAAAGCGGTGGAGACGATCCGCATCGTTCGTGAAAGAGTCTGGCAAGAGCTTGAGCGCAACTTTGCGCCCCAACTTTGTATCCTGCGCCAGATAGACTTCGCCCATCCCGCCCGTGCCAAGCTCGGCAAGTATTTTGTAGTGATTGATCTGCTGTCCGACGAGCGAATTGGTTTCATCATCGGCGAGCAATTCTGCGGCGACTTCGTAAGCGGGCGCATCAATGAAGCTGCCATCTTTTTCGTGAGCGGCGATGAGAGATTCGACTTCCCTGCGTAACGAATCATCCTGAGCACAGGCCGCGTCAAGAAAAGCGGCCCGCGCGCCGGGTTCAAGCTCGATGGCTGAGTGAAATAGTTCTTTGATCTGTTGCCAGTGCTGGGCTGTCATGATCGTTGACCTTACCTTGCGGTTAATATCGCGGGCGCTAAACCTCACGCTTATCTCTTAACGCGGAGACCAGAGGCTGACTCCCTCAAAAAGCCGAAGCGTTATCACTCAGGATAGTTTGCTACGCAGCCACGCTCTAGCCATCTTCCAGTCGCGCTCGACTGTCGCGTGGCCGATGCCCAGAACTTCTGCCGTCTCTTCGATGGAGAGGCCGCCGAAGAATTTGAGTTCCACAATCCGGCTCTGCTGCGGGTCAAGTTCGGCCAACTCGTTCAAGGCTTCGTGGAGCGCGAGCAGGTCTATCTCCGGTTTCTCGGCTACGCGATCTACGTTGGTCAGCGAGAGTCTTTGCTGATCGGAGCCGCCGCGCTTCTGCGCTTGATGAGTGCGCGCGTGGTCAACGAGGATGCGCCGCATCAACTGCGCGGCCACACCGAAGAACTGCGCGCGATTCTGCCAGCGTGCGTTTCGTTGGTCAACGAGTCGCAGGTAGGCTTCGTTGACTAAAGCGGTGGGTTGCAGTGTGTGATTCGCGCGCTCGCGCCGCAGGTAGTTATTCGCCAACCGCCGCAGCTCTCCGTAAACCAGAGGCATCAGCCTATCGAGCGCCGCCTGATCGCCGTCGCTCCAATCCTTCAATAGTTGTGTGACACCCTCTGGCGGCTGCATCGGCGTTCTCTCCACAAAACAGCAGGCAGGCAGCGATTGATTCTTCAGCTTCTCTGAGCCGTCTGAATGCGAGGCGAATTTGAGAGTTGATTCTACATCAAAAAAATCCTGCGTCGTGAGGGAATTTTCCGCGAGCCTCCGCGTTAAGAGATAGAAGGCGGCAATCAAGCTAACCTTAAATCTTTAGAGACCAGAAGGAGGTCACCATGAAAAAGCAAAATTTGAGAATCTTCTTGATGTTCGGTTTATTCGCCATCCTCGCAGTTTCAAGCGTCCATGCGCAAAGTAGCAATGAGCAGACGGCCAACATCCCGTTTTCGTTCACCGTCGCGGACAAGACTTTTCCGGCAGGCGAATACAGAGTGCAGCGCCTGAACCCGGCTTCGGATAAGGCTGCGCTGGCGATCAAAAGCGTTGATGGCCGCATGAGCAAAGTCGTCCTGACGATCCCCGTTCAGGCTACCAAGACGCAGGAGAATGCCAAACTCGTGTTCAATCACTACGGCGATCAGTATTTTCTCGCGCAGGTCTGGACGCCCGCAGACGACACCGGATTCGAACTACCTCAATCTAGCAGCGAACGCACGCTCGCACGCAACAACGGACAACAACGCGCGCCGGAGCGAACAGCAATCGCTCTCAACACACGCCGGAAGTAAAACGGCTCAAGGAAAACGCGGCGTCGTTGCTGGGCGACGCCTGCGCCGAACGGCGGCATGAAGACCTTGGAACTTCATGCCGCCGTTGTCTTTTGATTGCGGAATGCGGATTTCGGATTGCGGATTGAAAAGACAGAAAGCAGAAGACACAAGGCAGAAGGCAGTTAAAATACTCATCGTGTCTTGACTGCCTGCTGCTTTCTGCCTACTGCCTTCTGTTCTTCTGAATCCGCATTCCGCATTCCGCAATTGTTAGGGGCTTACATCCAACTCGCGCCCGTGCTAATATCCGTTTCTGTTTTTATTCTGACTCTCGGAATTCTGGATTCTGAATTCTGCTTTTCGTATGAACGACGGAGAACCTCCACATGGCAGAGCCGCGCACAGCCGTTGGTGCTGCCGGGCGTCGCTTACTGCGGCGCGGCGCTCGCGGTGTGCGGCAGACGCTCTCAAGGCGCACAGGTCTCCTCGCTTACCTAGCCATCTTAGGCCCCGGCATGATCGCCGCCAACGCAGGCAATGACGCGGGCGGGATTGCGACCTTTGCTTCCGTCGGCGCAGACCTCGGCTATCGTCTCCTCTGGATTCTCATTCCAATCACCATCGCTCTCGGCATCGTGCAGGAGATGTGCGCGCGGATGGGCGCGGTCACAGGCAAGGGGCTGGCCGATCTGATCCGCGAGCGTTTCGGCGTGCGCTGGATGGCGCTCGTCATGCTCGCACTCTTGATTGCTAACGGCGGCGTCACCGTCTCCGAATTTCTCGGCATCGCTGCCGCGAGCGAACTCTTCGGCATCCCGCGCTACGTCATCGTTCCACTTGCCGCCATCACCATCTGGTGGCTCGTCGTCAAGGGTTCGTACAAGCGCGTCGAGCGAGTCTTTCTGGTGATGTCGCTCGTCTTTCTCGGTTACATCATCTCAGCGTTTCTTGCCAAACCCGCGTGGGGCGATGTCGCACGCGCGATGGTGCATCCTCACTTCGACTTCAGCGCTGTCTTTCTCTTCACCTTCGTCGCCGTCGTCGGCACGACCATCTCGCCGTACATGCAGGTCTTCGTGCAATCATCGGTCGTCGAGAAAGGCGTCACGCCGGAAGATTACAAATTGACGCGCGCTGACGTGTGGACAGGCACGGTCTTCGCCATGATAATTGTCTTTTTCATCATCATCTCGACCGCCGCCACGCTGCATACTCAAACTCCTCCGCAGCACATTGAGACCGCATCGGACGCTGCCCGCGCGCTTGAGCCTCTGGCCGGTCGTTACGCCGGAATGCTCTTCGCCATCGGACTCTTCGGCGCATCAATGCTCGCGGCGGGCGTGCTGCCACTAGCAACGGCCTACTCAATCAGCGAGGCTCTCGGATTCGAGAAAGGCGTCTCACGCAGCTTTCGTGAAGCGCCCATCTTTATCGGCATCTTCACGTCGCTCGTCGTTGTCGGCGCAGTTGTGGCGATGATGCCGGGCTTGCCCTTGATTGACGCACTGCTCAACATGCAAGTCATCAACGGACTGCTCTTGCCCGTGCTCCTGATCGCCATCCTGCGCCTCGTCAACGACAAGGAACTGATGGGCGAATACACCAACGGCCCCATCTACAACATCGCCGCCTGGCTGACAGCCATCATCGTCTCAGCCCTCTCGCTCCTCTTCATCGTGACGAAATTCTTTCCCAACATTTTTCCAAAGTGAGAGAGGGCAGTGGTCAGTTAAGACAAGGACCTGCCTGTCTTTGCTTTTCAACTGACCACCGACCACTGACTACTGACCACTGCCTTTACGTTTTCCGCTCGATAATGGTAAAAGAATGGCACAGCACGCGCGCTTGCCTGATTAGTTTTCAAAGGAATCACCATTGTCGTGACTCGTCCTCGTTCAAAAAATCGCCTGGTCTTTCTCTTCGTCGTCACAATCTTTGTTGCGCTGACGCTCTATCTCCTGCACACGTTCGAGCCAACACTGCGAGAGCACTTCATGATGGGGACGGAGCCATCCAAAGTGGCTGTCGCGCAGGCTACTTTCGAGATGGTGATGAATATCATCAAGGTCATTCTCTGGATGATCGTGGCGATTGCCATCGTGCGCGCCCTCGCCACCATTATCTTCGGCACCCTCTTTCGCCTGCGCAGAGGCTACGAAGCCCCCACTCTGGTTCGCAATATCTTCTCGATAGTGGCTTACCTCACCAGTTTCGTCATCGTCTTCAAATCGTTTTACCCGGATGTCGGACTCGGCGCGCTCTTCACCACGTCGGCTGTGCTGGGCGCGATCATCGGTCTCGCACTACAGGACACGCTCGGCAATTTCTTCGCGGGCATCTCGCTTCATTCCGATAAGCCTTTTCAAGTTGGTGATGTCTTAACCGTCGGCCAGCGCACGGGCGTCGTCGAGAGCATTTCATGGCGCGCCGTCAAATTACGAACTTTCAGCAACTACATCGTTCTCGCCAGCCATACGAGCGTTTCCAGAGAAGCCATCGAAGTCTATCCACGCGACAACCTCAATGCGCGTCTGGTCTTCTTCAACACGCTCTACACGGACTCGCCCGCCAAGACCATTCACATCGTCCGCGAAGCCGTGCGCGAAGCCGACAATGTCTCGCCGAAGATTACGCCCGTCGTTCGCATCCGCAACCTGGGCGACAGCAGCATCGAGTATGAAGTCAAATACTGGCTGACAGACTATGCCAAGTTCAACGATACGGACGCACTCGTGCGCCAGCGCATCTGGTATGCATTCCGTCGCGCCAAAATCAACTTCGCTTTCCCGACTCGCACGCTCCACATCGAGCAAGCAGCCCAAACGGACGAAGCGCAGATGGACGGCAGCGGCTTCATCGAACGTCTCTCCGCCGTGGACATCTTCGCGCCGCTTTCCAATGAGCAGATGGCGCAGTTGGCAGCAGCCTCCGCCAGCCACGTCTTCGCGCCGGGCGAAATCGTCATCCGCGCGGGCGACGAAGGCTCAAGCATGTTCGTCGTCCACAAGGGGCACGTCAGCGTGCAGATCAGCGACAACGGCAAGCCGCGCACCGTCGCCATGCTTAACGAAGGTGACTTCTTCGGCGAGATGGCATTGTTCACGGGTGAGCCGCGCACAGCCAATGTCGTCGCGTCGGAAGAGACGGAAGTTCTGGAAATCGGTCACCAGGCAATGAAGCAGCTCTTCGACACCAATCCCGACCTCGTTGACTCACTCAGCCACATCATCGCCGAGCGGCGCATCGGCCTCACAGCCAAGCCGGAGAATGCAGGCGATGCCGAAGAAGAGTCCGAAGGCATCATCGCCTCAATCAAACGCTTCTTCGGCTTCGACTGAAGCGCACAGACGAGAGCGCCCGCTTCCCAGCTATTTCAGGACTCAAATTTCAAGGGCGGCGTGTCATTGGTTGATGAGAGATCAGGCAAAAATTTTCGGCACGAGGACTTGACAAAGAGGGACTCAACATTTATTATCCCCACATGCTCATCAGTCGAAGTTCTTAGTTATTTGCTGGATTTTCGGCTGGAGTTTGTCTAACACGAATTCAGATTTAAGGAAGGAGAATAACCCATGAGCATCGTTCGTTACGACCCATTCCGCGACTTACGCAGTCTTCAGGACGAGGTCAATCGTCTGTTTTCCACCAATGTTTCCCGCGTCTTCGGCGACGACGAAGGCATCGCGCGCGGGGCCTGGAATCCGACCGTTGACATCTACGAGAACAAGGATCAGATCGTGATCGAGGCCGAACTGCCGGGCATGAACCGCGAGGACTTTGATCTCTCGTTTGAGAATAACGTCATCACTTTGCGCGGCGAGCGTCGCTTCGAGAAGAAGGACGAATCGGACAACTATCACCGCGTCGAGCGTTCTTACGGCTCTTTCACGCGCTCGTTCACGCTGCCGCCGACGGTTTCCGGTGAAGGCATCGCGGCTGAATATCGCAACGGCGTCTTGCGCGTCACGTTGCCGAAGCGTGAGGAAATCAAAGCGCGTCGGATCGAGATTCAGGGCGAGAGCGGCGAGACGAAAACTCCTCGCACTATCGAAGCGAAGGCCGAAGGTTCCAAGAGCGAGAAGACGGACAAGACGATGAAAGCGTCAGGTCGCTAATAACTACAGTGAAAAGTGAATAGTGAATAGTGAAAAGCTGTTTCCAACTATTCACTATTCACTATTCACTATTCACTGCTTTTTTATGCGTTTAGAAAAATTCACACTGCGCGGCCAGGAGGCCATTCAATCGGCCATCGAAGTAGCCGAGCGCAATCAGAACCAACAGGTCGAGCCGGAGCATGTGCTCTTTGCGATGCTCGAACAGCCGGAAGGCATCGTGCGTCCTGTGCTCGGTAAGCTGGGCGCGAACGTGCAGGTCGTTTCAAACGACGTGCACGCGGCCATCGCGCGCTTTCCGCGTGTGCAGGGCGGGCAACAGTATTTCAGTCCGCGTCTGAGCCAGATTTTCATTGCCGCCGAGAAGCAGGCGAAAGAGATGCAGGACGAGTACATCTCGACAGAGCATCTCTTGCTTGCCATCGTCGCCGAAAAAGATGGACAGGCTGGCAAGATTCTGCGACAGCACGGCGTCAGTCCTGATGACTTGCTGAAAGCCATCGAACAGACGCGCGGCGGCGTTCGCATCACGGATCAGAATGCCGAAGCGAACTATCAAGCTCTCGCCAAATATGCGAAAGACCTGACAGACCTCGCGCGACAGGGCAAGCTCGATCCTGTCATCGGACGCGATGATGAAATTCGCCGCACGATTCAGGTTCTCTCGCGCCGCACGAAGAATAATCCCGTGCTGATCGGCGAACCGGGCGTCGGTAAGACTGCCATCGTCGAAGGTCTCGCGCAGAGGATTGTTTCGGGCGACGTGCCTGAGACTCTGCGTAACAAGCGGATCGTCGGCCTCGATCTAGGCTCGATGCTTGCGGGCGCGAAGTACAGAGGAGAATTTGAAGATCGCCTCAAGGCTGTCTTGAAAGAGATTGAGAACGCGCAGGGTCAGATCGTGCTTTTCATTGACGAGCTTCACACATTGGTCGGCGCGGGCGCTGCCGAAGGCGCGATTGATGCGTCGAACATGTTGAAGCCTGCGCTGGCGCGTGGCGAGTTGCGCTGCGTCGGCGCGACCACGCTCAACGAGTACAAGAAATATATCGAGAAGGACGCGGCGCTTGAGCGTCGTTTCCAGCAAGTCTATGTCGGCGAGCCGAGCGTTGAAGACACGATTGCGATTTTGCGTGGACTTAAAGAGCGTTACGAAGTGCATCACGGCGTGCGGATTAAAGACTCCGCGATTGTCGCCGCCGCGACGCTCTCGAATCGTTATATCACGGATCGCTTCCTGCCGGACAAAGCGATTGACTTGATTGACGAGGCCGCGTCGCGCCTCCGCATCGAGATTGATTCGCTGCCGCAGGAGATAGATCAACTCGAACGCGAAATCCTGCAACTTGAGATTGAGCGCCAGGCTTTGAGCCGCGAAGAGGATGAGCGCTCGAAGGCGCGGCTGCATGATATTGAGCAGCGCATCGCCGATCTCAAAGAAACATCTTCGGGAATGAAGGCGAAGTGGCAATCCGAAAAAGAAGAAATTGACCGGATGCGTAAGGCGAAGAATGAGCTTGAGCAGTTGCGCTTGCAGTTGGATCAGGCGCGCAACGCTGGCGACTTGGCGAAGGCTGCGGAATTGCAGTATGGCAAGATACCTGAACTCGAACACACGTTGGCAGCCGAGCAGCAGAAGCTCGCGGCACTTCAGAGCGACGGCGTGATGCTCAAGGAAGAGGTTGACGAAGAGGACGTGGCGGAAGTTGTCGCCAAGTGGACGGGCGTGCCCGTCTCGAAGATGCTCGAAGGCGAGATGCAGAAGCTCGTCACGATGGAAGAGCGTCTGCGTCATCGCATCATCGGTCAGGACGAGGCTTTGACGGCAGTTGCCAACGCTGTTCGTCGCGCGCGTGCCGGACTTCAAGACCCGAATCGTCCCGTCGGCTCGTTCATCTTTCTTGGCCCGACGGGTGTCGGCAAGACTGAGACGGCGCGTGCGCTCGCGGAGTTTCTCTTTGACGACGAGCGCGCGATGGTGCGGCTGGATATGTCCGAGTATATGGAGAGGCACGCGGTCGCGCGCATGATCGGCGCGCCGCCCGGCTACGTCGGCTTTGAAGAGGGCGGGCAGTTGACGGAAGCCGTGCGCCGTCGCCCTTACGCGGTGATTCTCTTCGACGAGATTGAGAAGGCGCACCCGGATGTCTTCAACGTCCTGTTGCAGATTCTTGACGACGGGCGTTTGACGGATTCGAAGGGACGCACGGTCGATTTCAAGAACACGGTCTTGATTATGACCTCGAACTTAGGCTCGCGTGAGATACAGGCAGCCGAAGGCGATGAGAAGCAGATGCGCGAAGGCGTCCTTCAGGAATTGCGTTCACAATTCAAGCCGGAGTTTTTGAATCGCATTGACGACATCGTCATCTTCCATCAACTCTCGCGCGAACAGATTGTGCAGATTATTGATGTGCAGCTTGAGCGTCTGCGCGCGATGCTGGGTGAACGCGGCATCACGCTCATGCTGGATGATTCGGCGCGCGAACTTCTCGCACGCGAAGGTTACGACCCGCAGTACGGCGCGCGGCCTCTGAAGCGTGCGATTCAAACGCTGATTCAGAATCCGCTCGCGGTCAAACTACTGCGCGGTGAGATTGCGCCCGGACAAACTATTAGAGTCTCCGCCGATGGAGATCAGATGAAATTCACAACGGAGGCGGCTGCGGCAGCAGCGTAATAGTGAAAAGTGAAAAGTGAAAAGTGGAAGAAGAGATTTTAACTATTCACTTTTCACTATTCACTTTTCACTTAGGTTGTTATGGTATCTTTCCGTAGGGAGAATATGAAGCGTCGTATGAGAGGGAACAGAGTGTTTGGAGAAGGGCGGGCGGGCGAGTCTGCGCCATCTTCAAATGAGGAGATACGTGTCACGGATCGTCGTCGCTTCAATCTGGATGATGAAGCGGATGAGACGGCGCGTGAGGGAGAGAGGGTTGAAGCGCCGAGTTTGAAGCCGACGTATGTCGAGCAACTCGAAGCGCGAACGCTTGAGGCGGAGCAGAAGGTTGCCGATGTGCAATCTCGTTTCGAGCAGTTGCGCGGCCAGTTGCAGCGCGAGACGGATGAGACGAGACAGCGATTGAATCGCGCAGCCGACGAACGCGCGCGGCGTGAGAAGGCCGAGTTTGTCACAGCGCTCCTGCCGCTCTCCGATAATCTACAGCGTGCGGTTGACGCAGCCGAACAGGGAGGCTCGTTTGAATCTTTGATGAATGGTTTGCACGGCACATTGAACAATTTCGAGAGCGCGCTCGTGGCTGCGGGCATTGAGCCTGTCGCGTCGGTCGGAGAAACATTTGACCCGGAGTTGCATGAGGCCGTTGACACAATCGAAGTCGAACCGAAGCGCGATGGCGTGGTGACGGCTGAATACAGTCGTGGTTACAAAATGGGCGAGCGCCTGCTGCGTCCGGCGCGTGTGCAGGTCGGGCGGGCGCGAGGCGAAGCAAGAAAAGCGGCGGAATAAAGCAGTAGTCAGTGGTCAGTGGCCGGTGGTCAGTTAAAAGCTGACTCATCTGACCACCGGCCACTGACCACTGACTACTTTTTCTTGAGGGAGAAAACAAAGTGGCAGCGAAAGATTTGAAGTTTAGAGAAGAGGCGCGGGCGGCGATGTTGCGGGGCGTGAACACGCTGGCGAATGTTGTGCGCGTGACGTTGGGGCCGAAGGGGCGCAACGTCGTGCTCTCCAAAAGATTCGGCTCACCCGTGATTACGAAAGACGGCGTCACGGTGGCGAAAGAGATTGAGTTGAAGGATAAGTACGAGAACATGGGCGCGCAGATGGTACGCGAAGTCGCCACGAAGACGAACGACACGGCGGGCGATGGCACGACCACCGCGACCGTGCTCGCGCAGGCGATCTTTCGTGAAGGCGTCAAGAACGTGACGGCGGGCGCGAATCCGATGGCTTTGCAGCGCGGCATTCAGATGGCGACTGAAGCTGCCGTCGCAGAGCTTGAACGGATGTCGAAGAAGATTAAAAGCAAAGAGGAACTCGCCAACGTGGCGAGCGTTTCAGCAAACAATGATCGCCAGATCGGACAGTTGATTTCCGAAGCGATGGAGCAGGTCGGGAAAGACGGCGTGGTGACGGTCGAGGAATCGAGGACGCTTCAGACTGAACTAGACATCGTTGAAGGAATGCAGTTTGATCGCGGCTATCTCTCGCCATATTTTGTGACCAATGCTGACCGGATGGAGTGCGTGTTGGAAGAGCCTTTGATCTTGCTTCACGAGAAGAAGATTTCGGCGATGCGCGATCTTCTGCCGGTGCTCGAACAGGTCGCGCAGCAGGGACGCTCGTTTCTCATCATTTCCGAAGATGTTGAAGGCGATGCGCTGGCGACACTCGTCGTCAATCGCTTGCGCGGGACGATTAAAGTTTGCGCTGTCAAAGCTCCGGCCTTCGGTGATCGTCGCAAGGCTATCTTGGATGACTTGGCAATCCTGACGGGCGGGCGTGTGATTACGGAAGAACTCGGCATCAAGCTCGAAAATGTGCAGCTTGCCGATTTGGGTTCTGCGAAGCGCGTGATTGTCGGCAAGGATGACACGACCGTCGTTGAAGGCGCGGGCGATGCGAAGACGATTCAGGGCCGTGTGGCGACGATCAGAGCGCAGATTGAAGAGACGACATCTGACTACGACCGTGAAAAGTTGCAGGAGCGTCTGGCGAAACTCGCGGGCGGTGTCGCTGTCGTCAAAGTCGGGGCAGCTACTGAAACGGCGATGAAAGAGATCAAGATGCGCGTCGAAGATGCTCTGAACGCGACGAAGGCTGCGGCGCAGGAAGGCATCGTGCCCGGCGGCGGTGTCGCGCTAATGCGTGCGGCGAAAGCTCTCGACAAGTTGAAGGCCGATGACGAAGACGTGCAGACCGGCATCAATCTCGTCCGTCGTGCGTTGGAAGAACCTCTGCGCCGCATCGCTGAGAACGCGGGCGTCGAAGGCGCGATTGTTGTCGGCAAGGTTGAAGAGTCGAAGGGCGCGAAGGGTTTTAATGCTGCGACCGGAGAGTATGAAGACCTCGTTGCGGCTGGCATCATTGACCCGACGAAAGTGGTGCGCACGGCGTTGCAGAACGCCGCATCAATCGCCGGACTGATGTTGACGACCGACGCCGCCGTCACAGATGCGCCGGAGCCGAAGAAGGCCGCGCCGCCGATGCCGGGCGGAGAGGATTACGACTACTAAAAACATTAGGGCAAATGGTTAAATGGTGAAAGGGTAAAAGGGAGGAATTGATCTTCTTTCTTTTACCCTTTTCACCTCTTCCCCATTTCCCCTTAAATTTTTGGCTAGATATTTGCAGATGCGATGTGTGGTATAGTTGAGTTGTCTGGAAACGCAACGGCGTTTCAGCCCCTCGCATCTAAAAACCGGCTTGGCAAGAGTCGCACGCATGGCGCGGCTCAAGGTTGAAAATTAAGACGACACTTCGCCGCGAAACATCTGTTACATCCGTGACGTTTAATAACGGTGCGAGCTTCGCCTGCTAAAGTTAGTTGAGAAACACAAGATGATAGACCTAGGGGCATATAAAGATAAATTTAGCGATAGCGGCCAGCGCATTCTCGAATATGCGCTCGATGAGTCGCGGCGCCGCGATCAAAATTACGTGGCGGTCGAGCACATCCTCAAAGCTCTGGCGGACGAAGAATCAGAACTCTTCAACGCCACGATGCGCGATCTGACGATTGATCCGCACACGGTCAGGGTGGTGATCGAAAAGCGTTTGGAAATGAGTCGGCAGCATGTCGGCAAAGGTTTCAGAATCGCACCCGATACGACCGATCTCTTCAAGCGTTCGATGGAGCGTGCCCGCGCGCAGGGTCGCAAGACCATCGAGGCGACAGATATTTTCACGGCTCTCTCGCAAGATGAGAGAGGCTTGCTCGTCGAAGTTCTGCGCGGACTGGGCGCGACGCCCGAAGCCGTCGTGGAAAATGTTCGCGCGCGTGTTCACGTCCGCGAGCAGGAAGAGGAGCAGTACAAGAAGAAGTTCGAGTTGCCGCCTTATCTCAAACATTTCGGTGTCTCTCTGAATCGTCTCGCGCGGATTGATAAGATTCCGCCGACCATCGGACGTGAGATGGAGATTCAACAGATGGTGGAAATCCTCTGCCATCGTGAGCGTGCCAATTCGCCGATGCTCGTCGGTGAACCCGGCGTCGGCAAGACTGCCGTCGTCGAAGGACTCGCGCGCCTGATTGAATTGGAGCCGGAGAAAGTTCCGGCACGTCTGCGCGGCTCACACATCGTGCAGCTACAGATGGGCGGACTCGTCGCGGGCACGATGCTGCGCGGCATGTTCGAGGAACGCATCAAGGGCATCATTGACGAAGTTAAAGAGCGCGACAACCTGATCCTCTTCATTGACGAAGCGCACACGATCATGGGCGCAGGCGCGGCGCTCGGCACGTCTAGTGATGCGGCCAACATGTTCAAGTCTGCGCTCGCTCGCGGCGAGATGAGAATCATCGGCGCGACGACGATCACAGAATATAAAGAGTATATCGGCGAGGATGAGGCGCTGGCGCGTCGCTTCCGCATGGTCAAAGTTGACGAGCCGACGCTCAACGAGACGCGCGAGATTCTGTTGGGTCTGCGTCCGCGTCTTGAAAAGAATTATTCGGTGACGATTTCTGATGACGCCATCAACACTGCGCTTGAGATGGCTCCGAAGTACATCCGCAACTTGCACCTGCCTGATAAAGCTATCGGCTGGCTCGACACGGCGGCGGTGAAAGTTGAAATCAACGAGCCGCAGACGTTGATCGTCAAGCCGGAGCACGTCATTGACGTGATCTCGCAGGAGTCGCGCATCCCGCGCGACATGATCTTCCGCGACACCAACGACCGTTTCATTCGCATGGAAGCGGAACTCGGCAAGCGCGTCATCGGACAGAAGGAAGCGATCAAGGCTGTGGGGCAGCGCCTGCGTCTGAACAAAGGCCCGCTCAAGGAGAATCATTACAAGCCGGACGGCGTGCTTCTCTTTCTCGGCCCGACGGGTGTCGGCAAGACTGAGTTGGCGAAAGCCGTCGCCGAGTTTATGTTCGGCGATGAAGAGAAGATGGTTCGCATTGATATGTCGGAATATGGCGACGGCACGATTGGCATTGAGAAGTTGATCGGAATGCCGCGCGGCATCGTAGGCTCAGAGCGCGGCGGAATCTTGACGGAGCAACTCAGAGAGAATCCGTACACGGTTCTGCTGCTCGACGAAGTTGAGAAGGCTTCGCCTTACCTGATGAATCTTTTCCTGCAAGGTTTCGATGAAGGCTGGATGACGGACGGACGCGGCAAGAAAGTTTATCTGTCGGACGCCATCGTGATTATGACCTCTAACTTAGGCTCGGAGAGTTTCAAGAAGTATGAGAAGCCGCTCGGCTTTGGTCAGAAGACTCTGGGCGATGTGCGCGCCATCAAGAATGAAGTGATGAAGGCCGCAGAGCAACGCTTCTCGCCTGAGTTTCGCAATCGCATAGACGAGATCGTTGTCTTCTCGCCGTTGATGATGGATGAAGTGCGCCAGATCGCGCTGATCTATCTCAACAAGCTGCGTAAGCAGATGGAGTTTCAGGGCAAAGAGGTCGAAGTGACGGACGCGGCGGTTGACCTCCTGACCGAAAAAGGTTTCAGCCCGGCTTACGGCGCGCGTTTCCTCAAGCGCCACATTGACGAGAAAGTGAAGTTGCCGATCACGACGATGTGGAAGGGCGCAGCGCGTTTTCGTGTTGATGTCGCGGACGGCGAAGTCACAATCAAGTCAGTTGATGTGAGCGGCGCAGAGTTAAATTAAAGGAGGCCAAGCAGCGTCTCCCGCATGAAAGGGTTTCAGTGATAGAATGTCACTGAAGCCCTTTTGCTTTGTCTCTCATCTTGAATTTCATTAAGCTATCTTTCTCATGATTTTTATGAATCAAAGAATATTCCCAAATATCAAGCGATTCGCAGTCGTCATCACTTTTCTATTTTGCCTGATTGCTATTCCGACTCCAGCGCAGAATGATAAGTCTGCGATGCAGCGAACACCT
This sequence comes from Acidobacteriota bacterium, assembly GCA_032159235.1. Lineage (GTDB taxonomy): Bacteria > Acidobacteriota > Blastocatellia > Pyrinomonadales > Pyrinomonadaceae > QHXM01. Next base: position 20,815 of record JAVHWW010000089.1, read on the forward strand.
CCAGCGACTGATGATAAGGCCGAGCAGGTCATCCAGCGCGCGATTGAAGCGATGGGCGGGAGCGCGTACCTGAATGTGCGGAGCATTGTCGGGCACGGACAGTTCACACAGTTCAAAGACGGCGAGTCGGGGCTGCCGAGCGCGTTCGTTGATTACATCGTCTTTCCAGACCGCGAGCGCACAGACTTTCGCGCCTCAAGCGGCAGGATCATTCAGACCAACACGGGCGACACCGGCTGGGTTTACGACGGCGCGGCGAAGTCCATCAAAGAGATGACGAAGGCGCAGGTTGAAGATTTCAAGATCGCGCTGCGTGCCAGCGTTGAGAATCTGCTGCGCGGCTCGTGGCGGAGAGAGAATGCGAAGCTCGCTTATGTCGGGCGGCGTGAAGCCGGAATCGGGCAGCGTAATGAAGTTGTGCGATTAACTTACCCGGACGGCTATGCAGTCGAATTCGAGTTCGCCGCGAAAGATAGTCTGCCGATGAAAGTTCTCTACAAGCGCAAGAATGCCGAAGGCAGTGAGGTTGCCGAAGAAGACCGTCTGGCGCAGCACTTGAAAATTCAAGGCGTCACGACACCGTTTGTCATAGATCACTTCAGCGCGGGCGCGCAAACGAGCCGCATCAATTATCAATCTATGGAGTTGAATACGGCGATTCCCGATTCCCTCTTTGCGCGACCGGCCAGCGCAAAGGAGATTAAGAAGTAAAAAGGCAAATCGCTTTTTGAATTGCCACAGCACAAGCCTTGTTAAGCCGTTGGAAAGGCTTTCCATCGTCTTGGAAAGCCTGAGAAAAACAGTTGATGGCCTTCCGCAACTATGGCAAGGCGTTGAGAAGCGCATCAATATCTGCGGTCGTATTGTAAAGATGTGGGGCAATACGCAGGCGCTCACCACGCGGCGCAGCGATCACGCCGCGCTTTTTGAGATGTGAGTAGAGAGCCATCGGCGTCCAGTCATCTTTGGGGAGCACGCAAACGATCTGCGATTTTTCGCCAGCGCGCCGCGAACTGATGACATTGTAATCGAGACTTCCGAGCCGCTCGCAAAGGTAATCTGTCAGTTCACTCAAATGCGCGGCGATACGCTCGACCCCTGTCTCTGTCAATAAGCTGAGACTTGCTTCCAGACCGTGAATCAAAGCAGTGGGTGCTGTGCCCGTTTCCCATGCACGCGCGCCGTTCGCCCAGCCTTGCTCAAAGTTACTGTACTCTTCCGGTTCAGGCACGCTCATCCATCCGACGAGCGTCGGCTCAAGACGTTCGCGTGCACGCTCCGAAAGATAGAGCAGCCCGACGCCTTCCGGCGTCAGCAGCCACTTGTGACACGCTCCGGCAGCAGCGTCTATCAACTCCGCCTCGACGTTGATCGGCAGGACGCCCATGCCCTGAATCACATCCACGACGAGCAGCGCATCGTGAGCACGCGCCGCACGCCCGATGCGCTCAAGGTCTGCGCGAAAGCCTGAGCCGTATTGCACGTGGCTGATGGCGACAACGCGCGTGTGCTCATCAATCAGGCGAATCAATCCTTCTATGTCAACGCGCCCATCTCGTTCCTCGCAGAAGCGTACCTCTACACTGTGAGCATCACGCAGACGAAGCCAGGGATAAATGTTCGATGGAAACTCGCGTCTGAAGGTGACGATGTTATCGTCGGCGCGCCAGCGCAGGCCGTTCGCAATCGTGGACAGCCCGTCCGAAGTATTGCGCATGAACGCAATCTGTTCTGGACGCGCTCCCAGCATCTCTGCGGCAAGTCGGCGTGCGCGCTCCTTCACCGCCACCCAGCGACGATAATGAAGCGCACCGTTCGCAGCCACATCTCTGATTTGAGCGGTGACGGCCTCGATGGTCGGCACGGGTGGCGGCGACACCGCCGCGTGATTCAGATAGACAACTTGCTCCGCGAGAGGAAACAGAGCGCGCAAACTCTCATTCATAAATCAACCGAGGCGTAAAAGTTATTAAGAGACGCGCGCCTTGGCTGCTTCATCGGCTACAGTATCGCGTTGAGGATTCACGCCCACGCCGTGCTTGAAGACCAACTCGCCGCCGAGCCAACCCGAAATCGCTACCGCAATCACGCCCACGCCGGACAGCGCCATCGGAATCTTGTAAGTGCCAGTCATCTCCAGGCCGTTGTCCGTTCTCAAGTACCAACTCGCGGCAAAGAGCAGGAGCGCCAGAATATTCAAGCGCGCGTGCCAGTTAGCGACCCTTTTCACTTCACGATCTTTGATCGAAAGCCAGTCAATGATGCCGAAGATGGCAGCCGCGACCGCTCCGATACATCCGGCCAGCAATGACCATTTGGAGATCGTAATCCAATCTGTATGACCCTCATTGCCGCGCCACAGATAGATGAGGTCTGTCACGATTGAAAAGACCCAGAGACCGATGGGAAACGGAATCAGCATTGGATGAATCGGATGTCCCATGATACTTGCCCGACTTGACATAGTTCTCTCCTCCTTCGATTGCTTCGCGCACCGTCATGCGCAGAAGTTGTATGGGTTGTGAACTGCCAGAGGAGAACAGTATAAGGTATTTTGAGCTAATCGGAAGCGAGAAAAAGGAATGGATTTCTGAATCTTGCAGCGCAGTCTGATCTCAACACTCTCATGCCGCGCTTCAATCTTCTACGAAGATGGCAGCGTCGGGGCAGACTTCCCAAGTGGGCAGCGAGTCTTCTGGCGAGTCAATTTGTTCTCGTCCAGAATCTTCCTCAGTTTGAACTGAAAATTCACATTCTCAACGAAAACAGGCGCAACCGAATCCAGCCGAGGTAGCATCACGGCCTCGGCGATATTACTTTTGTTCAGCGCCGCATTCGTCTGCACAAAAGTCGCGCCGTGCATCGCCCACAGATTCTTTGTCTCACGCGCCGGATTATTGTGATGCGGTAAAGTTTCGCCTTGAGCCTCTTGAGACTGAATCTCGAAAGCTAAGAATTCCTGTTTTTCAGACCTGTCGGTAGCGCGCTGCTCCGTTTTGATTTTGTGAAATGCTGCGGCAGGTTTTGTTTGCGACTCGGCTGGCGCTTGAGCCAACGATGCACCCTGGCAGGAAGCGAAGTGTTCAGACTGAATCGTTGAAGACGCAGGCTCGACCTCAACCTCGCCGTCTTGTGGACTGAGAACCAGACTCAGCATTTTAATCTGCGCGCGATGTTGGATAGCATCTAACAGATTGCCCAACTTCTGCCAGACCTGTGGTGAAATTGCGAGAGTCATCACGACGAAAAATATAGTCAAGCACCTGTTTTTCATGTTCATCCTCACCCGTCTCGTCCCGTTGTGTTACTGCCAAAGGGTTGTAGAATTGCCGCTTTATCTAAGTAAACACCGCAGAAATCAGTTTTATGACAAATATTTCTCTGACTGCTATTACGCTTCGGACTCCGTAGAGTTCCAATTCCTGCTCGCTTCACAAAATTATCTTTCGTCGTGTTGAGCGCGAGGTTTATTCTCAATTTATCTGGTTTGAGCTACTATCGAGCTTGCTTTTCCAGTGTTACTATAATTCTCTGAAGGTGTCAGGTGCGGATTCTACTTGTCGAAGATGAGCCGAGCGCGGCGCGGATGCTTGCCAAAGGTTTGCGCGAGCACGCTTATGCTGTTGACATCGCCCCGGACGGCGAACGCGCGACCTATCAGACGAGCATCAACGATTACGATCTGATTATCCTCGACGTGCTGTTGCCGATTAAGGATGGCTTTCAAACGTGTCGTGAGATACGCGCCTCCGGTTCAGCCGTGCCGATCATCATGCTGACGGCGCGCGACGCCGTAGATGATCGCGTCACGGGATTAGACACCGGAGCCGACGATTATCTCGTTAAGCCTTTCGACTTTCGTGAGCTTCTCGCGCGGGCGCGTGCGCTGCTTCGTCGTAAAGAGACGATTCTTGCGGAGACTATCAAAATCGCCGATTTAGAGGTTGACACGCGCGCCCAACGCGCCAGAAGAGATGGGCGGCTCATTCAACTGACGACGAAAGAATACGCGCTCCTTGAATATCTCGCGCGCCACGTTGATGCGGTGGTCAGCCGCGCAGACATCGCCGAGCATGTCTGGGATGAAACCTTCGATACTTTCTCAAACCTCATCGAAGTTTACGTGCAGCGTCTGAGGCGGAAGATAGATGACGAGTTTGCGCTGAAGTTGATTCGCACGCGACGCGGCGAGGGCTATGTGCTGACAGCCGAGGAAGAGAGTTCGGATGTTTGATTCTGTGCGCTCACGTTTGACGCTCTGGTATGTCGGCGTGCTGGCCTTAGTGCTCGTCGCCTTCAGTGTGACAGTCTATTTTCTGCTCGCGGCTTTCCTTTACGACCGTTTGGACGACCACGTGGGCACGCTCGCCGAAGAGACAGGCGTCTCATTCATTCGCAAGATGAAAGATGGTGAGCCTGAGACGAAAGCCGCTGCCAGCGCGCTTGATGAGCACGTTGGCCCGCGTCTGGCCGCAGCCATTTTTGATCGAGAAGGAAAACTTATCGCCGATAGTCCCGGCCCAGCAAATTATCATATCCAATGGCTGACGCCGGACTTCATCCCCGAAAGCGGCCTCGATGTTTACACGCTTCCGGCAGACAAGGCCAGTGGGGTGGAGCGTCGGATCGGCGTCAGCAACGCCAGTCTGGATTCACCGCCAAAATCTTACGTCGTGGTCATCAGCCAGTCGTTTGATCTGGTGACGAGCGAGCTGAAGTGGATTCGTCTGATCCTCTTTCTGACGGTGCCTGTGGCGCTGGCATTAGCAGGACTTGGCGGTTGGTTCTTAGCGCGCAGAAGTTTGAAGCCCGTCGTCGAGATGACGGAGCAGGCGCATCGCATCAGCGCCGAGAATCTTGAACAGCGCTTGCCCGTCGTCAATTCGCGCGACGAGTTGGGACGCCTGGCCGCGACCTTCAACGAACTGCTCGCACGCCTTGATGATTCGTTCGCGCTGCAACGTCGCTTCATGGCCGACGCCTCGCACGAACTGCGCACGCCCATTTCCGTCATGCGAACGGCAACGGACGTGACGCTTGAGCAGGAGCGGCGCAGCGAGAGCGAATACCGTGATGCGTTGAAGGTGATTGACGAGCAGGCGCATCGTCTGACGCGCATCGTCGAAGATATGTTCACACTCGCACGCGCAGACTCAGGCCGTCGCGCTCTGCAACAAAACGATTTCTATCTTGACGAGTTGATGTTGGAGACGGCGCGCGCCGCAGGCGTTCTCGCAGACCGCAAAGGAGTCAGCATCGAGCTTGACGAATTAACCGACATCCCCTTTCACGGCGATGAGGGGCTACTGCGCCAGATGGTTTTGAATCTACTTGATAACGCCATCAAACATACTCCGCCCGGCGGCGTGGTCAAACTCAGCCTCGCGCAACACAACGGCGATTACAACGTGATCGTCTCCGATACCGGTGTCGGCATTCCGCCTGAAGCGCAGTCGAATATCTTCGAGCGCTTCTATCGCGTGGATAAAGCGCGCTCGCGTGCATCTGCTTCGGATGCCGGGGTCGGCGCTGGACTCGGCCTCGCCATCGCCAAATGGATCGCCGAAGCGCACAAAGGCCAACTCAAACTTCAGCACTCAGACCAGACCGGCAGCACGTTTGTCGCCTCGCTTCCATCAAAAGCAGAGGTTAGAGGCTAGAGGCCAGAGGTCAGTTTCTAACCTCTGACCTCTGCTTTTTGCGAATTTATCTTCCGTTCATCTTCCAAACGGTAACTTAGCGCAGTCTAATTCATCTACAGCCGTAGCTTCTGCCTCTCACCCCGGCAGTCGGCTGTTAGCACAGTGGAGCTTTCAGTGAAAAAGAGTTTGATGTTCCGAAACGCGCTTCGGCAGTTGCGGCATGGCTTCAACCGTCCGTTCATGGTCATGTTCGAGACCACTCTGCACTGCAACATGAAGTGCGGCTACTGCGCCATCTGGCAGAACCAGCAACCGGAAGACCGCGCCGTGCGCGAGCGCGTTTTTGCGCGGATGGACGAGGCTGCGGAGTTCGGCGTCTTCGCTTGGAGCTTTTCGGGCGGCGAGCCTTTGATGAACCCGAACATGCCGGACTACATCGAGTACGCCGCACGCCTTGGCTTCTACACCTCGATGCCGACCAACGCGCTGGCGCTCAAAAAATATGCTGAAGCCTGTGTCAAGCTGGATCAGCTCGAAGTCTCCATTGACACGCTCGACCGCGAGAAATTCTTCAAGCGGCGCGGCATTGATGGCTTGCCGACGATTCTGAGTGCGCTCGATTACATCAAAGGCAATCTGCGTTACAACACGATTCAGATTAACGCCGCCGTTGACCTTGAGAATTTAGAAGACCTGCCCGCGCTCGCTCAATATTGCGACGAGCGCGGCTTCCTCTTGCACACCGAAGCCGTGCACAACGTCGTCCGCACGACATGGAAAACGGAAGATGTTGAGATGGAGCAAAGTGAGCTTGATCGCGTCGCAGCTTTTGTGTCGGAGTTGAAGAAGAAACACAAGTGCGTGCGCTTCTACACGGACTACTACAAGTTCTATCGCAATGACGGCTTCACGAAAAAGTTTCCCTGCCGCTCGGCTTCGCATCTTGTCAACATGCGGCCCGACGGCTCGATTCAGTTTCCCTGCGCGTTCGTCTCCGTGCACAAGGGCGCGCCCGACATGAGCCTGCGCGAAATTTATTCGTCGCCGGAAGTCAGAGAGATCATCCAGCAATCGCCGCAGATGTGGGACTTCTGTAAAGGCTGCAAGATCGGCTGCCCGTATGAAGTGTCTGCCTATCGCAACAGTCCGCTGACGGCGATTCGCGGCGCGCTCGATTTTCTGCAACTCAATTAGCGAAGGACACACGCTTGACTGCAACGACGGAGAGCCTGCTACAGACACTAGCCGAGCCAGCGCCAGCCACGCGACGGATGGGAAAGCCCGACGACGACGCGCCGCTCGCAGTGCGCGTGCGCGATCTCGTCAAGCGTTACAGAGACGGGACGGAAGCGAATCGTGGCATTGACTTGGACGTGCGGCGCGGCGAAGTGGTCTCCATTCTCGGTCCGAACGGCGCGGGCAAGACGACCTTCCTGCGTCAACTGACGACGGAACTCCTGCCGACTTCCGGCACTGTGTCCATCTTCGACGTGGACGCCATCGCGGAGCCGGAACGAGCCAAGCGTGCGATGGGCATCACACCGCAGGAGGCTGGCGTCTTCGAGAGGCTGACGGTGCGCGAGCACTTTGAATTATTCGCGCGCTTCAGGAATCTCTCCAAGCGAGAGGCACGCGACGCGGCGCGCGAAGTGATCGCGGAGTTAGGACTCGTCCCCGAAACAGAGAAGCTCGTCGGCGCGCTTTCGGGCGGGCAGCGACGGCGCATCCTGATCGGGCTGGCGCTACTCGGTCGTCCGCCGTTGCTTGTGCTGGACGAGCCGACGACCGGGCTTGATCCTTCGTCACGTCGAACTGTGTGGGGCGTGATCCGCCGCGCCGTCACGAATGGCGCGACCGTGATCCTCTCGACGCATTACATGGAGGAAGCTGAACGACTAAGCGACCGCATCGGCGTCATCGCCGCCGGACGACTCATCGCCATCGGCACACTCGACGAACTTCTCTCGCGGCTCGAACGAAGCTATCGCCTGAGTTACCGTGATCCGCTCGGCGACTCGTGCGTGTGTTACTACTCCAGCTTCGTGGAAGCGCAAAGGCAGATCGCGCGCGACCGTCTCTCCGAATACTCGATAGCACGCGCCTCGCTCGAAGACGTTTATTTCGCGTTGACGGGCGAGCAATTTGATAAAGACGAAACGGGTGAGACGGCATGAAGCGCATGAACGACATCGCCTGCGTCTTTCGCATCCAACTCGCCGGGATGCGACGCGAGGCCGGGCCGTTTCTGCTCGCCGCGCTCGTCTTCCCATCGGCGATGTATCTCTTCGCCAACGCCGTCGGCGGCGCAGACGTGGGCGAAAATCGTATTCGCTTTCTCGCAGGCTCAATCATCTTTTCGCTCTCGCTGACTTCGATCAGTTGGCTCGGCTATCTGATGTTGGAGAATCGCTTCACCGGGCGTTTGAAACTTTTTGCGACGCTGCCGCTCGCGCCGTCCTCTTACGTCTTTGGTGTTTTGGTCTTCGCGCTCGCGCAAGCTGCGCTCGGCACGACGGCGCTGCTGCTGGTCGGGCGCGCACTCGGCGTCAACGTGCATCCCAATTTCGCGCTGCTGATTGTCGTCGTCTTCCTGACGATCCTCTGCCTGTGCGGAATCGGCGTCGTCGTCGCAGCGCGAGCGCGCAGTTTCAGCGAAGGCTCGCTTCTGACCGACACGCTCGGCGCAGGACTCATCTTTCTCGCGCCCGTTTATTACGCGCCGGAGATGATGCCACAGGCACTGCGTGTCTTTGCGAAACTGTTGCCGACCGCCTTCGCCGCGCGCGCTGTGCAAACAACGCTCGCAGGCGGACACGAGATTGGTATTGAACTACTGGCACTCTGTCTCACGGCGGCGGCCACGCTCGCGCTCGGCTTTAAGTTAATGAGGTGGCGGGAAGATTGAAGGTACTCGTTCTCACATTGTCGTTCGGCTCCGGCCATGTGCGCGCAGCACAGGCGGTCGCGGGGGAAGTTGCGCGACAAGCGCCCGGCGCAGATGTGCGCGTGGTGGATGCGCTCGCGGATTCACGTGTGCTGTTCCGCGCTTGTTATGTGTGGCCGTACTGGGCGATGTTGCGCCGCGCGCCTGCGCTATGGGAGCGCTTCTTCAACGCGCGTGTCTCGCGGATGGATCAGAGCACCGCGCCGGAGTGGGCATTTCGTCGGGGCTGCCCGCAAGTCTTCAGAACGATTGCCGAATTCAAGCCGGACGTGATCGTCGCCGCAGAGGTCGCCGCGTGCGAGATGGCTGTGATCGCAAAGCGCGACCGACTGACGAGCGCGCGTGTTGTCTGTGTGATTACAGATTGCGAGGCAGAGCCTGTGTGGGTCAAGCCGGAGGTGGACGCATACGCGGTGGCGGATGAAGGTGTGCGCGAAGAGTTGTGCGGGTGGGGCGTGCCCGAAGAGAAAATTATTGTGTGCGGAATTCCGACCGACCTCGCTTTCCACGCGCGGCATGACAGGAAAACAACGCGCGCGCAGCATGGTCTCAATGACGAAGCTCCGGTCGTGCTCTTGATGGGCGGTGGGATGGGGCCGACGCGCATGGACGAAGTGGCGGCGCTACTCTGCCAGAGCAATCAGCCGATGCAGCTCGTCGCCGTCACGGGGCGCGACGCGCGTGTGCGCCGGAAGTTGGAACGCTTGCGAGTTGCGCCTCCTGTCTCTCTGCGCGTGCTTGGCTGGACGGAAGATGTCGCGGAGTTGATGCAGGCGGCGACGTTGCTTGTGACGAAGCCTGGAGGATTAACGACGACGGAGGCCGCGCTCTCTTCATTGCCCATCGTCATGTTCGACGCGATCCCAGGCCCGGAGCGACGTAACGCTCTACGATTCGCTGACGCAGGCGCAGGAATTATGACTGGCGGCACTCAAGAGACCGCAGCAGCAGTGCTCGCACTCCTGCATGACGAGCATCTGCGCCGCCGCATGTCCGCGTGCGCAGCCCGACTTGCACGACCGGAAGCGACGGCCACGATTGCGCGCATGACTCTCGACGGATTCGCGCCCGCGCAAAAATTATCGAGGAGGACAACGGCTTGAGCGCGCAGCTTGAACATGGCGCGGCGTGCGACGGCCCCGTGCTCATCTTAGCGATTTCAAACGGCGCGGGTCATATCCGCGTGGCCGAAGGCATCGCCTCAGCAATTCTCGCTGAAAAGCCAACGACGCCCGTGATAATCGCAAACGTGGCGGATTACATGACGCCGATGGCGCGCTTCACACACGTGACGGCTTACCTGTGGCTCGTCAAGCACGCGCCCACCGCGTGGGATCGGATTGATCGCTACCAGAAGCGACAGACGCACACGAGTCCCGAATGGTTCTATCGTCGCGGTTGTCGCAGCCTGTTCGAGATGGCGCGAGACTTACGTCCGCGTGCGCTCGTCGCTACCGAAGTCGGTTGCTGCGAGATCGCTGCGCTCATCAAGCGCGACCTCGCGCTCGACGTACCGCTCGTCGCCGTCAACAACGAGTTCGATGCCGACCGCGCCTGGGTGCAAAAGGAAGTTGACCTCTACTGCTTCGTGACGCAGCAATGTGGCGAAGAGATCATCGAGCAGGGCGCGCCGCGCGAGCGTGTCCGCGTCTGGGGAGCGCCACTGACGGACGGCTTCGATGTTCCGCGTGACCATGAACAGGAGAGCGCGTCGGTCTGTCGCTGGCTCACGCTTGATCCGCAGAAGCCGATGGTTTTAATCGCCGGTGGCAGCGAAGGAATGGGAAAGGTTGAAGAGACGACCGCGCGCCTGTTGCGGTTGGAGTCGTTAGCGCCGCAACTCATTGTGCTCGCCGGACGCAACGAGCGGCTCAAGTCGCGTTGCGAACGACTGGCGCGTGACGGAGATGAAAAGAGATTGCGCGTGCTTGGCTGGATGGGATCGGAAGAGATGCCGAAGTTGATGTCTGCGGCTGATCTGATGGTCTCGAAGCTCGGCAGTATGTTCAATGAAGCGGTCGCCGCGTTGCTTCCCATCGTGGCGCTCGAACCACCGCCCGGCGCGGAGCGCGTGCAATATCGTCTGCTCGAAGAGTGGCGGGTCGGACGCCCTGTGCGCACGCTCGACGAGATGGTTGAGGCGGTCGAGGATTTGCTCGCGCACCCGCAGAAACTTTCATTGATGCGTGAACAGGCGCGCACACGTCGCCAGCTCGACGCAGCGCAGCGCATCGCGCGTTGGCTTACAGAAGCCATCGCAGAGCGGCAACAGTTTGGCGAAACTTTTCAGTCCGACGGAGAGCTTTCAAGCCAGCAGATGAAGGACAGCCGACAGGAGTCTTATGTTTGATGTCGTGCCGTTAATTGTCGGATCAGCAGGCGTGGCGGCTGGCGCGGCGTGCGGCTATTACGCGACCTACGCGGTGCGCTCGCAGTGGCTGGGTCGCACGATCTGGCACGGGCGCGCGGACAGTGCGTCGGTCGCGCTCACCTTCGATGACGGGCCGTCCGAAGATACAGAGCGTGTGTTGGACGTGCTCACCGATTACGGACTGCGCGCGACCTTCTTCATGATCGGGCAACAGGTCGAACGATTTCCGCAGACGGCGCGGCGCATCGCTGCCGAAGGGCACGAGATAGGGAATCATTCATACTCGCATCCGATCTATCTCTATCGCAGCCCGCGCGAGACAAGGCTTCAACTCGAACGCACGCAGGCCATCATCATGGACGTGACGGGCGTCAGTCCGCGACTCGCGCGTCCACCATGCGGCGTCCGCACGCCCGCATACTTTCGCGCGGCGCGTGCGTTGGGACTTCAGACCGTGCAATGGACGCACGCGGGGCTTGATTGGAAGCTGCGCGACCCCACGCAGATCGCGCGCATTGTCATCAAAGGCGCGCGCGCCGGTTCGATCATTCTGCTGCACGACGCTGACAGCGCGTGCCGCGAAGACCGTAGCGCGACAGTCGCCGCGCTGCCGCTCATCATCGAAGGATTAAAAGAGAGGGGCTTGCGCGTCGTCCCGCTCACGCAATTGATCGCGGCGCGCGTGGCAGACGAATTCATAACCACGAAGGAAACGACTCATGCCTGATGCAACGCACAACACGCCGATCCTGTTCCTGGACTTCGACGGCACGATCTCAGAACGCGACGCGATTGACGCGCTCCTCGAAGCGTTCGCCGATTCGCGCTGGCTCGCCATCGAAGAGGAATGGAAGGCCGGGCGCATCGGCTCGCGCGAATGCCTGCGCGAACAGGTGGCGCTCATCCGCGCTACGCCGAAAGAGGTCAACGCGCTGCTCGACACGATCAAAGTGGATCGCGGTCTCATCACGTTGTTGGAGACGTGCGCCAACTATCGCGTCCCCGTTCACATCGTCAGCGATGGTCTGGATTACTGCATCCGACGCATCTTGGCTCACGCAGGCCCGCGTGTTGAACATGCGCTGCGCGGTGTGAATGTTTTTTCCAATCGGCTCAGGTTCGAGAGCGGGCGCTGGCATGTCGAGTCGCCTGATGCTGCCGAGACATGCACTCACGGCTGCGCGACGTGCAAGCCCGCCATCATGCGTCGTCTGAGCCGCGCGGGCGCGACCACGATCTTCGTCGGTGACGGACTCTCGGACAGGTACGCGGCGGAGTGCGCCGACATCGTGTTTGCGAAAAAGAGTCTGGAACTTTACTGCCGTGAGCGAGGGCTGGCGCATGTCGCTTACGAAGAACTCGGCAAAGTCGCCGCGTACATGAACTCGCTTTTGAGAACCAGCACGCTCGACATGAGTGAGGCGGCAGAGGCGATAGAGACTTAAAACTTTGGCCGTTCACCTGTGCCAATCAACAGGCGTGGATGGTCGTTCGATTTATCTTGAAACAAGGGAAGCAAAGGTTAAGGAATCAGTCAATCAAATGAGCACAGAAATCAGTCAACCCGTGCCGCTGACGCGCGTCACTGACGAGCAGGAGTTGCTCGAACTCGAACGTAAGTATTGCTCGTGGGGCGATACGGTTCATTATCTTGACCCGCCGAAATTCTTCGAGCGCGCCGAAGGCAACTATCTTTACGACCGCGAAGGCACGCCTTACTTAGATTTGCAGATGTGGTATTCGGCAGCGAGCTTCGGTTACGGCAATGAGCGTTTGAACAATGCGCTCAAAGATCAGATTGATAAATTGCCGCAACTCGCCTGCCAATATCTGCATCCTGAGAAGGTCGAACTCGCGGCGGCCATCGCGCGGCTCAACGAATCCAAGTTCGGAGTTCAGGGGCGCGTTCACTTCAACGTCGGCGGCGCGCAGGCGATTGAAGACTCTTTGAAGATCGTGCGCAACGCGACGGGCAAGAATCTGGTCTTCGCGTTTATGGGCGGCTATCACGGGCGCACATTGGGTGCGTCAGCCATCACGTCAAGTTACCGCTATCGTCGGCGCTTCGGACATTTTTCAGACCGCGCACACTTCGTCCCGTTTCCTTATTGCTTTCGCTGTCCTTATGGCAAGAAGCGAGAGGATTGCGGACTCTACTGCGTCGAGCAGTTCGAGAAGAATTTTGAGACGGAGTACAACTCATTCTGGGATGCGAAGGCAGGCGAGAGTGAGTTCTCAGCCTTCTACGTCGAGCCGATTCAGGGCACGGGCGGTTACGTCATTCCGCCGCCGGAATATTTCCCGGCGCTCAAGAAAGTCTTGGACGAGCGCAACATTCTGCTCGTTGACGACGAGATTCAGATGGGCTTCTATCGCGCCGGAAAATTCTGGGGCATTGAAAACTTCAACGTCGAGCCGGACATCATCGTCTTCGGCAAGGCGTTGACGAACGGCTTGAATCCTCTGAGCGGCGTCTGGGCGCGCGAAGAACTCATCTCGCCGGAAAAGTTTCCGCCCGGCTCAACGCATTCAACCTTTTCATCCAATCCGCTCGGCACTGCCGTCGGCCTCGAAGCTGTCCGCATGATGGAAGAGAACGACTACGAAGAAATCACGCAACGCAAGGGCGCGTACTTCCTCGCGCAGATTAAAGATTTGCAGCGTCGCTACCCGAAAGTCATCGGCGACACGGACGGGATGGGGATGGCGCTACGCATTGAGATTTGCCATGAGGATGGTTACGAGCCTGACCGCGAGTTGACCGACCGGATGTTCGCCGAAGGCATGAAGGGCGATCTCGAAGCGCGCGGGCGTCGGATGGGACTCGTGCTCGATGTCGGCGGCTATTACAAGAACGTCTTCACGCTCGCGCCGTGCTTCGACATGACCGAAGAAGAGATTGACCTCGCTGTCGAGATGATCGAACAACTGATCCGTCGCTGTGCCCCAGAACGAATTTGAAGAAGGAATAGATCATTTCATCATTGAAAAATGAAGGGCTATTTCAAAACATAAGAGACCGGATGAACCAATCCTTTGCGCCTTATGTTCCTCTTCGCGCCTTGGCGAGAAAAAATTGTTCACGCTGGAGGCGCAAAGAGAGACTGAAGACGCAAAGAGCGGCTTGGATTTGAAACGCGCTCTGATTCAATCCGGTGATGAAATGAATCAATAACTCAATGCTCTCGAAAATCGTCAAGCAGACAGAACGCGCGGCATCGCGGATGTCGCCCGAACGCGCGCAACGGATGTTGCGGTTGATGCGCCCCGCGCTGATAAAGAGGTTGCAGGCGGAACGCTTTCGTCAGACCCTGCGTCTCGTCGCGGAGAAGTCGCCGTTTTATCGTGAGGAGTTTCGGCGACGCGGCATTGATGTGCGGCGTATCACTCATCCGTCACAACTCGGAGATTTCTACACGACCGGCGAAGACTTACGCGAGAACGGCGCGGAGGCTTTTCTGACGGGACGCCCCGACACGGCGTTTGAGACGACGGGCACAACGTCTGCGATGCCGAAGCGCATCTTCTTTTCAAACCGCGAGTTGAATGCTGTGGGGCGAACGGGCGCGCTCGGTTTGCTCCAACTCGGTTTGCGACGCGAAGACCGCGTGCTCTCGGCCTTTGATTGTTCCTTCTGGGTTTCGCCCGCGACCGTGCGCGCCGCGCTTCAATACATCGGCTGCTTTCATGTCGAGGCGGGCAAGATCGAACCGGAAGAGTTTTACGAGCGCGCGCTCGATTACAAACCGAACGTCATCTTCGGCGAACCTTCATGGCTCGTGCAACTCGCGGAGATCGCCGAAGCGCACGGCACATGGGAGATCAAGTTTCTCTTCGCAGGCGGCGAGAACATGACTGAGCAGGTGCGCCATCGCATCGAGCACGTCTGGCGTGCGCCGCTTTACATGAGCTACGGGCAGACAGAAAGTTTTGGAGCGATGGGCATCGAGTGCCGCGAGCAACAGGGCTACCATCGCAACGATCTCAACTACTTTCTTGAAATCGCAGACCCGGATGCGGACGGCAACGGCGAACTCATTTACACGACGCTGACGCGCGAAGTGATGCCGCTCATCCGCTATCGCTCGACAGACATCACGCGACTTGCCAACGAGCCGTGCGCCTGCGGACTTCCCGTCAATCGCATCGGCAAGATTCGTGCGCGGTGCGATGAGATGGTGGTGTGCGGGATGGGCAACGTCGGCCCCTGGGTTTTCAGTGAGCTATTGCGCGACGTGCAGGGCGCGGGCGCGGAGTGGCAGGCGATTATCAATTCAGATGGACGGCGCGATGTCATCGAACTGCACGTCGAGACGCCAGACCTCGCCGCGCAGCATGAGCTTGAAGGAATCGTGCTCGCCAACCTGCGCGAGCGCTTCTCCGACTTCTGGAAGAACCGCGAGATGAAGCTCTACGAACTGCGCGTCGTGGCGTGTCCGCCGCAGAGCCTGCGCACGAAACGGAAATTGAAGCGTATCATTGACGAGCGGCAGATGCTGTTGCGTCGCGTGGGTTGAAACTTCAAGATTAGAAAGGCAATTTTAGAATTAACGATTAACGCTTTCAATGTGTGATTTGATTCTTATCTGTACGCGCCGCAGGATGCACTATCAAGACGAACCACAAGTGTGAGAGCAAGCCTGTATCCGAGATAAACGCTCTCAGGTTTTATTTTGGAGGGTTGGTCATTATGGCTGTGAAGAATGTCGCGCCAGTTGCTGCTCAGTCCATGTAAAGTTATCGCCGGAATCTTTTTTCTGATAAAAGAACTCGAATCTGCATCCGCATCTGGAATGCTGGCATGGCTAAAAGGCATCTTCATCTCTTTGGCTAAATCCGCCGTTAAGACCTCAAGTTTATTGCTGGACATATTATCGGCGACCTGCGGCGCGGTCAGACCGAAGCTATCAATGTTGACCATCTCGCAATACTGAGCCAACTCGTCTTTGCCAATCGCATCAACCATCGCGTGTGACCCGACGAGTCCTTTCTCTTCTTTCCCGAAAGCGACAAAAATAATCGTCTTCCTGAGCGGCATGTCTTTCAGACTTTTGTAGAGATGCGCGATGGCGACGATGCCTGTCCAGTTATCCACCGCGCCGCAGCCGTCCGCGACTTTGTCGTAGTGCGCTCCGATGACGATCTTCTCTTGAGAAGCTCCCGGCTTGCGAATAACCAAATTCTCAACATTCTTATACTTCTCAATCACTATCTCAGAAGACGCCGCTCCCATCTTCTCAAATAGAGCTTTGACTGCGCTCAGACGCTTCTCGTTATCGCAGGGCACTGAATCAAACTCGGCTTTGATCTGTTCGGGTGTGGAGATATTGATCGCGCTCGATTGGGCGCGCGAAGCAACGGGCGCTAAGAGAAACAGCAGCTGCGCCGCGATTAGTGTCAGGCGCGATTTAACTTGTCTCGTCATCTACTTATTCATGCCTCTTCTCGTTGCTCCAGTAATCAGATTCCCTTTGACCCGAAAGTGATCCCGCGCCGCTCGCGTCCTAATCCCGCCACGACAGCCGCGATGGTAAAAACGACCAATGCCACGAGCGCCATCGCTTTCGCATAGCTCGTATGCGCGGCAAAGATGGCTTCGATGTAGGCGATGCTTCCGGCGATGAGCACGCCGCATTGGTAGGCGAAGCCCGGCAAAAATCCTCTCACCGAATCCGGCGAGAGTTCTGTGATGTGCGCCGGAATCACGCCCCACGCGCCCTGCACCATAAACTGCATCAGGAACGCTCCGGTGACGAGCAGTGCTAATGATGGAGCGAAAGCCCACAACGGAATCGCCAGGACGGCTAAGGCGAAGGCGAGGATCATCGCGCGGCGTCGCCCCCAACGATCCGAAAGAAGTCCGAAGAGAATCCCGCCCGTGATCGCGCCGACCATCGAGATCGCAGTGACGACGGCGCGCTTCTCAGGACTGAATCCCCAATCGCGCTCAAGGAATGTCGGATACATATCCTGTGTGCCGTGCGAGGCGAAGTTCATCATCGCCATCAAGAGTGTCAGATAGAGCAGCAACTTCCAATGCGAGGCGATGCCGCGTCCAAGCTCGCTCCAGTTCGCATGTCGCGTTCGTTCCCAGACTTCAGACTCCTTCACGCCGAAACGAATGTAAAGCACGAGCAGCGCGGGAAGTCCCCCGATGAAGAAGAGCGGACGCCAGCCCCAGCGCGGGAAGACGAAAAAGTAGCAGCCAGCCGCGAGCAGATTACCGACTGCATATCCCTCTTGCAGTAATCCAGAGAGAATGCCGCGCAATCTCGGCGGAACTTTCTCCATCGCCAACGATGCGCCGACGCCCCACTCGCCACCCATGCCGATGCCGAAGAGTGCGCGCAGGATCATAAACGTCGTGTAGTTCGGCGCAAGTCCCGAAAGCACTTCGACGACTGAATAGAAGACCAGATCAATCATCAACGGCAGACGCCGACCGTAACGGTCTGCCAGAAGGCCGAAGATGAAAGCGCCGACGGGACGAAAGGCGAGGGTCAGCGTAATGGAGAGCGCAATCTCTTTATCCGTCTTGTTAAATTCTTTGGCGATGGCTGTGAGCGTGAAGACGACCAGAAAGAAGTCGAAGGCATCGAGCGTCCAGCCCAGAAAGCCCGCGAGCAGGGCGGCGCGGTGATCTGAGCTGCCGGTCAAAGGATTTTTATCGTTGCGATCTGCGTGTGCTTTGTTCATCACAACACTCAGGCAATTAAGGACGATGACCTTAATCAGTCATTCCGCTTTTGTGCCATCGCTTTGGATTTCTCCAAGACAACTGAGCCATTGATGTTCAGGATTGAATCGTCCCTCCGCGCATCCTAATTGAGAGTTACTCTTCAATCAAATGAAACATGAAAAAGAGCTTCTTAAATTTTGTCTCATCCGTGCAACAGCGTTTCACAAAATGCATGAATCTTGTTATAATGTCGCTATGGAAACAAGGGCTAAAAAGAGAGATAAGACGAAGCTGTTGACGTTTACTCCTGCCGAAAAGCGCGCCGCGAAGTCCGAAAGGATCAAGGTCGCGGAGGCTGTGCCGTTCGGCTGGATCGCGCATTCGGAATCAGAGAGCGAGCATGATTATCGCATTTATTGTGAGCCGACGACGCGGCGGCTGGTCTGCACGTGCGCCGATTTTATCTTCTCCGGCAACGGCGAGCCAGGCTTTGAATGCAAGCACGTCTCGGCTGTCTTAAAGTTCATCGCGCGACAATATCTACTACACGAATATGATCCGCACCGGCAACACACTCGCGTGGCATGAACGACGGAGAGTTAGAATAAGAGGTTGATGATGAGCAAAGATTTCAGATGTGAAGCCTGCAAGAAACCGCAGGAGAGATTGCACATGCGTAACTCCGACGGCAAGTGGGTCTGCCCGCATTGCATCCCCGACGCAGAGTTTAATGCGTATCCGGGATTGCGCGAGCGTCTTGGCCTACGCGCGAAACGAGTTGCTGCGCCGCAAAAGAAGGCTGCTTAAAGGGCGCGTCTGCCGCACGCTTGGAGAGCGACAATCATCCTGCCTGACCTGAGTTCTGTGCTTCGACCTTTCATCTTTCACCGGCAATAGCGCGCACGCCGTCAATGAGGCGCGCAACTTCTTCCGTCGTCGTATAACAAGCGCAACCCGCACGGACAAGTCCTTCTTCGGATAAGCCGAGCCGCTCGATCACCGTCGCCGCGTAGAAATCGCCGTGAGACGCGAAGATGCCTTTGTCAGCCAGCTTGCGCGCGACCAATGTTGAAGCCACGTCTCGCACGGTAAATGAGATGGTCGGAGTGCGCGCAGAATCTGGAGATGGGCCGTAGAGCGTCACGCCTTCAATCTGTGAGAGCCTTTCCCACAATTGTCTCGTTAATAGTTTGCCCCGTTGGTGAAGCGCTGCAAAAGTATTCTGAAGACGCGCGCGCCTTTGCTCTCCTGTGGAAAGCGAAGCGAGAAAGTCCACAGCCGCAGCCGCTCCGACAATGCCCTCCTGATTCTGCGTGCCCGTCTCCGCTCGCTCCGGCGCAGTGTCGGGCGCGGGCACGAGTTTTGGGAATGCCAGAGACTGTAGCAGTTCCTGTTTGCCAAACAAGATGCCGACGTGCGGCCCGTAGAATTTATAAGCAGAGCAAGCGAGGAAATCGCAATTCATGGCGCGCACGTCCGCGAGAACGTGTGGCACATAATGAACCGCATCAACAAACGCGAGCGCGCCGACTGCATGTGCCATCTCCACTGCCCGGCGCACATCGTTAATCGTCCCTAACGCATTAGAAGCCGCGCCGATGGCAACGAGCTTCGTCCGTGAATCGAGTAGCCGGGTAAAACCCTCCCAATCGAGTTCTCCCGAAGCGGGCAACATTTTAACGACCCGCACGACGACTCCGCGCTCACGCTCAAGCGTGCGCCAGGGCGCGACATTCGCGTGGTGATCCAGTTCCGTGATAACGATTTCATCGCCCGGATTAAACTGTGGTGCGAGCGCTCTCGAAAGATGAAAGGCGAGCGTCGTCATGTTCGCGCCGAACGCAATCTCATCTGGATGCGCGTTGAGAAAATCGGCGAATGCTTGCCTCGCATCCATGATGGCAGCGTCTGTTTCCTCGCTCGTCGGATAAGCCCAATGCGTGTTGGCGTTGTGATGATAGAGATAATCAACCATCGCTTCGGCCACCACGCGCGGGACTTGCGTGCCGCCCGGCCCATCGAAGTAGGCCACAGCGTGATCGGCGTGGCGGCGTTCGAGCGCGGGAAAGTGCGCTCTGATCTCTTCAGTCGAAGCTGTGCTCTCTGTAATTGTTTGTTGCGCTCTTTGATGTTGTTGACTGGATGGCATTGTGAGATGTGTTAGTGGTGGAGCCGAGGGGGATCGAACCCCTGACCTCATGACTGCCAGTCATGCGCTCTCCCAGCTGAGCTACGGCCCCTTGCAGACGTTAGACGCTGACGCGATGAACGAAGAGAGTAGCGTAGCGCAGGAAAGCGCGTCAAGCGGCGCTCACATGGGTTTGCGGCGTGCCGCGAAGAAGGCTACGCACGCTCCAGCCAGAAGCATGATGAGGCCGCTTGCGACGCGCACCATGTTCGGATATTCGTGCACAGTGCCCGTGCCGGTATTGACAATCGCGGTCGCGCTCGGATCAAGAAAGAGTGCGCGGTAAGCGATAACTCCGCCCCATGCGGCGACCGCGAGGCCGAAAATGAGCGTGGCAATTCTTAGCATTCGATGGCTCAATACGGACGTACTGATTTTAGATTGCGGAATGGAAGCAGATTGAGCCATTGATTCATGTGGTCATGTCATCATTTGTGCAATGACTCAATGTCTCAATGATTACATGATTCAATCTTTTTCAATCCGCATTTCGCAATCGAATCATTTACCCGTAAACACAGGCTTGCGCTTTTCGAGAAAGGCCTTGACGCCTTCGTCTTTGTCTGCGGACGAGAAGCAGAGCGCGAAGAGATCAACTTCGCGGCGCAGTCCTTCGTCAAGGTTCGAGCGCGAGGCGAGCTTGACGGCTTCTTTAGCCATGCGCAGCGCAATGGGACTCTTCTCCGCAATCCGGTTCGCCAACTCCATCGTCTTCGCTTCGAGGTCTGCGGCAGGCACGACTGCATTGACGAGGCCGATGTTGTAGGCCGTGTGCGCGTTGATAATCTCGCCCGTCAGAATCAACTCCATCGCTCTACCTTCGCCGACGAGCCGTGTCAGACGTTGCGTTCCGCCGCCGCCGGGAATGATGCCGAGGTTGATTTCGGGTTGACCGAAAGATGCGGTCTCGCTCGCAATGCGGAGGTCGCAGGCGAGCGCGAGTTCGCAGCCGCCGCCCAGACAGTAGCCGTTAATCATGGCGATGACGGGTTTGGGAAAAGAGTCAATCGCGTTGAAAAGCGAGCGAGCGACCATTACGTCTCGTTGTGTGAGCGCGGTGCGACCGGCAAACTCCGCGATGTCCGCGCCCGCGATGAACGCTTTATCGCCCGCGCCTGTGAAGACGACGACGCCAATTGATTCGTCTTCGCGCAACTCTTCGAGAACTGCCGCGCCTTCAGTCCGCGTTTGAATGTTGAGCGCGTTTCGTTTCTCAGGACGGTTGATCGTGATGAGTGCCACGCGGTCGCGCCGTTCGAGAAGAAGTGTTTCGTAAGATTGCTGTAAACTTTCTTGTGGCTGTGACATGATTTCTTGACTGCTCCGATGATTCGTAATTTGAGATTCGAGATTTCAGATTGAAAACCAAAACGCTATTCCGGCGCAGACGATTCATTGTCGTTGTCCGTTTGGGAGGGCTGTTCGTCTGCGACCCACGAGACGAAGAGGCGCAGCCAGTTCTCCGTCGGCTCGCTGATCGAGACGCCGACGCGCGCCGTGCCGTAGATGGCCGGTGCGACGCGGACGACCGTCACCGTCACTTCGATAGGCGCGCCGTCTGGACGATGCGCGCGCAAATACAATCGCTCGCCGCGATTCACTTTTTGATTGAGATGAAAGAGCGCGCCAGTCGTCGAGATGTCGTCCGTCTCGGTCGGCTCGCTCCACGCCGCGCCGTCTTCCGCGCGCCCCGACACAACCACAGGCAAACGCAGCGCCATGCGCAACGCAAATCTTTTCTCTTCACTGTAGGGAGGCGTGCTCATAAACCAGTGGTCAGTGGTCAGTGGTCAGTGGTCAGTGAGATCAGTTTTTCAACTGACCACTGACCACCGGCCACTGACTACTGTTCGTTCCATCTATAAAAACCTTCGCCCGACTTCTTGCCGAGTTTTCCTTCGCTGACCATGCGGCGCAGGATTTCGGGCGGACGAAAAGTTTCCGAAGCGAGCGTCGCATGTAAATACTCAGCGATCTGCAAGCGCACGTCGAGGCCGACGAGATCGGTCAAGCGCAACGGCCCCATCGGATGGTTATAGCCTAATTCCATCGCGGTATCTATATCTTTTGCGCTGGCGACATTCTGTTCCAGCATTCGCATGGCTTCAAGTCCGAGCGCGACGCCCAAACGACTCGAAGCAAAGCCCGGAACGTCTCTGACCGTGATCGGCTCTTTCTTCATCCTGCGCCCGACCTCGCGCACAGTCTCAACCGTCTCAACGCTCGTGTCCTGCCCTTTGACGATTTCCAGCAGGCGCATGATGTGCACTGGATTGAAGAAGTGCATCCCGACAACACGCTCTGAATGTTTGGAAGCGCGGGCAATCTCTGTGATCGAAAGCGATGAAGTGTTCGAGGCGAAGATGAAAGGCTTTCGGGCAAGCTGCTCAACTTCGCGCAAGATGCTTTGCTTGACCTCCAACACTTCCGGTGCGGCTTCGATGAACAAATCTGCGTCGGCCACCTCAGTCAACTGAACTGCGCCGCGAATGCGTTGCAGCGTCATGTCACGATCTTCTTCAGTCAGCTTGCCGCGCTCAATGCCTTTGCGTAAGTTGCGATCAATGGCCTGAATGCCCCGCGCAAGCGCATCCTTTTCCACGTCGCGCAAGATAACTTTATAGCCTGCAAAGGCTGCGACCTGCGCGATGCCGTGTCCCATCGTGCCCGCGCCGAGCACGGCGATTACTTTAATCGTCTGCGCTTGACGGGACGAGTTACTCTCTTGCGTGTTCAAGGTGTTTCCCGAATGCTTGATTCTGGCGGCGGGCATGTGTAGTCAAAAGAAATGCGCTCACACGCACGCTTCGGCCTTCGACTTCAGTATTCGACTACTCCAGCGCATCTAGTTATACTATACACGCAACTGAAAAGGCTACACTCTTCTGGCGTGAGAGGCTAAGAAAATCTCCCGCCGGACGCTTCCGAAGGAGACCAGGCAAATCAGCATGACACAAGAGAAAATCCATAGAGAAGTCGTCATCATCGGCTCCGGGCCAGCCGGATTAACGGCGGCAATCTACACGGCGCGTGCCAACCTGCACCCGCTCGTCATTGATGCCCACGATGCCGAAAGACAACTCATCCCCGGCGGGCAATTGATGATTACGACCGACGTTGAGAACTATCCGGGCTTTGCCAAAGGCATTCAGGGGCCGGAATTGATGGAACAGTTTCGCCATCAGGCCGTGCGCTTCGGGACGGAATTTCTCAACGCCATGATTGAGCGCGTTGATTTAACGGAGCGTCCCTTCAGGCTCTACACGCAGGAAGGCCCCACTATCGAAGCCGAGACGTTGATTATCGCGTCGGGCGCGTCTGCGAAGTGGCTTGGGATTCCGGGCGAGGCGAAAGTGCCGAACGGACTTGGCGGACACGGCGTCTCAGCCTGCGCGACCTGCGACGGCCCGCTTCCGGCCTTTCGCAACAAGCGTCTCGTCGTCGTCGGCGGCGGCGACACGGCGATGGAAGAGGCTACGTTTCTGACGCGCTATGCCTCACACGTCTTCGTCGTTCATCGCCGCGAGCATTTGCGTGCGTCAAAAATTATGCAGGACAAAGCATTCGGCAACGAGAAGATCGAGTTCATCTGGAACACCGATGTCAAAGAAATCTTGGGCACGATGGAAGAGGGCGTGACGGGCGTGCGGCTGCGGAACACGAAGACTGGCGAGGAAAGAGTCTTTCACTGCGACGGCGTCTTCATCGCCATCGGCCACAAGCCGAATACGGAACTCTTCAAAGGCCAGCTTGAGATGGATGAGATCGGCTATCTCAAAACCGCCGGACACTCGATGGCGACAGGCATTCCCGGCGTCTTCGCTTGCGGTGACGTGCAGGACTCCTTCTATCGCCAAGCGGTCACAGCCGCAGGCACAGGCTGTATGGCCGCCATTGACGCCGAGCGCTTCCTCGACAGCCTTCCCGTCCCGATGCCGACCGGCGAGGAAGTTACGATGGAGGGCGAGACCGTCACAGCCGACCACGAACAGATCATCATGCCGGATGGCGAGGTCATTTCAAATAAGGTAGAGGGGGCGACAACCGGAGACTAACGCTGAGGTGAAGACATCAGATTCTGATTCAATGTAGGAGAACGATATGCAACGTCTCACTTTCGTATTTCTCTCACTCTTCATCTGCTTGACTCTGTTGGGGAATTTCCCTATCACTCAAGCACAAGAGAAGAAAACAGGCGAACAAAAAGCACAATCTTCTTCATGGATTAAAGTTGCTCCCAAAGATGCAGGCTTTTCCGTCCTAATGCCAAGCACGCCGAAAGAGATGATAGACAGCGTAGTTTATGGCTCGATAAAAGTACCAGCAAGTCTCTATATGGCAAAAATGGGCGATGCCAGTTTCTTTGCTGGTCGGGTGGGCAACTTTCCCGAACAATTGGTGACAGCCGGATATGTTACAGGGTTGTTTGAAAACGCTCATCGGGTTTTCTTTGAGACGAAAGGCGAGGATGGAAAAACGAACACCTTGCCTTTTACTAAGCATGATATTTCTCTCAATGGATACAGTGGGCGGGAGTATGTAGCAGATTGTGGACCATATAAGAAAAATGACGCCCCCTGTAACAACACAATAAGAGTTTACAAAGTAGGAGACAACCTCTTTATTGTCGGCATGAGCGGAACTAAATCTATCTTGTCAGTAGAACTAACAGAGAAGTTTTTCTCGTCGTTCACTCTTACTCAATGATAAAGGCATAGAGTCCCGCTTTGTTCAGAGAAAATCATGCAATGTTAGCTCGTCTCGTCAAACATCATTCGGTAGTGTCTATACCAATCGCTTTGAAAAGTCTCCGCCAGATCATACTTCTTTTTTAGCCGCAAGAATTCCTTAAACTGCGGATAGCAACTCTCAACCTGCGTGCGCGTTGCCCAGGCGTGATAGGTTAAATAGTAGCTGCCGCCGTGTTCGATAGCGCGGTCAATCAAACGCCGAAAATCTTTCTTCGCTTTTTCGATGCCTGCCTCATGATGCGCGACGTGCAGGTTGAAGACCACGCAGGCATAGCGTTCTTTCGCCCACGCCATGAAACTCTCGTCATCTTTTTCGATGAGCCTGATCGTTCCGTAAATCAAATCAACTGCGTTCATACGAAAGTCTGCGCGCGCCGATTCCATGAAGGCCATCAGGTTTTCGCGCGGCACATAGAGTTCCGTAATCATCTCGCTGCCACGCTCTGACATGCCGAGATGCGCGTCAACCTCGCGGTGATAGTCGTCCAGATAGACGCTCAACTGGTGCGTGTCCGACCAGTAAATCTGGCCGTTGGTTGAAAGGTAGTGCTCTGAGTAAACTTCAAAGGCGCGCTGGCGATCCATGTGCGCGAGACAGAGCAGTTGTTTCCAATCGCTCGCGGAGAGTTCTTTGTGAGAATCGTGAACGGAAGTTTTATCCGTCGGCCTGTAACAAGAGAAGACTCCGCGCCGCAGAAATCCATCCGACGCGCTGTCCGTCATAAATTGAAAATCGCCATAGAGAAAGCCATCGGCGATGCGTCTTTCAAACGACTGCATCAGATCATGCAGGTCTGCTATCTCAACAACGCGCTCCAATTTTCGGCGCGGCTGAAGTCTGAGCGTGACGCGCGCGATGATTCCGAAGAGTCCGTAGCCGCCGATAGCCAAGCGAAACAACTCCGCGTTCTCGTTGCGGCTACATTTGCGCGCGTTGCCTTCCGCATCAACGATGACGAATGATTCGACATCGTTGATGATCGGCTTCAAACTCAACCCTCTGCCGTGAATGTTTGCTGCGAGCGCGCCGCCGATGCTCAAGCGATCTGCGCCCGTCTGTTTCTGAATGATTCCTAATTGCCGCGCGCATCCCTTCTGCATCTCGATCAACGAGCGAATCAACTCCGGCCATTGAATACCCGCCTCGACTTCCACCTCGCGCCGCTCAACATCGAACTTCAGCACACGATTCAAACGCGACATATCGAGCAACACAGCGTCCGTCCCGAACTGCTGCCCGCCCATCGCGTGCCTTCCGCCTGCGATACAGATTGCCAGTCCCTGCGTGCGAGCTTTTCTCACGATTGCCTGCAAAGCTCCGATAGAATCAGGCTGAACAACGCCGCGCACACGTGTACGATTTAATTGTGAGTGAACATCATTGACGACCTGACCTGATGTTAAGAGCGAGCGACGTAAGCGGCGCTGACGCGGCGCAATATTTATCGCGCGCGTCTTCGCCCGCACTCGCTCAACTCTTTTCAGCACCGGCATGATAGCTAACCTTTCAACTGCACTCTGCGATGCAAAGACACTCGCCTTCTGCCAGAGGAAGTTGTGTGAATCGCTCAGACGCGAGATACCTGCTCCTTAAAGTCTCTGAAGTAGCAATCTCTAAAGCTCCGAATCCTCTCGCCGCGAGAAAATCGTTGATGCGCTCGTGTTTGACTCCCCACTTGAAACTCTCGCCGCGCAGCCGCAGCCATGCGTCAACCAGACGGCTCGACTTGCGGAAACCGATGCGCCCGTCGCGCTGTGTCTCCATGAACGTGAAGACGAATCTGCTGGTACTGCCGCTCTGAGTTTGAATGAAACGGAGAATGCGACTCACTTCTTCCGGCGTGAGATACATCAAGAGACCTTCGGCAATGAAGAGAGTTTCATCACGGGGACGATAATCTGCATGTTTGAGCAAACTGTCTTCCAGCCCCTCGCGCGCGAGGTCGAGCGCGACGAAATGCAGATTACGTTTCAATGAATGGTGGCTTTCGACGATGCACTTTTTAGCGCGCTGTGTCGCCGGATGATCTACCTCAAAGAATTCAGTTTCGGGAAACAACTCGTGCAGACGCAGCGCGAGCGTGTCGAAGCCCGCGCCGATGACGACTACTTGTTGAATGCCATGAGCCAGCGCGTCGCGCGCCGCTTCTTCGAGGTAACGCTTGCGCAGAGCGTAGTGCAGCTTGATTCCGGGAATGGTTGCGCGTTCAAGCGTCTGAGCAAGCGGGCGAAGAAAGTTTGAATTGGTGAGACGGTCAAACCGGCTCCCGAATCGGCGTCGCGCCTGCATGAACAATTCACTGAGTTCAGCAGAACGCTCCGGCACAAATTGGCCGAGTACCGGATCGCTCGCCAGAAAACAGGTGCTTCTCGCAATCAGGTAAGCCGTCGCGCTGGGACTATCATCTCTCATCTGCTCTCAATCAACCCGGCAACGAGCATACAGAGCTAACGACACGCATCACCATTCAAGTTATGACACTATTCAAACTGCCATACTCAAGCGCAAGTTCAAATCTGAGATGTTTCGCGTTATATTGCTGGCACAAGCTCTTGTCATATCTAAAGTCGCTAGTTGTCGGAAAATTGATTTAATGAAAGCTGTCGTCTTCAACGAGCATGGCGGGCCGGAGGTGCTACGGCACACGGAAGTCGCAGACCCGCAGATTAAGGCCAACGAAGTTTTGGTCGAAGTGCGTGCGTGCGCTCTGAATCATCTGGACGTGTGGGCGCGTCAGGGCTTACCCGGCATCAGGATTCCGTTGCCGCACATCTTAGGCAGCGACATTGCGGGCGTCGTGCGCGCGTGTGGAGAGCTTGTGACGTGGGTGCAGGCGGGCGATGAAGTGATGTTGCAGCCGGGAGTTTCGTGCGGCCATTGCATCGAGTGTCTGAGCGGTCAGGATAATCTCTGCGCGGAGTATGACATTCTGGGCTACAGGCGCGATGGCGGTTATGCGGAGTTGGTCGCTGCGCCCGGCGTCAACGTGATTCCGAAGCCGAAGAATTTAAGTTGGGAGGAAGCTGCCGCGCTGCCGCTCGTGACGGTGACGGCGTGGCACATGCTGGTGACGCGGGCGAGCGTGCAGCCGGGCGAGGATGTGTTGATTCACGCGGCTGGAAGCGGCGTCGGCTCCATCGGGATTCAGGTGGCGAAGTTGCGCGGCGCGCGCGTTCTAGCCACTGCCGGGTCGGATGAAAAATTAGCGAAGGCGCGCGAGCTTGGCGCGGACGAGACCATTAACTACACGCACGAGGATTGGCCGAAAGAGGTCAGACGCTTGACGAACAAGCGCGGTGTTGATGTCGTCTTCGAGCACACGGGCGCAGAGACGTGGACGGGTTCGATTATGGCACTCGCCAGGAACGGGCGGCTCGTCACCTGCGGCGCGACCAGTGGCTTCGACGCCGCGACGGACATCCGCCAACTCTTCTATCGCCACCTGACATTCTTAGGCTCGTTCATGGGTTCGAAAGCCGAACTGCTCGACGCGATGAAGTTTATCGAGAGCGGCGCGATTCGTGCGGTCGTTGATCGCGTGTTGCCTTTGTCAGAAGCGCGACGCGCGCATGAGTTGATGGAAGACCGCGCGCAGTTTGGGAAGCTGGTTCTTGTCAATTAAAAATGCAAAATTAAAAATGCAAAATGGAAGACACGAGCGAGCTTTTCATCTTCCATTTTGCATTTTTAATTTTGCATTTTGCCTTCTATTAGTGAATGGAGAAAAGACCGTCCGTCTATTTACCATTGACGATTTACCGTTTACGTCTTCACGCTACTGCCAGCGATTCTGGACGTTTGATGAGAATCTTGCGATCAACGAAATCAATGATCCCGTCGCGGCGCATGGCGTTCAAGCGGACGGTGATGCTCTCGCGCGTCGAGCCGACGATGGAGGCGATCTCGCGGTGCGGCAGTGAGATGTCTATCAGGACGCCGTTGGTTTCGGTGACGCCGTAGCGTTTGGAGAATTCGAGGAGCAGTTTTTCGAGGCGTGCCGGAATCGCGTCGAGGGCAAAATCTGCGACGAGGCGTTCGGCGCGAGCCAGACGTTGACCGATGAGGCGGAAGGTGTAATCATAAAGCTCGCGGTTTTCCGCCATCCCCGCTCTAAAATCCCCCACAGGAATTCGCAGGAGACGCGAGTTTTCATAAGCGACGGCGCACTTTTCGCGCTTCGGTTCAGCAGCATAGAGCGCTGATTCGCCAAAGAGTGAGCCAGCCGATAGAATGTCTATCACGGCTTCGCGGGCGGTCGCTTCTTCGATGCGACAGAGCTTGACGCGGCCACGCGCGATCAGATAGAGCGAGTCAGCCGCATCGTTCGAGCGATAGATGAAACGACGACGACGGTAATCAATTGCCAGAGAATTGGCGGCCAGGCGCGAGCGTAAATCTTCGCTCAAACACTCGCCAAAATCCGATTGGCGAAGATGACAGGCGCAATCTTCAGGGGTCAGGTCGCAGGCACGTTTTTGTAACATGGGGGATGTCGGTTCCTTATATTTTTCTCGTCGAGAGCAGGGGCTGGCCTTTTCGTTCTTCGCTTTTGTCTCTTGCTTATTTGGTGACTACATATTGGAAAAGATGTCGCTCTGGTAAAATTCGGAAATTTGGTAAGGAGACAGCCCTGCTTAAGTAGTTTGCGCGAGGGTCACGTTTCTCAGTTCTTGCACGGATTCGAGAATAAGGCTGGGTATTAAACGCGAATACGAACAACAATCGAAGAAGCGACACTCTAGCATGAAGCGGAAAACCGCGCAAGCATATTTTATGAAGTGGTCAGTGGTCAATTGCATCTGGTTGCATAAGTTGAATGATTCAATTCCAGGTTCGAGTTACACAAGCACAAACAACTGACCACTGACCACTGACCACTGACCGCTTTTCAATTTATGGCAAGAAAATTTAGCGTCCTTGTCGTTGACGACAACCCCGACAAACTGATGTTGCTGACCGTCGCCCTCCAAATGGCGGGTTACGAAGTTCGCACGGCTAACGATGGCGCAGAGGGCTTGGCGGCAGTCGAGTCTTACCAGCCCGATCTGATTATCACGGACGTGATGATGCCGAAGATGG
>JAVHWW010000112.1:0-21827 GCA_032159235.1 Acidobacteriota bacterium
GCTGTCCATCTATCGGGAGGGCAGTGTCTCGCGGTGTGGGGGTCGGTGTTTGCGCTAAGACTGTGCTGCACAGGAAGAGTGAAAACAAGAGAGTGACGAGCGCGCGGCGAGTGATAATCATTGAAAGACTCCTGAGATTGTAAATGGCGCGCTGAAGTTCTGGGCACACAGCGCACAGATGATTGAGCAGGCTGGACAGCGAAGAGTAAAACATCTCCGGGCTTCTCTTCAGAACCAGCCTCGGCAAATAGGTGAGAGGAAAGATATGTGAGAGTTGCAGGTAAGTCAATCAGAAGAGGTTGGGAGTAGCGGGTCAGTATGCGTTCAGAGTTCAACCTTTATAGCCGTTTGCGATTGAGTGTATCCTCGCTGCTGGAAGCGCAGGCATCCTGCCTGCCAGCGTGCGACAGCACGCTAACGTCATTCGCGCTCACGCGCTCAGGCAGGCAGGGATGCCTGCGCTCCCAGCGACACGCCATTGCAATTCCCTATAAGTGTTGAAAAGCAGGCACTCGCTCCTGTAGCCACACATCAAAACGGCGCAACCTGTAAGCTCGATTAGGAGGCCGACAGGCTGCGCCGTTTTAATGTGCAAACCGCAGGAGAGAAGATTCCTTCTGCGGAAAGATATGTCTGAAAGTTACCGTACTGAGAAGTTGTCCTCGAATCTCAGTTGAAGCAGTGACCATCACCAACTACGATGCGTTCCACATTCGAGAGCCGGTCATAGTCGCAGCCATGATCCTGTTACATTCTGCCATGGCGTCTGCCACCACGACGACCTGCACGGCGTCCCCAGCGGCGGCGTCCCCAGCGACGACGGCCACGCCTGCGTTGAAGCATTGACGAGCTAACTGAACTTTTAGCCAGACTCGCCTGCCCTTTAACTTCGCGGCCCTCGGCAGCGACGAACATTCCCAGCAGAAACGTCATGAACAGCAACGCGGTTAAAATCTTCTTCATCAGCAAACTCCTTCGGAGGAATCAAAACTACACTGCGTTACTTAACTCTTTTTCAGGCTGTGGTCAAGCATCTTTTCGCAAGCCCGCGAAAAAGATTAGAGAACAGAAGACGAAAAGCTGTCGCGGCGACGCTGATTTTCAATTCATCGTATCTCTTTCAGGCTCCGTCTCTACTCCGCTCGTCTTTGCGCCAAGCCTCCGGTTCTGTTCTTCAAAGAGGATGGGCAGGCGCTCGCTTTCGAGCACGTCGAGGCGGCGCAGAATCTCGGCGAGCGAGAGTTCGTTCTTGAGATTGACCTCGTAATCAAGGTCTGAGCGCAGGCGGTCTTTCTCGCTCTGCCGGTTCTGCGACATCATGATGATCGGGGCCTGGAACGCCTGTAGGATATTGAGGACGAACAGGAGAAAGACAAAGGGATACGCATCGAAAGCCGCGCCGCGCAGCAAGGCATTCAGCAGCATCCAGATGGTCATAAACGCGAGAGTGATGATGATAAATTTCCAGCTCCCGCCGAACACCGCGATGCCATCTGCCAGACGGTCGGCAAATGTCATGCGCGCCGCCTCTTCTTCGTTGACGTTGCGCGAGACGCGCTGGCGCAGGAGTTCGTCCGTGCGTCGCAGGCGGTGCGTCACAGCGCTCAACATCTTGAGGGCGATGTCTGGATTGCCGCGCACGAAGGCCAGAAAATTCTCCCGCGAGAGAATCGCAAAGCGCGCGTCCTCGATGACGGTCGCATCCGCAGAGCGTGGCTGGCCGTCAATCAGCGCCATCTCGCCGAAGAAGTCGCCCCGCGCCAACTCAGCCAGCGTCACGAGGCTGCCGTCAGCGTCCTTGACGCTAATCCGCACGCGCCCGTTCTCGACCAGATACATCGCATCGCCCTTGTCGCCCGTGTGAAACAGTGGCGTATCACTTGCGACATCACGCACCACCAATAGATTCCGCAGTTCACTCGTCGCAGCATCATCGAGCGAAGCGAATAACGGCACAGAACGCAAAGCCTCAAGCGTCATCACAGGGGAAATGTTTGTGGACATAAGTACCTCGATGTTAGTGAAAAGTGAAAAGTGAAAAGTGAAAAGTGAAAAGCTGTTTTTAACTATTCACTTTTCACTTTTCACTTTTCACTGCTTTATTTTCCCATCTTTCATCAACACAATTCGGTCGGCGAAGCGTGTGGCGAGTTCACGGTCGTGCGTGACCATCAAGACTGTGAGCGCGTCGCTTGTGACCATTTCGCGGAGCAGTGTTAATAACTCTTCGGCGCGTGTCGAATCAAGATTGCCGGTCGGCTCGTCTGCCAGGAGAACGCGCGGGCGATTGGCGAGCGCGCGGGCGATGGCGACGCGCTGTTGTTCGCCGCCGGATAATTCCGTCGGACGGTGCGTCGCACGATCCGCGAGACCGACACGCTCCAGAAGTTCCTGCGCACGCTTTCTGCGCTCCGTAGGTTTACTAATGCCGCCGAAGGCGAGCGCCAAATTGATATTCTCGGCGGCGGTCATCGTCGAAATGAGATTGAAGTTCTGAAAGATCATCCCGACCGCATGACGACGATAGCGTGCCATCTCTCGCTTGCTGAATGGTGTGAGCGAGTTGCTTTCAAAGAGCACCTCGCCGCTCGTCGGACGATCCAGCCCGCCGAGCATATTCAGTAGCGTTGACTTGCCGGAACCGGAAGTGCCCTGAATCGCCACGAACTCGCCCTCATGGACGCCGAGCGTGACGTTGTCGAGCGCGGCCACCTTCGTGCTTCCCAT
Organism: Acidobacteriota bacterium; assembly: GCA_032159235.1. Lineage (GTDB taxonomy): Bacteria > Acidobacteriota > Blastocatellia > Pyrinomonadales > Pyrinomonadaceae > QHXM01. The sequence continues at coordinate 2,728 of JAVHWW010000112.1, forward strand.
CTGGTAAATCTTCGAGACCTCGCGGGCTTCTAAAAGTGTTGTCATCGCAAAGAGAATTTAAGCCATAGCCTGCGTGAGCAGGCGATATATCAGTAGCCCACGACGTAAGTCGTGGGAATGATACAGAAAATGATTCTCAAGCCCTCGCAGAGGGCGACATGAGATGAAGATGAGTAATTGTTCCTGAGAAAACGAACGCCCATGATTTATGCCGTCCACTTCGTGGACTTAATAATCGTCCTCCGCACTGATCCCCACAGCTTACGCTGTCGGCTACTGATATATCGCCCGTTTCACGGGCTAGTTGATTCTAAACCTCTTTTACCTTCGCCGTGCTTTTCTGTCGCAACTCGGACGAAACTTTAACACGTTCCAGTCTGCTCATTCAGCATCATTCGTCGCGGTTTGCCATTTTTCTCTATACACGCGGGGCGCGATGCTCATATAATGGCGACCCGTAACCAACAGCAGTTTAATTCGCTCTCTTTATTTCGCAAGCGCGAAGCGCTCAGGCTTCATTAGTCAGTTCATGGAAAGAAAGGAATTCTGAAATGTCACAGCCATATCCGCCGGGCGGCGGGCCGCCTCCGGGACAGCCTCCGTATGGTCAACCGCAGCCGCCCTACGGTCAGCCACAACAACAACAACCTTACGGCCAACCGCCGCAGCAGTACGGGCAACAACCGCCGCCTTACGGCTATCCACCGCAAGGATACGCGCCTGCTCCGATGCCTGCGCCGGTGGTGGAAGCCGATGCATATGAGCGCACCTTAAGTCTTTTTGCTTATGTGTGGGTGGCACTCTCCGTTGCTTTTTCTTCAGCCACCGTGCTCTATTTTTCTCCGACAATCAACGATATTATGGCGCGCGGTATCAACGCTGGCGGTGGTCTGCCGTTCGGCGTTGATATTGGAGCATTGGTCGTTCTGGTGCTCCCTCTCGCCTTGATGTCAGCGCTCAAGAGTAGCCAACTCGTAAGATTCCACGCCAAGCAAGCCATGTTTATTGGTGTTTTCTTTCTTGTCGCCATGATCGTCATCGGACTTCTTGATCTCATCCCGGAACCGACTGTTCGAGGAGTGGTGGTGCATGGTATTTTGGTTGGTGGATTGAAGATACTTTTCGCCTGGTTAGCATTAACGGCAGGAGTACGAGCTTTCTTCTACCGCGAACTTTATCGTGCGCCGATGGTCGGCGGCATGGTGAAATAAAAGAGGCGAGCCACGCGGCGACTCTTAAACATTTGAGTGAACGGCGCGCTCGCCCTCTGCGACGCAAGCAACAGGGGCGACGCGCCATAACTCAAACTGCTCTTCGTCAAACCCCTTCAGCATCACTTCAAACTGGGTGGCGGTCAACTCTGCGTCCGCCCCTTCAATCATCTCCGCAACCTCAGGGTCGGCGTGAACGGCTGACGAGATAACCACGTCCCCGCCCGACGACAGTCCTTCAAGACGCGCAGCCATGTTGACCGTGCAACCAAAATAATCGAGCCTCCCGTTCAAGGTGACGGCGATGCACGGGCCAGCGTGAATGCCAACTTTGAGCAGAAGCGGCCTCATTCCTTCTGTCGGTGAAGCGAGCACTTGCTGAGCTTTCAGAATCGCACGCAGCGCACCAGCAGGTCTGCGAAAGACCGCCATCACAGCATCGCCGATAGTCTTGACCATCGCTCCATCCTCTTCTGCAATCGCATCACGCAGGACATCGAAATGATTCATCACGCAACCGAACGCGGGCGCGTCGCCAATCTCTCTGTAAAGCTGTGTCGAGCCGCGCAGGTCTGTGAAGAGAACCGCCAGCGTCCCGACGGAGATTTGTTCGCCGGGACGCAAGGCTTCGTTAGCGAAGAGGTCGCGGAAGACTTGCAGCGCCGTCACCTCTGCGGCAGTCGCGGCCTGATCGCTCCACGACATGCGTTCGAGGACGAACCACTGCTCTTTATCCATCGCATTCTCAAACAGAAGTTTCGGCTTCGTCGAGAGGGAGAGTTCATCATCCGTCCATCCGTCGTCGCTGGCTGTCAATGTTGCTTCCGTCGCGCCGTCGGCTGTGGCCTGTAGATACTGCCCGCCTGCCAACTCAGAACTGCGCAGCCTGTAACGTCCCGTCTCAAGCGGCAGCGAAACTTCACGCTTCGCACCGGGCGCAAGCAGTTGCTGGATGATGATGTGCGGCGTGACCTGCGGCCCGCCGACGCAGAATTGCAAGCTCTCCACCGCTCGCACAGAAGGATTCGGACGAAAGGTCAACTCCACAGAGCGCTCAAAGTTGATCGTGAAATCCACATTGCAACTCTCGCAATAGACTTCAGATTGAATCCCCGTCAACGAGCGGCTCGTCTGCGCAGACCCGCGACAGTGCGGGCAGATCATCTCCCATTGCAAATCAAACAGGCCGACGCGCGTCGCCCATAAACAGACTTCGAGCAGGTCGCGTCGCGGAATATTCCAGTAGTCCGCCAGAGCGTGCGAGCGGATGCGCGCCAGTGTGAGATCGTCGCCTTGCTCAATCATTTCCGCGAGACGTTTGACAATCTCGCCGGACGCGCCCTGCTGGATGAGTTTCTCGCTCAAGACTCTCAAACGCGCCTCTCCGCCCTGCGCAAACTTTGCGGGTGATGGCTGATAGAGCGAAGGCTGGCCGCTTTTAATTTCCTGATCGTAACGGCGAAAGATTTCTCCGAAGCTGCGCCTTGATAAAACTCCGACTTGAACCGGGATGGCAATCGAGCCTAAAGAATTGCGCGGTTGCGCCCAGACTTCGTAGATCAGTTTCGTTCCACCTTCGGGACGCTCGCTCAGTTCGGCCTCGACGCGCATCTCGCTGACAGGCCCTTTCGTGTAGCGACGCACGACGCCAAAGCGATATGGCCTGATCCACTCGAACGGTTGCTCTTCCCACTCGACCGGAATCCCGAATTTGAACAGCCGTAACCGACGCGCACCGCCTGACGACGAACCGAGAGCTTCCACCGCAGGCACACTCGCGTCCCGATTAAAACGGTTCGTGTCCGCCACGAGCGGCCAGAGTTCCTCCGGGCTGGCCTCAAGATTGTATTCCCAACGGTAGTGAAATTCTTTGGAAGGCATTGACGTCAAGGGGAAATGGGCAAATGGGTAAAAGGGGAAAGGAGAAGAAGGAAAGCCTTTGATTCCCCTTTCACCCTTTACCCATTTCCCCTTATTAACCTGCTCTTCGTTCACACTTCCTTGTACTCTGAGTCCACGTCTTCATCCGACGAAGCGACGCGATAGTTCTTCGATTGCTTCTGCTTGGTAATCAGTAGATCATCTTTCGTCTTCAGGAGGTCGGCGCGATTGTAAACCGACAGCTCGAAATTGTAGCCGTGCGTGATGGCGTCCTTCGGGCAGGCTTCGACGCAGAAGCCGCAGAAGATGCAGCGTCCGTAATCAATGTTGTAAACCTCCGCGAAGCGTTCCTCGACGCCGGTGCGCTCTGTTGCTGAACGCGGATCGTCCTTGGCGATGATGTAGATGCAATCCGAAGGACACGCCGCCGCGCACAGGAAACAGGCGACGCACTTTTCTCTGCCCAACTCGTCAACGTGCAAAAGATGTTGCCCGCGATAGCGCGGTTGAAGCGTCACCGGCTCGTCCGGGTACTGCACCGTCCACTTCCCTTTCGGGATATAAGACAAGGTCACGCTCATGCCCTTGATGATGGCTTTGGTTGATTCGATCACGTCGCTGATGATTGACATAAAATCTCTCCGCCAGTGCTTTTCGATTACTCTAATGCTGTGATGATTTCAGATGCAAACCTGCACGGCTCATCTTCACTGAGCCACGAAGTTATATGAGATAACGCCTGTCACTTTCACGGGCTGGCCGGAAAGCTGCGTCGGTGTAAATCGCGCCTGATATGCGGCCTGCACCGCCGACTGCTGCAACAACGGATGGCCGCTGACGGCGTGCGCCGAGATTACTTTACCCGACTCATTAATCGTGACTTGCACGGTGACCGTGCCCGAAGCATGAGCGGCTTTAGCAATCGGCGGATAAGCAGGCTTCGGCAAACTGATGGCCTTACCGTTCATTACACCTCCAGCGATTGGCGTTTTGGGCACTTGCGCCGGAGTCGGTTTCGGCGGGGGCGGTGTCGGTTCCACTACGATTACCGGCGGGGTTTCCCTGACAGTAGGGATTGTCCTAACCGTGCTTGATGACTGTTCCGATGATCTGCTGGGTTTCTCTTCGCGCGGTAAATCACTCTCAGGCGACTCCTGGATTTCAGGAACTTCAGATAAATTGTCAAGGTTAAGGTTGTCGCCATTCGACTCAGAGGCTCGCGCTGTGTTTGTGTTCTCAGACTGAGAGGTTTTCTGCGCGACATGAGAACTTTGCGGCTCGCTTCTGCTGGTCACAATCCACGCGACCGCAATCGCCGACAGACCTAGAACAACTGCCGCTCCGAGAATCCAGGGGAGCGCATTTCGCTTCCGCTCAGAAGGCACGGCGTGCATTGGTGCATCAGGCTGTCTGGGAGCGGCCAATGCGGGCTGCGTCGCCGGTATTGTTTTCTCAGTCAAAACTTCTGTGGCCGCTTGATCCGTTACGCGCGCGGCAGGAATTACCAACGTCGCGCCCGGATCAGACGAAGAAGCAGACGTTGTGACGAGCGGCGCTCCATCTTCAAGACAGAAGTGGATCGTCTCATCTTCATAAACACGATGGCATGTGGGGCAACTTTTCATCTGTAATCAACTCTCTCTGCTAAACGAGTTCGAGCCAATTGAAAAAGTAGGGAATCTCAATCGCCGCATTCTCTGGTGTGTCGCATTGTGTCAGGTAACAGAAGCCGGATTTTATCTACGGAAGCCCGCCAACTGTCTGCCTGATTATTTCAACTAATCTGTGAAAGCGCCGACAGCCTGCCAGCGACCATCACGCCAGACGAAACTGTCTGCAAAGCGATAGGACGCAGGATCGCCTTTACGGTATCTAATGGTGTTGAAGCCGCGCAGCGTTGCCTTTTTTCCGTCGAGAGTCAACTCCAAATCGCTGATGGTCTCCGAGAGCACATTTGAGTCAGGCTTAATATTGGCGATGTACTGCTTCTTGTCGCCGGATGAGCTGTCGAAATCATCCGCCAGTATGTCATCGAGCGTCTCTTTATCGCCGGTCATGTTGGCCGTGTTCCATTGATCCTCCAAACGGCTCAAATCAGCCAGGACTTCCTCATGGTTCGTCGGCGGAGGATCGTCGCTATCGCTGTTCGCATTACTGTTGCCGTTCGTGTTGGAGTTGTTCGCGTTGTTTGAATTATTCTCATTCGCGTTGTGATGCGCGTTGATGTTTGCGTTTGTATTGCTGTTCGCGTTCGGATTGCTGCTGCTGTTTGAATTGCTTGAGGCGACAGAACTACTCGAACTCCGCGAAGAGAGCGCAAAATACAGAACGCCGCCGCCAATCACCAACAAGGCCATGATGCCCAGAATCCACGGCCAAGGGCTGCGCTTGGCCGGCACCGGCACGGGTTGTGGAAAAGCCAGATTAGGCCAATCCTGATTCTGAGAGTTCCGATCATTAGGAGTCGTCTCTCTGGACGGAGTTTGTGCTGCGGTCTGATGTTCAGGCGGAAATGTCGCCACGATGGTCGGCGCAGTATTTGAAGACGTAGATTCGACCGGCATCAGAGACGAGCCGTCGCTCAGACAAAAACTCAGCGCGTCATCATCGTAAGTCTGCCGACACGTAGGGCACTGTTTCATTTATGCCTCCACAATTGAATGTAGTTAAACCAGTTCAAGTTGACTAAAGAAGTAAGAGATTTCAATCCTTGCGTTCTCTTCCGAGTCCGAGCCGTGCACGGCGTTTTCGCCCATCGAGCCGCCGAACTCTTTGCGGAGCGTGCCCTCATCAGCTTTTGCCGGATCGGTCGCGCCCATCAAGTCGCGCCACGCTTTGACCGCGCCCTCTTTCTCCAACGCCATCACCACACACGGCGCGCTCGACATGAACTGCGTCAACTCTGGAAAGAAAGGACGCTCTTTGTGAACGGCGTAAAATCCTTCCGCCTCTGCGAGCGTCATCTGAATCAACTTCAGCGCGCGAACACGAAAACCGCCATCCGTGATTCGTTGAATGATAGCTCCGGTCTTGCCGCCACGCACAGCGTCGGGCTTGATGATACCGAATGTCAGGTTGCCTTGTTCCGCCATTGTTCTCCTTGAAAATTTAGTTTTTAGGCTCTTTCTGCTTACATTTTAAGCAGACGGGCACGTTTAAGACAGAGTTTATGTCCTCAATCTTAAAATTATCAAAAACGATGTCAGGGATTCGACTCTCGGTAACGCGAATATTTGCCACACCCTCCGGCACATCGAATTCGTAATATCCATACGCATTGGATATGGTTTGATAGCTTCTGCCATCTGTGAATGTAGCCTGAACCTTCGCATTCGCAAAGGGCTTCATCTCTTCGTCAAAAACTTTTCCATGCAGATTGACTAATCTTTCAAAACTGGCTTTGGTGGCAGAGTCTTTCGGTCGTAATTTCAATTCAAATATTTGAAACTCGCAAACAGGAAAGTTAAATTGTCGCTCATAAGTTTCAAAGCCTTCCGCCGAAACTCTTAACAGAAAATTGCCCTTCACTGTCGTGCCCTCGTCACCAGCCATAACATAGGCTCCACTATAACTAAGACGGGGTTTCACATCATCGGGCAATTTATCTTTCTCAGCTAAACTTGAGGCTTCAAGTTTAGCATTCTCGATTCTCTTTCCTGTTCCATCGCGGACATAAATTTTGAATCCGTACAGACAATCTTCCTGAGCTTGTGCACTGAAACTGAAAGTCAGCGCCAAAATAACCAGCGCCAACATTGTGTCTAATCGCTTGAGTGTGTTCATCATTACTACCAGATTTCAAGTCGCTCCGAATCTCTCTTTCAACTCGTCGTCAATCCGGCGCGGGCGCAAAGTTTTCGCATCCAGCGCGCACCAGAGGCTCTTGGCCTGAACCAAGATTTTATCGCCACGCCTGATTTCGGTGAAGCGCTCGCACTTGGCGGCATTCGCATGGCCGACCCAGGTGCAAGCGGTGATCTCTTCATTCGCAAAAGCCGGATGCAGGTAATCAATCTCGTGGCGCAAGACAACCCAGGTCAGATTTGCGAGTTGTGCGGCGCTGGCAGTTTTGAGCCAATGAGCAACGGCCACGTCCTGAATCCACTGCACGTAACGAACATTATTGACGTGGCCCTGTTGGTCAATCTCATCCGGCTTGATGATGAACGAATGCTCGAACCTCAACACAATAAGTTTGCAGCTTCTCTAGCCCTGCGGCTGTCCTCCCATTCGCTCTCTCACAATATCAATCAGCGCGTCTAATCGCTGGTCGGTGTGAACCAACTGCTCCTCAGTGCGCTGCTGCGCTTGAGCCAGTCGAGCCAGCGCTTCCTCTGTGCGTATTTGCGCATCGGCGAGCGCAGCAATCTTACGCTCAGAGTTCTCTTGAGCCTCCTTCAGTTCGTCCAGGCGCTCGTCCGCTCTGAGCGCAAGTTGGGTAAGAAGTCTGATGGCCTGCTCAACATTCGCAATGCGCGGCTCAAGTTTACCGTTTTGCTTGTCTTCGTCACTCATAAGTTTCAGGCTCCCACGCTTGCGCCGAGCGCGTCCTTCATCGCCGCGCCGATGTCTGCCGGTGATTTGACGACATGAATGCCAGCCTCTTCGAGCGCCTTCATCTTTTCGGCTGCCGTGCCCTTGCCGCCCGCGATGATTGCGCCTGCGTGTCCCATGCGTCTGCCGGGCGGCGCGGTCTGTCCGGCGATGAATGCAACTATGGGCTTCGTCACGTTCGCTTTCGCAAACGCCGCCGCATCTTCTTCCGCCGTGCCGCCAATCTCGCCGATCATCACGATGCCGTCTGTCTCGTCATCCGCTTGAAAGAGCGCGAGCGCGTCCGTGTGCGTCGTGCCGATGATGGGGTCGCCGCCGATGCCGATGGCTGTTGACTGTCCAAGACCGAGCGCGGTCAACTGTCCGACGGCTTCATACGTTAGTGTTCCAGAGCGCGAGACGACGCCGATGCGACCTTCCTTATGAATGTGTCCCGGCATGATGCCGATTTTGCACTTGCCCGGACTGATGATACCCGGACAGTTCGGGCCGATGAGCCGCGTCTGCCTGCCAGACAAATACTCTTTGACTTTCACCATATCGAGCGCTGGGATGCCTTCGGTGATGCAGACGACGAGCGGCAAGCCCGCATCCGCTGCTTCCATGATCGCATCAGCCGCGAATGGCGGCGGCACATAAATCACCGAAGCATTCGCTCCCGCTTCACGAACCGCATCCGCGACCGTGTTGAAAACAGGAATGCCCTCATGCACGCTGCCGCCCTTGCCCGGCGTCACGCCGCCTACGACGTTCGTTCCATATTCAATCATCTGTTTTGTATGAAACGTGCCCTCTTTGCCCGTGATGCCCTGCACGATGAGGCGCGTATTTTTATCAACGAGAATGCTCAATGATTTGTGCTCCTTAAAAGCAGTGATGAGTGATAAGTGATGAGTAATGAGTAAAAGGCTTTCGCTCATTACTCATCACTTATCACTCATCACTTTTTTCGCAGTATATCATGCTCGCGCTCACGCGCTCTATGCATTTCAGATCATTCAAGCTCAAATCGTTCGCTATATTGCGGCACTTCGACTGTCCAGCCGAAGCGTTCCTTGATGTGTGCGGCCATCGCCTGCGCAGATTCAGGTTCGCCGTGTGTGAGAAAGGTGCGGCGTGGAGGCTGCGGTAATCCTTCAAGCCAGCGCAAGACCTCTTTCCAATCGGCGTGTGCCGAGAAACCGCCGATCTGTTCGATGCGGCAGCGCACGGGCGTCCAATGTCCAAGCACCTTGACTTCCTTCTCGCCGTTGAGAATGCGACGGCCAATCGTTCCGGCAGCCTGGTAGCCGACGAAGACGATGGTGGCGTTGCTGTCCGGCAGGATTCTCAGGGCGTGATGCAGCACGCGCCCGCCCGTCATCATGCCAGAGGCGCTGATGATGATGCGCGCTCCCTCTTCGTCGTTCAGACGCTTCGATTCTTCGCGCGATGAAGCCGTTATCATCGAATGCGTTTGTAAAGGATGCTCATGGCGTGCGAGAACGCTCGCGTAGTCTTCGTCCTGTTCCTCCGTGCGATTCGCGTAAGCCCGTGTCGCGGCGGCAGCCATCGGCGAGTCAGCGCGCACGGGCAGGATGGGAATGCGCTTCTGGTCTTCAAGCTCTCGAATCAGATAGATCAACTCCTGCGTGCGACCGACGGCGAAAGCCGGAATCAGGACAACGCCGTTGCGCGCGTGCGCGTCGTTAATGATTCTTGCGAGGGCATCGTTAGGCTTTTCCGCGTCGTGAAGACGGTCGCCGTAAGTTGATTCGACGAGAAGATAATCGCAAGCGGGCGGTGCGACAGGATCGCGTATGATCGGCTGGTCGTAGTGTCCCAGATCGCCTGAGAAGAGAACGCGACGGCCTTTGTTGTCAGTGCCAGCGCCGTCAGTTTCAACCAGCACGAGGCTTGAGCCGAGGATGTGTCCGGCGACACGGAAGCCAGCGCGAATGCCGGGCGCGACCTCGACAGGCACGCCCGTGTTATCCACCGAATGAATCAACTTGATGGCGGCGCGCGCGTCTTCTTCCGTGTAGAGCGGCAAAGCGGGCTGGTGCTTCGTCAGATTGTGGCGATTGAGATAGTCCGCATCCTCTTCCTGGAGTCGCGCTGCATCGGGCAGCAGAATCTTGATGAGATCAGCCGTCCCGCGCGAGCAATAGACGGGATTGTTGAAGCCAAGTGCGACGAGACGCGGCAGGTAGCCCGTGTGGTCTATGTGCGCGTGCGTGATGAGCACGGCGTCGAGCGACGCGGGATCGAACGGCAGGTCTTGCCAGTTGCGCTCGCGCAGTTCCTTCAAGCCCTGAAACATTCCGCAATCAACGAGCACACGAGCCTTGTCAGCTTCAATTAAATACTTCGAGCCGGTGACCGTTCCAACTGCACCCCAGAATGATAGCGTCGCCATTGCAAACCTCCATTGAACCGTTTTTTGCTGGTTGATAAGCCTCTCTATCTTAATCCAGAACCATCCAGTCCAGGTATGGTTTGGATATCTTCTTGATTACATCTTCCTTAGCCTCCAAGAGTGTCACTCGCCCGGCGTCATCTCTCGCAGGTCTTCCAACAGGCACAAATTCGACATCAACTTTAATGTACGGACATTTACGATAGACATACGCGCGCTGGAGTCTAGTGGACAAACCACCCTCTGTGGTAAAGACTTTCAGCAAGTCAGCACGGGTCATGCCGACCTTTATTGTCTGCATCTCTCTGAGACTCTCGGCAATCCATTCCGTCGGCGATTGCGGCCTCTGCGGACTCTGCGCCGATAGAGGCACAGTGGTCAGAAGTAGTACGAACAAAGGCACTGCAATTATAGACGCGATTTTACTCATAGAGTTCCTCTCTCCTGGCTTCTCAAGGATTTTGGTTCTGTTCACAGCCGTTTCCGAGACGGACTGAGTTCAAGCGACAATAATAGTGCGTAAATCGTAAATCGTGAATCGAAAAACGGTTCGACGATTCACGATTCACGATTTACGATTTACGATTTACGAGCTTTAGCAAATCTATTCAAGGAGCGCGTCTTGCGCTATGATTGCGGCGGGCTGTAAATTGAATGTCTCGCCCGACACTTTGGACACCAGGATGAAAAGGAAACAAACCATGCTTTCGCCCTTCCCCCGTAAATGGCTTGGCGCGGCCTTCGCGCTCGCGTTGTTGGTCGCTTCGTTTACAAATACTTTCGCCCAGCAGAAACAGGAGCCAGAAAAGGCCGAACCGTTGACCATCGGCTCGACCATCTCGACCGTTCTCTCAATCGGCACGAGCGCCTTCGATGAGGCTTCGCGGCTCGTGGAATCCGACCCGTACTGGCAATTTCGCAGCGCGCAATACTCGAATGAAGGCTTGATAAGCGAGCGCGACGAGGTGCGGCTGGGCACGCAACTCAACATCGAGGTCTCGAAGAAATTCAAGTTCGCCAGCGAAGGACAGGAGCGCGTTAATCGCATCGGACAACTCGTCGCGCGTGCGAGTCGTCGCCCGAATCTCGTTTATCGCTTCCACATCCTTGACGACAAAGAGATCAACGCTTTCTCGGGCCCCGGCGGCCATGTCTATGTCACGACCGCGCTCCTGAAGCTGGCGAATGACGACGAGCTTGCCTCCGTGCTCTCGCACGAAGTCGGCCACGTCGTCGCGCGCCATAGCTTGAAGACGATTCAGCAGTCGCAGGCGTTGGGCGGCCTCGCCAATCTGTTCGGCTCGATCACAGGGATCGCGGGCGACTCGGCGCAGGAGCTTGGCACAGCCGCCGCGCAGATCGTCGCGGGTGGACTGCTCGCCGTCCATAATCGTGAAGAGGAGCGCGAGGCAGATTTTCTTGGCATACACGGAATGGCGAAAGCGGGTTTCAATCCGCATGGTATGTTGACGATGTTTCAGAAGATTCAAAAGGTCGGCGAAAGTGACAGCGACCTGCTCGGCGCAATCTTCGCAGACCATCCGGGCGTTGACGAGCGCATCGAAAACACGCGCTATGAAATCAACCGAATGCGCGGAAATCAGAAGTAATACAGATGTCAGAAATACGTCATCGGTATAGCTGACGACAACATCGGATGGTGAGCTTTCGTCATCGGACGACGATCCGATGCCATCGGATTGCCATCCGACGAAGTAGGATCATCATCCGATGACATCGGATCGTCGTCCTATGTCATCGGATGACCGTCCGATGACATAGGACGGTCATCCGATAGCGTAAGCTCGCCATCCGATGACGTAGGATGGTCGTCCGATGGCGTTGGCGACCATTCCTGGAGCATCCTTCGAGCAGCCGTATCCTTCTTTATTTCAATGGGTTTGCGAAATTGTGTGGTCAGTCCTTCTCAGTTGTGGAAGGCCGATGATGACGACGGCGGCAGGAATAAGCAAGGCCAGGTTTCGTAAAGCGGTTGTCACGCCTAGTTGACTGCCGATGATGCCGCCGAAGCAGCCGCATTCGAGTCCTTCAGCGTTCCCCAACCCGTAACGATAATAGAGCGCGTAGCCAGCGAAGCCGATTAACAGCGCCGCCGACCAAATTCCGCCGATGCGCGCCGTTCGCGGCCAGATGAGCAGCGCGGCTGCAATGATCTCCGCGCAGATGACGGCAATCGCAACCGGCAAAGCCCACGACTCACCGACGAGAGAGCCGACGTTCTTAAAGAAGCTCTCCGTCGGACTGTTCCGCATATAAATCTTCGCGCCCGCCGCAAAGAGCCAGAGCGCCGCGAGACCGAAGCGGCTGATGTGAACGAGTATTTTCAGAACGGCGCGACGAGTCATCTCTAATTCTTAATCCGCAAGTTATCGTCCAGCGAGTGACACAACCTTCTCGGCTGCGTCCTTCATTCCGCTCGCCACTGTGAAGTTCAACCCTGAATCGCGGATCACGCGCTGGCCTTCCTCGACGTTCGTTCCTTCGAGACGCACGACGACCGGAACTTTGACGCCCAGGTTCTGCGCCGCGCCGACCACGCCGCGCGCAACCATGTCGCAGCGCACGATGCCGCCGAAGATGTTGATAAGCACGGCGCGCACGTTTTCATCCGCGAGCAGGATTCTGAAAGCAGCTTCGACGCGCTCCTGCGATGCGCCGCCGCCGACATCGAGGAAGTTGGCAGGCTCGCCGCCAGCGAGTTTGATGATGTCCATCGTCGCCATCGCCAGGCCAGCGCCGTTGACCATGCAGGCGATGTTACCGTCGAGCTTGATGTAGTTGAGATCAAACTTCGAGGCTTCGATTTCAAGCGGCTCTTCTTCGTTGAGGTCGCGCAGGTTCAAAAACTCTTTGTGGCGATAAAGCGCGTTGTCGTCGAAGTTGACTTTCGCATCGAGCGCGATGAGGCGCTTGTCTTTCGTCAGCAGGAAAGGATTGATCTCCATCAGCGACGCATCCATCTGCTCGTTAGCCGTGTAGAGCGCCTGCATGACCTTCGCCGCCTGATTGACAAGCTCCGCCGGAATGCCGATAGCGAACGCCAGCTTTCGTGCTTGAAACGGACGAAAGCCGACCGCCGGATCAATCGTCTCCTTGAAAATCTGTTCGGGCGTCTTGGCCGCGACTTCTTCGATGTCCATGCCGCCCGCAGCCGACGCCATGAAGACCGGCCTTCCAGTCGTGCGATCAAGCACGATGCCTAAGTAAAACTCTTTATCAATCGGCAAGCCCTCTTCGACGAGCAGCACGCGCACCTCGCGTCCTTCCGGCCCGGTCTGATGCGTGACGAGTTTCATGCCGAGCATCTGTCGTGCCAGCTCGCGCGCTTCGTCCGCCGACTTCGCCAGCTTGACGCCGCCGCCTTTGCCACGTCCGCCCGCGTGTATCTGCGCCTTGACGACGACCACATCCGTGCCTAACTCCTTCGCCGCGTGGTAAGCCTCTTCGGGCGAGCGCGCGACCAGCCCGCGAGGCACTGGAACGCCATACTGCTTCAACAGTTCTTTGCCCTGATACTCATGAATCTTCATCCGGTTCGCTCCTCACTCGCCTGTAGAGATTTAATTGCCTTGAAAAATAAGATAACGGGAGTGTAACCGTGCGCGGCGTGTGCTGCAAGTTGTGTTAATAATGTTGAAGGAAAAGCGCAAACGCGCTAACTTCTGCGCTAAAGATGGCCTCGCAGTGTTTATACCCGACGTTATCCTGCAAACTGAATTGAGGAGATAATTTGAGATGAGCGAAGTCACAGTTACTTCCATCATGAAACTTCAAAACGAGGTGAGCTACGGCGATGGTCGAACGCTCATCATTGACGAACCCGCGAGCGTGGGAGGCGACGGCGCAGGCCCAGACCCTTACACGCTCCTGCTCTCTGCGCTCGGCGGCTGCATCTCGATGACGACGATGCTCTATGCGCGACGCAAAGGCTGGCCTGTCGAGTGCATCACGGTGCGCCTGCGCGAACAAAGAGTGCACGTCAAAGATTGCGCCGAGTGCGAGCTGAACCTTGAAGGCTTCGTTCATCGCATCGAACGCGCAGTTATCATCGAAGGCGACTTGACCGATGAACAACAGGCGCGCTTGCAGGAGATCGCGCACAAGTGCCCTGTTCATAAAATGCTGACATCAAAGATTGTGATCGCCGAATTGAAGGATTAGGAGCCGATGCCAAACGACAAAGAGTCTCCAACTTGTTTTAAGTTAGAGACTCTTGAGTCTCGGGACGCCGAGATTTGAACTCGGGGCCTCACCCACCCCAAGGGTGCGCGCTACCAGGCTGCGCCACGTCCCGTCAAAGTTTTTCTAGTATCTCTGGAAAAGATTATTTGTCAAATGCAGCGCGCCGCTTGCATTCAGATTCTCGTTAGCAGAAGCGAAACTTATTTTCGGCGCGTGTTGAGGTCAGCTTCTTTGGAATCCAAGGTGGCAAGCAGGTCGCGCAACTGCTGTGCGAGGCGGCGCACGGCGAGGCGTTGAGCGTCCGTCATCGAAACATCGGGCGTTGCGAAAGTTTCATACGCCGGGCGTGATTCAGCAGGCGCTGGCGCGGCGCTTTGGAGAAAGGGCTGAGAGGATGTTTGCTGTGCGTTCATATCCGGCGATGGAACGACCTTGAGTTTGCTTGCGCCGCGAAGCTCGCTCGCCAATTTCTTCTTCGCTCCGGCAATCGTGTACTGGTCTTCGTAGAGCAATTCCTTGATCCGCAATGCCATCTCCACATCGCGCTTACGATAAGTTCTCTGCCCGGCGCGGTTTTTTTGCGGGGCGAGCATCGGAAATTCCGATTCCCAGTAGCGAAGAACGTGTGCCTGGACGCCCGTAATATCGCAGACTTCGCCGATTTTGAAGAAGAGTTTTTCGGGGATGGCGACGGCTGCGCGGTTCATTTTTCGGGAGACCTTTCGGGAAACGTGTCTGTTTCCACCGGCTTTTAAGATAAGTTGAAGACGCTTTGCTTCAGACGAGCGTGCGCTCTTCCTTACTCGCTGGTCGCCATGTTACTCGCGCCTCTGATGGCTGTCAACACTTTTCCACAGCCACTTAACGCTACACACGAGCGGCAGTTGCTTCTCTCCGGTTGAAGTTATACGTCAACGGTCGGCAGGGCGACTAAATAAGTTTTGAATTATGAGCTTTGAGTTTTGAATTAGAAGCGGTTGGCCTTAATTCATAATTCAAAATTCACAACTCAAAACTGTTTGTAGATCAGCCCGGAACAATCCTGATGAGATGATTCACCGGGTCAAAGGTGAGACGGAAAGGACGCAATGCATCACGACCGAGTAAGACGGGTGAGCCTGCTCTGGCATTCGGCAGTAAATCCGTCGGAATTCCTCGCAAGACCAGCGCTCCGAGACGAATAGTCGCAGGAGAAATCCGGTGCGCTGCAACCTGTCCGCCCGCAAGGTCTCTCACATCCACGTCGAGTTCTCCGGCATTCGTCCGACCTCTTCCTCTGCCCGGCAAAATTCCAAGCGAGAGCGCCGCGTCCTGCGTGACAGCAAGGCCGAAGCCAGAGCCTGTATCGAGCAGCGCGCGCATTCCGCCTTCGAGCAACACGAAGGGGCGTCGGCTCTGTCCGTCAAACAGCCAGGGAACAATTGCTCCATCCGGCGGAAGATTCTGATTGCGACGAAGCGGAGTCGCGCGTGGATCAAAGGCGCTTAATTCGCTGCGCGGCATGTCAATCTCAAAGCCAAGCGGCCAGTAGCTTTCAGTCGGATCAAGCACGCCGTCAACGCCGGGCGCGAGTCTTTCTGTCACAATGACATTGCCCCTCGTCGGGAGAGTGTTATCTTGATCGCCAACTGCAAGGCGATGAACAATGACCTCCTGACCTGAGATGGTGCCCGTCCCACTGATGCCGCCGATGGTCAATGGCCGCTTGCCGCTAATTGAGACGCCCGCTTCATCCGCTACGCGCCTTGAGAGGATCGTTGCGCCTGCGCCCGTATCAATGGCGAAGGTGTACGGCCCGGCATCGTTGACCCAGACACTGACAAGCAGACCGCGCCCGTTGACTTCACGAAAGCGAACAGGATTGGGCAGCCTTGCTCCAATCTGTTTTTCTCTCTGCGAAGCAAGGATCACTTCCCTTCTCGAATCGCCGGACTTGCGCGTGTCAGTCATCATTCGCACAGACAAATGGGCAGTCCCTGTGAAGGGAACTGCCCAAGTGACTGGCGCTGGGATGAAAAGGAAAGCTGAAGTTGCAGCGCAGAGCGCCAGTTTCTTCAGACTATGGTTCATCGCACACTCCCCATGCGATTAGTAGCTACGGTTGCGCTTGCGTATTCCGTAAGTGTAAAGGGCTGAACCACCGCCGCCCGCCAGCGCGCCAATCGCCGCGCCCTTCCCGCCGCCGATCAAAGCGCCGAGCAATGCGCCACCACCTGTGCCCATCGCCACCGTCAACTTATCACGGTGCTTCTGCCAGAAACTGCGCGTGCGCGGTTGGGTATTGTAATCGTAATAGACGCGGCGCGTGTTGTCATAACGGCTATAACGACTGCGTGCAGGGACATAAGCGACGCGGCTCGACGGGACAACCGTTTTATCTAGTACCGTGTCGCGGATTGAAGCATTATTGTTATGTCCGGCCAGGAAGCCGTCCAGAAAGCCTACCCGATAGCTTGCCGGGTCTGTGACCTTCTCGGTTTCCGCCGCGACTTGGCTTGCCGTCTGGGAATTATCAACATCGGAAATCTGCCGCGCGTTCTGCTTATCGAACAGATTGGTTGAAGGCGTTGTGTTATAAGCCGTCGTCGCAGGCTCCGAACTTCGATGTGCGATGAAAGCCCCCACAGTTCCGCCCAACAGAACGGCCACCAGAGCAATAGGAATAATCTTGTTTCTTAAAATCATCTTCGTCTCCTCCAATTTAACCTTTGAGCTTTAGACTCGCTTGAAAATGCAGCAATCACCGTTCCTACAATCCCGATCATTCACGTAGTTTACATCAGACACGCGCACAGGCGGAGGTTTTCTTCGAGGAAATAAAAAAACTACAATCAAATCGCAACAAGCAAGCGTCTTGATTCTTCACCCGCTCAAGCAATTGTTACACGATATAAATCAATCATAACCCCATATCCTCAAAACAATCTGAATCTTGAGAGAGGAAAAGCAAAGATTGAAGGACACTACGTGTCTGATTCCGGTTCGCTCTTCAGTGGACGCCGCATGAAACGGCAAGCTATAATCCGGCTTCCGCGCTTTCAATTTCTCTGGAGGTTCACCGCCAACGTGTCAACGTCCCCAACACTTCTCCGTCTGGCTGCGCGCCTTGACGAAGTAGGCTTCTCCGACATCGTCAAAATTCGCAACCGCATTATGGAACTGCGCGCCACAGGAGCCACCGTCTATCAGTTTGAAGGCGGCGAGCCTTACGTCTTCACGCCCGACTACATCAAAGATGCCATGACTCGCGCGCTCGCGGAGAACAAGACGCGCTATGCGCCTTCATCCGGCATCCCGGAACTACGCGCCGCCATCGCGGACAAACTGCGTGAGCGCAACTGCATTCCGGCGCGCGATGAGGACGTGATTGTTCTCAACGGTGGAATGCAGGGACTCTTCGGCGCGTTTCAGTCAACCATCAATCCCGGCGATGAGGTGCTGGTCTTCTCTCCTTACTGGACGCCGATCAAAGACCTGATCGCGCACTGCCAGGGCACAACCACTCTCGTCCCGACGGCTGAAGCACGACGCGAAGGATTCGCTGAAACATTGGCCCGCTACAGTTCGACGCGAACGCGCGCCATCTACTACAACACGCCGCAGAACCCGACCGGCATCGTCTTCACTCGCCAAGAAGCAGAAGCCGTCGCCAAGTTTGCACGCGAGCGCGACCTTGTCGTCATTGCCGACGAAGCCTACGAAGACCTCGTTTACGATGGCGAGCACGTCTCCATCGCTTCGCTCGACGGCATGATGGAGAGAACGATCACCTCCTTCACCTTCTCAAAATCCTACGCCATGACAGGCTGGCGTCTAGGCTACGCTGTGGCAACAGAACCCTGGATGACGGGCTTGCGTAAGACCTTGCTCTATTCGACCAACGGAGTCTCCACGCCGACGCAGTGGGCTGGACTCGCAGCTTTTACTACGCCGTCCGATTTTCTGGAAAAGAATCGCGCCGCCTATCGCAAGCGGCGCGATCTGCTGTTAGCCGGACTCAATGAACTCGGCCTCACCTGCGAGAATCCAGCCGGAGCTTTCTACGCCTTCCCGGATGTCACGCGCATTCACACAGACAGTCGTCAAGCCGCAGACATCCTGCTCGACCGCGCACAGGTCGCAACAGTTCCCGGCATTGTCTTCGGCGCGCACGGCGAAGGCCACCTGCGCTTTTCCTTCTCGACCTCTCTCGAAACAATTCAAGCGGGACTCGACTCTCTGCGCCGGAATCTTTGAACCATGAAAGACGAGGGTGACAGCGACGCGGAGACGCGGAGACGCGGAGACGCGGAGAGAAAAGCAGAATCGCCGCGTCTCCCCGACCATCATTCTTCATACCCTCATCCTTCGCGCAGCGAATTCGATTTCATCCAACAAATTCGCCGCCGCGCACTTAATCAAGCTCACGATACTAAGCGCCCCAACACATCACACATCACACATCACACATCACTCTCTCTCGGCATCGGTGATGACGCCGCCATCATTCAACAGCAATCAGGCCGCGAGACAGTTATCACTACCGACCTTCTGATTGAAGACATAGATTTTCGTCTCAACTCGACAACGCCCTGGCTGCTCGGCTACAAAGCGCTCGCCGTCTCGCTCTCCGACATCGCAGCGATGGGTGCGCGCCCGCGCTACGCGCTGCTCTCCATCGGCATCCCGCGCCAAATCTGGGACACAGATTTCGTTGACGAATTCTACGAAGGCTTCTTCGCACTCGCCGAAACTTACCGCGTCGCACTCATCGGCGGCGACGTGTCGCGCACGCCCGAACGCATCGTGATTGATTCCATCGTCGTCGGCGAGGCAGCGCGTGGCCGCTCCGTTCAACGCTCAGGCGCGCGTCC
>JAVHWW010000119.1:0-6533 GCA_032159235.1 Acidobacteriota bacterium
CCGTGCTCGGTTCGGTCGCCGCACAACGGCTGGGCATCGACCGGACCTTTCCCGACCAACGGATCTGGCTGGGAGGCCAGTGGTTCAACGTCGCAGGTGTCCTGGACTCCTCGCCGCTTGAGCCCGACATCGACAACAGCGCCTTGATCGGCTACCCGGCCGCCCAACGGTTCCTCGGTTACATCAGCCTGGTCCAGGGCGAGCGGAAAGCCGGCCCGCCGAGCTCGATCTACGTGCGCGCGGACACCGCCCAGGTCGCCGAGGTGCAGTCGCTGCTCGCGCCGACCGCCAACCCCCAGGCCCCCGACGAGGTCAACGTCAGCCAGCCCTCCGACGCACTCACCGCCCGCGCCGCCGCGGCCGGAGCGTTCGACAGCCTCTTCCTCGGCCTCGGCGTCGTGGCCCTGATCGTCGGCGCCGTCGGCGTCGCCAACATCATGATCATCTCGGTGCTCGAACGCCGCTCGGAGATCGGCCTCCGCCGCGCCCTCGGCGCGACCAAGAGCCAGATCCGCACCCAGTTCCTCGGCGAATCGATCCTGCTCGCCGCCATCGGCGGCATCGTCGGCGTGCTCGCCGGAGCCATGGCAACGGTCATCTACGCCAGCTCGAAGAACTGGAACATCGTGATCCCCGTCGAAGCATGGACGGGCGGCATCGCCTCGGCCATCCTGATCGGCGCATTCGCAGGCCTGATGCCGGCCGTTCGGGCGTCGCGGATGCCGCCCACCGTGGCATTGAGAACGGTCTGAGCGGGAAGCGGATCTATCGAGAGGCCATTCTGCGCCCGCACGTTCGCGGTGAGCTTGGCGTCGGGGGCGGCAGCGGCTCCTCCAGCGAGAGAGCAAGGGCAGGGTCCACGGCTACGACGGCCTCCATGCCGAGAGTCACGTCGCGGCCCTCGGCCGGGACGCGAGGTAGATCGCGGCCGGAACGCCGCGGATCAAAGCCGGGCATCGCCGGCCCGATGGTGCGGCATGTACTTCATGGTCGTGTGCACATCGGCGTGACCCATCCATGCCTGGACTTGGCCGATGGTGGCCTGGTCGATGCCGATCGAGCCGCGCTACCCACCGGCGTAGACGCGCAAGGCTGTGGACCGTCCCCTCGGCGCGTTAGAAACAAGGCAAATTGCAGGGACTTCCGCTCTGAGGCCACGCGTCAGCGGGTAGGAAGCCAGTGTTGCCACGGGTGTTGCCACGCCTGATGGCGCCAACATCGAAAAGTACCGATCTACAGGGAGATTATGCCCCTAAGGAGACACTACTCGAACCCTGAGATCCGGCAAGCGATCGAAGACCTGCGTCGGTATGTGCCGGGCTAGTCGCTAGCCCTCGGCCTCAGCTGCGGCGAGCGCCTCCTCGGGGCGCCGTTCGCTGCGCCCGCTGACGACGACGTGGGCCTGTTCGCGGGGCGAATGCGGTGGCGATCGCCCGGCCGATGTTGCTCGTCGCGCCGGTGACGAGCGCCGTCTTGTGCACGAGTTGTGTGCTCAAGGGATATCTCTGGTGGGGGGGACACCGCGGTCAGTCTCGGCCGGCCGGCTGTTGGTCTTCGGGCATAAGCCCGGTGATCGTGTCGACATCCTCGGGCGTGA
This sequence comes from Acidobacteriota bacterium, assembly GCA_032159235.1. GTDB lineage: Bacteria > Acidobacteriota > Blastocatellia > Pyrinomonadales > Pyrinomonadaceae > QHXM01. The sequence continues at coordinate 1,598 of JAVHWW010000119.1, forward strand.
GTCGGATCTCGGTCGAGGCGAGGTTTTCTTTGAGGTGAACGATGCTCGTGGTCCCAGGGATGGGAAGCACCCGAGGCGAGCGGTGCAGCTGCCACGCGAGCGCGACCTGCTGCACGGTCCCGCCGGTCCGGGCGGCGATCGGGTCAAGCACGGCGCGGATGCGGGCCGAGTTATCGCCGCCTGGGACGACGGCGGGGTGCCAGGGTGAAAAGACGACCCCTGCGTCGTTGGCTGCGCTACGCAGTGCCGCACCGAGGCGGACGCCGACGTTGTAGTGCGCCGTGACAGCCGCGATCTCGGTCATTCGACGGGCGATGCGGAACTGCTCGGCGCTGACGTTGGAGAGTCCGATGTGCCGGATCAACCCGTCTGTACGCATTTCCGCGAGCGTGCCGATCTGCTCCTCGAACGGCACGTCGGTGGCGGTCGGGGTGTGCAGGTAGTAGAGGTCGATGTGGTCGAGGCCGAGGCGGCGCATGCTCATGTAGGCGGCCTGCTTGAGGTAGATGCGGTTGCCAACGGCGCTCATGTCGCTGTACTCGGGTCCACCGCGGACGAACCCGCCCTTGGTGGCGATCACGAGGTTCGCCGGGTACGGGTGCAGAGCTTCGCGGATCAGCTCCTCGTTGGAGTGGGGGCCGTAGACGTCGGCCGTGTCGATGAACGTGACGCCGTACTCGACGGCCGCCTTGAGCAGCGCGAGTGCGCGCTCGTGGTCGGGGTACTCTCCCCAGACCTTCGGTCCAGTCAGTTGCATGGCGCCGTAGCCGATGCGGCCGACGGTGAGCTCACCGCCGAGGGTGACGGTCGCTGCGGGTGCGTTCGCGGTTGCTGTCATGGCACTCAACTTCTTTCTCGGGTTGGGTCAGCGGGCATCAGCAAGGTCGCACCCGAGCGCGCGGCGTCCTGGCGGAGCGCTCGGGGACTGCGCCTTGCGTCCGAAGCGGCAGTAGACGTTGGGTCGAGAGGCCGATCTCTCAGCGTCCGATCCGAGTAAATCCTCCGAGGTGCTCGGGGTAGGCGCTGAGCGGCACGCCGGTGCCGGCCTGCGTACGCAATGCCTCAACTACTGCGTCGCTCGGCGTCCCGAAAACCTGAATCTGCGTCGTTGCGTCGAGCGTTTCGGTGTACGCCTCCGCGGCGCGCTCCCGGACAACGCTCGTGTGGAACTCCATCGAGGCCGCGTCTGGATGGACCTGCACGACGGTTACCTCGGTGCGCTCAGCATTGGTGTACTCGTTGAAGGCGAGCAGGCGTGGCTCGCCAGCTTCGATGAAGTCAACGAGTCCGGGGACGCGGCGCCGCTCCGCCTCGTAGGCGTCCGGCCTGAGCCGGTTCGTAGCGATGAAGATGAACGGGCCTGACATGGGGCATCCCCTTTCGCTTCGGCGAGGCCCCGGATCGGGACCTCGCCCGTTCGGTTCGGTTAGGCCAGTGCGCGCCTGATGTACTCGATCGCCTGAGCGATTGCGGCGCCGGCGGCGTTCGTGCCACGCAGCGCGTTGAGCATCACGAAATCGTGGATGATGCCCTCGTAGCGCGTCGCGGTCACCTCGACGCCGGCCTCGCGCAACTTGCTGGCGTATGCCTCGCCTTCGTCGCGGAGCACGTCCGCCTCGGCGGTGATCACCAGCGCCTTCGGAAGCTCGACGAGATCGTTCGTCGTCGCGCGGAGCGGCGAGGCCGTGATCTCGGCGCGCTCCTCTTCGTCGGTCGTGTACTGGTCCCAGAACCACTGCATCGCGTCGCGCCGAAGGAAATAGCCCTCCGCGAACTCGTGGTAGGACCGGGTGTCGAAGCTCGCGTCGGTCACCGGGTAGAACAGCACCTGGGCCCTGAGGTTCGGCCCGGAGCGCTGCTTGGCCATCAGCGTCACAGCGGCGGTCATGTCGCCGCCGACCGAGTCGCCGGCGACGGCGACCCGCGTGCCGTCGAGATTCTGCTCCGCGCCGTGCTCCGCGACCCACTCGAGCACGGCGTAGATCTCCTCGATCGCGGTCGGGTAGCGCGCTTCGGGCGAGAGGCTGTAGTTGGGGAATACGACCGCGGCGCCGGTGCCGGCGGCGAGCTCGCGGATCAGGCGGTCGTGAGTGTGGCTGTTGCCGAACACCCAGCCCGCGCCGTGCGTGTAGAGAATCACCGGCAGTTGGGCTTGGGCACCGTTGGGACGCAGGATCCGGACCGACACCGCACCCGACGGGCCGCCGGGGATGGTGGTGTCCTTGATCTCGACGTCCGGCTTTTCGACCTCCCCGGACTGGACGTCATCGACGGTCTTTCGACCCTCGACGGGGCCGAGGTCGAACAGGTACGGGGGATCGGCGGTCGCGGATGCGAACTCCTGAGCTGCGGGTTCGAGCACGACTGTGGTGGTTGAGGACGTCACGGGGTTCTCCTTTCACTGCGTTGTTTCCGTCCGGCTAGTAGCCAGAGCCGCCATAGCCGCTCGAGCTCGTCGGCTGGCCGGAGACCTGGTTTCCGGCCGGAGAGAGGGCGAACCAGGCCGCTCCGAATGCAGACAGGCCCTGACCAGCGGCATCACCTGGCTTCTGGTCGGCCGCGTAGCGGTAGAGCGGGTGGCCGTTGTAGGTCACCTGTGGCTTTCCGTCGGACCGAGGCGTGGTTGCGATCATCGAGGCATTCGCCCCGTTGCCGACCGTCGGCTTGCCGGTTGCCCGGAGCGGCGGCCATGCGCTGGCGCAAGCGCCGAAGCAGGTGCTCCCCGTCCCCGTGTCCTTCTCGAACAGGTACAGCGTGTGGCCTTGGGAATCGACGAGGACCTTGCCGAGGCTGCCCACTTTGGCGGTGCCGACCGTCGCCGGACGTCCGGACGCGGTTGTGGGCGGCTTTGTCGCTGCAGTGGCGCCATTGTCCCCGCCGCCGCACGCGGCGACGCCGAGCGCGATCAGCGCTGCCGCAGCCACTCCGACGAGCAATGTGATGTGTCCCTTGCGAGTCATGAGGCTCCTCTCGTTTGGTGGGTGCCGTTGGACGACTCTGGCGTGCGTGCCCGCAGGCGGCTCAGGCGTCGAGAAAGGCCCGCACGTCGTCGCCGAACCGCTCTGGGTATTGGTTGAGGAAGCCGTGCCCGGCGTCGGGGTAGATCCGCAACTCGGCGTTCGGGAGATGGTCGGCGAGCAGCTGGCTGTTCCGGGTGTGCATCATCGTGTCGTTGTCGCCGTTGGCGACGAACGTCGGTTGCGTGATCCCGGCCAGGCGGTTGAGCTTGGATGCGTCCGGGATGCCCCAGGCCGTGATCGCCGCCAGCTGCGCGTCGCGCGTCGCAAGGTCGGTCGGCTCATCGCGGTCGGCGTCCCGGCTATAGAGCCGCTGGATCGACTCCAGGCCCTCGGCGCGGCTTTCCTCCGAGGGGGAGAAGAACAGACGGAGAAGGTCGTCCGCGGTGGGCTGATCCGGGGTCGCGAGCGAATAGACCGCGTCGCTCCATCGGTGGAGGTCCGGGCCGCCTTGCGGCGCTGTGCCGGCGAGCACGAGCCGTCGAACTCGCAGCGGGCGCAGTAGGACCAGCTCCTGGGCGACATGGCCGCCGAGCGAGAACCCGAGGAGGTCGATCCGCTCCAACCCGAGTGCATCGATGAAGGCGATCGCATCGCGGGCCATGTCCGTCACGTTCTCTGGAACGGCGCCCGTCGAGCCACCGACCCCGCGGTTGTCGACCAGGACGACCTCACGGTCCCTTGCCAGGCCGTCGACGAGTAGCGGGTCCCAGCTGTCGAGGTTGCCGCGGAAGTGCTGCAGCATCACCAGCGGCGACGCATCCGTCTGCGGATCTCCGAAGCGGCGATAGGTGAATGAGATGTCGCCCGCCTCGATCGAAAGGTTCTTGGCCGTGAGCTGGCTACCGGCGTGTGGGGTGGCCTGAACGGATGTGGTCATGCCGTTTGCCTTTCCGTTGGTGTGAGCCCGTGGGGGCGAGTTTGACTTTCAAACTGACAGTCCGGCGAACCTACCAGAACTCAGTTGGAAAAACAAACGCAGTCCACCCTCGCTGCTGAGCGTTGCGATCCGCACGCTGAGCAGGTGGCTGACGTTGCGCTCGCGCTGCCCTCGATCGGGCCGGTGCCGACCGCGCGGCGAGGGGGCTTACGCGGCGGCGCGCTCGGGCCCTGACGCGCGCTGCGGGCCAGTCACCACGATGCCCGCGGTCGGCTCCTCGGCGCGGCGCCGGCGCGGGACCGCCAGGGCGAAGCCGAGCCCCGCGACGAGCGCGACGAGGCACACCGCGAAGGCGAGCGTGAAGCCATGGGCCGTGGGAAGGCCGCCGCCTGCGAGGTTGCCCGCGAGCAGGGTCGCCACGACCTGGCCGCCGAAGGCACCGCCCAGGGTACGCGTGACCGCGTTCATCCCGGTGGCGACGCCGGTCTGCTCCTGAGGGACGTGCTCGACGATCAGGTTCGGCATCGCGGCGAACGACAGGCCGATCCCGACGCCGAGCATGCCGGCGGCGATGTAGATCTCGAGCTCGGCACTGCGATCGGCTAGCAAGAGGACGTAGGCGGCGAGCACGAAGACGGCGCCGGCGATCAGGGCTCCGCGAGAGCCGATCCGCCGCTCCAGCACGCCGGCCATCTGGCCGACGATCGTGATCGCGATCGTGGCAGGAAGCAGGAAGAGGCCGGCGGCGGTCGCCGACGCGCCGAAGCCGTAGCCGGTGCTGGCCGGCTCCTGCACGAACTCGGGCAGAAGGATGAACGACGAGAACATCCCGATCCCGACCATGAAGGCGACGGCGTTCGTCGTCCACACCCCGCGCACGGACATCATCCGCATGTCGACGAGCGGTTCGCGCGAGCGCAGCTCCTCGACCACCCAAGCGAGGATGATCGCGAGACCGGCGGCCAAGAGGCCGAGCGTCTTCGGCGAGCCCCATCCCCAGGTGCTGGTCCGGGTGATCGCGATGAGCGTCGCCGAGATC
>JAVHWW010000046.1:0-7340 GCA_032159235.1 Acidobacteriota bacterium
GCGATTGTTTATCCAGATGGCGGCTTCGTCGCGGAGCGTCCCGGTTCTTACATTGTGACGGCGACGAGCGGCGGGCAGACGGCTCTCGCTTCCGTCGTCGTCGCGCCGCGCAATGCCGCGCGTGAGATAAAGGTAGTGGGGCGCGCACCCTTGAAAGACGTGCAAGTTGCCGAGCAATGGATTTTCGGAAACTACGCTTACGTCTCCACCATCTCCGACCGTCTCTTCGTCTTCGACATCTCCGACCCCGCGCATCCCAAACAGACCGACACGCTCAAAGTTGACGCGCACACCATCAACGATATCAGCGTCACACCGGACGGCAAGATCGGTGTCCTCACACGCGAAGGCTCATCGAATCGCAAGGACGGAATTGTTTTCTTAGACACATCCGATCCTGCTCATCCGAAAATCATCTCCGAATACACAGAGACAGTCACGGGAGGCGTCCACAGCGCGTATATTGATAGCCACTACGCCTACATCACAGACGACGCGACAGGCTCTCTGCGCGTGATAGATTTCGGCGACGTGAAAAAACCGAAAGAGGTTGCGCGCTGGCAGATCGAAAGTCCTCTCGTCACAACCGGAGGAATGCTGGGCGGACGTTATCTACACGATGTGCAGATCAAAGACGGGCTGGCGTATCTGGCATATTGGCGAGACGGCATGGTGATTCTTGATGTCGGCAACGGCATCAAGGGCGGCAGTCCAGAAAAGCCGCAGTTCGTTAGCCAGCTTCGCTTCAACTATCACGAGCTTTACGGCAGCGGCTGGCTCGCCGGAGCGCACGCAGTCTTCCGCTACAAGAACTACGTCTTCGTCGGCGATGAAGTCTTCCCCGAACAGTTCGACATCAATTCCCGTGAGCGCATCCCCGTGCGCGGCGTCATGCACGTGGTTGACGTTTCCGACATCATGCACCCGCGCAAAGTCGCCGAGTACGGTGTGCCCGAAGCAGGCTCGCACAACATCTGGGTCTTGGACGATATTCTCTACATGGGCTACTACAACGGCGGCGGGCGCGTGCTGGATGTCTCAGGCGAACTGCGCGGCGACCTCTATCGGCAGGGACGCGAGATCGCGCACCTCTGGACAGGCAGCCTCGACGGTTTTCGCACCAACATGCCCTTCGCCTGGGGCGCGCAACCGAGTAACGGCCTCGTCTTCTTCAACGACATCAACACCGGCTTGTGGATTACCAAACTCGGCGGGCCAAGAACCGATACGGGTTCGACGACAGAGCCGGGGAAATAGGAAAGAAGAAGGCAGAAAGCAGTAGGCAGAAGGCAGCAAAGAGATAACCATCCTTGCTGCCTTCTGTTTCTTAACAACACGGATCATCAGTGCGCGCGAGTTAGACCCGAAAGAGAGAAGAGCTTATGAAAAAAAGAGAGCGCAATCTTGAAGACCACCTCCGCCCGCATTATGACCTTGAGAAGCTGGAAGTAGTAGCTTACGGCCCCGGATGGACGCGCCGACGACGACTCAGGAAAAAAGGTCGCGCGCGCGCGATTAGTCCAAAACAATTGGCGGCGATTCCGAATCCGGCGCTCACACCGAAAACCGCTTCTAGAAAAGCGTAACTATGAAGGTCTATCTGCTCGTTTATGACGAAGACATCCGTGAGGAAAGATTGCTCAAATTTCTTGACTCACGGAAAGAGATTCTTGACTGGATGACAGCGCTCCCGGCCTCTATTCTTCTAGTGTCGCGTCACTCGCCACGCCACCTGACAAAGCTCTTCAGCAAAAAATATGCTGCCGCTCAATTTTTACTGACGGAGCTTGAAACAAATCAGACTGACGGGATGCTGCCGGAAGAATGTTGGGACTTTATTAACTCTTCGGAGAAGTGAAAGCCGCCGCTACGGTTTCGACGAACCAGCCGGGAAAATAGTTAGCAGAAAAAGCATGAAGGCAGCAGAGATGATTATGTCTTGGCTGTCTTTTGTTTCTTTGCGGCAAGTTTGCAATGACGGGTTCTCATTTTGGTCGGGCTGAAGGTTGACTAGACTTCGGAATATTCTTTTCCAATTCTTTCATATAATCCGGTTCAGTCACCCTTTTATAGTCTGCTGGTATGCGGAAGAGTTCTTCATTTGCGCCGAGGGAAACATCGTCCAGCACAGTTATAAATTTGACTTGTGAGCCTAAAGAAATTTCTGAGCGGACAATTAAGTTCTTTAATTCAGGTGTAGACCAAAACAGAAACTTCATGTCCTTTAGCTTCTCATCTTTGTATGAAACCTCTATCTTGATACAAGAGTATTTCCCAACTTTTTCTTTGCCCAGTGACCTGAATATTACACCATTGCGCTTGGCAAGTTCCTCTGGCGAGATGGCGAAGGCAGCAGGTAGCTTAATAGTCATCTCGGAATATTCTTTACGTTTCGGATATACATTAATCAGCTTCTCCCCTTCACTAATATGAATAACATCTTCATCTATCTCAGCTTGCCGATTTCCCATCTTTGCGACTTTACTTTTCCCTCCAGTGCCGCCGAAGCCTTCTGAGAAAATGAACTGTCCCATAGCTGTGTAGTCTGGTTGATGGGCGAGCATCTGCCGTAACGATTCAGGGTCTTCTGTTACGCTCCTGGTCTGTGCATAGACAAAGATGCATAAGGGTAGCAAAAAGAGAAGGGCTATCATCCTTACGTTTTTCATATACAGTCCCATCACAGCAGAGAATCTGTAAAGCCCGCTTATTTTAACCTGAGCAGGCTTTCTACAGAGATGTCCTCATCCACAGCTTCCCAATGAATACCAATCCCGCCACCGATCAACCGCCACTCGTTTCTTTGCTCAGGCGTAGCCTTCTGCAATCGTGGAGACCAGATCAATGGGACGGATATTTCACGACCGTCCGCCAAGACAACTCGCAGGCTATCATCTGTGCAGCTAACATCAACGGCCAGAGGCTCAACTTCAACGGCTAAAGTGCTCATCCCATTTCTCCAACAGTGTTTCCAAATTCTCTTCAACTATCTTCTGGATTTCCGATAGTTCGCCGCTGCGGAAGCCACGCGACTTCGACAAAGATATTGGATTCAGCCAGAACTTAGCAAACCTTTCAGCTTGCTCAACGTGAATGTGTGGTGGCTCATCTCCTTCCAAGCTGAAGAAGAAAAATCTGTATCCTTTTACTCTCAGCGCCACAGGCATGACAGGATTCTACGCTGATTGCTCACTGCCTTGAAAGTTTTAAGAATGTAAGGCGCTTCAAACGAATGCTCTATTGCTTGCTTTCCGCTTTCTCAATCTTCCAAAAATCAATTCCTGCCGCCTGCGGAGCAACGTCCACAGTGGCGACCGTTTTCAACGCTTCGAGGTCAATAATCTCGACCGTGCCCGGCTCCGAGCCGATGCCTTCGACGGAGATGAAGGCGTAGCGATTGTCGCGGGCGAGACGGCGACACCGTGAAGCACTTTGCGCCTTGTCTTGAGACGCGCGAGTTCGCGCCCCGATTTGATCTCGAAGATGGAGACGGATTGATCGCGCTTGTTCGTGCCGATGAGCAGTCGCCCGTCTTTCGTGACCGCCAGATTATAGACACCAGCGCCTGCGGGAATCCTACGCACGACGTTCCACTTGTTCGCATCAACTTCGACAATCTCGCTCGACTTATTGCACGCGACGAAGATGGACGAGCCGTCAACGGAAGGCTGCGCCCACGTCGGCGAGCAGGTCACGTCGCCGGGCTTCGGCGGCTCCATGCCGTGAACCGACATGTCCATGCCCTGCATTCCCTTCATCGAATGCACTTCGGGAGCGCCCGTCATTCCCATCTCTTTGCCCTTCGTTAGCAGAAAGTGGCGCGAGACTTTGAACGTGCCGGTGTCAATCTCGACGAGCATGTCGTTCATCATGCAGGCGGAGTAGTGCTTCGTGCCCTGCGGATTGAATCTTGAGCCGTGCGGCATGATGCAGGTCTCGATGCGCTTGACCTCCAACATCTGATCGGTGGCGACGACTGAAACGGAAGAAGGAACCATGTCGCCGTGCAGGTTGAAATTGACGGCGTAAAGAAACTCGCCGTCGGGCGAGACATCCATCGTCGCCGGAAAAAGTCCTAACGTGACTTGCCCCAGCACGGAATTATCCTTCGCCGAATACTTCCAAGCCGAGCCGTAGGGTCGTCCATGACCGAGCGAGACATAATAGAACTGCTTGTCTGGCGAGACAGCGACGCCGTGCGGCCCGTCAACGTCAGTCGGCATCACGCCCGTCTCAAAGCTCGTCTCAACGCGCGCGCCCTGTGGGCCAAATCTGATGAGACTAACCTTGTCGGAAGATTCCGAGACGACATAGACGAGATAATCCTGATCGGGCGTGCGTTGCGCGAGAACGGGAGTTGAGAGAATTGCAATAGTAGCGATGAGCAGAGCAAACTTTAGCTTGAGCTTCATAATCTTCACTCTTAATTGTTGCGGTGAATTGCACTGGGCGCAAGGCGCGCATCAATGGAGACAGCGCCCGCGCCGACTATCAGCAAAAAGATGAGGCAGAGCAGCATCGCAAAATCAACGCGCGCTTCATGCGCTGTCGCCCAGAACCCGCTCTTGATAAGCATCGGAATCTTCGTCGTCGAGATGGCGACGAGCATATCAATAATCAAAGGGATGGCTGCCAGACGAGTCAACAGTCCGACGAGGATGAGCAATCCGCAGACGATCTCGACCACGCCGACGAACGGTGCCATGACTTCCGGCGCGGGGATGCCGATCTTCACGAACCGTCCCACGCCGAGGTCTGCGGGAAAAAGAAATTTCTGGATGCCTTCGGAGAGAAAGACAGCGCCGACGACTAGACGAACGAGGATGACGGCGGACGGCGCATTAGTCGCAAAGACTTTCTGCTGAAATCTCATCACAGCATCACTCCAACGCTATGTGCCCGAAACTTTCGGCGGAGGCGGTGCGGTGAACTGCTGTATGTCTGCGAGTCCCAGGCTGCCTTCGATGTCGCCGATCTGCTTAACAGCATCTTCGTAGCCATCCTCTCCGAACTGCTCTTTCTCTATGTCTTCAAACTTGTCGCCGATCTCATCGTACTGTTTGGCCGTCATGGTCTGTTTCCACGCGGGGAAGATAATCGTGTCTTCACGCGCGGCGTGATGCTGATACATCAGCACGAACGATTCCAGTGCCTTCGCCAGCGCGTCTGCGTTAGCCGCTCCTAACTTTGCGCCCTGTGTGACAGCGATGATGTATTCGGTGATCTCACGCCCGCGATTATGTTGCACGACGAGAACGTCCGGGTAAGCGGCAGCCTGACCGCCTGCCTGTTTGACTGCCGGAAAGATATACGTCTCTTCGAGTTTCTTCTCGTGATACTCTTCGCCGAAAGCGCGAAAGAGTTTGGCCGTCTTCTGTAAAGCGTCGGGCGGAACAGTGGAAGCGTTCGTGCGTAGCTTCTCGGCTGTCGCACCGTACACGAGCAGCGCGCGCCGCAGGACGCCATGCTCGCGCATCAGGTCTTCGGCAGCAGTAACTTCGATGCCTTTCTGGTTTTCATTCTCTTGGGAAGAAGATTGATTCTTAGCTTGCTGCTCGGATTGTCCACCGCCTTTGCTCCCACAGCCGCTCAGAATCAATCCCGTTCCGGCAACAGCCGATGCGCGAAGAAAGTCGCGCCGCGTGTGATCTGCTTTCATGCTGACCTCAGTCTCCTTACAAACGATTCAATGACTAGCTCTCGAACCCTGGCCTGAACTGTTTCGAGCAACTTAGACTTGATCTGGCTTATCGCTTTTGCATTTTACATCTTTAATTTTGCATTCCTCCCGGCGCGCGGTAACCCGGACGCGCACGGACGGAGGCGTTCTTGCGCGTCGTGCTCACTTTGATCTTGTGATACTTGCCGTCGCGTGCCGTCGCCTTCGGCGGATAGTAGCCGAGCGCATACTGCGTTCTGAGTTCGGCGGCGATCTGCGCGAAGGCTCTCGGCAGCGAGACGAGCGTGTCCGCGCGATAGAGTTGGCCGCCGGATTTGTTGGCGAGGTCGTTGAGATAAGCGTCACCCGTCCTGTACATCATATCGAGTTCGGCTTCGATGTTGTCGTTCGGGGCGCTCGTAGGCCCTGTCGGATAATTCGAGCCGCCGGGCGGATAACGGTTGTTGGGATAGTTTGACGGATAAGGGTTGTTCGGGTCATTCGGATCATTCGGCGGATAACGATTGTTGCGCCCGCCGGTCGGGTTACGCGAGATGATAACTCCGCCGGGCAATCCCGGCAGATTGTTTCCGACTCCGCCGCCAGTGCGTCCAGTTGGAACGGGAGTCTGGCCTCCGCCGGGAAAAGTCGTCGGCGTCGTTGTGCTTCCCGGAATTACACCGCCGAGAATACTCCCCAGATCAATGACGCCGCCCGAACGCTGTTGCTGGCGCACGAGCCGCTCGACATCTTCGCGCGTGTCGTAGCGAATCGGATAGATGATGATTCCGGCTTCTTCAATCATCCGCACGTTCCGGTCGTAAGTCTCACGGTCGCTGTATGAGTCCACGCCGTCTGTGAAGATGACGATGGCCTTGCGCCCCTTGACGCGCTGCAAGGCATTCAAGCTGAAGCGCATCGCATCGTAGAGCTTTGTGCCCTGACCGGGCCGCGTGTCACGGATCGCCCACTGAATCACTGCGCGATCCGATGTGAAATCGCAGAGGTCGCGTATCTGGTCGTCAAATGAAATGACCTTGACGCGGTCTGCCGGTTGAAGTTGTTTTGTGAATTCGATAGCGGCCTGTTGAATCTGTCCCTGCTTCTCCTGCGTGCTCGCGCTCGTGTCTAACATCAGGACGACGTTGAAGGGAGCGGTCACGGTCTCGAAGAAAGAGATGTCCTGCTTCACGCCATCTTCAAAGATGGTGAAATCTTCCTTCTGCAAATCCGGCAGATACTTGTCGCTGCGGTCGCTGACGATGACGGGCACTGTGACGAGGTTGGTCTCAATCTTGACGGTCTCAACATCCTGCTGGTTGCTGTTGTCAACCGTCTGCGGATTATCAGGCTGCTCATTCTTCTGCTCGCTCGACGGCTGGTCTTCAGTTCTCTGTACCTTCTTTTGCGGGTCAGTCGTGACCTGCCTCTTCCGACCGGCCTGAGCCGCGACGCCGCCCACGAGAGATAAAATAAGAACGACTGCAACGAGTGCCGTTTGAAGAGAGGGACGCATAATGTGTTGCTCCTTTCGGTTGAAGCGAAAACTTCGGTGGACGGAAAATGTGGTGCGTACCTACGATGTTCGCTAACGAGAAAAAGGTTTGCCTCGCGGCGCTAGGAACTTTATAACCATTTGCGAATGCGTGTCTGAAAGAAGGATTTTCACCGCAGAGGACGC
>JAVHWW010000005.1:0-22844 GCA_032159235.1 Acidobacteriota bacterium
AACTCGTTCGCACGGGCGACAACAAACGCGACATCGAACTCAACACCGCGCGCTTCACCGCCGCCATCGAACAGATGGTCAGACTTTATCCTGACCAATGGCTCTGGATACACAAACGCTGGCGCACGCGCCCGCCCGGTGAAGCGGATTTGTACAGCAAGCATTAAGCTGCAATCACCTCACACTGACTCACTGCCGGAGTTCATCTCGCGCGCGTGCTATAATCAATTTTCACTGTGATGAGGCCAGCCGGAATCTACATTCACATCCCTTTCTGTCGCGCGCGTTGCTCCTATTGCGACTTCGCCACCGGCGCATACGAGAGCGCGCAGGCCGAAGCATACATCCGCGCCGTCGCCAACGAAATCAGGAGCTTTCGCTCGACTGAAGAAACGCGCGACGCAGATACAATCTACTTCGGTGGCGGCACGCCTTCGTTACTCAAGCCAGCGCAGGTCACGCACATTCTCGAAGCCGTGCGCGAGCGCTTTCGTGTGGCGACCGATGCGGAAGTGACGATGGAGATGAATCCGGGAACTCTCACGCTCAACACATTGCGGGAGTTTCGCGCGCTCGGCATCAACCGCGCGAGCTTCGGCGCGCAGACCTTCGACGACGCGGAACTCAAACGACTGGGACGCACGCACACCGCCGCCGATGTCAGATGCACCATCTCAGATTTACGTGAGGCCGGATTCACCAACGTCAGCTTCGATCTCATCGCCGGACTTCCCGCGCAAACTCTTTCCGCGTGGTCACGCAATCTCAACGAAGCGCTCGCGCTCTGTCCCGAACATCTCTCGTTCTACATTCTCGAAGTCCACGAAGGAACACCACTCGCCGATCAAATCCGGCGCGGCGCGCAACCGCGTCCCGACGACGATCTCGCGGCTGAGATGTATCGCCTGATGCTCGGTCGAGCGCAGGCTGCTGGCTATGAGCACTACGAGATTTCAAATCTCTGCCGGCCCGGTTACTATTCGCGCCACAACACGAAATACTGGACAGGTGAGGCGGTCTTCGGCTTCGGTTGCTCCGCGCATTCCTACGACGGACACCGCACACGCTGGTCTAACGAGCGCGACGCCGCGCGCTATACAAAACTAATGGAAGAAGGACGCACGCCCATCGTCGAAACAATCGAGCTTGACGAGCGTGCGGCGCGCGCAGAAGCGATCTTTCTCGGCCTGCGCTTGATGCGCGGCGTAAATTTATCTGAGCATCACGCCCGCTTCGGCGCAGACTTGCGCGCGGAGTATGCCGCTGACCTTGAGCGATTGAGCGACGCGGGGTTGATTGAGTTCGATGACGATTTAATGAGGCTGACGACCTCCGGCGCGCTGCTTTCTAATGAAGTTTTTTCAATGTTCGTTTGAGAAAGGTAGAATCCAGAAGAAAACAGATCGAAGATTAGCAGTCCGTGCTTTTCATTCTGGATTCTGACTTCTGGATTCTGACTTTTGCTTTTTATGATTGATTTGCGTAGCGATACAGTAACGAAACCAACGCCCGCGATGCGTCGCGCGATGGCGGAAGCGGAAGTGGGCGATGATGTCTATGGCGAAGACCCGACCGTTAATCGCTTGCAGGAACGCGCGGCTGAGATTTTCGAGAAAGAGGCTGCACTGTTCGTGCCGACCGGCTCGATGGGCAATCAGATCGCCGTCAAGCTGCACACACGGCCCGGCATGGAAGTCGTCATCGAAGAGCGCGGCCACATCTACAATTTCGAGATGGCCGCGATGGCGGCAGTCTCCGGCACACTCGCGCGTCCTGTTCACAGTCACGACGGGACAGGCATTCTTAACTGGGATGAGATCGAATCCGGGATTCACGTCGGCGGCGCATACTATGTCGCGCCGACAGGTCTCGTCGCACTCGAAAACTCGCACAACCTCGCGGGCGGCACTGTCTATACGAGCGCGCGCATCGAAGAGATTTCTTCCAGAGCGCACGCCCTCAATCTTCCTGTTCACCTTGACGGTGCGCGTATCTTCAACGCGAGCGCGGCACTCAATGAGCCGGTCGCCGCACTCGCGCGTCCCGTTGATTCCGTGATGTTCTGTTTGTCGAAAGGCTTGGGCGCGCCCGTCGGCTCGATGCTGCTGGGTTCGCGCGAATTTATTGACGAGGCGCGCGTCTGGCGCAAAATCTTGGGCGGAGGAATGCGTCAGGCTGGCGTGCTCGCTGCCGCAGGTCTCGTCGCACTCGAAGAGACGCCAAAGCGTCTGCCTGAAGACCACGCCAATGCTCGTCGTCTCGCCGAAGGTTTAGCGGAAATTGACGGCATCAAGATTGATCCTGAACGGGTCGTGACGAACATCGTCCTCTTCGACGTTTCCGAAACCGGAATCACGGCGGATGAAATCTGCGACCGCCTCAAAGAGCAAGGCGTTCTTGCCTCCGGCTTCGGCTCGTCAATCCGTATGGTTACACATTACGACGTGGCAAGCGCAGATATCGAAGTCGCGCTGCGCGAGATGAAAGCAGTGGTCAGTGGTCAGTAGTCGGTGGTCAGTTGAAAAGCTGATCTCACTGACCACTGACCACTGACCACTGACCACTGACTATGATTATCGCCATTGACGGCCCGTCGGGTGCGGGCAAGTCCACGCTGGGACGCATGATCGCGCGCGCTCTTCATCTGCTTTACATTGACACTGGCGCGATGTATCGCGTTGCCGCGCTCGCTGTAATGCAAGCAGGCGTAAGCACGACGGATGAACAAGCAGTCGCTGGTGTGGTTGCGCGCGCCGACATCAATCTGGCAGGTGACCCGGATTCATTACAGGTGATGCTCGATGGCCGTGACGTGTCTGAGGAGATTCGCACAGAAGAGGTCAGCCATGCATCGTCCGTGATTTCGACCATTCCCGAAGTGCGGCGCACGCTCGTCAATCGTCAGCGCGAGATGGGCAATCGCGCGAGCGGCGTCGTTCTCGATGGGCGCGACATCGGCACGGTTGTCTTCCCACAAGCCGACATCAAGTTCTTTCTAACCGCCGCGACCGAAGAACGCGCCGCTCGTAGATACGAAGAGGAGCGCGTGAAAGAGCGCGACGCGACCTTCGAAGCCACACTCGCGGACATCAACACGCGCGACCGTCGGGATTCCACGCGCGACGATTCGCCCTTGCGTGTAGCAGACGACGCCATCGTGATTGATTCCACGAAGCTCTCGATTGAAGAAGTTTTCGAGCGCATGATGGAAGCAATCCGTGAGCGGAAGGCGGACGCGAGGGAAGGGATTAACTCATGAAGCTCATCAGATACTCAATCAAGAACGAAGCCGTCTGGATTCTGATTTTTAGTCTGACACCACTTGCGCTGGGTCTGCTTTTCTTTCTTCTTGTGCGTCTCTTTCGTTAAGAGCCTTTATGTTTACAGGAATCATCGAAGAGTTAGGTCGTGTGCGCGAGCTGGAGAAGCGCGGCGAAGGCGCGCGGCTCGTGATTGAAGCGCGCACGGTGATGGAGGGAACGCAGGAGGGCGACTCCATCGCTGTCAACGGCGTTTGTCTGACGGCGATTGACGTGCGCGCTGGTTCGTTCGCGGCTGACGGCTCAAGCGAAACTTTGCAGCGTTCGACGCTCGGAACTTTGCGCGCCGGCTCAGTCGTCAATCTCGAACGCGCCGTCACGCCCGCGACACGTCTCGGCGGCCACATCGTTCAGGGACACGTTGATGCGCGCGGGAAATTTTTAAGCGCGACGGAGCACGGCGGCTCGTGGACAGTTCACATTGCTTACCCGCCGGACATCGCGCGCTATCTGGTCTTCAAAGGCTCTATCGCTGTCGAAGGTATCAGCCTGACTGTCGCCGGACTCAATGATGAGTATTTCGAGATCGCAGTCATTCCAAAGACGTGGGCTGTGACCAATCTTTCGCGCCTGCGCCCCAGTGATGAAGTCAATCTCGAAGCTGATATCATAGCCAAGTATGTTGAGCGCATCCTGACGGTTGCACGGGACGTGAAAGGCCCGGGGCGATCCGGTCTTACAGTTGAGAAACTTGCTGACCTCGGCTACTAAGAAATGATGTGGATGCGAATGAAGTTTTAGAACAACACGTGCCCCTGCGCGATTTCGGCAGATGAATCTTACTACCGATCAAGTGAACTACCTCAATATGGGTCTTATGGCGCTGGCATGTTTGCTGGCTTATGCCCTTCCCTTCGAGCTTTTTCTCTTCTCTTATGCTGTCCTCGGCCCACTCCATTACCTGACAGAAATCTCTTGGCTGCATGACAGGAAGTATTTTGCCGAAGATGAAAGATCGAAGCGCGCACGACAGGCTAAGAGATATTGGCTCATCTTAATCACATTGACGATGGCAATCGTTTTAGTCGGAGCAATTGCTGAACTGGCTGGCAATCCCCTGAGTCCCAAGTGGGAAATCACGCTATTTTATCTGGTTTTCATCACCGCCGTACTGCTCACGCAGGTTAAGAACAAGAGAGCCAGAATGCTGGTTTTCTCTTTAGCCCTTCTCGCCCTGCTTCTTTTCAATGGTTCAAGGCCTTACGCAATTATGGCGCTTTTCCTGATAACGATCATTCACGTCCTGATCTTCACAGGGGCTTTCGTTCTGTACGGGGCTATTAGAGGCCGAAGCGTTTCGGGAATCATCTCTCTGGCCGTCTTCGCCGTCTGTGTGATGAGCTTCTTTGTTTACGCTCCAAACATCTTCGGCCACACGGTCGGAGAATACGCTAGAAATAGTTATCGTCCATTCAATGCTCTTAATGCGGAGTTGATGAAGCTTTTCCACTTGGGCACAGGAAGATCAGCCGCAGAGATTTACGAATCGAGTGCGGGCCTCGCCGTGATGCGTCTGATTGCGTTTGCTTACACGTATCACTATCTCAACTGGTTCTCCAAAACTTCAATCATCAAATGGCATGAAGTCCCGAAGCGGCGAACAATTCTCATTGCCATTATCTGGTCTCTCTCTCTGACCATTTACGCCTATAATTACGAGATCGGAATGGCCGCCCTTTATTTCCTTAGCCTCCTCCACGTCATGCTCGAATTTCCACTCAACTATCAAACCTTCGTGGGCATCGGCAGAGAAGTTTACGCTCTGGCAAAGGAACGTCAACGACCACAGTCGTCATCTGCCTGATTAAGTGTTCGCGTCTGAAATTACGAGTCGCAAAAAGAGAGGCTTTCAGGTAACATAGTCGCCGACCGTTCTCCCCGAATTCTTATTTAGAGTAAGTCGCAAATGCCTTTCGCTTCCATCGAAGACGCCGCCGCCGACATCCGCGACGGGCGCATGATTATTATTGTTGACGACGAAGACCGCGAGAACGAGGGCGACCTCACGTGCGCGGCTGAGAAGATCACGCCCGAAATCATCAACTTCATGGCGACACACGCGCGCGGCCTGATCTGTATGCCGCTCACGGAAGAACGTTGCGACGAACTTCACTTAACAATGCAGGTCGCCGACAACACCTCTTTTCTCGGCACTGCATTTACCGTCTCCATCGAAGCGCGCAAGGGTGTGACGACGGGCATCTCCGCATCGGATCGCGCGACAACAATTCTGACGGCAGTTGATCCGCAGACTCGTCCGCAAGACCTCGCGCGTCCCGGCCACATCTTTCCGCTTCGCGCGCGAACGGGCGGCGTGCTCATGCGTCCCGGCCAGACGGAAGCGAGCGTTGACATGGCGCGCATCGCGGGGCTGTATCCGGCGGGCGTCATCTGCGAGATTATGAACCCGGACGGCACGATGGCTCGCCTGCCTGAGTTGGAAGAGTTTGCGCGCGAGCACGATTTGAAGATAATTTCGGTCGCAGACCTTGTGCGCTATCGCATCCGCAAAGAAACTTTAGTGCGCCGCGCTGCTGAAACCGAGATGCAGACGGTCTATGGACGCTTTCGCGCCATCGCTTTCGAGAACGTCATCAACGGCGAGGTGCATCTGGCGATGGTGATGGGCGATGTGACGACCGGTGAGCCTGTGCTCGTTCGCGTACATACAGAGAACGTCACGTTTGCTATGTTCGGTGCGTTGACGGGCGGCACTGGCTTTCAGCTTCACACATCTTTGGAGAAGATCGCAGCCGCCGGGCGCGGCGTTATCCTGTACTTGCGACAGCGCGAGCACAATCTTGATCTCGTCCATCAATTGAAGACTTACGCGCTGATGCAGGAGCGTGGATTGAGCTTGCAGGACGCGAGCATTGAAACGGGTTACGGCGCGAACCGCGATTACGGCGTCGGCGCGCAAATCCTGCACGAGTTGGGACTCAGCCGCATCCTGCTTTTGACCAATCATCCCCCGAAGGTCGCGGCGCTCGAAGGTTTTGAGCTGGAAGTTGTCGGCAGTGTTCCGTTAGGCTCTCCCGCAAAACAAGTTTTCAGTTTTTAGTTTTCAGTTTTCAGTTTAGAGATTTAAGAGTTAGTGGCGAGCTACTGAAACTCAGCCTTTCAAAACTCAAACTGGGAGTTGGAAACTGAAGTCTGAAAACTAAAAACTGAAAACTGAAAACTGCTTTATGCCTGTTGATGACCGCGACGAGAAACCATCTCAATCGTCGCCGCCGGAAAAAGAGAAGGAAGTTCAAGCCGCGCTTCAGTCGGAGACGGACGCGCCCTTGCCACCCGCCGCCGAAGCTGCTGCCGAGCGCGATGCGGATCGTCCTGAACCCGTTACGCCGCAAGGTAAGCGTCGTCGTTTTCTGACGCGCCGCAATGCGTTCATCGCAACCCTGGCGATTGTTGGCCTCATCGTTGTGCTCGTGCTCGCCGTCGTTATCGCTTATCGTCTCGGCTACATTGATCGTTACATCGCCAATCAGATCAAAGGCACGCTCACGCAGTACGGCATTCGCGCCGAGATCGGACATTTCGAGACGAAGTTCGGCCCGCGCACCGTCGAGATGCGCGACATCCAGCTTTACGATCAGCAGACCGGCGCGCAGCTCGGCAAGATTGACCGCATCCTCGCCACCGTCCGCATTGACGACCTTTACGCCATCAGCCTCAACCGCAACGTCAAACTTCAGGACTTACAGGTTGACGGTCTCGAAGTCTGGGTTGCGTTTGACAAGGATGGCAACTCGAATTTCCGCAACCTGCATCTGCCGCCGCCTGAGCCGAACAGCCGCATCCTCTTCTCTTACTCGACGGCCAACATCAAAATCAACAACGCCATCGTGCACTACGGCGACGAGCTACACGCCCTGTCAGGCGAAGCGCGCAACATCGTCGCCAACATCCAGCCCGATGATCCGAATGCGCCGGAAGCCAGCCGCATGAACCGCGTCGAGTTCACATCGTCCAACTCGACATTCGTTTACGACGGTCGCCCCGTCAATCAGATAGACATCAACGCTCATGGTCGCGTCAATCAAACCCGCGCCGAGATTGACGAACTCGTTTTACGCTCGCCCGTCGCCGAAGCACATTTAAGCGGCGTGATGGACGACTGGCGCAACCTGCGTTATCACCTGAATCTCAATTCGACCATTGATCTCACGCAAGCCTCAGACATCTTGCAGACGGGCACGACTCTGCGCGGCGTGGGCAACGTGGTCGGAACTGTCACGGGCGATGGCTCGCGTTATCAGGTTGACGGCAGTCTCAAGGCGGACGCGCTCGCAGCGGACGGCGTGCGCTTGCAGGCGCTCGTGTTGAGCGGACAGGGCAAGGGCGAAGGCAAGAGCTACGACATCAACGGACGCGCCGTCGCGGAGCTTCTGACCGCAGGCGATTTTCAACTCAACATGGTGCAACTCACGGGCGATGTCGTGGGCACGGGCACAGACTTTCGCTGGCTTGGTGAACTACGCGCAGCCGCCGCGCGCAGTCCGCAGGGAACTGTCGCCGGATTGATCTTGAGCGACGCCACCGCCGAATCGAGCAGTGGTGTGTGGACGTATTCCGCCAGCCAATTCATCGCCAATCAACTCAACGTACAAGGCGCGCACGTCAACAATCTTCGTGCCTCGAACATTCACGGGCGCACCGAAAACGGCGTCACGACCGCATCAGCCGCCAACCTTCAAGCGGGCGCGATTATCTCCGCGAGCACGCACGTTGACGGACTCGCGGCAAACAATATCAGCATCGTCTCGCGCGAGAATGTCACGAATGTCGAGACCAATAACTTGCGCGTCGGCGGCGTCGAAGCGTCGGGCGCGAAGGTCGGCAGCCTCAACATCGCCGGTGTGCGTCTGGCGATTTATCAAGGCGGTCGGATCGAAGGCACAAGCGGCGACATCAACGCCGGAACAATCGCGCTGGCGCAAAGCAAAGACTTCGCGGGCGGCCACATTGACGACGTGCGGCTCGTGCGTCCGGCATTCGTCGTCGAGCCGAGCAGTCGTTATCGCGTCAGCGCGGATTTGAGTCTGGGCGGTGGCGTGCTGGGCCAGATCAATCTAGGCTCTGCGCGTGCGGCTTTAGTCGCCACGAACAGCGAAATTCAACTCAACAACTTCGACGCGAGCATCATGGGCGGTCGCGCCACAGGCAACGCGACCGTCAGCACAGCGCGCAATGGTGCGTCTCGCGTGGCGACCGAGTTTAATAATCTGGACATCGGCAGCCTCATCGCAACTTTGACGGCGCGTCCCATCCTGATTACAGGCAAAGCCACAGGCACAGCCAATCTCGCTTTTCCGGGAACAGACCTGAGCGCGGCGAGCGGCACGGCGCAGGTGACATTGAATGCCGCAACGGGCAACGAAACGACGGGACGCACGCCCTTGAGCGGCGAGGTCGCCCTGCGCGCGGATCGCGGGCTGTTTGAGATTGAGCACGCCAACTTGAAAACGGACGCTTCCGAGTTGAACGCGACGGGTCAATTCTCGGTCGCACGCGACGAGTCGAACCTGCAACTCAATCTCGCCTCCAACGATGCTGCGGAACTTCAGCGCGTCCTCTTCAGCACAGGTCTCTTCACTGATCTCGAAGAGCAACTCAATCAGAAAAAGATCGAACTGGCCGGAAAGGTCGCCTTCAACGGCACGGTTCGCGGACGCTTGAAAGAGCCGAGCATTGAAGGCCGCGCCTCGCTCGATTCGTTGATTGTCAATGATCGCAATCTAGGCTCGCTCGCCGCCAACATCAGCACGACGCCGGATGAAGTTCGCATCACCAAGGGACAGTTGACCGAACATGATGGCGACGGTGGAGGCGTGCAGTTCGCTCTCAATGTTCCGCTCAAGGAAGGCGGCAGCGCTTCAGTTGATGCCACGCTCGACCGCGTTAATGCCGGAAACCTTTTGACTGCGCTTGCTTCTATCAGTCCGAATGCTGCGCGGTTCAGTAGCGTCGAATCCAACGTCTCCGGTCATCTCAACATCACGGGCATCCCCGATGCGATGAGCGGAAACGCGGAGTTGCGGTTCAGTCCGGGCCAGATAGGCGGCCAGCCTTTCCAGAGCATTCTCGCGCAAGCGACTTTCAACGGCTCGGTCGTCAATCTGAGCAACGTCGTCGCGCAACTCGACGCCGGAAAAATTACCGCCGCAGGCACTTTCAATACGAGCAACTACGCTCTCGACCTCGAAGCGCACGCCAATGGAATCCAACTCGAACGGCTTGCCTCGTTCGCTCCCGGCGCGAGCGCCCCGCCGAATCTGACCGGCACTGCGGACTTGAACGCGCACGTGACGGGCGTGCTCTCGGAAAAAGACTTTTCAAACTTTCAGGTCAACTTCGACGGCGTGGGCCGCGACGTGCAGATCAACGGTCATCCGGCTGGCCCGCTGACGCTCGTCGGTCGCACAGAGAACAAACAACTCAATGTCACATTCACGACCGGGATTCTCGGCAAGCCGGAGCAGTCCGTCACGGCGCGCGTTGATCTCGGCAGCCGTGATTTGGCGACGACGATTGATTCAACGCTGTCGGGCGTTGATCTGACGAATCTCTTTGCGATCATCCTTCCGCAGAGCGAGGTGAGAGTGACGGGACACGCGACCGGCACGTTCCATGCCGCCGGGCCGCTCATCACCGACAATGGCGAAGGTGAATACTCGCTCGCGGGCTTAAAGGGCACGGCCAACTTCACAGACCTGACGGTTCAGGTCGAGGACGTGCAACTCGTGGCGGTGCAGCCGCTCGTCGTGGATTTTTCCGCTAATCAAGTGACGTTCACGAAGACGCAGTTCACAGGCACGAACACGAACGTGACTTTCGGCGGCACACTGGCGCTTGGCTCCGGCGGCGCGGAGAATCTGACTGTTAGTGGAAATCTGGACCTGCGTCTTCTGAAAGGCATCTCGCCCGACGTTTTTTTCACCGGCTCGGCTGAGGCCAACGTGCGCGTCACAGGTTCTTTCGAGCAGCCGCGCATCAACGGCACGGCTTCGCTCTTGAATGCTTCCATCGCCATGCTGATTGGCGACCAACGCTTGACGGCTTCGAGCGTTAAAGGCAGCGTCAGATTCAACAACAATCAGGCGCAGATAGACAATTTGACGGGCGTGCTCGGCGGCGGCCACGTCTCCGTCACGGGCGGCGCACTGCTCAACGGTTTCAGGCCGACGCGCTTCCAGCTTAACGTGCACGGCGACAATGTGGTCGTGCCCTACCCGGAGGATTTCAACTCAACCGCCGATGTTGATTTGGAGTTGCGCGGGACGACGACGCGCGATCAGCAACTCGCCACGATCATCTCCGGCGCGATTAATCTGCGCCGCGCTGAATATACCAAAGACCTTGACCTGCAAACTTTAATCAATCGTCGGCGCGAGGGCTTGATCGAGCAGGGCGGCGAATCTTCTCTGACGGCGGCAGCGCAGTTTCAAGACCTGCGCATCGAAGGGCGCGACGCGCTCGTCATCAAAAATAATCTGGCGGAGACGGTCGGCTCTGTCTCCCTGAGAGTCAACGGGCCTGTCACAGACCCGCTCATCTCAGGTCGTATCTCTGCGACGGGCGGGACGATCAGCTTCCGCAACAAGCGTTATGAGATTCAACGCGCCACGATTGATCTGCCGGGAGTGCTGGGCGCTGATCCGATTCTCAACATTCAGGCCGTCGGCGAGATTCAGGGCTACGACATCATCACGAGCTTTAACGGCCCGCTGACTTCGCCGACCGTCACCGTGCGCTCCGATCCCTCGTTGCCGCAGGCGGATGTGGTCTCTCTAATTTTGACGGGGCAGCTTTCGTCCGGCGATACGGGCGCATCCGCGCTCGCGCAGTCAGGACTCGGAACGGCGGCGAGTCTCTTGACGGAGAGTCTCATCAACGCTCCGGCCAGACGCGCGACAGACAAGCTCTTCGGACTGAACCGCTTCGAGATTGATCCGTTGGTGGCAACCAGCCCCGGTCAAAGCCCGACCGCGCGCCTGACGCTCGGACGCCAGATTAACAAGAATCTCTCGGTCACCTATTCGACCAACATCACCTCGAATCAGGATCAGGTGCTGACCGTCGAGTATCGCGTCTCGAATCGCATCTCGTTCATCGCACAGTATGTGCAGGGCACCACGACCGGATTCAATCCGCATAATAATAATTTTAGTTTTGAGATTCGCTTGAAGAGAAGATTTTGACGAATGAAGTGGTCAGTGGTCAGTGGTCAGTGGTCAGTTAGTTATCAGCTTTTCACTGACCACTGACCACTGACCACTGACCACTGATGACAAGGGTGAAACTTCGTTCCTCCATTTTTACTATCTCGCTGGTTGCCGCTCTCGCTGCCTTCTCGTGTCTGGCTCAAGCCTCGACGGAGACGGGCGATTACGAAGGGCGCATCATTACGTCCGTTGAAATTGTGATTGAGGGCAGCCCGCGCGATGCGGCGGCTGAGGCAGAGCTTGGCTCTCTGCTACACGTCGCCAAGGGGACGGAATACACGGCTGTCCGCGTGCGCGAATCCTTGCAGGCGCTGTTTGATTCCGGTCTCGTCGCCAACACGCGCGTCGAAGTCAATGAAACGTGCAGTCCTGCCGCGCCGGGCAGCACGACTCGTCCGCTCTGCGTGCGCTTCATCGTTCGCAGGCAAGTGAGAGTCGGCGATGTCAAACTGAGCTTTAACAATCTTCCGCTCAACTCGCCCATCTCCGAAGATGAGATTCGCACGCGCCTCAACCTGCTTGAGCCGGGCGCGCGCCTGACGGAGCCAGCCCTCAAAAACAACGCCGATTTGATTCAGGCTTACCTGCACGATAAAGGTTTCTACCGCGCCGATGTCACCTACTCGCAGGTGCGCGATCCCTTAGACCCGACAGGCACGCGCCAGACCGTCATCTTCGCCATTACACCCAACGACCAGGCGCACGTCGCCGCCTTCAATATCAACATCGCAGGCTTTGACATCAATCGTGTGCGACCCGCTCTGAGACTTCAGACAGGTGCTCCCTTCACACGCTCCGCGCTCGGCGCAGACATCAACACTATTCGCCAGGCGATCATCTCGAAAGGCTTTCTCGCGCCGCAACTGGAGGACGCGCACGTCACTCTCGACGAGACGGCCAAAGCTGTCACGATTGATTTGACGGGCGGCGTCGGCCCGCAAGTTAAGGTTGATGTCAAGGGTTACACCGTCAACGAGAAAACGCAGCGCACACTGCTGCCCATCAAGCGCGAGGGCAACATAGATCAATCGGCCATCGTCGAAGGCCAGCGCCGGTTGACAAACAAGCTGCAAGAAAACGGCTATTTCTTCGCAGAAACTACAACCGTCTGCACCGTCACGCCGCCGCTTCCCAACAGCGCGACGGACAGCACGACCGAGACGTGCGACAACCTGAACGCGAAAGAATTGACCGGGCACACGATCAATATCACCTACAACGTCGAGCCTGGCCGCCGCTTCAAGCTGACGGACATCCGCATCGAAGGCACGAAGGAACTGAGTGTCGCGGACGTTGAAAGCCAGTTGCGGACGCAGAAGGCCAACGCGCTCGGCTTCATTCCTCTGCTCGGCTACGGGCGCGGCTACACCAGCAAAGAGCTGCTGGAACAGGATCGCCGCACGATTGCCGCGCGGATGCAGGACATCGGTTACCGGCGTGCTGTCGTCACCACGCGACAGGGCGTCGCGCTGACGGGCGAAGGTCTCATCATCACTTTCGTTGTTAATGAAGGCCCGCGCACGAAGATTGCCAGCGTCGAGGTTCGCGGCAACAAGATTTACACGGAGGCACGACTGCGCGACGAAGTTGCAACCGCCGGACGCACGCGCTGTCTCGCTAAACTCGATGCGGAAGATTACACGCCCTGCTTTCGCACGACCGAAGACCAGCCCTTCTCACGCTCGCAGGCCAGCGCCGACGGCAACGCGATTGTCAATCTCTATGCGCGCGACGGCTACATCAACGCCAAGTTTGATTTCTCCACGATTGATTTGCCGAGCGTCAATCTGCCCGACGGGAAGAAAGAGGAGCGCGTGCGTCTGCTCTACACCATCGGCAACGAAGGCGACAAAGTTTTCATCAATCGCATCTACATCAACGGCAACGTCCGCACGAAGAAGGAAGCCATTCTCAAACTCATCACACTCCGGGAAAGTGAAGTTCTGCGCGCCGACAAAATCAACGAGAGCGAACGCGCGCTCTATGCGACGGACGCTTTTCGTCAGGTCATCATTCACACGGAGCCTGCGGGCGAGACCGCTGCCGGTTTTAAGAAGCATGATGTGATTATTGATGTCGAAGAACTGAAGCCGCGCGAGATGGGCTACGGCGGCGGCTACTCGACCGACAACGGCCCGCTCGGCTTCTTCGACATTCGCAACCTCAACATGTTCGGCAAACTCCGGCAGGGCGCGTTTCGAGTTCGCGCCAGTCGTCGCCAGCAACTCGTCCGTCTCGAATACATTGACCCGCGTTTCACACGCTACGGCACGAATCAGTTCGCGCCGCTCGCGCTCTCCGCTCAATATCAACGCGACTCGACCGTCACACGCTTCTTCCGTTCGACGATTGACAGGGGCGCGTTCGGCATCGTGCAGCGACTGGACGCGAAGGGCAATCCGATTGACGAGTTCGGCCAGCCTGCGGGCGAGCCGACCATCAATCGCTTTACCCTCAACGCCGAAACGCAGCGCACGATTGACGCCAAGACGCAGAGCATTCTCTTTCTGCGCTACAGCTACGAAGACGTGCGGCTCTTCAATATCAATAGCCTGCTCATCGCTTCGATCCTGCGGCCCGACCGCGCGATTCGTCTCTCAAGGCTCGGCGCATCGTTTGTCCGCGACACGCGCAACAATCAGTTTGAATCGAAGCGCGGCGATTTTCTGACGCTCAATTACAGTCTGGCTCTCAGTCAACTCGGCGGCAATCTCTCCTTCCATAAGTTCGAGGCCAATTATCGTCGCTACTATGAACTGAAACAGGTGCGCGGAACTGTCCTGGCGGCTAACATCACGCTCGGCCTCGCCACGCTCTTTAATCCGCGTGATCGTAACGGCAACGGAGTGATAGACGACGTTGACCGGACGCTGCCGATCAGCGAGAGATTCTTCTCCGGTGGTTCGACCACCCTGCGCGGCATCGGCTTTGAAGAAGCGGGGCCGCGCGTCATCGTGCCCGAATGTTTTCTGCAATCTCCGATCCCGCGCGGCTGCGGCATCTTTCGCAACAGCAAAGGCGATCTGGTTCAACTAGACCCGTTCACAGTTCCCATCGGCGGCAACGCGCTGGCGGTCGTCAACCTCGAAGCGCGCACGCCTCTGACGAAAGCCTTTCAGGTCACGCCCTTTTATGATGGCGGCAACGTCTTTCGTCGCGTCGGCGACATCTTCGGACACAGCACCAGCGCCGAAGACGATCCCAACGCCTCGCTCACCGACCGCATCAACGCACACAACCTGCGCGCGCGCTGGACGCATACGATTGGCTTAGGCTTAGGCTTCAAGACGCCGGTCGGCGGGACGCTCTCGATTGATTACGGTTGGTTGCTCAACCCGCCAGATTTTCTCATCCCGCAGGCCAACGGCAACCCGGCTATCTTTCGTCCCCATCGCGGGCAAATCAATTTCCGGTTCACGCAAGCATTCTGAAGAATGCAAAATGAAAAATTAAAAATGCAAAAGGTGAAAAGATGATTGAAGAAATTAAAAATAGCAGGAAGCATAAATGGTGTTCAAGATGCACTCTCTTCGTCGCTCCATTTTTCATTTTTCATTTTTCATTTTGCATTCTTGCGCCTGCGGCGCAAGCGCAAGACGTTGCCGACAAAATGGTGGCGAGCGTCAACAGCAATGGTGTGCAACCCAGCCTGATTACTTACTCAGACCTCTTGTGGCAACTCGCGCTGCAACCCGGAACGCCGGTTGAGAATCCGACTTCGGAGAATTTGAATCGCGCTCTGAATCTGATTATCAGTCAACGCCTGATCTTGCAGGAGGCGGAGAAGTTGCCGACGATTACTCCGACCAATCAGGAGATTAAGGCCGAGAAAGACGAACTCGCCAGACAGTTTCCTTCGCAAACAGATTTAATGCAGCGCGCCGCGCGCGTCGGCTTGAGCGGCGATCAGTTGAATGAAATCCTGCGCCAGCGCGTGGCGATCAACAAGTATCTGGACTTTCGTTTCCGCTCGTTCGTCGTTGTGACGCAAAAAGAGGTTGAGGATTATTACCGCGACGTTTGGCTTCCGCGCTTCCGCCGCCAGCAACCGGGAAGCCTCGTGCCCGGACTTGAGGATGTTTACAAGGGGCAGAAAGTCTCTAAAATCGTCGAAACCGAATTGACCGAAAGCAAGATCGAATCCGACACGGACAACTTCTTAGACAGCGTCCGCGAGAGCGCAGAAATCACGATCCTCAATTCGGTGTGACCGCGCTCCTCCACCGTCGTTGCCAAAAGAGCGCGGCGAGAGCTAATCTTGCATCAATCGAAACCTCGTGAGTTATTGGAGGTTGTGGAATCATGCTGAAAAACGCCAAGCTCATCCTGACCGCCCTCGCCATTCTAATCGCCGCCGTCATCGTCTGGGTGGTTGTCGGCTTTGTCGTATGGGCAGTGAAAATTCTCTTCGTGCTGGCGCTCGTCCTCTTCATCGCCTCGATGGTGAGGAAGCTGTCGAAGAAATCAAAGCAGCACGAAATTGAAGAGAAGGATTCGGAGAGAGAATTAAACGAAGCCATCCGGCAATTGGAAGAGATCAAGCGTAGGCAGCTTATTAAGTGAATTGTGCTGCTTGATTGAGTCGCATATAAACACTGCGCACGATGTCCTGCAATGGACTTTGAGATTGTTAGCGAAATAACCGAAGTTGAGACTATCGCTCTTGGCACAGGTATTCGTGATCGTGCTCGCCTGCGGAAGCAGTATGGCAGAGGAAGATGGCGCAAGCTGAAAGGCGTTGCCAGAGTGCGCCTTCCCAGTGGCAGGATACGCCTGGCTGAAATACATTGGTATGAAGCTCACGGTGTTGGGAAGAGGGATTTCAAGTTGAAGTTGCCATTTTTAGACTAGCCATGAAAAAAGCAGAGAAACAATCAGCGCATTTTGCAGTGTGCCTGAATAACGAAGGTTATCGAGCGTCGCTTGAAGTTGGAAAATTGTACCGCTTTATTCCTGATGCAGAGGCGGAAGCTGAAGGCTTGATTCGTGTCGTGGATGAGAGTGGCGAAGATTATGCTTTTGCGGCAAACCGTTTTTATCCGATGAGCTTGCCAGCCCCGGTTGAAAAGGTATTATTAGCGGCGTCTCAAATCTAAACGTCGCAGCACAACAAATCATTCAAGTAAACTTTACTGTAATTGAAAGAGATCAAGCGCAAGCAGCAACTTATAAAACAATCTGCTTGGCGGTACATAAAAGATGGTCGTAGCACTTCTTACGATAATCCTTGTTCTTGCGCCAGGTCTCACATCAGTGCAGACAGCGAAAGAAGTTTCCGACACACAGAAGAAAGAGTTTGTCGAGCTTCTCAAAACGCTACCTGTGAAAGGAGAGTTTTTTACTGAAGAGGCCATTGAGAAGGCTGGCCCGTACTTGCCAGTCCTTTTTGCTCTCACCAGAGAGGATATTGAGAAGTATGATATTTATCCTTTCCTTGCTTTAAGCTCGGGCTTATGCGATCAGAAAGAACATCGAGAGTACGCAGTTAGTCATTTCGGGGAAATTCGCCATCCAATCTTAAAGCTCGGCTGGGGAGCTATGCTGTTCAATCAGAATTCCGTGTCTCCTCAAATCGTAAAATTCCTTCGCGGTGCATTAGACTCTAAGTCCCAAGCCAAATTGCTTTCTGAAATGCTGGGGCCTGGGTTTGAAGATTTCCAGAAGCGAGTTAAGTCGCATCCTTACGCCAAGAGGTTTGTATTAAACTCAACTGACATCTTACCTCTAGCATCCGACATCAAAGCCTTCGCTTATGTCGAGAGATGACGCCAACAAAATTGAGAGACCGCGCGTCGGCCTTGCGCTTTCGGGCGGTGTCGCGCGCGGCAACGCGCACATCGGCGTGCTGCGTGTCCTCGAAGAAAATAACATCCCTGTTGATTACATCGCTGGCACGTCAGCCGGTGCGCTCGTCGCTGGCGGTTACGCCGCCGGTCTCTCAATCAACGAACTCGCAGACATCGCCCACAGCTTGCGCTGGCGTGATGTCGGGCGCGTGACGCTCTCACGTCTGGGCATTCAATCGAACGCGCGGATGGAAGAGTTCGCACGCGCGCGTCTGCCCGTCAAGCGTTTTGAAGAGACGCGCATCCCGCTCGCGATCATGGCGACCGATCTGCATTCCGGCGCGGCTGTGATGATGACCGAAGGTGATATTGCCTTCGCCATTCGTGCGAGTTGCGCGCTGCCCGGATGGTACGTGCCCGTGACGGACGCGCACGGTCGGCAACTTGTTGATGGCGGACTCGTCGCTAACATTCCGACGGCTGCCGTGCGCTCGCTCGGCGCAGACATCGTCATCGCCGTTGATGTCAATAGCGAGGGCGCGCGTTTTCTCGGCACGCCGCATTCCATCATCGGCGTCATCCTGCAATCCATCATGGTCGTCCAGAGAACTGCCGCGCTGCACCAGTTGCACGACGCGGACGTGGTCATCCGTCCGCGCACCGGCCACATCCGTTGGGACGAGATGGGACGCGCCGACGAACTCATCCGTTTAGGCGAACAGTCCGCGCGCTCCACCATCGAAAGAATCAAACACTTGCTTGAACCTGCCGTTGAGCCGCCCTTGAAGTGGTATCAACGCCGACGCCGCCCGGAGCCAACGGAAGATAAACGCCGCGTCTCGCCCTTACGATAGTCGCTCGGCTTGTAAGTTTTCAAAACACACTTCTGACCAATCAAGCTCACAAGTCCGTATTAAAGAGAGACGTTGATTGCCTTAGCTCTGTCTTCAATTGTCCATCTCACCATCCGGCTATCATCGTCTAAATCATTCTCTGCCAGCGTAGTTTGCCTGTCCTGCCTTCGTTGTTCGGCGCCTCATCGCGCGCTGGCATAAACATTGCACAAACATTTCCCGTCAACGATAAAACATCGAGCGACACGGGAGGGAAAATGAAAGAACTAGCGAACAGCCTCGCGCAACTAGCCGCCATCATCATGCTCTTAATTACACTCGCAGTCTCAACCGCCGCCGTCTCACAATGGGCCAGTGCCGACAACAGCGCAACAAAAAGAGAGGTCGCTCAAGCGCCGACACACTTTGTCGCCGATGCCAGATAGCGACAAAAGAATTCAAGGGCGATTAGTCGTTTATAGATAGCACAACGATTAAGTTTTAACGTGAGCGGCGGGCGCTCTCTTTTGCACATTTGCGCGCGTCAACCGGAAACAGTTATGGCTATCGAAGTCACATCCATCGAAGAGAAGCGTCGTCGCCCGCGCCTCAAACGCACTAAGAAAGCGGATCGTGCGCACAAGCTCAACACAGCCACGCGCAAGCGTCGCATAGCCTTGCGCTCCATCGTCGCTTTCATCGTGCTCGTCCTCGTCGCAGGCACAATCTTTTTCATCTACTCTTACAATTATTACGCTCGCATCGTTGACGCTCGCTTGCGGAGCGGTTACCTGACGAGCCGCGCCGGAATTTACGCCGCGCCGCGAACGCTTCGCGTTGGACAAACACTCTCGCGCGAACGCCTCGTCGAGCTTCTGCGCCGCGCGGGTTATCAGGAAAATAAGGCGAGCGATGTCTGGAGCGGAAGTTTTACGGTGCAGGATGAGGCAGTCGAGATTCACCCGCGACGTTCCGCCGCAACCTCGCCAACAATCGTGCGCGTCCATTTCGATCAGCAGGGACGTATCGCGGAACTGACAGGCGATCTCGGCGTGACGCTCAACGCTTACGCGCTTGAGCCGGAAATCTTAACGACCGACGCCGCGATGAAGACAGGCCAGCGCACGCAACTTTCTTACAACGAGATTCCGCCCGTCCTCGCACACGCCATTATCTCGATTGAAGATCGCCGCTTCTATGAGCACGGCGGCGTTGACATCTGGGGCGTGGCACGCGCTCTCTGGCGCAACACAACGGATGATGAAACGACGCAGGGCGGCTCAACCATCACGCAGCAGTTAGTCAAAAACAGTTTCCTCACGCCGGAACGCACGTTGCGTCGCAAGTTCGCCGAAGCGATGACCGCGCTCGCCCTCGAACATCGCTTATCGAAGCAGGACATCCTCGCGCTCTACTGCAATGAGATTTATCTGGGGCAGCGTGGTGCATCGAGCGTGCGCGGTGTGGAACAGGCTGCGCGCATCTACTTCGGCAAAGAGTTGAAAGACATCTCGCTCGCCGAAGCCGCGACGATTGCGGGCATGATTCAAAGCCCAAATCGCTACGCGCCTGACCGCCACCCGGAAGCCGCAGCCGCGCGCCGCGACACAGTGCTTGGCACGATGGTGCGCGACCAATTCATCACACGCGATGAGGCGCAAGCCGCCGCACAGGAAACGGTCGCCGTCGCGCCGCTCAATGACACAGACGGCTCAACCGCGCCTTACTTCATTGATTACGTCAATCGCATGGTTGAATCCAAACTCGGCGCGGAAGCCAAAACGGACGAAAGAAATTTGCGCGTCTTCACGACGATTGATCTTGATTTGCAGCAACTCGCCGAAGCTGCTATCAAACGCCAGCTCGAACGACTCGACAAAGTTTACAAGAACCGTGATGCGAAGCCGCAGGCCGCGCTCGTCGCTATTGATCCGAAGACGGGCGACGTGCTGGCGATGGTCGGCGGGCGCAACTACGCTGAGTCGCAGTTGAATCGCGCGGTGGATGCGCGCCGTCAGCCCGGCTCAGTCTTCAAGCCCATCGTCTATTCGGCTGCGCTTGAGAGCGGGCTTTCGCCGCTCGAGATATACAAAGACGCGCCGCAGGAGTTCACTTACGACGGCAACGCGAAGTATCGCCCAGTGAATTACGGCGGCGGCTTCTCGATGCGTGATGTGACGATGCGCGACGCGCTCGTTCACTCGCTCAACGTCGTGACTGTTGGTGTGGCGATGCGAACGGGACTTACGCGCGTCGAGCATACAGCCGAAAGTTTCGGTCTGCCGAAAGCGCAACCCTTTCCAGCGATTGCGCTCGGCACAACCGAAGCGACACCGCTCGATGTTGCAGCCGCTTACACAGTCTTCCCCAATAACGGCGAGCGCGTTCAGCCGAATGTGATTGCGCGCGTGACCAATTCATCCGGCGCAGACATCATCAGCGAGACGACGCAGAAGCGACAGGTGATTCGTCCGACGACCGCCTACATGATTACCGACACGCTCATGGATGTGATAGATCACGGCACGGCACACGCGGCGCGCGGCACTGTCAGGAAGACCGCGATAGCTGGCAAGACCGGAACATCGCGCGACGGTTGGTTCGTCGGCTACACGCCGAATCTGGTCGTCGCCGTCTGGATCGGCTTTGACGACAACAAGCAACTCGGACTGACGGGCGCGGAGGCCGCGCTGCCCGCGTGGACTGAGTTCGTCAAAAACGCCGTTGAGTTAAGACCTGATCTCGGCGGCGAAGCGTTCGCGCGTCCCAACGGCGTGACGTTCATCGAGATAGACCCGGAGACGGGTTTACTCGCAACAGCTTCCTGCCCGCAGCATGAGCAAGTTGCGATCACAGCCGCACTCGCGCCGAATCTCGAATGCACACGGCATGGCGAGACGCTTGAGATGCTGGCTTCATCTGATGATGCAAAAGTCTCTGAATCCGAATCATCGGCCAAACCGGATAGCTCACTGATGATTGCGCGAGGAACTTCTACACGCGCGCCAACGCTACCGCGTTTATCTGTGTCTGTGGTGAATTTGAAATCTCCGGTGTGGCAAACAACGCGCGTTGAAACAGACACTCGCGGACAGCGCACGCTCGTCAACGAGATGCGTGTCACCGATAGAATCGCCTCTCCATAGCGAAAACAAAGACAGCAAAGCTCGACTTGCAAGAGCGCGCTGACATGCGTAATGTAAAAAGGGCGAACGATTGTTGATGAATCGTTCGCCCTCTTGTTTGAAATGATCGTCAGTCTATCCTTCAAGCAAGACCTGCGCGATGGCGTGCTCGGTTGTGTGTGAGATTGAGAGATGCGCGGCGCGTGCGTGGGACTCTTCATAGAGTTCACGGACGCGACCGTGAAAGAGCAGGATGGGCGCGCCCGATTCGCGCGCGGCGACTTCGATGTCCTGCCAGGCGATCCCGCCCGTCCAGCCTGTTTGCAGAGCTTTGAGCGCGGCTTCTTTGGCGGCGAAGCGCGCGGCATAGTGCATCGCTGCAACTGCGCCGCGACTGTCGCAGTAGTCGCGCTCGCGCTCAGTGTAAACACGCTCGATGAAGCGCGGCGTGCGTAAGAGAACTTCGCGCACGCGGCGAACTTCGATAATGTCTATGCCGATGGAAATAATCACAGATGAAGCAGAATTAACACGCGCCGGATTTCAATGGCGCGAAAAAGATGGTGTCCTCGTGCTCTGTTGCGCGCCGCTCGAAGAACTTGGATTCGTTAATGCTTTCTCAACACGACTCGGAGGCGTCAGTCCATTCCAGCAAGATGCTCTGAACCTCGCGGGCTTCAATGAAGACGCAGCCGAAAACATCTACGAAAATCGTCGCCGCTTTCTCAAACTCTTGGCAGGCGACTGGACGCTGGCCGCTTGCTGGCAGACGCACAGCGCGGACGTTCGCGTCGTCAAAAATAATTCGGATGCCCGCCCGCCGGAAGCATCTCTCGGCGAAAATATCTATTGCGATGCGCTCACAACCAACACGCCGCAAATTCTGCTCGGCGTCAAGACCGCCGACTGCGTGCCCGTCATTTTAGGCGACGAGCGCACAGGCGCGTGCGCGGCCATTCACGCCGGTTGGCGCGGCACGCTCGCCTCAATCGTCCGGCACACGCTTGAGCGCATGACTGAAGAGTATGGCACGCAAGCCGGAGATGTACGCGCTGGGATCGGCCCGGCTGCGCTCTCGTGCTGCTACGAAGTCGGCAGTGAAGTCATCGCAGCCTTCCGCGAAAAATTCTTGGACGCCGAGCATCTCTTCACTCCGACACGCGACGGCCATGCGCTCGTTGACCTTCACAGAGCAAACCGCGAGCAACTCATCGCGGCGGGCGTCTCGCCACAAAACATTCACCTTGCGCCGCTCTGCACGATGTGCCGCACAGACCTCTTCTTCTCCTATCGCCGCGAAAAGAGAGCGCATGGCCGTGTCGGGCGATTGATGTCGGTAATCGGAAAAGCATCGGGGGAAATGGTTAAAGGGTGAAAAGGTGAAACGGTTTTCCTTTTGTCCCTTTCACCCTTTAACCATTTCCCCGCTTCTGTTCAACCGACAGCAATGCTCATTGGAACTTCGCGCGTCACCGGCGGAAAGCAGGCCTCGTCATTGCAACTCTGATAGCGCAAGTTTGCACGTAAGTTCAACTCACCGCCCGAAAAATTC
>JAVHWW010000011.1:0-23775 GCA_032159235.1 Acidobacteriota bacterium
GTGAGGCCCTATGTGTTCTCTCTGATAATTTGTTCGGCTCTTAATGCGCTGCGAGCCATTCACTGAAAACTTTTGATTCTTCCTCTTTGCCGCTCCAACGAGCGCGGTTCTTGCCGGTCAATGCCAGCACCATTGCTTGATGCTGCCCTGCGCGATCACCCAGACGCTCGAAGTAGTTGTAGAGACGGTCAATCCGTTTAATGGACTCAGTCGCCGCCTCAATGGTTTTGAACGACAGCGCATTGCGGAAGAAACGCGAATAGACGTTCTGCTCGCGTGCGGTCGTCGTGTAAAGATCGAAGTAACCTGTAATCAACCCCGCGCTCTGTAAGACCTGCGCGACGTAACTTGGCCGCGCCGCGATCCTGCGGACGATCTGCGCGATGTCCGTCACACCGCTTTCATAGAGCGCGATGATCTGTTCCTTCTTCGAGCGTGGGCTTTCTTCAATCTTCGTTGCTTCATCCGGCGACTCTTCAGCATTTCTCGTGCGCGCTTCCTCCGCGTATTCGAGTTCCATGAAGAGCGGCCTTGTGTTCTGTTCAATCATCTCTTCAGTCGTCATTTTCATTCACCTCCCGAAACAGTGGTCAGTGGTCAGTGGCCGGTGGTCAGTGAAAAGCAAAAGACCTTCGTCGCCTGTATTTAACTGACCACTGACCACTGACTACCGACAACTATTCTTAGCTCGCCCTCCGCATACCGCTCGCGGCTTCCTGTTGCAAGCCTTTCAGATGGTCTATGAAGCTGCTGGCCGCGCGCTTCGAGAGTTCATCCGTCTTGCAGCGAAGCACGGATTGGCATTCCTCTTCGACATCAACACCGGCCTCGCGTGCGAGGGCGCGGATCATGCCGAGTTGCTTCGGCGTCACGAGGTCAGCCATTGACTTGGCAAGCGGGTCGCGCGGGAACTGGCTCTGCGGCGCAGCGCCTTCCTTCTCGATCACTTCCGACTCGCGCTGGTAAAGCTCGCGTGCGATGCCGAACTTGACGGCGGCGCGTTTGAGGGCATCATGTTCAGCCTTCTTGATGCCCATCTCGCTCTCGGCTGTGCCTGTGCCGACGCCTTCGCGCGTGACGCCGTCAATCGTGATGGCGGCGGTGACGGCAACCATGTCGCCGATCTGCGCGACGTTGCGAACGGCGTGCTGCCAGTTGGGAACGACGCGATCAAGGATGTCTGCGACTGCGTGCCACTCGACATACTCGACCATGTGCATGTTGCCCTGACGATCAGTCCAGCCCTCGCGGGTTTTGACGACTGCGGGATCAACCTGCTGCTTGAGTGCGCGCAGCGTGTTGGTGAAAGCCAATGGAACAACAGAGGCGACAGGCTCTGCCGCGAGCGCCATCTCTTCGTTGTCCGTAGCCTTTGCGATAGTTAATGTGTCTTGCTTCTTATTCATCTCTTGCTCCTCTGTGTTTGTGTGTTTCGCAAGCGAACGAACGTTGGAGACTTTGCGGATCGGTTGAGCCGTCGGCTTTATCTCTTCCTCTTCGTTCTGCTCCCGTTCGGAGCGTGGCGCTTCAGCCGTGAACTTCACGGCTTTCGGCGTCTCACGTTCCTCGGATGCGTTGTTTGTTTCTTCAATGGGCGCAGTCGCCGTCTCGCTCGTCGCGTTGACGTGCGCGTCGGCTGGCTGCTTTGTTACCGCTTCTGAATTTTTAGCCAGAAGCGAATGCTTGACGGCGAGGATGTGCTCGCAGCGAAAGGTTGCGTCCTCCACAGCGTGCTCCTCGTATTCGAGACAAGAGCAACGCACTTTGCCCGCTTCGTCGCGCCAGACTTCATAGCTGGCCGTGCGCCCGCGCATGGATGGTGTCGCCACGCGGAAACGATCATTCTCGCGCGTCACTAAACCCATCGCGGCTATCCCCTGCGCACGCTTGTCGCGCATGATTGCTTTCCTGTCGGTCGTTGCTGTAGCTGCTAGTGCGTTTGACATTGCTCTCATCCTCCAAAAATCTTTTAGGCCGCGCGCTCTTGCGGCATCTCGCCCAAGACACGTGGCTGCTGCGTCTTCTGTTGCTCGACGGCTCGCTCAGTCAGTCGGCGCTCAAGGTCAACGACGCGCGCTTCCAACTCCTCAACGCGGCGTCCCTGTCTGTGCACCGTCTTGAAAAGGCTGTCGAATGTTTCCCAGATGTACTCTTGACTCACCGTGTTTGCCCTCTGGTTTCGCAGGATGTTTCAACCTGCTGTTTCATACGTGAAACAGTGTACCATTGTTCCGGGCTTGTTGCAAGTATAAAACAAAGTCTTGCAACTAAAATTTTCTTGTGCTATGTTTGGGATGTGATACGGGCGCGAGTCTGCCTTCAAAGGCAGGGAAATGCGCCGGAAGGAGGCCAAAAATGGCGCAATCTGCTAATAAAAATCTGGTGAACACGGTTGAGTTGGGGCGTTCGATTCGCCGCAAGCGTGAGGAGATGGGCTTGAGCCTGCGCGATGTCGCGGATGAAACAGGCGTCTCCGCTTCGACGCTCTCAAGAATCGAGAACGGCACGGGCAAGCCCGACGCGGACAACATCGCACGGCTCACAGCCTGGCTCGACGTTCCGATGGAACGCATCATGAGCGGGCGCGAGATGGACGGCGACGAGGAGCGTGCGGTCGTCTATTTCCCGCACGAGTCCACGCCCGAAATCGTCGAGGCACACTTGAGAGCCGACCGTAATCTCTCGCCGGAAACCGCCAAGGCGCTCTCGGAACTCTTCCGCGTCGCCTACGCACAGTTCAGCCATCCGGGCGAAGACCCACGCGGGCGCAAAGGTCGGAAGTAAGCGAAGCAAGTTTCGGTTTCTGAAAGTTCATTAGGCGCTCGGCTCATGGTGGGTTGAGCGCCTAAACTATTGTTAGTCTCTTCCTGACATTAGGAGGGTAATTCGGGGATAAGTGGATGAAAAAACGGAAGCATGAAAGAATTACAAAAGATGTGCCTTGGACTTCGTTTGGACGTGAAACTGCGGTTGCAAGGGTTGGGCAGAGCCTTGTGCCAGTGGGTGTATATCCGTTTGATCTACAGCCTTTCAACCCGGCTGGTATACCAATGATTGATGTAACTGCCCCAGGAAATGAAGACCTCTTAATGAATATTGTAGGTACTGCCATTCAAGCTGGCGATGGTAAGTTAGTAACTTGCCATCATGTTGTGCAAGCACTCCTTGAGCGCGAACAAAATAAGCCCCACTATATTCTCTCCCGCCTCTTTCGCGGAAGCATGGTTTATGGTATTCCTTATCCAATTCAAGCCTCTGTACCATACATTGATGCGAGAACAAAAAAACCTAATCCCAATGTTGACCTAGCAGTTTTAATATCAGCGGTAATCAGTACCGAAGACCTACCATATGAAACCCCTAATGTGAAATGGGGAGATTCGACTCGCCTTGGTGTTGGCGATCCCGTGATAGTTGGGGGCTATCCATATGGAAAGCAAATGTTCCTTTTCATTCAGTCTAATCGTGGCCTTATTCAGCCAACTTTTTACGCGGGTATCGTAAGCGCGATCCTTCCAGCGACGAATCCGAGCGAAACTAGGCTGCTCCAAATCAGCATTCCTGTTGCCGGAGGCATGAGCGGTGGAGCAGTATTGTTACCTAATACGGGAGAGGTCGTTGGAATGGTGACATCATGTATCCACGCAGGTGATGTCCCTTTACCAATGTCATACGCTATACCCAGCGAAATTATTGCCCCGTTCGCGGATAGTATAAGTTTTGATTAGGTGGGTAGGGTGAATGCAAGGGATAATGATTCTTGGCTCTCACTCGGAAAATTGAATGTCGCTACATTGTATATTTGGATAACAGAAGAGAGGTTAGTAAAATCTTTGCCGGAGATTGATGCTAATGGAAACCAAAACTTTACGCGCTCATTTTGACGGCGAGCAGATTCTACTGGACGAGCCGTATAAACTTGAGCCAAATACAAAGCTGATTATTACTGTATTGCCTGAGACTTTAGAAGAAGAACGCGACGACTGGGCGCGGCTGTCGTTGGAAAGTTTGGAGCGGGCTTACGGCGACGATGAGCCGGAGTATTCGTTGGATTTGATTAAAGAGGCGAATCCCGAATATGAAGGAAGGTGACTTAATCATCGTCCCGATGCCGCAGGCTGATGGAAGGGTCAAGAATCGTCCCGCCATCATCTTGCGTGAGATGCCGCCGTTTCAGGATGTGCTTGTTTGCGGTGTCAGCACGCAACTACGACAAGCCGCTAAGGATTTCGATGAAGTGATTTCGACAACCGATACGGACTTCGTTACGAGCGGCTTGAGAGCAGAGTCTTTAATCAGGCTCGGTTTTCTGGTTGTCATTCCGCGCAATAAAATCGTTGGTTCAATCGGCTCGATTTCATCTGAACGGCATCAACGTCTCTTGCAAAAATTGAGCGATTATCTGGTGAAGTAAGTCGCACAGCATCTGCCCGCAAGGTATAATCACTCACGTGGATGAAACAGTCTTCCCACCGACTTTCAAAGGCAGGCAGTACGAGTTGCGTGCGCTCGGACTGCGGGATTTCGCGCGGGTGCGTAATGATGAGGCGTTAGACCCGTTCGCGCTCGCGCACTTCGCCAAGTTGATGGTCATCAACTTCGATGAGATCAACGGCCTCTCGCAAGAGACGCGCGAGCATCTGCTGGGCGAAGGCGTGAACGCATGGTCGGGCGGCACGGCCTCGCGTCCTCTGCCGAACGGCTGGCGGCTGGTCATCCTCAATCCCAAACACGGCGCGGCGCGCAACAACGCGACCTTGATGGAAGAGGTCTGCCACGTCTTCTTAGGCCACAAGGCCAATCGCCTCTCCATCGTCGCCGAAGATAAGAACGGCAAGACCGTCTCGCGCGACTATAATGAAGAGGACGAAGAGGCAGCCTACGCCGTCGGCGCAGCCGCGCTCGTGCCCTTCGCCGCGCTCAAGCGTTTCGTCTCCAAAGGCAAGACCTCCAGAGAGATCGCGCAACACTTCAACGTCAGCCGCGACCTCGTCGAATATCGCATCAAAGTCTCGCGCCTGTGGGCTGACTACAAAGCGCGTCATCCAGAAGAGGTGCGCGAGCGCGAACAGTGGAACAGAAACTGAAGAATGCAAAATTAAAAATTAAAAATGCAAAATGGAAGACGATGAGATTAGCCCTCGCGTCTTTCATTTTGCATTTTTAATTTTGCCTTTTTAATTCGCTATGCGTCTGCGTGAGTTGAGCGAAGAGATTAAATCGCGGCTCGATTATCGTTCCTTCTATCTGCGTTATTGTCCTGACGCGCGCACGAGCGGCGCACGCCTTCAAACTCTCTGCCCGATCCCGACACACTCGCATAGCGGCAGAGGCCATCCGAGCCTTTCGATTGATCTGCAACGCGGACTCTTTCATTGCTTCTCGCGCGATGAGGGCGGCGATGCGATACGTTTCTATGAGTTGATGCGTGGCGTCTCTTTCTCTCAAGCCGTGCGCGAGTTGGCAGACGATTTGGGAATCGGCGCGAGCGGACAGCGTTCGCTCGCCTTTCGCGCCGCGCCTGATCGTGAAGCGGTGGAACTGCAAGAAGTTGAGCCGCTCAACGCGGAGCGGATGACTGCCATCTGCGAGCACTTTCTGGAAGCCTGTCGGCATGAGGAGCAGATGGAAGGCGTGAGCTACCTGGCGCGTCGTGGAATTGATGCGGGCACGATGCTGCGCGCGGGACTGGCTTACTTTCCGCGTCGTGCCTATCGCCGCGTGATGCGACGAATGCTTGATGGCTTCGCGCTGGATGAACTTCAACAGAGCGGACTCTTCAACGCGCAGGCGCATTTAACTTTTTATCGTCATCGCCTGCTCTTTCCCTTTTACGTCGAAGGCCGCGCGGTTTATTTACAGGCGCGCACGACTGCTTCGGGCGTCGAACCGCGCTGGCACAACATGCGCGGCGGCGTCCCGTCGCTTTACAACATTGATGCCTTGAACGATCTGCCGAGCGGCGCAATCGTCTATCTCGTCGAAGGCTTCACGGACACGTTGACGCTCACGGCTCACGGCTTCACGGCTGTTGGTCTGGTCGGCGCGGGCGGTTTCAAAGAGGAATGGCTCGCGCCGCTCGCGCGTTTTCGCGTCGTCACCGCGCTCGATAATGATTCGGCAGGCGAACGCGCGTCTGCGCGTTATCAGGAAATGTTTGCGGAACGCGGGATCGAGCTTGCCCAACTCAAACTGCCGTCCGATGTCAACGATTTTTTCCAGCACAGGCCCGCCGCCGCGCTTGAATTCACTTTAATGACAGAAGCCGCAGTTGAATAAGTAGATGATGAAGGCGCAATGTCTATTGAGACATGAATCCAATCTCACGGGCTGTTCACCGCCGAGACGCAGAGAACGCAGAATAAATGCAAAATTAAAAATTAAAAATGCAAAGGGAAGATAGAGAGTGAACCTTTTGTCCTCCGCTTTGCATTTTTAATTTTTAATTTTGCATTCTCTTGCGTCCTCTCCGGTCTCGGCGGTGAAAGTGTTTTACCCAACACGCAAGAATCTCTGACGAGGTAAAAGTTGGAACGCCTGTACTATATTCAGCGTTCATCGTTTATAATTCTACTGGCCTCGCGCTGAATTGATTATGACTGAACAGGTAAAAGAAGCATTCGCACCGACGGTTGAACTGACCGTCACGGATAAGCTGCGTCTGCTTTTGGATATTACAAAAAAGATTAGCCGCTCGCTTGATCTACAGGAAGTTCTGAATCTAGTGATGGACACGCTCGGCTCGCTGATTCCTTACGACGCTGCCGGAATCTACATCTTGAAGAATAGCAAGATTGGCGCTGGTGCTACCGCGCCGGATCAGCCCTGTGTCTTTCACACGGAGGCCGTGCGCGGTTACGACATAGATGATTTGATGGAACTGCCGTTGAAGATGGGCGAGGGAATTATCGGCCATGTCGCGGCGACGGGCGAGCCTGTCATTTCACCTGCGGTGCGGAGAGACCCGCGCTACGTCAATGCGCGCGAGGAAACGCGCTCCGAGATGGTCGCGCCCATCATCTCCAACGATGAAGTTATCGGCGTCTTCGATTTAGAGAGCGATCAATTGAATGCTTATGACGATGATGATTTGCAAGTGCTCCTGCTGCTGGCTTCGCAGGTCGCCATCATCATCGAGAAGGTGATGCTGCACGAGCAGTTGATTGAGAAGAAGCGCCTCGAAGTCCAGCTTGAGGTCGCCCGCCAGGTTCAACTCGAACTCCTTCCGGCCTCAGACCCGAAGCTCGACGGCTTCGACATCTGTGCCTGGAATTTTTCAACCGAAGAGGTCTCCGGCGATTACTACGATTGGGTCAGCATCTACGAAGACCAGATCGGCCTCGTTATCGCCGACGTGTCAGGCAAAGGTGTCCCGGCGGCGC
Organism: Acidobacteriota bacterium; assembly: GCA_032159235.1. GTDB lineage: Bacteria > Acidobacteriota > Blastocatellia > Pyrinomonadales > Pyrinomonadaceae > QHXM01. The sequence continues at coordinate 7,383 of JAVHWW010000011.1, forward strand.
TCCTGATGGCTTTCCTGCGCGCGAGTCTTCGCGCAGCGATTCACATCGGCTACGCGCCGCACATCTCGATGGCGAAGGTGAACTACTTGCTCTGGGAATCCATTGAGCGCAATCAATTTGTGACGGCCTTCTACGGCGTGCTCGATGCGTCGAACAAGACGCTGGCCTACACGAACGCCGGACACAACCCGCCGCTCCTGATGAATGCGGACGGCACGGCGCATTTCATGGAGCGCGGTGGATTGCCGCTCGGCATGTTTCGCAACACGCGCTATTACGAGTATTATCAATCAATCGAGCCGGGACAGATTTTAGTTCTTTACACAGACGGCGTCACCGAAGCATTGAATCCGAAAGAGGAAGAGTACGGGCGCGGGCGTTTGGAGAAGGCTGTGCGAGACAATCGGCATTTGAGCGCGCGCGATTTGATTAACACGATTCAGCAGGAAGTGAACCTGTGGACGGACGGGCGCGGCGCAAGTGATGACATGACCTTTTTCATCATCAAGGCACAATAAATGAATGCAAAATTAAAAATTAAAAATGCAAAATGGAGGATGAAGAACGAGCCTTCAGTCTTCCATTTTGCATTTTTAATTTTGCCTTTTGAATTGCTCTAGTGCGTCGTTAAAGAACCATGTGCGTGATCGCCGCCCGGCGCGAGCGGCGCGCGATAGTCTCCGAAGTGAAACTCAGCTTCTGTGTCGGAAAAAGCGTAAACATCAAAACCGTATGCATCTAAACACGCCGCCAAATCATCGTTCGAGACGAGATAAACAACGGGAGAGAAACCCGCTTCGGCACGAATTTCCAGCAGGCGCTCAACGACTTCCAGTGGAGCAAAGCATCTGACAGGGTCTCTGTAAGTTGCCATGACTTTTAGCGCCTCTCTTTCGTTTAATGTCGGGGACGCTTTCAAATAGCCGATGCCGTCCCCCTTGCACCCTTTTGGATGTACGCCCATTATGTCGCAGTTGTTCGCGCCAGAGATTTATTTTCTGTCACGAATGCCGCGAGGCTTGAAACTTTGACGCCGCGCGCAGCGGAAAAGTCTGAATAAGAGGTCAACCCTAATGAATCGCCGAAAATTCGTCCGCAACTCGCTGGTCGCAGCCTCCGCCGTCACTGCTTCGGCAAGCCTGACGAAAGCCAGCACCACTCTTAACGCCTGCGCTGCCACTACCACTATAGCACGCCGCCCGTTGAGCAGTGTCGCAGGCTTTACTTTCGCACGTCTCCGCTACGGTTCCGGCAACTGGGACGCAGACCCCAAGATGCCATCGAACCTCCTGAACTCGCTCGTCGAGTACACATCAATACGCATTGACCCGAACGAACGGATTGTGGATGTTGGTTCTGGCGAGCTTGCCAACTATCCCTTCGTCTATCTGACCGGCAACAAGATGCTGCGTTTCACCGAAGCCGAGCGCGCGAACCTTCGTCGCTACCTTCGCAACGGCGGCTTCATGTTCGTTGACGATTGCAACCACGACGTTGACGGCACATTCGCCAAAACCTTCGAGAGCGAAATCAAAGCAGTCCTCGACCGCCCCGATGAAGCGCTACGCAAGTTGCCAAAGAATCACCCGCTCTATCGCTCCTTCTTCGAGTTCAAAGACGGCCCGCCCGCCACCTCTCACGAACTCAACGGCTGGGGCGACGACATGGTTCACGACTACTTGCAAGCCATTGAGATTGACAATCGCATCGCCGTCCTCTACTCCAACAAAGACTACGGCTGCGAGTGGAACTACGACTGGGCCAACAAACGTTTCATCACCAAAGACAACACACGCTTCGGCGTCAACATCGTCGTCTATGCGCTAACACACTGAGCAGGTGTCAGGGGTCGGGGGGCGGGGGCCAGAAAAGGCTTTCACCGATCCCTGACCCCTGACTCCCGACACCCTTATGAATGAACAACCCATCGCACCTCCGCCGCCAGCGCCTGCCGCGACGCCGCCACCGATGAATTTCATCAACGTGTTGCAGCGCATGTTGGCTGTGTCGGATAAAGTGAGCGACCTGATCTTTTCGCCTGGACGACCGCCGCAGGTCGAACTTGTCGGCAAACTTCAGCCCGTCCAGATTCCGGGCCTGGAAAAGCTGTTGCCGCAGCACACGGCTGGCATCGCCAAAATAATTATCGGCAACCAGCAGCAGGCCGCCGACAGTCTGGAAAAATACGGTTCAGCCGACATCTCTTTCAGCGCGCCCGGCTTCTCCCGCTTTCGCGTCAACATCTTCAAGCAGCGCGGCACCTACGCCATCGTGATGCGCGTCATCCCGGCACGCCCGCCGCGCTTTGAAGAACTCAATCTGCCCGCGCAACTCAAGAGCATCATCGAAATCAAGAACGGCATCGTGCTCGTCACCGGCCCGACCGGAAGCGGGAAGAGTTCGACGCTCGCTGCGATCATAGATTTGATTAACGAAGAGAAGTATTACCACATCGTCACCATCGAAGACCCCATCGAGTTCATGCACCAGCACAAAAACTCGACCGTCCATCAACGCGAGCTACATTCCGACACGCCGGACTTCGCGCTCGCTCTGCGCGCCGCGCTGCGCCAGGCTCCGAAAGTGATTCTCGTCGGCGAGATGCGTGACCGCGAGACGATTGAAGTCGCCCTCGAAGCCGCCGAGACAGGCCACCTCGTTCTCTCCACCTTGCACACGATTGATGCTGCCAAAACCATTGACCGCATCATCGGCGTCTTCCCGAAAAATGAAGAGCATGTCATCCGCAATCGCATCGCGCAGGCTTTTCGCTACATCGTCTCGCAACGCTTGATTCCGCGCGCTGACGGCAAGGGGCGTATCGCGGCCATCGAAATCCTGAAATCAACTTCGCGCACCAAAGAGTACGTCGAAAAAGGCGAGACCGAAGGCAAATCTCTGATAGACGCGATGGAGCAGGGCGATCAGGAAGGAATGCAAACCTTCGACGGCGTGCTCGAACAGATGATTCGCCAGCGCGTCGTGACGAAAGAGGACGCGATGCCCTACGCGACGAATTACAACAACCTGCTCCTGCGCCTCGCCGATATGTCCGATGCGGCGCCTGTTAATCCAGCACAGAAGCCAGCGCAGGGCGATTCGATGCTTGATATGATTGAGCGATAGAGAATGAGCATTGGCTATAATGTGAGCGGGAAGGATAATGTCCGAGACTTCGGTGAACATTTACCTTTGGGTATTCATTGGTTTGACCTTAATCTGCATCTTCTTACACATCTTTCGTCCCTTCTCTCGAATGTTCGGGAAGCCGAAAAGTAGTGACGAATATATGAAGGTGGTCGGACGGAAGCTGCTAATCAGGGAATTCTGCCAGTTACTCATAGGTGTTATCGCTCTAGTCCTCTTCAAGCTGGACATTCTCAAAGGTGGGCTGTCCTTGGCTTCTGTACAGTTCTGCTTGTCGGCGTGGTTATCTTGTTCAGGTTAAAAAAGCCTGTTATTAGGCCAGTTGAATAGAACCGATAGGTGCGTTAACTCTTAAGATGACACAATCGAGAATAGACATTTTCGTAGAGATGTCTAAACAACAACCGGACGATGCGATGATCTGGTATGGACTCGCCAGCGAATACGTGAAGGCCGAAAGATGGAGCGAGGCTGCGGACGCGCTGCGTAACGTCGTGCGGATCAATCCAGATTATACCGCCGCTTTCCAGATGCTCGGCACGGCGCTCTTGAATCAAGGCCAGAGCGAGGAAGCACGCCGCGCTTGGACACAAGGCATCAAGGCCGCCAATCGCACCGGCGCGTGGAAAGCGCGGCAGCATCTGGAAGGCTTGCTGGGAGGTGCGGACGCGGCTTCATCAGGCTCTGCAACAGGCTCTGAGTTTTGCGATTGAACTGATATGCAGTTGATGAATGAGAGCGAGAAGGCCGTGACGCTCGATGCGCTGCCGTTGACGGTCGCGCAGCTTGAAGCGGAAGTTGCGAAGGTCATCGTCGGGCAGCGCGAGGTTGTGCGGCAGTGCATGATTGCGCTTGCGTGCGGCGGCCATTGCCTGCTGCGCGGCGTGCCCGGCCTTGCCAAAACACTGCTCGTTAAAACGCTCGCGCAGGCTCTACATCTTCGCTTCAACCGCATCCAGTTCACGCCAGACCTGATGCCGTCAGACATCACCGGCACGGAAGTCATCGAAGAAGACCGCACGACCGGACGCCGCGCCGCGCGTTTCATCTCCGGCCCCGTCTTCGCTAACATAGTGCTCGCGGACGAAATCAACCGCGCTCCTCCGAAAACGCAGGCCGCGCTGCTCGAAGCGATGCAGGAACATCAGGTCACTGCGGGCGGCGTGCGCTACACGCTCGAAGCGCCCTTCTTCGTGCTCGCTACCGAAAATCCAATCGAGCAGGAAGGCACATATCATCTGCCGGAAGCGCAACTCGACCGCTTCATGTTCGAGATCGTGATTGATTATCCTGAAGCGGAAGATGAGCGCCGCATCATCGCGGAGACGACGGCAAACCGCACAGACGCGGCGCGTCCAATTCTCGACGGAGCGACATTGTTAAGAATTCAAGAGATCGTGCGAGATGTTCCTGCGGCCTCAAACATCATTGACTTCGCGGCGCGGCTCGTGCGCGCGAGTCGTCCAAACAGAGATGAGGCATCTGCTTTCATCAACGAGAATGTGCGCTGGGGCGCAGGCCCGCGCGCCGGGCAATCCTTGATACTCGGAGCGAAGGCACGCGCGCTCTTCGATGGCCGCTTCGCCGTCGGGTTTGATGATGTGCGCGCGATGGCATATCCTGTCTTGAGACATCGCATTCTCCCCAACTTCCGCGCTGAAGCAGAAGGCATCACAGCGGAAGCGATCATCGCGGAGTTACTGAAGCAGTTGGAGGGATAGTGAAAAGTGAAAAGTGAAAAATAGCTATTCACTATTCACTATTCACTTTTCACTATGAAAGTCATGCTTCGCTTACAACAAGCAAAATTTCTCTCTGCCATTTTAGCTGCTCTCCTCTTGCTGCTTCTCGCGCCGCAGGCTAAATCCATCTTGTTTATTGATGAAGGTGTGCGCGCTGATCTTCCTCTCGGTGGGAGATTGCGTGTTGAGAACCGGCGCGGCAGCGTGAGCATCGAAGTCTGGAACGAAAAGTACGTTTCTATCACCGCGACGGTTGAAGGCAAGACGCCGAACCGCTCGCCGGTCATCATCGAAAGAACCGAACAGTTGCTGACCATCGGCGTTGTGAATCAGACTGCGGTCACGCCCGCGCGAGTTGATTTGATCCTGCGCATCCCGGAACGCTCGCGTGCGGAAATTATTACTACATCTGGCGAGATAACTATCGGTGGAGTGCCCGAAGAATTGACTGCGAAAACCGTCTCGGCCAACATCCGCGCCGAATTTTCCGCATCCGGGAATGTTGATTTACAAGCAGACGCACCGAACGGAAAGATAACACATACGTTGCTTTCGCTCGTGGACTTGAGCAACGTCATTCCCTCTAATGAAAATAGACACTCGCTGCATCTGCATCAGGGAACTGGCAGCAAGTCCTTGCGCCTTCGTTCTGAGCGAGGGAACATCACTCTAATGCCTAATATCGACATAACTGACACCGCGCAGGCGAGCGAAACGCGCAAGCTGCCTGTCCTCATCGGCGCAGACAAAAACAGTCCCGGAGCGGGTACGCCTTCCGCGCCGCTCACATCACCGGAAGAGGTGAGCGAAGGCGACGTAGTGCGCGTTGACACGGAACTCGTCACGCTCAACGTCAGCGTCGTTGATCGCGGGACGAATCGCGGCTTGAAGGGACTCGCCCAGAGCGACTTCAAGTTGTTCGAGGACGGCGCGCAGCAACAGATCGCGCACTTTGAATCTGCAAGCGCGCCTTTCAACCTCATCCTCTTGATTGATCTTTCGACTTCCACGCAGGAGAAGATAGGATTGGTTCGTGAGGCCGCGCTTCGTTTCGTCAACGCCGCCCGTCCGGCGGATCGCATCGGCATCATCACCTTCGCCAACAAGTTCGTCGTCGTCTCGCCGCCGACGAGCGACCGTGAAGAGTTGCGCGCGCGCATCAACGCGATTCAGCAACCGAAGGGCAGCACCAAGCTCTACGACGCGCTCGCCTATGCGATGGACGAAGCAACTAAAAACGCGAAAGACTCGCGTCGCAACGCGATCATCCTGATGAGCGACGGGCTTGACAGCACGTTGCCGAATGTTTCGGGCGAAGGCTCGAAGACCACTTACGACGAAGTGCTTTCGCAGGTTAGAGAGTTCGACGGCGTGCTCTATACGCTCTGGCTCGACACGTCGTATGAGCCGCTGAGTGTTCTTGACATCCAGGATGAAACATTCGATCTTGCCTACGACCGCATGAAAGAGCTTGCGGAAGCAGGCGGCGGCATCTTTTACGAAGTCGAAAAGCTGGAGGATTTGGCCGACGCTTACGAGCGCGTCGTCGCCGATCTGGGCACCGTCTATAGCCTCTCTTATCGCCCGACAAACAAAGGACGCGACGGAAAATGGCGCGCGATTCGGGTCGCCGTCGCACGCCCCAACGCCGTCGCGCGCGGCAAACGCGGCTACTATGCGAACTGAAAAGCAGGAGTCAGGAGTCAGGAGTCAGGAGTCAGAAGGAAGAAGAAAGACTCACTGCGCGCTCTTTGCTGCTTGTTGTCTGTTACTAACTGCCTGCTGCTTTTCGACTGTTCATGCGCAGGGCGATCTGCCACCACCTCCCCCGCCAATTGTGCAGAAGGATGGTAAGGATGTTGAGACTGAGACGATCCGCGTTGATACCGATCTGGTTGATCTCAACGTCAGCGTCTTTAGCCATGACACACAGCACGCTGTCGGCGAGTTGCAGCAGAAAGATTTTGCGGTGTTAGAGAACGGCACGGTGGAGGAGATCAGTTTCTTCGCTTCGGCGGCGACGCCGTTTGACCTCGTGTTGCTGATAGACCTTTCCGGTTCGACCGCAGACAAGCTCGATTTAATACGCAAGTCCGCCGTCCGTTTTGTGGAAGCCGCGCGCCCGACGGATCGAATCGGCATCGTCACGTTCACAGACGCGCCCTTCGTTGTCTCGCCGCTCACGACCGACCGCCAGCAACTAAGAGAGCGGATCAAGCAGATAGAGAAGCCGCACGGCGGAACAAATTTCTGGGATGCGCTCAGCTTCGTGCTCCGTAGCTTCTTCCGCGCGCAGGATGTGGCGCGTCGTCAGGCTGTGATCGTGATGTCGGACGGCGTGGATAACGCGCTGCCGGATGTGCCCGGCCCCGGTTCAGCGACGAGCTTCGATGAGCTTCTTGAGATGGTCAAGAAGTCGGATGCTATCGTCATTCCCATTTACCTTGATACAGAGCGCGAGGAAATTAAGAAACACAATGCGTCGGAAACCTCCTACGCCATCGCGCGCCAGCAACTCGCCGAGCTTGCCGCAGAGAGCGGCAGCCTGCTATATCAAGCGCGCAAGCTGGAAGATTTGCACGGCGTGTATCAGGAGGTGATCCATGATCTCGGCACGGTCTATAGCATCGGCTATCGCCCGACCAACAGAAAGCGCGACGGCTCATGGCGCATTGTCTCCGTGCATCTCGTCAATCACCCGGAACTGACCGCGCGCACCAGACGTGGGTACTACGCGAAATAAAGCAGAATTCAGAATCCAGAATCCAGAATCCAGAATACTAAGGCTGCAACCGCATCAACAGATTTTGTCTTTCTGTTCTTCTGGCTCCTGAATTCTGGATTCTGAATTCTGCTTTTAAGGATCACAACTATGAAAAATCATGCACAGCGAAGAAGCGCCAGCATCATTGCTGCGGCCTTGCTTGCTTTGGTGGCAGTAGCTTTGTTTGCCTCTGCTTGCGGCAAGAAGGCTGATAATTCCGCTAATGAAACCGGCCCGTATCGAAAGTCTTTGAACGTCGCAGACCAGGCGGCGGCCATCCGCAGTTTGCAAACGATCTACGGAGCGCAGACACAGTACATGCTCAGTCATGGGGAAGATTACGGCACGTTCGAGCAGTTGGCTCAGGATAATTATCTCGATCAACGCTTCAAAAGCACAGCGCCGGTGGTCGAAGGCTATGTCTTTACAATCAAGCTCACGCCGAAGTCAGGCTCATCATCGGCTATGTACACGATTAATGCCGATCCCAAAGAGGATAACCCCGCGAACGCAACGGGCGCGCGGCATCTCTACATGGATGCGACAAGCAACGTCATTCACGCCAATGCGACGCGAACGGCGACCGTTAATGATCCGCCGCTTCAGCCATAGTTAGAACTCGCCGCGAGTTTCGTGATGACTGCCACACATTCATCTGAACGCCTGCTTAATCCAGCCGTGCTCGCCGCCATCGGGCGGCTCGATCTCATCGCGCGCACGGTTGTCGAAGGCTTCCTCATCGGCCTGCACAGGAGTCCTTATCACGGACTCTCGCAGGAGTTCGCGGAGCATCGCCCCTACATCGCGGGCGACGAGATGCGACGCATTGACTGGCGCGTCTATGCGCGCACGGACAGGCTCTACGTCAAAGAGTCCGAAGAAGAGACGAACGCGCCCGTGCGCCTGCTCTTGGACACCAGCGCCTCGCTCAACTTCGCGCCGCGCGACGTGAGCAAGCTGGATTACGCGCGCTACCTCACAGCCGCGCTTGCTTATCTTTCAACGCGACAGGGAGACCGCGTCGGCTTCACCAGCTTCAACGAAGAGACTCAAACTTCCATCCCAGCGCGCGGAGGCCACCGTCATCTACAAACAATCCTCGTCGCACTCGAACGTCTCAAAGCCTCCGGGCGGACGCGCATCGGTCAAACGCTTCTGCGACAGGCTGCGCAATGGAAACGACGCGGCGTCGTAGTCCTCATCTCCGATCTTTACGACAAGCCCGAAGAGATTGTTGATGCTGTCACGCGCGTCCGCCGTGCACGCCATGATGTGATCGTCTTTCATCTGCTCGACCGCGCGGAAAAGTTTCTCGAAGCGCGCGGCACTTTTGAATTTCACGATCTTGAAACAGGTGAGACTCTGTTGGCCGATGCCGGCCGCGTGCGCCGCGCTTACATTGAGCGCGTCGAAACTTCGCGCGCCTTCTTCCGCCGCGAGTTCGAGCGCACGGGCGCAGACTACGCCGAGCTTGATCCATCAGAGCCGCTTGATAAAGCACTTGCGATTTATCTGCGACGGAGAAAAGCTGGGAAGATGAAAGGAAAACTTTAGAGCTAGTTTCAGAAGCGGGAGATAAGATGGGGAAATTCTATATGGGCATCATTGTGTTTCTAGCAGGGGCAGCGGCAGTGCTGTTTAATAAGAAGGCTGCACATGAGGCAGTAAAGTCCTATTACAAGTATAACTATAAGTTAGTGGGGAAAGAAATTAATGAGAAAGTGGGGCGCATAGGGTACATAATAGTTGGAAGCATTTTCATGATACTTGGATTATTGATAATGATAAACATAGCCTTCTCCAAGTCACCCTGATTCACACAGCCCATTTAATTCGAGCCTGCGAATTTAATTTCTGTTTGCTCTTCGCTTATTGTTAGCTCATGGTCTTTCTTTCCCCGCTCATGCTTATCGGGCTTCTCCTCGTCGCGTTGCCGGTAGTAATTCATCTGCTGGTCAGGCGACGTGCGCGGCGGCTCGATTTCCCGTCGCTCGCATTCCTGCGCGAGACGCCGAGTTTCAAGTTGTACCCGCGACGCATTCGCCAGCCGCTACTTCTCGCGTTGCGCGTTGCGGCAATCATCCTGCTCGTGATGGGACTCGCGCGCCCGCTTCTAACTCTTCACACGCAAACACACGCGCCCGTGCGTTTCATTCTCATGGACGCTTCGCTCAGTATGAAGACGCGCGGACGCGACGAGGCCGCGAGAGAGCAGGCACGCAGCATCGTCAACAAGCTCGCTGGCAATGAACGTGCGGCGATTATCGCTTTTTCATCCGCAGCCGAGACGCTCGCGGAACTCTCTTCCGACCGGGCGAAATTGCTCGCAGCCGTCGAGCATTATCAACCGACGGGCGGCGCGCCGGATTACGATGCAGCCTTTGCGGAAGTCAACGCGCAAGTAAGGCGTGAGCCGCAGGCCACAGGTGAAATCGCCATCATCTCTGATTTCCAGCAAGCGGCGCTTGAAGAGCAACAGAACGTGGCCGCACGCGCTGTGCCACTTCGCATTACGACTTACTCTGTCGGCTCGGCAGTTGAGCGCAACACATTCCTGATTGACGAGGATGTGAGAAAGACTGAGCGCGGTGTCGAGTTGTCTGCGACCGAAATGGTTTCCGAACACGACGGTGAAAGCGGTGCGCGGCTGTCGTGGACGATTGACGCAAGCGCAGGCGTGCGCTCCGGCATCGAGTGGCACACTGAAAGCAACGGGCAAATCACAGGCAGCCTCAAGGCGCTTGAGCCTGATGATTTCGATGCGGACGACGAACGCTTCTTCGCTTTCTCACAGCCACGCGAACAGCGCGTGCTCCTGATCGAAGACGGCGGCGACGCGAGTCTTTATCTGCGCGCCGCGCTCGAAGCGGCACGCAATGAAGGAGCGACGAACATCAAGCTCGACAGGCAGCGACAGTTGCCGGAGAGTTCGGAAGACCTCGCTCCATATTCGCTCATCGTCTTCACGCTTCACGGTGCGCTGCGTGAGAATGAAGTGAGTGCTTTGACAGAGTATGCCCGCGCGGGCGGCAGCGTCTGGATGCTTCTCTCTCGTGATCTCGATACGGAATCATGGAACGCGCTCGCGCAGAGAGAAGAAGGGCGTGAGTTGCCGTTTGAGAGCATCACGCGAATGAACAGGCCGATCTTGAGTTTCGGCGTGGCAGACGGGAATGCGCCGCAGTTTCGCACGCTGGATGAAAGCACGATGATGGCGCTGCGTGCCGTTCGCCTCAATGCCGGATATGCTCTCGTGCCGCGAACTTCGGCGTTGACGTTGCTGCGATGGGACGATGGGAGCGCAGCGTTTGTCTCTGAACGAATCGGTGAAGGCGCGCTCATGTTGCTGGCGACTTCGCCCGCACGCGCGTCAGGCAATCTCGGCGCGTCGCCGTCGTTTCCAGCGCTCACTTCATCCATCCTGCGCTCAACAAGCAACGCACGCGAACCGCTTTCACGAACCGTAGGCGAAGCGGTTCGATTGAATGTCGCGCTCGAAGGGGACGTGAAGATAACGAGCATGGAAGGCCGCGTGAGCGCGACGAAAGCGCGTGAGCTTATCAGCCACCCGCTCGCTTATTTCAGCGAGCCGGGAATTTACAGGCTGGAATTCGCGGGCACTCAAAGGTTCGTGGCCTTCAATGCGCCCGCCGTCGAATCAAAGCGCGCGCTCGCCACCGCAGATGACCTCAAACGATTCTTCTCCGCAGAGAAAACTGAAGAGATGAAGACGGCAAGCGTAAGTAATCAACGTGAGGCAACGGAGCGAAGCGGCTCAACGTGGAGATATTTTCTCATCGCGGCTTTTCTACTAATGATCGCAGAACTATTCGTCGCCATGCGGCAGCGTCGAATCACAGCGCCGGAATAAACTATGAGCGCAGCAATTGAGAAGCTCATCATCGAAGAGAAACCAGGGCGTGTCTGTGTGCGCGCCGCGCTTCGCCGTCTCTCTTTTCGGCGGCGACTCTTTCAAATGATTGCGAGAGGCACGAGTATCGTCGCTTGCGCGCTCGTCGCGCTCTGTGTGTCTGCTTTCGTGGATGACAAGTGGCAGTTGCCGCGAACAACGCGCCTGTCCCTTCTCTCGATAGTCCTGTTTGCCGGATTTATTTTGCTGGCTCGCGCCGTTTGGCTTCTCCTGCGGCAACGACCGCTCGTCGAGGTTGCGCGCACAGTCGAGCGCGCCGCCGGAAACAATCGAAACGCGCTGGTGACGCTGGTTGAAAGTTTCGAGAGCGCGCGGATTGAGGGCACACATCTTTACATGCTCGCACGATTGGAAAGTCAGGCGCGCGTTGAACTGTCGAAGATTAACGAAAGAGTTGTTGCGCCGCGCGACGGTGCGCGACGAGGCATAATCGCGTTGGCTCTCACACTGCTTCTCATCCTCATGTTGCGGCTCATCGCTCCGACAGCGTTTGCGCGTGAGGCCAGGCGCGTGTTGTGGCTGGCGAGTGACGATGCTGTCGCGGAACAGTCAATCTCTCACGCGGCGGCAAACGGAAATGAAAATAGCGCAGCTATCTTAATTGAAGAGTTGCGTGTGCGCGTTGTGCCTCCTGCATATTCGGGCTTGAGCGTCGAGGAAGTTTCCGGCGATGCGCTGGTGCGTGCGCTGATTGGCTCGCAGATTGAAGTGAATCTCAACACGAGCGGCGTAGTTGATGGCGCGACGCTCAGCTTCAACGGCGCGAGCAATCCAATGCGCTCGCTCGGAGCGGGACGATTTAGCGCAACGTTCACGGCCAACGCGAGCGGCGCGTTTGAGGCGCGCATTGTTGCGGATGAAAGAAGCGCGCCCGCGCCTATCGTGCGCGCTGTCGAGGTTTATAACGATGTCGCGCCGGAAGCGCGCATCACGGAGCCTGCGAGCGATCAGTTGTTACGCGCACTGCCGAACGCTCCGGTCGTCGTGCGCTGGACGGCGACGGATGACTTAGGGCTGGCGAGTGTCGCGCTCAAGTACATCAAGAGTCGCGGGCTTGGCGATGCGGCGAAGTTTACGAACGGCGAAGCGAGCATCGGCAATGTTGAGCACGCGAGTGCGCGTGAGTGGCGCGGCACGACTGCGCTCGACCTGCAACGACTCGACATGCAGCCGGGCGACACGCTCGTCTTCTGGATTGAAGCACGCGACCGCAACCCAAACGCGAACACCGGGCGCTCTGCGAGTCTGGCGATTGCCGTCGCCGCGCCAGCGTTGGCGAAGCTCAATTTGAGCGACCTGATGCCAAACGAGATTGGCCGCTTTCTTCTGAGCGAGCGCCAGATCATCATGCACACGCAGAAACTTCACGATGAGCGCGCGAGACTTTCACAGGTCGAACTCAAAAACCGCTCAAACGACATCGCCGCCGAACAACGCGACTTCAAAAATTCTTTCAACGATTTCATTCATCTCGAAGGCGAAGGCGAAGAGAGTGAGACAAGCGCGAGCGGCGGCGCGCCGACCGTCGGGGAACAGGTGCGTGCCTCTGAAACGGAGCGCACCGCGCCGCACTTTCACGGCATCCCTGAGCCGCCGACGAATGCGCCCACGTCCGTCAAAGAGATGACCTACGCCATCCGCGCGATGTGGGATGCGGAAGATGCTTTGACGAATGCTGACACGGCGCAGGCGCTCAATTATGAGCGCGACGCGCTGGCGCGTTTGAAGCGCGCGCAGGCGGCTGTGCGTTATGTGCCGCCGGTTGTCGCGCAGAGTAAGCCGCTTGATTTGAAGCGTCGTTACGCGGGCGAGTTGGCGGAGATCAGGACGCGATTGGAAAAGCTGGCGCGTCGCCCGGAGACGAAAGAGTCTGCGCCCGTGCGCGCCGCGCTTGCGGATGCATACTCGGCGCTCAATGATTTGCAGGAGACGTTGAGCATGACTGCGAATGCGAGGACGGGCGCAGTCAATCGCGCGCGCGAGAGAGCGAGACAGGCTGCGGACGCGCTGGTCAGTGTTCAAAGCGGCAATCATGCGGCGACGATTGCGGAAGCGGCAGGGCAGTTACGCATCGTCGAGAGTGAACTCTCGCGCACAGACACAAACGGCACGAGCGACCAGTTTGCTGCGCGCATCTCGAAACAGCTTGCGCTGCTCGCGCAGGCCGCGTCGAATCTCTTTGCCATCGCAGAGAGCCGCACGCGCGCCAGCGGCGGTGACGCTAATCCTCTTTTACCGACGGACGATACGCGAGCCGCAGAGTATTTCCGTCGTCTGCTCGGCGGAGAGAGTTTGACGCGGAGACGCGGAGACGCGGCGACGCGGCGATAGGAGGCGCAATGATAAAGATAGGAAGCAGGAAGCAGGAGCAGGAAGCAGGAGCAAGGCACGCTCTGCTTACTGCCTCCTGCTCCTGCCTCCTGTTCTTCGCCGCGTCTCCGCGTCTCCGCGTCTCCCTGTCGCCTTGGGGTCGCGCGCTGCTGGTTGCTGCGCTGCTCATCTCTGCTTATGCGCTCGCGCGCTACTGGCGCAGTCTTGACGGACGTTCAAATAGAATCCGGCTCTCGCTGGTCGGCTTGCGCGCGATCACGCTGGTGTTTATGTCGTGTGCGCTGGCGGGCGTGCAGGTTGAGTATCAGACGACGAGACGTGCGCGCGTGCTGTTGAGTTCGACGCGCGCGGCTGCGAGCACGGATGGGAAAAGCAGGAAGCAGGAGGCAGGAGCAGGAAGCAGGAGAGAGCAGATCGTGGAGCAGGCGATTGCTGCGTTGAAGGGCAAAGATTTTGAAGTTGCGGAGCAGAACGATGAGCGCGCTGTTGAGGCAACAGGCAATCTTGATGAGCTAAACGACAGTCAAGGATTTGTCGCGGCTGCGCTTTTGAGCGACGGCGCGATGAGCGCGTTGGATGCGCGGCGTGAGGTTGAGAAAACGAGTGAGCGGGCGGGCGGCGCACCTGTTTACGTGATCGCTGATGACGGTCAAAGCGAAGGCGCGAGCGCAGCTCTTGAGAGCGTGACGGTGCTAGGTCGTGCGGTGCGAGGCGTGCCGGTCGCGGTGCGTTGCCACATTCACGCGCGCGGGATGAAGGGGCGCGAATCGCTCATCACGATTGCGGATGAGGCGAAGGTGCAGGCGTCTGCGCGCATTGCATGGACGAAGGATGACGAGAGGCAGGCTGTGACGCTCACGATTGTGCCGAAGGTCGCGGGCTGGATTGATTACACTGCGAAGGTTGAGGCGGCTGGCAGCGAAGATGCTGCGAGGCTCACACGGCCATTCAGTTTGTCTGTCGAAGAGAGACGCTGGCGCGTGCTTTTTTTCGAGAGTGAGCCGACGTGGGAAGCGAAGTTCATTCGCCGCGCGCTCGAACAGTCCAGGCTCTTCGAGGTTGACTACTTCGCACAGGTCAGCCGGGCTGCGATAGTCGGAGCATCCGAGGAAGCAAAAGAGCAGCAGGAGACAGCGAGCAAAGATGAGACGGGCAAGAGTGTTAATGCAGGCGGCACGCCGGAAGCGAAGTTGCACGCGGCGCTTCAGAGCGCGGCGCGGCTCAATCTTTACGATTGCGTGATCGTCGGAGCGACCGCGAACACTCTGCTCTCATCTGCGGAGAGCGCACGGCTGCGTGAATGGGTGGAACGTCGCGGCGGTGGATTGATCGTCTTAGGCGGCAACAGTTTCAACGGCTCCATCGCCACGCCCGGCGGAAAACTCTACTCATTACTGCCGACGGAAATCAGCGCGCAGGGTTTTGTCTCACAGGCGCAGGAACTCTCACAGGGTCGGCCCTTAGAAGCGGAGAAGACGCGCGACCATTTCTTTCTCACGCCGACGGAAGAAGGAGCAAACGCGCTCGGCGGCTACTTGAGCGCAAGCGAAGAGACAAACGCGAAGGTCGCCGCGCTCACGGGACAGGGTTTTAGATTGGGTGCGTTGCGTCCGGGCGCGGGCGTACTCGCGGTTGCGGGACAGCCGGGAGCAAACGGCACGAGCGAAGAGGGCGTGACAGAAATTGCAGCGATGCGCTACGGCGCGGGGCGCACGCTCATCTTCGCTCCGGCGGATTCGTGGCGCATCCGCACGAGCGCGAGTGTTGAAGAAGACAACACGGGCGGGCCGTTCAATGCTTTGTGGCAGGGACTCGTGCTCTGGGCGAGCGCGGATGCGCGTGTGCCTGTGGAGATAGCTTTGAGCGATGAATCACCTGCCGAAGGAAGCATGTTGACGGCTGAGATTCGCGTGCGCGATGCTTCATACACACCTTTGAAGATCGAGAAGCTGAACGCGCGCTTGCAGCCGTTGACGGAAGCCACAGGCGATGCCTCGACTGTCGCAGCACAACCGCCAGAGGTCGCCTTCGCGCCTGACACAACGGATGCGAGCGTCTGGCGCGCGCAGTTTCCTTTACGCGCGCGTGGGCGGTTTGCTTTGGAAGTCAATTACGTTGCAGGCGGTCAGACTGGAAGCGTCGAGAAACAGTTTGCCGTCGTCGCCCCAATGCCACACGAGACCGGCGCATCGCTCGACACCCTGCGCCGCGTCTCGCGCGAGACCGGCGGCGACCTGATAGCCGCCAACGAAATAGATGCGCTCGCTGAACGACTGGCGGCAACTTCATCAAGCAACGAAACCATCCGTCGCATCTGGGAACTGCGAACGTGGTGGCCGCTTGCCTTCATCATCCCGCTTTTACTCTCGACTGAATGGTTCGCACGTCGTTGGTGGAAGGAAGATTAACTAGAGCAGTGGTCAGTAGTCAGTGGTCAGTGGTCAGTTAAAAACTACTCGCCAACAACTGACCACTGAC